>JBAGJY010000008.1:0-266251 GCA_037034305.1 Streptomyces sp. PLK1-5
CTCCAGGTGCTTCTGGGGGCAAGCCCCCAGAGCCCCGGGGCTCGGGGTTGGGCCTCGGTCGCAAGTTCCGGCTGGCTGCGGGAGTTTCCAGGGCAAGCCCCATCCCTTGCGGGAGGGCGTCGAGGCCCGCGTCCCATGGGTAGGCGTCCATGTTGCCTTGCTTGGGCGCGTGAGGTACGAATCCGCCTTCTCCGAGAAGCACCTTGACGCTGATCAGCCCGAGAGCCAACGTGTCGCTGATACCGGCCGCCCACTTGTCGAGGGTGTTGAAGGTCGCCGGTGCGACGAGCATCGCGTCCGCCGACGGCAAGACATCGGGCTCCTCCGGAAGCTTGTAGGTGCTGCGCACGACGTCGACCAGCCCTTTGCTGCCTGGGCGGCAACGCACCTCTTCAGGAGCTTCGCGCTCGGCGTCGAGCAGCTCATCGACGGCCGCCCGCTCACTGCCCGAACCACGCCTCAGGCAGGCATGGCACGAGCCCAGATCTCCTCCGCGTGGTCCGAGAAGCGCTCGAACAGGCCGGGTGAGCTGCGGCGGCGCAGGCGCAACAGCGGTGAGTCGTGGCCGACTTGGCGCGCGAGGTGTGGCGTTACCAATGCCTCGTCGTCGAAGCGGAACACAGACAGCGCGATATGGGATGCGGCATCCTGCACGCTGGAGAAGCGGGTTTCCATGCCCTCCACCGGCCCCAGCTTGGAGAGTTCGGCAAGCGTGGTCCTGATCCGGGCGGAGACCGTCAGGGGGACGTCCTCGATCTCCTCACGCTGCCGCGTCACGTCACAGTCCGGGTCGCCCAGCACGAACCGTACCCGGCAGCCGGCCGCGGCCTTGGCTCGGAGCGTTGCCGCGAGAGCTGGTTGCTGCGTCCAGAGGAAGTAGTTCGTGTAGCCCGCGAAGAACAGCTCGCGCGTTGCTCCCGCGATGAGGTCCGCCCACACGGTCGACGGACACGCCGATCGGTACGGGTAGCTGTGGACGATCTCCTGCTCGCTGCCAGCGCTCAACCTGCTCGCGACTGCCTTCGGCCACAGCATCTCAGCGTCAACTCCCAGCGCCTGCGAGGCGTCTTCCCGGTTCCTGGCGTGTGGAATCAGCTCGGCGTCCGCCATCCACCTTTCCACGGTCTTGCCGGACACTCCGACCCGCACGGCCAGTTGGCGTGGTGACAGTCCGGCTGACGCCATAGCCGATCGTAGGGCTGTGTTCAAGGGTCCCCCAGCGGACGTTTGGGCGTTCTTCACGCTACCGCCCAGATGGTCCGGCTGTCCGCCGCAATGGGCCGAGACCTCCCCAATGGGTCGCCAGCATCACCTCGTGCAGGCGACCAAGCCGAAGGAGACAGGTCGAGATGGGACAGCCCGAATTCGCCCCGGAAGTGGGCATGGTGGTGCTGGATACCGTGCGGAACCGCGTGGGGGTAGTACTGGGTGCCAATCCTGGGAGGGTGAGCCTACGGCCTGCGGGTGGTGGCGAGCCGTGGAGTGCCAGGCCGGTGGACGTGCGACCGGCCGCCGCTGCGGATGCGTTGCGGGCCAAGGTGGCGGAGGTCAACGCGTGGCGGCGGTGAGGGCGGACCTGCCGTTCGACGACGCGTGCGCGGAATGCGACCGGCTACGCGCCGACGAAGCCTCCGCCAGGGGCGAGCGTGACCACTCCCGGGTGGTGGACTGCCGCGTCTTGGCGCGGAGGCATTTGCAGGCAGCCCACAGCTACCCGACCAACCCCAGCAACTCCTCCGGCGGAGCCGGAAGTTCGCGCCCCACCAGCGTGCGCAGCAGCGCGTAGGCCGATGTGTCGCCGGTGAGGATGCCGCCCAGCAGCGTGCTGGCGTCAGGTGCCAGGACCAGCTTTCGGTAGGTGTCGCGGGTGGCGTGGGTGAACTCGACCGCGTCCTCCGTCTTCGCGTGGGCGTCGCCGAAGCTGGCCACCGGGACGCCCATCAGCTTGAGCTTCGTTGACATGTCCGTGGCCGTGAAACGGGCCTCCCCGCCCAGGAGTTGGGCGGCCACCGTCTCCGCCATGCGGTAGCCCGGGGCCGCCAGGCCGTAGACGCGGCCGTTGACCGCGGCGCATTCGCCTATGGCCCAGACGCGCGGGTCGGCGGTGCGGCAGCTCTCGTCGACCAGGATGCCGCCGCGTTCGGCGCGTTCCAGCCCGGCGGCGATGGCCAGTTCGTCGCGGGGGCGCACGCCCGCCGAGAAGACCACCAGGTCCGCCTCAAGCGCGGAGCCGTCCGCCAGCGCCACCCGGCCCGGGGAGATCGCCTCCGTGGCCACCGCGCAGTGCACCCGTACCCCCACCCCCTCGACCAGCCGGGCCAGTAGCGCGCCCGCGGCCTCGTCCACCTGCAGCGGGAGCAGCCGGGGTGCCAGCTCCACCACATGGGGGCGCATGCCCAGCAGCCGCAGCGCGTTGGCCGCCTCCAGGCCGAGCAGGCCGCCGCCGATCACCACGCCGGGGCGGCCCGGCCGGGCGGCCGCGCGGATCGCGTCGAGGTCGTCCAGGGTGCGGTAGGTGAAACAGCACGGCAGGTCGTGCCCGGGTACGGGGGGCACGAACGGCCGTGAGCCGGTGGCCAGTACGAGCGCGTCGTAGGTGATCACCGCGCCGTCGGCGGTGCTCACGGTGCGGTTGTGGCGGTCGATCGCTGTCGCGGGGCAGGACAGGCGCAGCTGCGCCGCCTGGTCGGGCAGGGTGAGTTCGGCGGCGCTCCTGCCGTCGAAGTACGAGGAGAGCGCCAGCCGGTCGTACGCCGGGCGGCGCTCCTCGGCCAGTACCACGATCCGCCACTCTCCCGCCCGGTCCCGGGCGCTCAGCTCCGCCACCAGGCGGTGGCCGACCATGCCGTGTCCGACGACCACGAGTGTGCGGGGCATCGCTATCCCGTCTCCCGTTCCAGGGCGGCGCACAGCCGCCGTACGTCCGGTGCGCAGCCGCCGCAGCCGGTGGTGGCCCGGGTCGCCGCGGCGAGGGAGCGTTCCTCCCGCGCGCCGCCCCGCCAGGCGTCGGACAGCGTCCCCTTCGTCACGTTGTTGCACAGGCAGACCACCGCGTCGTCCGGCAGTTCCAGTGACCCGGAACCGCGCCGCGACGCGGTGCCGAGCAGCAGCGCCAGCCGGTCCGCGGGGACCGGCAGGTTCCGGTCGTACAGCTGGCTGACCGAGGCGATGGCCTGCGGAAAGCCGATCAGCACGGCGCCGGTGACGCGCTGGTCGCGCAGCGCCAGCGAGGCGTACCGGCCGCGCGCCGGATCGGAGAGCGTGACCACCTCCGCGTCGCCGCCGTCCGGGGCGCCCAGTGCCGCGATGTCGATGCCGGGGGTGCGCGGCCGGGTGACGGGCTTGCCGACGCGGTAGCCGATCCGCTCGCCGGTGAGCACCCGGGCCAGGGTGTCGGCCTGCTGCCAGGCGGGCGCGATCAGCCCGGGCACCTGGCCCGCGTGCTCCGCGCAGTCGCCGATCGCGTGGATGTACGGGTCGCTGGTGCGCAGTTGGTCGTCCACGACGACGCCGCCCGCCACCGTGAGGCCCGCGGCACGGGCCAGTGCGGTCTCCGGGATGACGCCGGTGCACAGCAGCAGGGTGTCCGCGGGCAGGGTCCGTCCGTCGTCCAGCAGCAGCCCGCCGGGGGCGTAGCCGACGGCGCGGTGGCCCAACTCCACGGCCACCCCGAGGTCCAGCAGCCGTCGCGCGAGCACCTGCCCGCCGCGGGCGCCGAGTTGCCGTCCCATGGGCTGCGGCCGATGGTGCGCCAGCGTCACCTCGCGGCCCGCCCGCCGCAGCGCCAGCGCCGCCTCCACACCGAGCACGCCGACGCCGAGCACCACCACCCGGCCGGGTCCGATGCGTTCGCAGTCGCCCAGGGTCCGCAGGCATCGCACACCGGGTGCCAGCCGACCCTCGGCGGTCAGCACACCGGCCACGTCCGGGATCCTGGGCCGCGCCCCGGTGGCCAGCACCAGCCGGTCGTACCGGTACAGCAGCCTGCCCGGGCCGTCGCCCGCGCGGGCCAGCACCAGCCGCCGGGCCGGGTCGACGCCGACGGCGGTCACCCCGAGCCGTACCCGGGTGCCGTCGGGGTGCCGGGGCAGCGCGATGGCGTCCGGCGGCAGACTGCGGTCCAGCACCGAGGTCAGCAGCACCCGGTTGTAGGCGGGACGCGGCTCGGCGCCGAGCACCGTGACGCCGCCGCGGTGGCCGTGCTGGCGCAGCCGGTGCACCAGGCGGTGCGCGGCGGGGCCGTTGCCGATGACCAGTACCTCGTTCATGCCGGGTCCCCGATGGGCTCGATGCGCACCGCCGACACCTTGAACTCCGGCATTCCGCTGCGCGGGTCGAGCGCGTCGCCGGTGATCAGGTTGGCCCGGCCGGTGCCGGGATAGTGAAAGGGCAGGAACACCGTGTCCGTCCGCATCGTCGGCACCAGCCGTACCCGGGCCACCGTGCTGCCGCGGGCCGAGCTGACGGCGGCCAGCTCGCCCTCGGCGAGCCCGGCGCGGGCCGCGGTGTCCGGATGCACCTCGACGTACACCTCCGGTGCCGCGGCGCTCAGTTCCGGGACCCGGCGGGTCTGCGCGCCGGACTGGTACTGGGCCAGCACCCGGCCGGTGGTGGCGTACAGCGGGTGGCGGTCGCCGACCGCGTCGGCGGAGTCGCGGTGGTCCACCGCGGCGAACCGAGCCCGCCCGTCCGGGTGCGCGAAGCGGTCCAGGAACAGCCGGGGCGTGCCGGGGTGCCCCGGCTCGGGGCACGGCCAGTGCAACACCTCACCGGCGTCCAGGCGTTCGTAGCTGATGCCGCGGTAGTCGGCCGGACCGCCGCTGGTCGCCCGGCGTACCTCCTCGAAGACCTCGCGCGGCGCCGTGGGATAGCGCTCGGGCGGCTCACCGAGCCGTACCGCCAGGCCGTGCAGCACGTCCAGGTCGCCGCGTACGCCGTCCGGCGGGTCCAGCAGCCGCCGTCGGCGCAGTACCCGGCCTTCCAGGTTGGTCATGGTGCCCTCCTCCTCGGCCCACTGCGTTACCGGCAGCACCACGTCGGCGAGGGCGGCGGTCTCGGACGGCACGAAGTCGGCCACCATCAACAGGTCGAGGTCGGCCAGCCGTTGACCGATGTGCGAGGCGCGCGGCGCGGAGACCGCCGGGTTGGAGCCGAAGACCAGCAGCGCCCGGGGTCCGTCGGGGGTGCCGAGCGCGTCGAGCATCTGGTACGCGCCGCAGCCCGGCCCCGGCAGGTGCTCGGGTTCGACTCCCCACACCGCGGCGGTGTGTCGGCGCGCCGCCGGATCGGTGATCAGCCGGTATCCGGGCAACTGGTCGGCCTTCTGGCCGAGTTCGCGACCGCCCTGGCCGTTGCCCTGACCGGTCAGACAGCCGTAACCGCTGCCCTCGCGGCCGGGCAGGCCGAGCGCCAGGGCCAGGTTGATGAACGCGGCGACGGTGTCGGTGCCCTTGCTGTGCTGCTCGGCGCCGCGTCCGGTCAGTACGTAGGCGCGTGCCGCGTCCGCGAGCATCCGTACCGCGGTGCGCTGCGCCTCGACCGGTACTCCGGTGACCCGCTCCACGCGCTCCGGCCACCAGGTCATGGCGTGCTGCCAGGCGGCGTCGAACCCGGTGGTGCGGTCGCGTACGTAGTCCAGGTCGCGGTGGCCCTCGGCCACGGCGAGGTGCAACAGGCCCAGCGCCAGGGCCAGATCGGTGCCGGGCACGGGTTGCAGATGGAGCGCGGCGCGCCCGGCGGTGGGGGTGCGGCGCGGATCGACGACGATCAGCTCGGCGTCGCCGAGGTGGCGCATCAGCGGCGGCATCGTCTCGGCCGGGTTGGCCCCGGCGAGCAGGACGACATCGGCCCGGCCCAGGTCGGTCACCGGGAACGGCAGTCCGCGGTCGACGCCGAACGCGGCGGTCCCGGCGGCGGCGGCCGAGGACATGCAGAAGCGGCCGTTGTAGTCGATCTGGCTGGTGCCGAGCGCCAGCCGGGCGAACTTGCCGAGCAGGTACGCCTTCTCGTTGGTCAGCCCACCCCCGCCGAACACCGCGACCGCGTCCGGGCCGTACCGCCGTCGGATCCGCCGCAGTTCGGCGGCCACCGTGTCCAGCGCGCCGTCCCAGTCGACGGGGGTGAGCGCCCCGTCCGCGGCGCGCACCAGCGGGGTGCGCAGCCGGTCGGCGACGGTCAGCAGGGTGGGCGCGGTCCAGCCCTTCTGGCACAACCCGCCCTGGTTGACGGGGAATTCGGGGTCGGGCCGTACGGTCGCGCCGTCGCCGTCCCGGGCGAGCAGGGTGCCGCACTGCAGGGCGCAGTACGGGCAGTGGGTGGCCACTTCCCGGCGGGCCTCAGACATGACCGGCCTCACCGGAGACGGGCACGGGCACCGCCACCGCGGAGGCGACCGGCGCCACGGCGGGCACCGGGCCCAAGGCGTTCAGCGGGCGCCGCAGATACACCGCCCAGGTCACGCCCACGCACACCGCGTAGTAGCCCAGGAAGCCCCAGAAGGCGGGTGCGCCGCTGCCGTGCGGGCCCGAGTAGGCGGCGCGGAAGGCGAGGTTGACGGCGACGCCGCCAAGCGCGCCGACCGCTCCGGCGATGCCGATCACCGCGCCGGACAGCCGCCTGGCCCGGGCCAGTTCACCGGCCTCGGGCCGCCCGGCGGCGATCGCCCGACGCGCCTGCCGGGCGAAGACCGCGGGGATCATCTTGTAGGTGGCGCCGTTGCCGATGCCGCTCAGCACGAACTGCGCGGTGAACGCGGCGACGAACAGCGGGAACGACCTGGACCGGGAGGCCGCCAGCAGTGCCGCGGTGCCCGCGGCCAGCCCGAGGAGGGCCCAGCAGGTGACCCGGGCGCCGCCGAGCCGGTCCGCCAACCGGCCGCCCAGCGGCCGGAACAGCGAGCCGAGCAGCGGCCCGAGGAAGGTGTAGGAGGCGGCGCGCAGCGCGGTGCAGCCGAACTCGTTCTGCAGCACCAGCCCGAAGGCGAACCCGTAGCCGATGAACGACCCGAAGGTGCCGACGTACAGCAGCGAGATCCACCAGGTGTGCGGGTCGGCGGCGGCCTGACGCCCGGCGCCGGGCGCGGTGCGCACCGCCTGGATGTTGTCCATCGACAGTGCGGCGAGCACGCTCGCGGCCACGATCAGCGGCAGGTAGACCGCGACGACGTACCTCGGGTGCCCGGCGCCGGAGGTGGCGATCACCAGCAGGCCGAGGAGCTGGACGACGGCGACGCCGAGGTTCCCGCCGCCCGCGTTGACGCCCAGCGCCCAGCCCTGGCGCCGCCCGGGGAAGAACTGGGCGATGTTGGCCATCGAGGAGGCGAAGTTGCCCCCGCCCGCGCCGGTCGCCGCGCCGATCAGCAGGAACACCCACAGCGGGGTGCCCGGACGCTGCACGAAGTACAGTGCGCAGCCGGTCGGCACCAGCAGCACGGCGGTGGCGAACACCGTCCAGTCGCGGCCGCCGAACCGGGTCACCGCACGGCTGTAGGGCAGCCGCAGCAGGGCGCCGACCAGCGTGGGCACCACCACCAGCAGGAACTTCTCGCCGGGGGTGAATCCCAGGCCGTTTCGCGGGGACATGAACAGGACCAGGACCGACCACAGGCTCCACACGGAGAAGCCGACGTGCTCGCAGAGCACCGACACGATCAGGTTCCGGCGGGCGACGTACTTGGCGCCGCGCTCCCAGAAGTCCTCGTCCTCCGGGTCCCAGTGCTCCACCCAACGCCCGGAGCCGGACGGTGTGTTCGTCATCTCTCCTCGGCCTTCCGTGAAACCTCGTTGTGCGGTACGTGCGTTGGGGTACGCGCCCCAGCGGGGCGGGCGAAGTCCGCTGCGGTTCGGTAGCGCCCTGAAGGGACGCGGGGAACTGCGCGACCAGCCACAGTGGTGCCGCGGACGAGCGACGGCACATCGCCGCACGCCCGGCGCGGCGGCTAGCCGCGCAGTGCCCGGTCGACCAGCGGTCCGGCGGCGCCGGTGTACGCCGCCGGATCGCACAGCTCGGCCAGTTCGCGGGCGCTGATCCGGCCTTCCAGTTCCGGTGCCTCGGCCAGCACCTCGTGCAGTGGTCGGCCGGACTTGTCCGCGGCGCCGGACGCCCAGCTGAGCAGTTGCTTGGCGGCGGCCTTGCCCAACTGGGGTGCCAGGACCGCCGCGATCCGCTCGGAGACCACCTGACTGCCGGTCAGATCCAGGTTCCGGCGCATCCGGTCGGCCCGGACCGCCAGGCCCTCGGCCAGCTCCACCGCGGTGTGCGCGGCGCCGCCGGTGAGCCGCAGGCACTCGCGCAGCAGCAGCCACTCGGCGTGCCAGGCACCGGCCGACCGCTCGTCCTCGGACACCAGGCACTGGGTCAGCCCCGCCGCCAGTACCGGGACCTGCATCGCCGCGCTGCGCATCATGGTGGCCAGCACCGGGTTGCGCTTGTGCGGCATCGCCGACGAGCTGCCCCGGCCCGCCGCGGTCGGCTCGGTCACCTCGCCGACCTCGGTCCTGGTCAGCGACTGCACATCGACCGCGATCTTCCCCAGCGCCCCCGCGGTGAACGCCAGGGCGGCGGCGAGATCGGCGACGGGGGTGCGCAGCGAGTGCCAGGGCAGAGGCGGCCGGGCGAGCCCGGTCTCGGCGGCGAAGGCGTCCAGCAACCGGTCGAGGTACTCGCCCGGTTCCGGCCGCCCGCCACCGTCGATGGCCGCGTACTCCAGGTACCCGGCCAGGGTCCCGGCCGCGCCCCCCAGCGCGACCGGAAGCCCCGACTCCGTTACTTGCCGCAGCCGTTGGTCGGCGTCCAGCACCAACTGCCGCCATCCCGCCGCCTTCAGCCCGAACGTGGTGGGCACCGCGTGCATCGCCAGGGTGCGGCCCGCCATCAGCGTGTCCCGGTGCCGTCCGGCGAGACCGGCCAGCGCGGCGGCGGTGCGCCCCAGGTCGGCCCGGACGATCCGCAGCGCCCGGGCGGCGACCAGCATGGCGCCGGTGTCGAGGATGTCCTGACTGGTGGAGCCGCGGTGCACGTACTCCGCGGCGGTCAGGTCGACATCGGCCACGATCCGGGTGAGCGCCTGGACCAGGCCGACCACCGGGTTGGCGGTCTCCCGGGCGGCGACCGCCAGCGCCCGCAGGTCGAGGCGGTCGGCACGGGCCACCGTGGTGATGGCGTCCGCCGCGCTGAGCGGCAGCGTGCCGAGCCCGGCCTGGGCGCGGGCCAGCGCGGCCTCCGCGTCCAGCATGGCCTGCAGCCACGCCTGGTCGCAGACCGCCTCCTCGACCGGGGTCCCGGCCCGTACCGGCGACAGCAGCCCGGTGTCCGCGTGGGCGTCCGGCGGCCTGGTCATACGACCACGCCGGTCAGGTCGATGTCGTTCACCACCGGACGCACCGCCGCCGGGACGTGCGCCACCGGCGGCAGCGCCAGCACCGCGCGGGCGATCGCGTCGGAGTCGCCCAGCGTCACCGAGTCGACCCCGGGCCGGATCCCGGCCGCGGTCACCCAGTGCACGGACTCGGTGGGCACCCCGTAGGCGAACCGGCGCGGATGCGCCCGGCCGCGCGCGTCCAGCATCCGGTACGGCGCCTCGGTGACCGCCAGCCCGCCGGTCTCGTACACGGTGCCGTGCGAGCCGGTGATGCGGTACGGCGCCGCCTGGTCGGTCTGCAGCAGGTGCAGCAGCAGCGGGTCGTCGGTGCGGCGCAGGTCGGGCTCGGGCAGCCGGGCCTCGATCAGCGCGGTGGCCCGGATCGGCGGCCCCGGCACGATGGTGGACTCGGCCACGAACGCCGGGGTGGTGGTGTCGAGCCGGATCTGGGTGCCGGGCCCGGTGATCACCAGGATCCCGGCCTCGATCAGCGCCATCATCTCCTCGATGCGGGAGACCGGCGGGCCGATGGACAAGAAGGCGTTGAGCGGGGTGTACCAGCCCTCCAGGTCGTCCCGGTGCGAGTTGCCGTCCAGGCCGCCGTGGTCGACCGCCAGCCGGATCTCGTTGCGCAGGTCGCGCAGCACGTCCAGGGCGGCCTTGAGCGGGCCGCTGAGGTTGCCCTGGCGGGCGGCGGCCACGTCCTTGGCGAGGTAGTCCAGCAGCCAGGAGGTGAAGTCCGCCCGGTCGGCGAACTCCCGCCCCAGGTACGGCTTGGACAGCCGCTCCCAGTCCCAGCGGTCGGCGATCGCGATGCCGTAGGCGTCGAGCAGTTCGTCGCGCCGCGGCCCCTCGGGCAGTGCCAGGTACCGCCCCACGAACTCCTCGCGCTCCGCGTCGCGGCCCGCGACCTCGAGCAGCGTGCCGTAGTAGACGCTCTCCACCTCACGGGAGATCAGCGGCCACAGGTCGGTGCTGAACACCAACGGCTCGCCGTCCTCGGCGCGTTGCCGCAGTCCGGCGATGTACTCGGCGGTCAGCAGCCTGGGGTGGTACCGGCCGTGGGCGCCCTTCTCGTTCTCCCCACGGGCGTGGTACGGCACGCCGCGCCGGGAGCTGGCGTACAGCCGGGGCTCCTGGCCGGAGGGGCGGTAGACCAGCCTGCCGTCCTTGCGCAGGAACGTTCCCCCACGGCCGACGGTGAACAGCGCCATGTGGTCGAAGAAGTTCAGCCCCAGACCGCGCAGCAGCACGGCCTGGCCGGGCTCGATCCCGCTGAGGTCGAGGTCGGCGGGGTTGGCCGGGGTGATGTAGGTCAGGTAGTGGATGCGGGCCAGACTCGCGGTGCGCGCCTCGCGGGGGGTCAGCCGGGCCGGTACGTGGCCCTGGGCCAGGATGACGGCGTCCAGCTCGTTGAGCCGGGTGCCGTCCTCCAGCCGGACGCCCTGCGGGCCGCCGGTGACGCCGTGCGTGTCGGCCAGCGCCACCGCACGGGAGCGGTGCACACGGACGGTGACGTGGTCGGGGGCGCCCGCCACGACCCGCTGGAAACTGTCGTGCAGATAGCGGCCGTAGAAGGCGCGGGTGGGGTAGCTGTCGGGGCCGAGCCGCTCGGCCTCGGCCAGGGTCTGCTCGTCGTAGCTGTCGAGTTGGCTGAGCACCGACAGGCTCTTAGCCCACTCGTACAGCGTCGGGCCGGGTTCGATCGGGCCGTCGATGCGCGAGCTGTCGTCGGTGAAGACGGTGATCTGCGACGCCACGGTGTTCATCAGCAGGTGGCGGGACTGCTCCGGGCGCCATACGGTCCCGGCGCCGGGCGCCGACGGATCGACGACGTGCACCACCACCTCGGCGTGTGACGGCGCCGTCCGCTCGTTGGCGCACAGCCGTTCCACCACGGACAGCCCGCGGGGTCCGGCACCGACGACGCAGACCTCAATGCGGCTGCTGCTCATGCGGGCACTCCGTTTCTGGGCAGGGGAAGCATGGGGCTAGGCGCTCTTCTTCTCGGCGGCGGGCTCGGCCACGGCCGAACTCGCCCTGTGCTGCGGGCCGTTCTTCTGCTCCTCGACCAGGCGGGCCAGTTCCAGCCGCTTGATCTTCGTGGTGGCGGTCTGCGGCAGGTCGTCCAGCCGCCACTGCACCGGCGGGGCCATCTTCGGCAGATCGGTCACCGCGGACTTCCAGGCGATCTGGTCCAGCGGCACGTCGTCCCTGGTGCACACCACGGGGACCGGGGTGCCCTTCGGGTCCTGGACGATGATGACCTCGATCAACTCCGGTACCCGCGCGAAGAGTTTGTCCTCGATCTCCAGCGTGCTCTCGATGCCGGGGATCTCGTCCACCTCGCGGTCCAGAAGGTGCAGACAGCCCCACTTGGTGCGGTAGCCCAGGTCGCCCATCCGCCACCAGCCCTCGTCGGCCTCCTTCTCCCAGCGCTCGTGCTCGCCGAGGTAGGTGACGATGCGGCCGTTGCTGGAGACCTCGATGTATCCCGGGGACTGCTTGGTGGGCGTCTTTCCGTCCCGGCTCACCACCCGGACCCCGGTCATTCCGGGGAACGGCCGCCCCACGCAACGGCCGTCCGCGTCCGCACCGCGGTTCTTGGTGTAGGTGCGGGCGGCGATCGGGCCCACCTCGCTCTGTCCGTAGGCCTGCGCGAAAAGCGGCTGCTTTCGCTCGGAGGCGCCGAGCAGGGTGTGCACGGTGCGCGGGTGAATGGCGTCGAAAGTGCTGCTGAAATACTTCACGTTGGCCAGCGGCCTACCCGGGTCGTCGGCCAGCACCTCCCACCGCAGGAAGGTGTTGGGGTGCGCCTCGATGAATCCCGGGGGCACCTGGGTGAAGATCTCGCCGACGCTCTTGGGGTCGTCGTCCCTGAGCACGATCAGCGGATGCCCCTGCAACACCGAAATCGGCATCGCGGTGAACATCCGGGAGTGCACGAACGACACGTGCAGGGCGATCGGTTCACTCTTCTTGACCGCCATCGCGACAATGGTGCCCTGCGGGCGGTAACGGGCCTGGAACGTATGGCCGGTGTGCACCGCGAGCTTGGGAGTTCCGGTGGTGCCCGAGGTGTGTGTGATCAACGTCGGGAAATCCGGCGGCATGGTGATCGGGGTAACCCGGTCGACGCCCGCGAGGGACTTCAGTTCCAGGGCCCCCGAATAGCTGCCGGAGGTGAGCAGCACCCGCTCGGAAAGACCGAACACCTCGGCCGGAAGGTCGTTTTCCAGTTTCGCCTGGTCGGTGAGCAGGAACGGCTGGTCCACCCTGCGCAGCAGTTTGGCGACGGTCGCCCCGTCCAGCTTCGGCGACAGCAGCACGGGCACGGCCCCGACCCGCACGATCGAGCAGGCCAGCAGCGAGATATCGAAGTTGTCGGACTTGTGGACGACGACCCGCTCCCCTGGACGGACCTTCGCGGCCCACAGCCGGGCGGCGAAGTCGTCCACCAGGTCGGCGACCTCGGTCAGCGTCGCCCGGCGGCCCAGTTCCGGAGCTATGTCCAGATCGTGGTCGAGGATCACCAGGCTCGCCGGATGACGGGACGCCGCCCGTTCGAACAGCGTGCCGAGGCGTATCCCCTTGTTCCCTATTCGTTGCAGAAACATGTACCCGCCCTCTCGGAAGGTAGCGGTCGCCGGAGCTGCGGCGTCACCGCTTTTCGATGACGTCCTTGATGCGCTTGAGCGTGTCGTCCAGGTCCTGCACCAACTTGGCGGTCCAGTCGGTGACGAACTGCTTGCGCTGTTCCTCGTCCAGTTCCGCCACGATGTGGTGGATTCCGGCGGTGGCCTTGCCCATCCGGAAGTGGTGGGTCAGTACGGAGCCTTCCGCCGCGGGCTCGATGTCGAATCCCCAGACGCTCTCCTGGTCCTCCTGGGCGTGGGTGAGCATCATCCAGCGGAAGGTACGGCCGGGTTCGGCGGCGACGACCTTGGATTCGGTGTACCAGACACCGCGGATCAGCGGCGCCCAGGCGACCACGTCCTCGCTGCGGTCGTTCTCCCCGCGGAAGATCGCGCCCACGGTGCGCGGCTCCCCCGATATCCACTCACCGCCCCGGCATTCCGGGCTCCATTCGGCGCTGCGGGTCAGGTCGCTGACCACCGAGTAGACCTCGTCGGGAGTGGCCGAGACGGTGATGTCGGCGCGGAGTTCGAAAAGCGGCGAAATTTCGATGATGGATTTACTCATGTCCGCAATCCTCCAGAGGACCTGCCACACGGGCAATGCATGTGGTTCGGGTCCGTCAGGTTTCAACGAGTCGGGCAGGCTGGCGAGTTGAAAGCACCAGCGAAAGACGTTTCGGCGGGGGTTCGCAGGGACCGCCGAACGGAAGAATTGCCAGGCCGCGGGCGGCTACGTGTGCAGGACCAGCCGGATGCCGTGCGCCTCGCCCGCCTGCACGGCGCGGTGCGCCTCGGCCGCCTCGCTGAGCGGCAGCGACCGCTTGCGACGCGGGCGCAACCGCCCGTCCGCCAGCAGGCGGTTGATGGCCGTGGCGGCCTCGGCCAGCTCCGCGGTGGTCGCCTGGGATATGGCGAAACCGACCACCGAACAGTCCTTTAGATACAGCGGCCCGACCGGAAGCACGGGGCGGGTCCGCATGCCCGCGAGCAGCACGATCCGGCCACGCTTGGCCAGCAGCGAGACGGCGGTGTCCAGGTCGTTGTGCGCGGCGGTGTCCACATGCAGGTCGACTCCGCCGGGGCTGGCTTCCAGGATGCGCTTGGGTACGTCCGGATCCCGGTAGTCGACGACCCGCGCGGCGCCCAGCGAACGGCAGTACTCGGCGTCGCGCGCACCGGCCACCGCGATGACCCGTGCGCCCGCCTCGGCGGCCATCACCACCACCGCGGCGCCGACGTTCCCGGCGGCGCCGACGACGGCCACGGTGTCCCCGGCGCGCATCCGGCCGTGGGTGAACAGCGCCAGGTAGGCGGTGGCGGCCGGGTGCGCCATGGCGACCGCGTCGCCCGGGTCCACCCCGTCGGGCAGGCGGTAGAGCCGGTCGGCCGGGACCACGGCCTTCTCGGCGGCGGCGCCCTGCCGTCCGCCGTGGCCCAGGCTGTTGCACCACACCCGGTCGCCGACGGCGAAGCCGGGCGCGCCGGGACCGGCCGCGGCGACGGTGCCGACCAGGTCCCGGCCGATGACGAAGGGGAACTCGACCGGGGTGCGCCAGGCACCGGACCGGACGAAGGTGTCCACATGGTTGACGGTGGCGACCTCGACGTCCACGAGCACGTCGTTCGGTCCTGGCTGCGGTGTGGGCAGCTCGCCGTAGCGGATGGCCTCCGGCGGCCCGAGCTGCTCGATATAAGCGGCACGCATGGTCATGGATTGTGAACGCGGCCCGCCTCCCGGTCGGCAGGCACGCGCGGGGTGTGTCAGGTCCCCCCCGGCCGCCCGACCGGCCGTCGCCGACCGCCCGACCGGCCCATGGTGGTCCGGGCACACCCCCGTTCGGCCATAACGGGAGATCGACGTCGGCCTGTTGGCACGTGGTGGTGGTCCGGCCACCATCGCCCGCCGCACCCGTGTGCTCTGCACACCTGGGCGGGACGGAGCCGTGACGCGCACCGTTGAGGTGCATTCATCAGGCTGTCCGTCGAGTCGAGATGGGGGATATCGATGAGTGGTATCGCTTCCTTCCCGAGCGCACTGCGCCGTCAGGCGTCCGAACCCACCTATGTCAGGGCCTATGACGCGGTACTCCACGAGCTGTGCGCCGAGCTGTTCACCTCGCTGCCGCGCAGCGACCAGCGCCGCAAGGGCATGGACTACGTCCGCGGCCTGCTGGAGGCCAAGGGCCGCAAGTCGATAAGGAACATCGCCGCGCTCAGCGGCGGACAGGCCACCGAGCAGAGCCTGCACCACTTCGTGTGCAGCTCCACCTGGGACTGGGCACCGGTGCGCCGCGCGCTCGCCCACTACCTGGTGCGCGACACACCACCGCACGCCTGGGTGGTGCGGCCCATGGTGACCCCGAAGGCCGGCGAGCACTCGGTGGGCGTCGACCGCCGCTACTCCGCGGCGCTGGGCCAGGTGCTCAACGCCCAGCAGGCGGTGGGCGTCTGGGCCGCCACCGAGGAACTCAGCGCACCGGTCAACTGGCGGCTGCACCTGTCCAAGGCGTGGATCGACGACTCCGACCGCCGCAGCCGGGCGTCCATCCCCGAGGACCTCGACGCGGAGACACTCGGCGACTGCGCGGTCCAGGCGTACCTGGAGATGGCGCACGGCTGGGGGCTGCCGGTGCGGCCGGTGGTGATGGACGCCCGGGAGGCCGACGCCATGTCCACCGTCGGCAGGCTACGGGCCTCCGGCGCGCCGCTGCTGGTCCGCGTCAACCCCAGCCAGCCGCTGACCCCGGCCGATCCCACCATGGCCGCGCGGGCCGCCGAGCCGATCCCCGCCCACCAGATCATGATGGCCATCAAGGACATGCGCCGCCCGGTGATGTGGTCCGACCACGGCCCCGGCACCGGCATGCGCACCAGCCTGGTCGCCGCCATCCGGGTCCGGGTGCCGCTGCGTCCCACCCGGATCACCGGCCCGCAACGCGTCGCGCGCGGCGGCGAGTTGGTGCTGCTGGGTGAGTGGGACACCGGCCGCAGCATGCCCGCGGAGCTGTGGCTGACCGACCTCACGGCGGTCCACCCGGCCGCCCTGCTGCGGCTGAGCAAGCTGACCCGCAGGGTCGACCGCGACTTCACCCAGATCGCCGACCAGGTCGGCATCCGCGACTACGCGGGCCGCTCCTTCAGCGGCTGGCACCGCCACGCCACCCTGGCCTCCGGCGCCCACGCGGTGGCGGCGCTGTCCTCGGTGGCGGAGCGGGAGATGAGCTATGTGTCCTGATTCTCGGAGCGTTCCTTGGCCAAGGTTGAACCACGTCGTAACAGGCCGGAGCGCACCCGGGACAGCCGGAGCGCAAGCTGCACTTCAAGCGCCCGCTCCGGCTGCTGCCACTCAGGACCGAGCAGCTCACTGATCCGCTCCAGTCGCCGGGCCACCGTATTGGGGTGCACATGCAACTTCTTGGCCGCGTAGGTAGGACTGCCGCCCGCCTCGAAATAGACCTCAAGGGTGCGCGTCAACTCGGTGGACCGCAGTCGGTCGTAGTCGAGCACCGGTCCGATCGCCGAGTCGATGTACCCCTCGACGTCATGGTTGTCCGAAAGGAGCACCCCGAGGAAACCCAGTTCGCGTGCGGAAGCAGCACGTCCGATGGCGCCGAGCGAGGTCATCGCGTCGAGGCACCGCAGCGCCTCCTGATACCCGTGGAACACGGACCCCGGCCCGGTCACCGGGCCTGCGGCCCCCGTGGTGAGCGGGTGCCCCAGAAGCGGTGTCAGTTCTTCCCCCACCGCCCGGGCTGCTGCTCCGGCGTCCGTACCCGGCAGGAGAAGGACAGCGCAGCCGTTGCGCATGCTCTTCAGCCCGCTCATGCGGTGGGCATAGGAGGAGGCCCAGATGGCGGCCTTGCCCAGGGACTCCCCCTCGGATCGGGCGATGACCACGACGTGCGGTTTGCTGAGGTCGATGCCAAGGCGCCGCGCGTGCTTCTCCAACTGTTGCGGCGGGCGCGGCGGGCTGGCCAGCAGGTCATCGAGAAGTTCGTCGCGCACCTGGCCTTCGGCGAAGGCGGTTCGGTTCTGCAACAGAATCTGGATCGCCGCCGCCTGGGCGACCAGGCCTAGCAACTGTTCGTCACGGGGGGCGATCGGCTGGCCCGGGCGCAGCAGCAGCGTACCCAGATCTTCGCTACCCGCGGCGATTGGCGCTGCCCACAGGCCGTTCTCCAACAGCACTGGCTTGTGCGCAGTATGGGCATCCATGGTGGCCAACACGACGGTTCTGCCCTCTCCTTCGGGCATAACGCCCGCCGTGGTGAGCACCGTCCCGTTGGCCGCGCATATTCGCACGGCCCCGCCGAGTCTTCGGCTGGCGGCCTCGGCTAACGCTGGCAAGTCGCCACCGGAGAGCACCAGTTCGATCAGCTCGTTGTGCACGGCATTGAGTTCCCGCATCCCGGCCATTGCCGTCGCGGCGCGGGCACTCTGCGCTTCAAGCTCGGCCACCGCCGCAGCTGACCGGTCGAGCAGTGTCGCGCGCTCGATGGCCACACCGGCGAGGTCGCCCAGCGAGCTGAGGAGGGCGACCTCGTCGGCGGTGAAGTGCCGAACGCTGCGGGAGGAGACGTACAGGGCACCGAAGGGCTTGGTGCCGTGGCTCAACGGCACTGCCATGACAGCGCGTTGGCCCTCCGCCCTGACAACCCGGTCGATGACCTCGCTGTGTCGAATCCGTTCGTCGTTGAGATAGTCGGGTGTCCAGAACGGTGCGGGATTGGCCAGGACGCTGCTGCCCAGCCCCGCGTCGTGGGGCAGCCGCAAGCCAACGTTGAGGGTTGAGGTGTGCCCGTCCGAGGTGCGCACATAGACATACCCGTCCTCGTCGTCCGGGAGGCTGATGTACGACATGTCTATGCCCAGCAGCAGCCGTGCGCGTCTGGTGATGACCTTGAGCATGCTGTCCAGATCGTGCGGTTCTGCCAACTCGCGCGCGGTGTCGACCAGTGCCGAATACCCAGCCTCGCGTTGCCGATGCCGCTCCAGTTCCTCCGAGATGGTCATCGCGACGCGTTTGGCACGCTCCAAGGCAGCCAGTTCTTCGTCGCTGGCGCCTTTCTCGCGTGCCTCAGAGAGAAGAATCTCGAACTGATTCAACGGCGCTTCGCTGGCCAGCAGGTCCAGTACGGCGTACACGCCGGTCCCCGCCCACGCCTTGTCCTGCGCCACGATTCCCCCAACTCTCGTTCCCCCGCGGCTGCACGGCTGCGAGCCATGGCGTGCTTGACCGGGAAGTTACGCATTGCGGTCGGTAGGCGT
The DNA here is from genome assembly GCA_037034305.1 of Streptomyces sp. PLK1-5. Classification (GTDB taxonomy): domain Bacteria; phylum Actinomycetota; class Actinomycetes; order Streptomycetales; family Streptomycetaceae; genus Streptantibioticus_A. The sequence continues at coordinate 18,265 of JBAGJY010000008.1, forward strand.
CAACCCGTGGTGATCGCCATCTATGGAGCATGCGCCACGTGGACACAGCACGAGCGGTGCCCGGATCACCATGTCCGCTCGCCAAGCCTGTTGTTGGATCACCTTCCGGCAGAGTGGCCTGCCAAGGAATGGTTGAACTCGTCGACGCGGGACGTGTTGACGAGTCAATGACCTCATGGGGGATGGCAATGCCGGAGGCAAACGAGCGCATCCAGCCAACATGGCTGCTAATAGTCCGCTCGACGGTCCTGACCCACGTCGGCGCTTAGCCGCCAAGCACTCGGCAGTTCGGCCGCGTGGCGTTGTCTGAGTACCACAAGATCGACCCGCCCGATAGGCAGGCGCAGTAACCGTGCTCGGCGTCCTGCACAGCACCAGGACTACGGGCGGACGCCATCGATGACCCACAGCATTCCGTCGCGAAACGACGAGCTGAGATGGACGTCAGGCCTCCACAAAGCACCGCCTTGACAGATCCGTACGTGAAGGAACCAGGTACACACCACAACCGAACCGTACACACGACGGGGGAACATCGTGCGCACTCTGCTGATCGACAACTACGACTCGTTCACCTACAACCTCTTCCACTACCTGGCCGAGGTCAACGGCCAGCAGCCGGAGGTCGTGGTCAACGACGATCCGCGGTGGCGGATCGGGCACCTTCGGGACTTCGACAGCGTGGTGATCTCGCCGGGGCCGGGGAACCCGGGGCGGGGTGCGGACTTCGGGATCTGCCAGGAGGTGCTGGAGCACGGGGAGCTGCCGATGCTCGGGGTGTGCCTGGGGCACCAGGGGCTGGCGATGGTCCACGGCGGACAGGTGGTGCGGGCACCGCAGCCGTACCACGGGCGGGTCTCCCCGGTGATGCACACCGGCACCGGGTTGTTCGCCGGGATCCCCTCGCCGTTCGAGGTGGTCCGGTACCACTCGCTCGCCGTCGACCAGCTGCCCGACGTGCTGGAGGCGACCGCCTGGACACCGGACGGCGTGCTGATGGCGATCCGGCACCGGCAGCGCCCGCTGTGGGGCGTGCAGTTCCACCCCGAGTCGATCGGTGGCCGCCACGGCCACCAACTGCTGTACAACTTCCGCCGGTTGAGCGAACCCCACCGCCGCCGCACCGCCCCCCGGGTGCTGCCGCTGGCCGCCGCGCCAGCCGTACCGGCACCGGCTGCCGCGCCCGCCGAGCGGCGCGAGCCGCGCCGACTGCGGGTGCTGGTGGAGCGGCTTGACACCCGGTGGAACGACGAGGTGGCCTTCGACGAGCTGTTCCGCGGCGGCGACCACGCGTACTGGCTGGACAGCAGCCGCCGCGACCACCGCACCGGCCGGTTCTCGATCATGGGGGATGCCAGCGGGCCGCTGGCCCGGGTGGCCACCGCCGACATCTGGAGCAGCACGGTGACGGTGCGCTCCGCGCGGTCGACCGAGATCGTCACCGGCGAGTTCCTGACCTGGCTGGACGAGGACCTGAGGGCCACCCGCACCGAAGTCACCGAGCTGCCTTTCGACTTCGCGCTCGGCTGGGTCGGCTACCTGGGCTACGAGCTGAAGGCGGAGTGCGGCGGCGACCGGACGCACCGGTCGCAGGAGCCCGACGCGGTGATGGTGTTCAGCGACCGCGCCCTGGTCTTTGACCACCAAGAGGGCACCAGCTATCTGCTCACCCTCACCGAGAACGGCGAGGAGGGCGCGGCCCGCCAGTGGCTGGCAGACACCGCCGAGCGACTGGACAAGATCGCCGACCGGCGGCCCCGCTGGGCCGGTCCGCTGGAACCGCTGGGCGAGCTGCGGCTGCGCCACGACCAGCGCGCCTACCTTGAGTTGATCGACGCCTGCCAGCGGGAGATCGCCGCCGGTGAGACCTACGAGGTGTGCCTGACCAACATGGCCGAGGCGCACGGCACGCTCGACCCGTGGCAGGGCTACCGGCTGCTGCGCCGCTCCACGCCGACCTCGTTCGGCGCGCTGCTCGGCTTCGGCGAGGTCAACGTGCTCAGCGCCTCACCCGAGCGGTTCCTGCGCATCGACCGCGACGGTGTCGCCGAGTCCAAGCCGATCAAGGGGACCAGGCCGCGCGGTGAGACCCCCATGGAGGACACCCGGTTGATGGCCGACCTGATGACCAACGAGAAGGACCGCGCGGAGAACCTGATGATCGTGGACCTGGTCCGCAACGACCTCGGCCGCTGCGCAGAGGTGGGCTCGGTCCAGGCCAAGGAGGTCTTCCAGGTGGAGACCTACGCCACCGTGCACCAACTGGTCAGCACCGTACGGGCACGGCTGCGCGAGGACAGCTCGGCCGTGGACTGCGTGCGGGCCGCGTTCCCCGCCGGGTCGATGACCGGGGCGCCGAAGCTGCGCACCATGCAGATCATCGACCGGCTGGAGGCCGGGCCGCGCGGCGTCTACTCGGGCGCCATCGGCTACTTCTCGCTGACCGGGGCGGCCGACCTCAACGTGGTCATCCGCACCGCGGTGGTCACCCCGGGGCGGGTCCGCTACGGGGTGGGCGGCGCGATCATCGCCCTGTCCGACGCGGAGGCGGAGTTCGAGGAGACCGCCGTCAAGGCGCTGCCGTTCACGCGGCTTTGCGGGACGGAGTTTCCCCGGTGCGCGCCGGTGAACGTCTAAGCGCGCCTTGAACGGGCGCGGGGAACCGCGCGACCAGCCACAACGATGCCGCGGGTGATCGACGGCAGATCACCGCACCCCCGGCGGAGCGCCCCGCGCTTTGTCCTCAGTCGCCGGGCGGGCTTTCCTCAAAGCCCGCCCGGCGACTGGTCTTTCACAGCCCGCCCGGCGGTTGAGGGCTACGTGTGCAGGCGGGTCGCGACCGCTTCCCGTAGTGCCCGCCACGCCTTGGTGTGGCGGGCCTCGCTGTCGGCCGCCGCCTTGCGGACCACCGTCTCGTACGAGATGCCGAGGCGGTCGAGTTCGGCCAAAGTGGCCTGGGCGGAGGGACCTTCGCCCATCAGCGTGTCGCCGCGCAGGTCGCAGTGGCGGACCGCCGCCTCCAGGGTGGGCAGGCCCATGGCGCTGACCGTGCCCCAGGCGACGATGCCGTCCACGTAGCCGGTGCCGGAGCGCGCCGGGTCGGACACCGCGGTGTCGGTCCACATCAGCCGCTGCGGCCGGGCCCCGGCCGCGCGCAGGGTGCGCCACCGCTCGCTGCCCAGCCGCTCCTCGTAAACCCCGTACAGCAGCCGGGCGTTGGCGAGCGCCGCGGCGCCCCGTACCGTGCGGGCGGCGGACCGGGTCGGCTCGTCCATGCCGCGCAGTTCGTCCAGCCGGACGTCGACCTCCGCGTCCAGCCTGCCGACCGGGAAGGAGGCCAGCGAGGAGATCACGGAGAGCCGTTCGCCCTCGGACAGGGCGCGCTCCATCCCGTCGAAGTACGCGTCGACGGTCTCCCGGTAGCAGGCCACCGAGAAGATCCCGGTGGCGTGCACGCCGATCCCCCGGCCCAGACACTCGCGCATCGCGACGAGACCCTCGGCGGTGGCCGGTATCTTCACCAGCGCGTTGGGCCGGTCCAGGGCCCGCCACAGCTCGACCGCCGCCTTGACGGTGGCGTCCGCGTCATGGCACAGCCCCGGTTCCAGGTCCACCGAGACCTGGCCGTCATGCCCCTGGGTCTTCTCGAACACCTCGTTCAGCTCGTCGCACGCCTCACGGGCGTCGTGCACCTGCAGGGCGCGCAGCGCCTCGCCGATGGTGGCACCGCGGTAGGCGAGGCGGACCAGTTGCTCCCGGTAGACGGGATCACCGGTCACGGCCTCGGCGAGGGTCCCCGGATCGCAGACGGCTCCCCTGACCCCGGCGTCCTTGATGAGGCGGGCCAGGCATCCGGAGGCGATCATGCTCCGGTGGACGCCCTCCACCCACGGCGAGACACCCTCGGCGATCAACGGGTGCAGATCGCCGCCACTCGCCACTGCCGCCGGGTCCTTCATGGCAGTATCACCACTCCTCTTGTCGCGGGGGCGGCTCCAGGCGCGAAGCCCCCGGAAGAATCCCCGCGCCCCCGCCCGGGGTCCGGGGGCGGCGCCCCCAGCGCGAGCCCCGGCCGGGGGCGCTCGGAAGACCGCTTCGGCCCTCGGACGTCAGCCGGTGTACGGGTGCCGCGCCTTCCACTCCACCAACGCACCGGCCCACCAGGCGAGTTGGTCCAGCAGCGCCTTGGCGGCGTTCTCCGCGCGGGTGGGCTCGCGCAGCTCGCCGTTCTCGTCGAACTGGTCCCACGGCTGGTGGAAGACGACGGTCTGCCGGATGGTCATGGCGTGCGCCTCGGAGAAGACCGGCCGCAGGTGCTCCACCGCCCGGATGCCACCGGCCTGGCCGCCGTAGCTGATGAAGGCGACCGGCTTGGCGTGCCACTCCACGGTGTGCCAGTCGATCAGCGACTTCAGCGAACCGGGGTAGCTGTGGTTGTACTCGGGGGTGACCACGACGAAGGCGTCCGCCTCGGCGAGCCGCGGGCCGATCCTGCCCAGGGTCTCGGCGAGTTCGGGGCCGGGCTCGTCGGTCAGCCGGTTGGGCAGGTCGTAGTCGGCGAGGTCCACCAGGTCCATCTGGAGGTCCTCACGCTGTCCGGCGACGCCGGTGAACCAATTCGCGATGGTCGGGCCGAGCCGTCCCTTGCGAACGCTGCCAATGATCACCGCGACGCGAATGCGGTCACTCGACATGACTTTCCCTCTCGACATCGGAAACTGAAACTAACACCTGGGATGTTGCGGTGGTGACCGCGTTCGCGGTGCCGTCAACCGCGCCTGCGACGGGCTGTATTGAGGTCCGCACCAAGGCCGCCAATGGGCGTCGGCAGCGACATCAGGCATCCAGAATCAAGCGGCGAGAAGGCCTCGTCGGGCGTTTATCCATTTCGCACCCCCAACCCTTCCCGACAATCTAGACCGTACATGTCCAGATTGTTTGTCGCAACCCCAACTACCCTTATCAACGGGCCGGTTGGACCGGCACAGCCGGGCCGTGCGACGCGCCACGCAATTGCCGGTTCCGCGATTATGTGGAGATTTTGCGTAGAGCCGATCCCAACTCCGCCTCCAGCCGGTTCAGATCGCCCTCATGACCGTGCGCGGCGATGTGCCCGTCCGGCCGGATCAGGTAGTACCCGGCCCGGCGGCAGTCGGCCTGCACAGCGGCGTCCCGCCGCGGCAGCCGCACCACCCGCACGTTCGGCCAGCGCGCCGCGACATGCCCGGCCTCGGCCAGCCACGCGGTCTCGTCCGCGGGCGGCAGCACCGCCAGCGTCCAGCTCAGCGGATCCACCCCCGGCCCCGAAACACCCAGCGCCAACGCCAGCCGCCGCGGGAACACCGCGCCGATCCGCAGCGCGCCCGGCACCCGCCTGCGCACCCGGCAGCCCGACCAGCCGGAGGGCCGCTGCGTCTCCCGCACCGGCGGGTACGCCAACCGCCTACCGGCCATCACCGGAGCGTAGAACCTGGTCACCGCCCCCGTACGGTCCAACAACCGGAACGCGGTGTCACGGGCCAGTACCTGCGCCGGATGATGGGCCACCCAGGCCCGGGTCTGCAGGTCGGTGTCCCGCACGATCTGCCGGGTCGCCTCCGAACGCTCCTCGCCGTAGCTGGCCAGCAGCGAACTCGGCGACTCACCGCGGATCACCGCGGCCAGCTTCCAGCCGAGGTTGTGGGCGTCCTGCAGACCGTTGTTCATGCCCTGACCACCGGCCGGGCTGTGCACGTGCGCCGCGTCACCGGCCAGGAAGACCCGGCCGCGCTGGAAGTCGGAGGCGTGCCGGGCGTGCACCCGGAACACCGCCTGCCACACCGGCTCGCTGATCCGCACCCCGCGCGGACCGCGTTCGTCGATGATCGCCTGCATCATCTCGACGCTGACCTCGTGCCTGCCCTCCGGCATCACCGACAGGAACCGGAAGACCCCGCCCGGCATCGGCACGATCACCAGCGCACCGGTCGGCGCCTGGTAGAACCGGCACTCGTCCGGCGGCAGGTCGCCCTCGATCCGGGTGTCGACCAGGGCGAACGCCATCTCGTAGGTGGTGCCCTGGAAGCCGACGCCCAACTGGCCGCGTACCGCGCTGCCCGCGCCGTCGGCGCCGATCACGAACGGCGCGCGCACCCGCTCCACCACACCGTCGCCGTACTCCAGCACGGCCGTCACACCGTCGCTGGCCTCGATGCGGCCGGAGAAGTCCACGTCGTCCAGGGCCAGCAGCCGCACCCCGCGCTCGATCTTGCCGCCGAGCGCGTGCAGCCGCTCGGTGAGCAGCCGCTCGGTGACGTGCTGCGGCAGCACCCGGCAGGCGGTGTCCTCGGTCAGGCCGAACGAGGCCAGCGGGCGCCGCTCGGAGAAGTAGCTCAACGTGTTGATCAGCACCGACTCGCGGCGCACCGCGTCCTGAAGTCCGCAGTCCTCCAGGATGTCGAGGGCGCGCGGCCACACCGACAGCGCCTTGGGAGCGCACATCGGCTCCGGCGCCCGGTCGATCACCCGCACCCGCACCCCGCGCCGCAGCAGTTCGCAGGCGGCCAGCAGACCGGTGGGTCCGGCGCCGACGACCAGGACGTCGAAGTCCTGGTCCGCCGACCGCCGCCCGGCCCCCGTGGATGTCGCAGTCATCTCGGTTCCGCCCTCAGCTCGTCCGCACGCCGGCGGTGCCGCCCTCGACCACGGGTTCCTTCGGAAGCTTGTCGAGACCGAAACCGAAGTACTTCTTGTACGCCTCGAACACCGCCGCGTCGTCGGGCAGCACCTCCTTGGACCGCTCCTCGCCGTCCACCCGGGTCAGCTGGTTGCCCTTCAGCGTCACCAGGCCGTTCTCGGTGCGCACGGAGCAGAACAGCGCCTGGAGGAACGAGGAGTCGGGGGCGGTGCGATACCACCACAGGCTGGGGGCGAAGTCCTCGATCCGGACCGGCTGTTGCTCCAGCTGGTAGAGCGGCTTGCCGTTCAGCAGCACGTCGATCGCGCCGCTGTCGGTCTCCACCAACTGGTAGTCGCCGTGCGGATCCTGCCGCACCTCACGGGAGTTCAGCGGCAGCGGGTAGCGGCTGTTGCGGCCGAAGCCGGTGTCCACCAGCCAGGGCTCGTCGAGCCACACCCGCAGCGCCAGATGGCCGAGCAGCGGGCCCAGCCCGTCCGGCCGGTGGACCCGGCCCGGCAGGATGTCGACGCTGAAGCCCAGCGAGCGCAGCAGGAACGCCAACGCCGGGTTCACCTCGTAGCAGCCGCCGCCGCGCCGTTTGCGGACGATCTTCTCCAGCACCCGCTCGTCCATGTAGATGGGCTCGTCGAGGTGGTAGTCGAGGTTCTCGAACGGCACGGTCAGGACCTGGCGTTCCTGAAGGTGCCGCAGCGCATGAATATCGGCGGACGTCGGCTTTGTCGCGCCGATGCGCCTGAGATACTCATCCACCAGGGTCTGGTCCAGCATCGCCGTCTCCTTACCAGGTCGGGTTCTTCGGTGCGCTTGAGGGTGGGATCGCTACCACCTGAGCAGGGTCAGTCCCATCGCCATGCCGCCGCCGAAAGCGGCCAGCAGGATCAGGTCGCCGGTGCCGACGGCACCCGCCCGGGCGGCGTGGTCGAGCGTTATCGGAACCGACGCGGCTCCGGTGTTGCCCAGCTCTTCGAACGTCGTACGGGTGCGCTCGAAGGGAATGTCCAGCCGCTGCGCCAGGTCTTCGAGCATCCGGCCGTTGGCCTGGTGCGGTACGAAGTGCGCGAGGTCCGCCGCCGACACCCCGGTGTCCACCAGGAAGTCGCGTATCCCCTCGGTCACCTTCTCGGCGACGAAGTCGCGCACCGCGCGGCCGTTCATGGCGAAGTAGTGCAGTCCGGCCCGCACCGTCTCGGCGGAGGGCGGGATGCGGCTGCCGCCCGCCGGAACCTGGATCAGGTCCCGGTCGGCGCCGTAGCTCGCCAGTCGTCCGGCCAGCAGTTCGCCGCCGCCGCCGGACCGGCCCAGCACCACCGCCCCGGCGCCGTCCCCGAAGAGGATCGCGGTGCGCCGGTCGGCCGGGTCGAGAATCCGCGAGTAGACGTCCGCGCCGATCACCAGCGCGTACTCGCTGTCCGTGCCGCGCAGGATGCCCTCGGCGGTGGTCAACGCGAACAGGAAGCTGCTGCACACCGCGTTGACGTCGAAGGCGGCGGTACCGGGACGGGCCCCGATCTCGTCCGCCACGATGGCCGCGGTGGGCGGCTGCGGGGAATCCGGCGTGGAGGTCGCCACGATGACCAGGGAAATGTCCGCGGCGCTGATTCCGGCGCTCTCCAAAGCGGCCCGTCCGGCGATCACCGCGAGATCGGAGGTCGCCTCGTCGGGCTTCGCACGGCGCCGGTTGCGTATTCCGGTCTTGCCGAAAATCCATTCGTCGGTCACTCCGGCCGGTTCGCCGACCTCCGCGTTGGTGACGACATGGGCCGGTAGGTAGGAACCGGTTCCCACGATGCCGATGGCGGAAGTGGACCGGGCGGCGCGGTTTATCCCTGTCGTAATCATGGTTGACCCCTCGTTTTCCGCAGGCTGGTCCTTCTGTGAAGCGAAAGGGATTCCAGGCCGCCCGCGAAATCGATCGTCCCGCGTTCCTCGCGGACCGGGCAAAGCCTGTGCCCCTACCTTGTCAGGTACGGTGGCGGCGACCTGGCCACCGAAGGTCGTTGTGTCATGAATGCGCTGTGCGTGCCGCGGCGCCGAAGCGGCGCCGCGGCACTGCGGCGTCAGCTCGGTACAGCGGCCGTCGCCAGTTCGGTGAGCAACGCGGCGACGATGCGCGGCCCGTCCTGGGTCAGCACCGACTCGGCGTGGAACTGCATGGAAGCGAAGTGCGGTCCGCGCAGCGCGTGCACCTCGCCGGTGGCCGGGTCCCGGCTGAGTTCCACCTCCCCGACACCCGGGCACTCCACCCGGTCCGCGTCGCCGCGGGCGGCGAAGGTGTTGTAGAAGCCGACCCGCTCGCACCGCCCGAACAGGTCGATCTCCCGCTGCACGCCCTGGTTGGGCACCGCCCTGCGCACCAGGTCGAAGCCGAGCGCCAGGCTGAGCACCTGATGGCTCAGGCACACCGCCAGGAACGGCTGCCGCCGCTGGAGCAACCCGTCGACGGCGGACCGCAGATGGGCGATCTTGGGGTGGTTCTCCTCCCGTGGATCACCCGGCCCCGGCCCCATGACGACCAGGTCGTGGCCGTCGAAGGAGTACGGCTCGTCGAAGCGCCGCACCGCCACCTCAAGGCCCATGGAACGCAGTTGCTGCTCGATCATCGACGTGAAGGTGTCCTCCGCGTCGACCACCAGCACCCGCCTGCCCGCCAACTGCGGTACCGGACGGGAGCGTTGCCCCCGGTCGGCCAGCCAGAAGTCGGCGATGCCGGTGTTGCGCCGCTCAAGTGCGGCCAGCACGCTGGGGTGCTGGCCGAACCGCCGCGGCCCCGGTTCCAGCGCGGCCAGCAGCCCGGCCGCCTTGGCCCGGGTCTCGGCCACCTCGGACTGCGGGCTGGAGTGCCGCACCAGCGTGGCGCCCACCCCGATCCGCATCCGGCCGCCGCCGTCGATGTCGGCGGTGCGGATGAGGATGGCGGAGTCCAAGGTGCGCTCCCCGTTCGCGTCCCGGCCGATGAGCGCGGCGACCCCGCTGTAGTAGCCTCGGCCCCTCGGCTCGTACCGGCCGATCACCCGGCAGGCGCTCTCCAGCGGGGAGCCGGTGACGGTGGGTGCGAACATCGTCTCCCGCAGGACGTCCCGCGGATCCCGGCTGGTGCGGCCCTCGATGAAGTACTCGGTGTGCGCGAGACGCGCCATCTCCTTGAGGTAGGGGCCCACCACCCGGCCGCCGCCGTCGCAGATGCGGGCCATCATCTTCAGTTCCTCGTCCACCACCATGTACAGCTCGTCGGCCTCCTTGCGGTCGGCGAGGAAGTCCATCACCCCCGGCAGCGTCGGCCCGGACGGCGGATACCGGTAGGTGCCGCTGATCGGGTTCATCACGGCGGTACCGCCGCGCACGCTGATGTGCCGCTCGGGGGTGGCGCCGACGAACGTCCTGCTGCCGGTGTGCACGATGAACGTCCAGTACGCCCCCGACTCCCGCTCCAGCAGCCGCCGGAAGAAGACCAGCGCGCTGAGCGGGGTGAAGTCGGAGATGTCGGCGACGAAGGAGCGCTTGATGACGAAGTTCGCGCCCTCCCCCGTGCCGATCTCGTCGGCGATCACCCGGCGGACGATGTCGGCGTACGCCTCGTCGTCGACGTCGAAGTCCCCGTCCTCCAGCCGGATCGGCAGGTCCGGTATCCGGTCCAGCAGCTCCCCGCTCGGCACGGTCGCCTGGCCGGTGACGGTCATCGCGATCAGCGGCGCCCCGTCGTCGGCGGAGGTGAAGCCGCGCTCCGCGATCTGCCGGTACGGGACGATCGCCAGCACCTCGTGGCGCGGCCCGTCGGCCGGGCCCTCGGGCAGCGGTATCGCGGCCAGGGTGTCCGGGGTGGACACCTCGCCGAGCAGAACGTCCAGTGCCTGCGGGCCGGTTGACTCCGGCCGGTGCAGTACGGCGAACGGCGGCGGCGTCGGCGCCAGCACCTGCCGGAACAGCTCCTGCGCGGCGCTCATACGGCGACCTCGTGCAGCGCGTGGGCGAACCGGTCGATCCCGGCGTCCAGTTGGCCGATGACCGCGTCGGTGGTGACGACCACGGCACAGCGCCGCGCCGCGTACTCCACCGCCAGCCGGTGGTACTCGGGCGAGAAGTCACCGACGGCGTCGGCGACCAGGAACGGCTGGATGTCGTTGGTGAACGCCTCCACCGCCGTCATCAGCACGCCGACGTGCGCGTACACCCCGCCGATGACCAACTGGTCGCGGTCGTGGGCGCGCATCCGCTCCAGCAGCCCGGACTGGAAGAAGGCGCTGTAGCGCCACTTGGTGAACACCCAGTCGCCCGGTACCGGGGAGAGCGCGTCGACCACCTCCCGGTCGGCGGGCGAGGTGCGCATTCCCGGTCCCCAGAAGTCCTTGAGCAGACCGCGCTGCTCCTCGGTCATGCCGCCTGGCTGCGCGGTGTAGGCCACCGGCATGCCGAGGTCGGTGGCCCGCTCGCGCAACCGGGCGAGGCTGCGGACCAGTTCGTGCCGCAGGTCGTCGGGGAAGGGCTTGAGGAAGTAGCGCTGCATGTCGTGGATGAGCAGCACCGCGCGGTCGGGGTCGACCGTCCACTCGGCGGTGCTGACGGGCAGTTGGGCCGCGGTGGGCATCGGGTAGGGATCGATGGCGGGTATGCCTGCCATGGCGTCCTCTTTCTCTTCCTGATGTGGTGGTGTGCCGCCAAGCGCTCGGCTGGGAGTGCGGCGATGTGCCGCCGGTCGTCCGCGGCGCCGTTGCTGCTGGTCGCGCGGTTCCCCGCGCCCCCTTCAGGGCGCCGCCGAAGCGCGGCGGACTTCGCCGGACCCGCCTACGCCCCGAGTCCCGCGCCGCCGTCGACCGTGAGGACGTGCAAGGTGATGTGCGCCGCCTTGTCGGACAGCAGGAACACCACGGCGTCGGCGATGTTGGACGGGCGGGCCAGCCGCCCCAGCGGTATGCCCACCCGGAACGCGTCCGGGCGGCCCTCGATGGTTCCGGCGGGTCCCGACTCGTCGTGCCACATCGAGCTGAGCATGGGCGTGTCGGTGGACCCCGGGGCCACGACGTTGCACCGGATGCCGAACCTGGCGACCTCCAGGCCCAGGCTCTTGGTGAACATCGAGGCCGCCGCCTTGGAGGCCGCGTAGGCGGCCATCTCGGTACGCGGCGTACCGGCCGCGTTGGACGCCACGGTGACGATCGCACCGCGCATCCGCGGTGCCATGCGGTTGACCACCGCCCGGGACAGATGGAACACGCCGTTGACGTTGACCCCGAAGGTGGTGGACCAGTCCTCGTCGCTGAAGTCCCTGACCTCGCCGAGCCGCAGCACCCCCGCGGCGTTGACCAGGTACTCCACCGGACCCAACTGGGCCTCGACCGTCTCGACCACGGCGTCGACCTGGGCGCTGTCGGTGACGTCGGCGGGGAACGCGGCGACCCGCAGACCGTCGGCGGTCAGCTTCTCCACGACGTCCCGCAGCCCGGCGGCGTCCCGGTCGACGGCGGCCACGGTCGCGCCGTGCTCGCCCAGCGCGCGGACCACGGCGGTACCGATTCCGCCCGCTGCCCCTGTGACAAGGGCGACCTTGTTCTCCATTGCTGTGGACCTCCCTACGGCCGTTCCCACTGCGGAACGGCAGTTGTGTGGTGGGCTCGGTCGTGCCGCCGGATCAGGCCGACCAGGCCGAGACCACGGATATGGCCTGACCCGGGTTGAGCCGCGGGTCGCAGAAGCTCGTGTACTTGTCGCCGACCTGGCCGATGCCGGACTCGTCGGCGCAGCACTCGGTGACGTCGTCCGGAGTGGTCTCCAGGTGCAGTCCGCCCGCGATGCCGCCCGCCGAGCGCACCGCGCTCTGGAAGTCGCGGACCTCGCGCACCACGGTGTCGACGAAGCGGGTCTTGAGCCCGTCGGCGGCGGTGACGGTGTTGCCGTGCATCGGATCGGTGAGCCAGATCACCGGATGGCCCGCCGCCCGTACCGCCTTGACCAGCCGTGGCAGCCGTTCGGCGACGACCGCCGCGCCCATCCGGGCGATCAGCGTGAGCCGTCCGCGCTCCCGCCACGGGTCGAGCCGTTCGCACAACTCCAGCAGTTCGTCGGGGGACATGCCGGGGCCGACCTTGCAGGCGATCGGGTTGGCCACCTCGGCGAGCAGGGCGACATGGGCGCCGTCCACCTGCCGGGTGCGCTCGCCGATCCACGGCCAGTGCGTCGAGGCGAGGTACTGGCGGCCGTGCTCGTCCTGGCGCAGCATCGGGATCTCGTAGTCCAGCAGCAGCGCCTCGTGGCTGGTCCACACCGGCGGGCAGATGCCGGACCTGCGGGCCGGGTTGAGCCAGCCCAGGTGGGTCATGGCCTCGCTGGCCGCCTCGTAACCGGCGAGCAGCCGCCGTGGATCGGGCCTTCGCAGGTACGGGTCGGGCTCCGGGCTGTTGACCATGTGACCGCGGTAGACCTGCAGTTCGCGGCCGCCGACCCGCTCGGTGGGTTTGGACCGGGGCTTGCCGAACTGCCCGGCCATCCGGCCCGCGCGCACCACCGGCCGATGCGTGATCATCTTCATCACGCCGGCCAGCACGTCCAGCAGGCCCGCCTTGCGGGCGACATAGCCCGCGGTGCACTCGGCCGGGTCCTCGGCGCAGTCACCGGCCTGCACCACGCGGGCCTCGCCCGCGGCGACACCGGCCAGCAGGGTGCGCAGTCGGCGTACGTCGCCGGCGTTGACCAGCGGCGGGCGCATGGCCAACTCGTCGGTCACCCACTGCAGTTGGCCGCCCGCCCAGTCGGGCTGCTGAACGGCGGGCTTGGATTTGATGGATTCGATGCTGATTGATTCGATACTCGATGGGATGCTGACAAGAGCGTTGTCCACTGGTGTCTCCTGGTGTCTCCCAAGCGGAGGTGTCTCGCAGGGTGGAGGCGCTGTGTGGCGCGGCGTTTCACGGACGCCGCGCCCGCCTCCTTTTCCGTTCGTTCGCCGCCGGGCGCTCGCCGCACCCGGCAGCGGCGTCACCGCGGCTCACTCACCTCGCGCGGAGGTGGTGGCCCGCCGCGTGCCGTCACGCCGTACCAGTGGGGTCTCCTGCGGTGCGGCGCGTATCGGGGCGCCTGATCAGGGCGCGTCAGGGCCTTGGCGCCCAGCCGACGTCATCCCAGAACCGCAGTGCGCGCGGGTACGGGGTGGTGGCCAGGCGGGCCAGGCGGGGGCGGTCGGCCCGGTCGGTGCCGTCGGCGCCGAGGACCAGCGTGGTGGGGCGGCCGGGATGGAAGACCGGCCAGGCCGGTACGTCCGCGGCGCGCGGTGCGTCGTGGCGGGCGAAGGCGGCCACGAGGTCGATGAACAGGTCGGACACCCGCCGCTCCAGCGGGCCGTCTCCGTAGGCCCAGGCGTTCTCCTCGATGCCGTGGGTGCCGAACAGGAACCTGGAGGTGGCCTCGTGCGGGGTGCCGAACGAGGGCGGGCGGGTCGGGTGTGCGAACTCCATGACGTACTGGGGCGCCCGGCCCCGCCGGGCGTCTCGTTCGGCGAGCCGGAGGATCGGGTACCGGAACAGGCCATCGCCCCAGATCTCGGTCCACAGCGACACGGGGTCCAGCGGCAGTCCCTCGGCCGCCGCGGCCTGCCGGTAGACGGCCAGGCAGTCGTCCAGCACGCGGTCGGTGACGTGGGGTGTCCGCTTCTCCAGCACCGCCCGTACCGCCGCGCGCAGTTCCCGTTCGTCGCGGGGAGCCGGTGGCGCGGCGAGCGTGGACAGGCCGGGGACGGTGAAGAACGCACCCTCGGTACGGGTGTAGACGATCATCGACGGCAGGTCGGGCGGGGGCAGTTGGTGGTCGGGGCCGTGCATCCACCGGCCGTCCGGCACCGGTCCCCGGTACTCGCGTCCGCTCGCCACCAGGCGCGTCGTCGGGCTGCCGGAGAACATCCGCCGCCAGGCGTCCAGCAGCGCGTGCGCGGGCACGTTCCGCAAACCCGGTACGTCGGTGCCCAGTCGGCGGGCGATGGCCGCGTACACGGTGCGCGAGTCCTCGGCGGTGAGCCCGACCGCGGGCTGCCAGACGTGGCAGGGGCTGAGCGGGACGATCCGCCTCAGCAGCGGACGCACCTGGGGCAGCAGCGCGAGCTGCCAGGCGCTGGCGCCACCGGCCGACGTGCCGCTGAGCGTGATGTTGCCGGGATCGCCGCCGAAGGCCGCGGCGTTGCGCCGCACCCAGCGCAGCAGTTCCACCTGGTCCTGTAACCCCCAGTTGGCGAACGAGCCGGTGCGCGGGTCGGTGAGGTCCTCGTGCAGGCCAAAACCGAACGAGCCGAGCCGGTAGTTGAACGTCACCACCACCAGGTCGCCGCGCACCGCGGGCCGGGCTCCGTCGTACGTCGCCAGCTGGCCGCCGCCTATCTGCCAGCCACCGCCGTGAACATAGACCAGCACCGGCCGGGAACCGCGCACGTCCGGCGTCCAGACATTGGCGTACAGCGCGTCCTCACGGCTTTCCGGAACCCCTGGCTGGAGGAACGGCGGCACGAACCGTCCGGCGTCGCGCACTCCGCGCCAGGTGAGCGGTGGCAGCGGTGAGGAGAAGCGCAGCGCGCCCAACGGGGGCCGGGCGTAGGGAACTGAGCGGAACACGGCGAATTCGGGGTGCCGCACTCCGGCGACGAGTCCTTCCGTCGTGCGGACCACGACGTCGCGACGGTGGGCGGGGGACGTGGAGTCCGAATGTGTCAGCTCGGTCAGCACATACGGTGTCGCCATCTCAGGAACCATCCAGTCCGCGGGCTATCGCGGCGGCGTCAGCCATGACAGCGGTAATTTCCAGGACACGACGGGCTTGGAATTCAACGGCGGCATTGCTCATGGCCACAGTGCTCCCTCAACGAGCGAAAGTACGACACGTACCGGGCCGCACCGGCCTCGCACGGCCGGGCCGCCGAACAACTTGCGGGTTTTAGATCGTGTGCCGGATCGGCAGTCGCGACCAATGCGCGTTTGAAGAATCCGTCAGGTGAGCGGCAATCCATCAGGTTCCGGCCACGATTCACCCCGGTAACCTGACAAATACCTGCCGGTATGTCATGGCGACGAAATGTAGGCGGCTGTTTCCAGCCTTTGTGCCGGGAATTCGCTTTGGCGGCGCGGCGGTTGGGGCGCGAGCGGCGAGCGGCGGGCGCGGAAGCGATGGGCGGCGGGCGCGGGAGGGCGCGCGGGTGACCGCGGGCGCGCGGGGTGCGGTCGGGGCGCGGGCCTGTTCCGGACGCGCGGGCCGGTGGCCGCGAGCGGTGGGCGCCTGGTTTCCGGGACGCTCGTTCGGCGCCGGTCCCTCCCCTCGTGGAGACCGGTGCCGAACGAGATCGTCTCGTGCTGCGCATCCTGCCAGGAAAGCGCCCGGTCACCTCGGTTCCGGTTCCGGCCGGACGGTCTCGCCGCAGGTCACTGCGCTAGAGTCAGTTTTCCGGTCCGGACGGTACGGGCGGCGGGGGACACAGAAGAGTCGACGGAGGAGACCTTGAGCTCCGCTTCCGAGCCGCGCGCGGCCCTCGCGGAACAACTCGCGCTGCTGTACAAGGAGGCCGGAAACCCTCCCTTGAAGACCGTGGCGGAAGCGGTCCGCCGCCTTCAGCGGGTCGATGAACGAGGGCGCCCGGTACAGGTTTCCGCGCAGCGGATCAGCGACTGGCGGCGGGCCCGCAACGTGCCCGCGCAGTTCGCGGCGCTCGCGGCCGTGCTGCACATCCTCGTCCCCCAGGCCCGCAAGCTGGCGCCGACGCCGGTGAGCGCGGGCCTGTACGACCTGTCGCAGTGGCAGAACCTGTGGGAACAGGCGGTGGGCGTCCGGGCGGCCGGCGCCAGCGAGGAGGAGGCCGACAAACCCCTCAAAAGCCCGCCCGAGCTGGGAGTGTGCCCGTACCGCGGACTCGCCTCGTTCCGCCAGGAGGACGCCCGGTGGTTCTTCGGCCGGGAAAGGGCGACGGACGCCCTGGTGGCGCAGTTGCGCGCGGCCCGCGATTCCGCGGGACCCGTGGTGCTCGTGGGTGCCTCCGGGGCCGGGAAGTCCTCGCTGCTGAGGGCCGGACTGGTACCGGCGCTACGCAACGGCGCACTGGACGACGGGGAATTCCGCGCGGGTCCCGCACTGGTGATGGTGCCGGGCAGTGATCCGCTCGCGGAGTTGACCCGGCAAATCCCCGAACTGGCCGACGCGGTACGGGATCCGGACACACCCCAGGCGATGGACTGCAAGGCCCCGCAATTCGCCGAACGAGTAAGGGAATCGGTTACGGAATGGGCCCGGCGGGCGGCACCGCCCGCCGCCCGCCCGATTCTCATCGTGGACCAGTTCGAGGAGACCTTCACCCTCTGCCGAGACGAGTCGAGCAGGCGCGCGTTCATCGGGCTGCTGCACGCCGCGGCTACCCCCGCGCACCCCGGCGATATCGCGCCGGTATTGGTCGTGCTCGGCGTACGGGCCGACTTCTACGGCCAGTGCCTGGGATATCCGGAACTGGCCGACGCGTTGCAGCACCGGCACATGGTGCTCGGTCCGCTCACCACCGCCGAACTGCGCGAGGCGGTGACCGGACCGGCCAAGGCGGTCGGCCTCGAACTGGAACCGGGCCTGGCCGAGTTGATCATCAAGGAGGTGGGCGCCGGCGACGGACAGCCGCACTCCGAGGGCCCGCGCCACGCCCATGACGCCGGAGCGCTGCCGCTGCTCTCGCACGCCCTGCTCGCCACCTGGCAGCGGCGCAAGGCGGGCAGGCTGACGCTCTCCGGCTACCGCGCCGCGGGCGGCATCCAGGGCGCGGTGGCGGCCACCGCCGAGCGGGCCTGGTCCGGGCTCGACCCGGCCGGGCGCACCGCGGCCAGAGTGCTGCTGCTCCGGCTGGTCCGGCTGGGCGAGGACACCCAGGCCACCCGACGGCGCGGCACGCGGCGCCAGTTGGCGGACGAGTCCACCGACCCGGACAAGACCGAGGAGTCGCTGGAGGCACTGGTACGCGCCCGGCTGGTGACGTTGGACGCCGAGTCGGTGGAGATCACCCATGAGGCGCTGCTGCACGCCTGGCCACGGCTGCGCGACTGGCTGGACGAGGGCCGCCACGACAACCTGCTGCGGCAGAAGCTGGAGGAGGACAGCAGGTTCTGGGAGGGATCCGGCCGGGACACCGCGCTGCTGTACCGGGGCAGCCGCCTGGAGGAGGCCCGCGCCTGGGCGCAGTCGGCGGGCAGCACCTTCCTGACCCGGGGCGTGGCCGACTTCCTGGCCGCGTCGGCCCGGCTGCGACGGCGTACCGTCTGGCTCGCCCGCGCCGCGGTGTCGGCGCTGGTGGTCCTCTCGGTGCTGGCGGTGGTCTCCGCCGTGGTCGCCCGGCAGCAGCGCGACGACGCCGTCTTCGAGCAGGTGGTCGCCGAAGCGGACCGGGTGCAGAACGTCGATCCGTCGCTCTCCGCCCAACTCGACCTGGTGGCACACCGGTTGCGGCCAGGCGACCTGAGCGTCTCGGGCCGGCTGATATCCACCGAGAACGCGCCGCTGGCCACACCGTTGCTCGGCCACACCGGCGCGGTGTACCTGACGTCGTTCAGCCCGGACGGACGCACCCTGGCCACCGCCAGCTACGACCGCACCATCCGGCTGTGGGACGTGGCGGACCCCACCCGCCCCAGGCCACTGGGCAAACCCCTCACCGGGCACGGCAGTTGGGTGAGTTCGGCGGTCTTCAGCCCGGGCGGGCACACCCTGGCGAGCGCCTCGGACGACGGGACCATCCGGCTGTGGGACGTCACCGATCCCGGCCGCCCGCGCCCGCTGGGGGCGCCGTTGGCCGGACACGGCGGCACGATCTACCTGGTCGCGTTCAGCCCGGACGGACACACCCTGGCCTCCGCGCAGGAGGACCACACGGTGCGGCTGTGGGACGTGCGCGATCCCCGGCAACCACGGCCGCTCGGCGATCCGTTGACCGGCCCCACCGGCGCGGTGCGCTCGGTGGCGTTCAGCCCGGACGGGCGCACGCTGGCGGCCGGTGGTGACGACGAGACGATCCGGCTGTGGAACGTGGCCGACCCGACCCAACCGGCGCCGCTGGGCGGGCCGTTGACCGGTCACACCGCCGGGGTGCACTCGGTGGCCTTCGCCCCGGACGGGCACACGCTGGCCAGCGGCGGCACCGACGACACGGTCCGGCTGTGGAACGTGGCCGACCCGACCCACGCGGCGCCCCTGGGCGCACCGCTGACCGGTCACACCGGACCGGTGTGGTCGGTGGCGTTCAGCCCCGACGGCACCATGCTGGCCGCGGGCAGTTCGGACAGCACGGCGAGCCTGTGGAACGTCAGCGACCCGGCGTACCCGTCCCAGGTCGGTGAGCCGCTGGCGGGCAGCAGCAGCGGGATGTACGCCGTCGGCTTCAGCCCGGACGGGCACACGCTGGCCACCGGGACGGGGGACAGCAAGGTCCGGTTGTGGTCGATCCCGGCATCGGATCTCCTCGGCCAGACCGGCGCGTTCAGCCCGGACGGGCGCATCCTGATGACCGCGGCGGCCGACAACACCGCCCGGCTGTGGGACGTGACCAAGCCGACCCGGCCCGTACCGCTCAGCAAACCGTTCACTCCCGGGCTCGTTTGGGAGCGGGAATGGCCAGCGATATTCACTCCCAACGGCCGAACGCTCGCGTTCCGGTCGGGAAGCAACACGGTCCGACTGTGGAACGTCGCCGACCCGACCCGTCCGGCCCCCTACGGCCCGCCGGTGGAACTGCGGAACCGCTATGCGGGCGCCAACGCGATGGCCTTCAGCCCGAACGGCCGCGTTCTGGCCACCGCGTACGACGACGACAGCGTCCAACTGTGGGACGTCGCCGACCCGGCCCACCCCACACCGCTCGGCACACCGCTCACCGGCCCCAGGGGTTACGTCAACGCACTGGTCTTCAGCCCTGACGGCCGTACGCTCGCCTGCGGCAGCGCGGACGACGACATCCGGCTGTGGAACGTGACCAGCCCGCGGCACCCGGCACTGCTCGGCACACCGGTGACCGGCCACCTGGGCCCGATCAACGCGCTCGCGTTCACCTCGGACGGACACACGCTGGCCAGCGCCAGCGACGACAGCACGGTCCGGCTGTGGAACGTGGCGGATCCGACCCGTCCGGAGCCGCTGGGCAAGCCGCTCACCGGTCACACGGAATCGGTCGCGTCCCTGTCGTTCAGTCCGGACGGCGGCACGTTGGCCAGCGGCGGTGACGACAACGAGGTGCGGTTCTGGAACGTGTCGCGTCCGGCCGCGGCCACCCCCATC
This sequence comes from Streptomyces sp. PLK1-5, assembly GCA_037034305.1. GTDB lineage: Bacteria > Actinomycetota > Actinomycetes > Streptomycetales > Streptomycetaceae > Streptantibioticus_A. Next base: position 38,204 of record JBAGJY010000008.1, read on the forward strand.
GGTCAGTCGATCAGCCCCAATGCCAAGACCGGTCATTTCCTGTCGTTCAGCCCGAAGGGCGGTCTACTCGCGGTGTCCAGCGGTTCCGACACCGTCCGGCTGTGGCCCCTGGACGTCGACCAGGCCGCGCGTCGGGTCTGTTCGATCACCCGGGGCATCCTCACGGAGTCGACCTGGCAGAACTATCTGCCGCACCTGCCGTACGAGCCGCCGTGCGGAAACTGAGGAACGGCATGTGACCTTTGCCACATCTGATCATCCTGGCCGTCAGGCGATCTCCCGCGCGGGCCAAATCCTTGTTACCGTCACGTACAGCCCGAACGTTGGTGCATCCCCCGTCGCCAGCGCTCGGGCGCTTTCCTTTCCAGGCCCGCCCGTCGGCGGTCACCGGCGGTCAGCCCACCGCGCCGAGGGCCGTCGGCAGTCCGTCACCACCTCGCCAGGCGGGTGGTGAACACCAACTCGGCGCGGTCACCGGGCAGGACCACTTCGGAGACGTCCACCACCCGCCCGGTGACGTCCGTTGACACCTTTCGCAGGACCAACACCGGGGCGCCGTCCGGCAGTTCGAGTTCCGCCGCCTCGTCAACGGTCGAGGGGCGCGCGGTGACATGCTCCACGACGCGGTCGACCTCGACGCCGACGGTGTACAGCTGGTTCTGCGTACCGCCCGGCCAGGGCTCCCGCGTCTCGTCCAGCAGATCCGGGTTGGCGGCGATCAGGGCGTGCGGGAGGTAGGACCGCACGACACTGAGCGGCGCGTCCTCCTCGCAGTGGCGGGTCCGGTAGGTCCGCTCCAACAGCCGGGCCCCGACCGGCAACCCGAACACCGCGGCAAGCTCCGCGTCGGCCTCCGCCTCGCGGTACGCGGCATGGAAGACCAGATCGCGGGAGCACAGCCCGGTCTCGAACTCGGTGGCCCCAGTGGCCCGCCGCTCCTCCCGCGACGCGCGCACCCGGTCCTTCTCCCACTGGTGGCGTTCGTTGGAACGTACGACCTTGCGACGTCCGCGCCGCTGCGCCATGGTCACCTCACCGTCGCTGACTGCCGTGGTGCGGCGCACCCTAGGCCGTCGCGGCGCGGCGCGCCGAACGCCTCGCCGAGCGGGGCCCAACGGGCCGACCAGAAGCGCGCCCGGCTGCCGTGCGGCTCCTCAGCGGACGGGGAGGTTCCAGTGGGCCCGCTCGTGTAGCGCGATCCCGGCGGAGACGGAGACGTTGAGCGACTCGGCCTCGGGATTCATGGCGATCGACACCGTGTTGACCGAGATGCCCTCGAACTCGCTTGACGCGCCGGTCTTCTCACTGCCGAACAGCAGCGCCAGCCGCTCATCGATGCCGCGCAGATCGCCGACGCCGAGTTCGCCGTCCGCGCCGAAGGCCATCAGACGCGTACCGCTGTCGCGGAAGTAGCCGATCGCCTCCTCCCGCGACGCGAGGACGACCGGCAGCGAGAACACGTAGCCCCGGCTCGCCCGCACCAGGCGCCGGTCCGCGATGCTCACCAGATCGCTGTCCACCAGCACGATCCCCCCGGCGCCGAGCGCGAAGGCCGTCCGCACGATGGCGCCGATGTTGCCGACGATCTTCACGCCGTCGAGGACGATGAGGTCACCGCTCGTACCGGTCAGGTCCTCCAGACGGCACGGCTTCGGCACCCGGGCGATACCGAACGCCTTGGGCTTCTTGTCGGCCTTGAACACCTGGTTGACGATCGAGGCCCCGATCAGGCGGACCGGAATGTTGCGCTGCTGGCAGGCGTCGAGCAGTTCGCTCGGCACGGGATGCGTCTCCAGCCCGTACACCTCGATCAAGTCCAGCCCCGCGCGAACGCACTGCAGGAGAGGCTCCGCGTCCTCGATCAGCGCCGTCCGCACAACGGACCTTGAGTGCTTGGTAACGTCGATGATCCTTTGGACCGCGGGATCGGATCGCTCGGTGATGACATCGGGGCTGGCCATGGCCGAATTTTACCCGCGCCACGGCGGCCGACGGCCCGGCCAGCCCCAGGCAGCCCGCCTTGCCGGCCGCCCCGGCCCGGCGCGATCACGGCCGGAGGGTCAGGCCGGCAGTGTGGTGGATCCGAGCCGGCTGCCGTACTTCCGTGCGGCGGCGACCACCGTTGCGCGATCGTGGGGGTCGCCGACGGTCAGACGGGTGCCGACGGCCGAGGTGCTCACCGCGATGCCGAGAGCACGCAGATGCTCGGCGAAGCCGGGGTGCCCGGGGACGAGCACGAAGTTCGTGGCACTGTCGACGGCGTCGAAGCCGCAAGCACGTAGATCGGCCGTCAGGCGCGCGCGTTCGGCCCGGATCTCGGCCATGCGTGCGGTGTGCCGCGTGGGGTGCCGGAGCGCCTCCACTGCGGCCGCACAAGCCAGGTCGGACACGGTGAAGGGCATCGAGAACTCGCTGATACTGGCGATCAGTTTAGGGCTCGCGATGGCATAGCCGATCCTCAGTCCGGCCAAGCCATAGGCCTTGGAGAACGTTCGGGTCACCACCACGTTGGGGAGGGAGACGGCCAACTCGGCCGAGGACCGGGGATCGGCTTCCTCGTCGAACTCCCGGTACGCCTCATCGAGCACGATGACGACCTCGCGTGGTACCCGGGCGGCGAAGTCCGCGATGTCGGCGGCGCGGGCGCGGACTCCACTCGGGCTGTGCGGATTGATGACGGCGATCAGCGCCGGTCGTTCGGCCTCGCCGATCTCGGCCAGTCGATCGAGGTCGGTCCCCAGTTCCGCGGTCAGGGGAACCTCGATCGGCACGCCGTGTTGTCGGCGGGTGTAGATCGGGTACATCTCGAAGCCCGGCGACATGTAGGCGACGATGGCGCCGGGCGCCACCGTCGCCCGCCAGATCAGGTCCAGTATCTGCGAACTGCCCGCGCCGAGAAGCACCTCGGCCGGCCGACAACCGTTGGCCGCGGCGATCAGTTCGACGGCCCGGGCGTGCCACGCGTCGGAGGGATACCGGTTCGCCTGCCGGAGCACGTCGCCGAGTTGCCCGAGCGTGAGCGCATCGGGAAGGAACGGAAGTTCGTTGCGATCGAGCCGGGTCGACGGCGCCGTGGATGACATGTCGTCACCTCTTGGTCGGGGAGACGGCGGCTTCTGGCAGCGCGCCCAGTTGCCGGTACAGACCGAGGAGGTCCATCTCGTCCCAGTGCTGGGCCAGCAGACCGTTCTCCACCAGGAAGATGTCGATCAGACCGACCGAGAACGTGCGATCGGTGGGTGCGATGCCCAACATCTCACCCACCTGCCGACCGCTGAACGTCATCCGCACCACGATCTTGTCGCCCTCGACGACCATGTCGCGCACGGTGAGTTCGAGGTCGGCGACAGCGTGGCACCACCGGCCGACCACAGCCTTGAACGCGGCCCGGTCCGGGACGGCGGGGTTGGGATGGCGGTAGTCGGCGGCCATGCAGCGGTCGAGCAGATCGGGGTTGCCCGTGTTGTAGGCACTGACGAAGTCGTCGACGAGCCGCTCGGCGATCGCGCGGTCCATGCTTTCCCACTTTCGGTTGTCGGACCGGCCGGGATTCCGGTCTGCTTCGAGCTGTCGGGACCCGCGCTCAGCGAGCGAGGTGGGGCACGGTGTCCGCCGCAGTGGCCAGTTCGGTCGACATCGGCGGGTTGACCGGCGCGACCGGCAGTCCCAGCGCTGTCGAGGAGATGAGTTCCTGCGCGTCCGCGTTGCTGTACGGGTGCATGGTGCCAGCCCGAACGTCGCGCTGCGCGCGGTCGTAGAGCGAACCGGCCTTCAGCGCTGGTGAACCCACGAGCTGCACCACCCGGTCGACGATGCTCACCGCGTTGTTGGTGCCGACCAGCTTGGCCGTCATGACCCGGGCCATGCCCTCCTGGACGTCGAGAGCTGTCCACAAGCTATTGCCCATGACCTCCTCGGCGGTCCGCCCGATCACCGCGCGCGCGGTCTCCACCAGCACCTCGCACTCGGCGATCGTGTTCTGGGCGAAAGCCCGCTGCTGCCAGCCGCGCCGCTGTGTGTCGCGAACGCACTGCTCCAGCGCACCTACCGCGATACCCAGGTAAACGGCTCCGAAAGAGGGCATCGCCCAGCCCCACAGCGTCTGCAGCAGGGTGCCGTCGAGATGGCCTGCGGGGAACCGGAGCGAGACCGCGTCGTCGGGCACCTCTACGTCGTGCAGTTCGACGTTGTCGCTGCACGTCGCGCGCATCCCGGAGGTGTGCCAGGTACCCGTCATGACCGTCAGGCCGGGAGTGTCGACGGGAATCCGGAAGACCAGAACCTGCGGGCCGTCGGGGTGCTCCTCGTACACAGCCATCGAGGTGAGATGGGTCGCCGCGGCGGTCCCGGTGCCGAAGGTCTTCTTTCCGGTCACCAGGTAACCGCCGTCGATCCGCACCGCCTTGCTGCCCGTGGACCGCACGAGCGCGTGGCCGGGCTCGGCGGTCGCGCCGGCGAGGAAGACGGTGCCGCCGGCCGCGCCACGCAGCAGTTCCTCCGCGCGTTCGTTGCCGGTGCTCCGCCAGGCCCTCGCGAGCTGCCCGGTCATGGACAGGTGCATGTTGACCACGAGCGCCGTGGAACCGCAGCCGGCCGCGAGCCGCTCCTGCGCGACGACCATGTCGGTGAGGTCGCCGCCGAGACCGCCCAGTTCCTCCGGCACCGTGAGACCGAGGTAGCCGCTCTCGCGCAGTTCGTCGATGTTGCGGTGCGGGAACTCGCCGCGCTCGTCGAAACCGGCTGCGCGGTCCCGGAACCGGTCGGCCAGCTCTTCGGCGAGCGTCACGAACCGGCCGCCACGCAGCGCGAGGTTGATCTTCATCCGCGTCGCCTCGCATTGCCTTGGTCTTCGGGTGTGCTGTTGAGCTCTGCGGTGATCAGCCACGTTCGTGCCACTCCGGGCACCTCCCGCGCCGGGGTTCGCGGTACCCGTCTGCCCACCGCAATGTCCAGATCGGATGGCTCAACGACGGTGGCCTCCCAGCGGTATCCGGCCAGCCACTGCTCCGGTTCGGCGACGCCGGACTGCCAGGCTCGCCCCTCGGCCCGCATCTGAGCCAGCCATTCCTGCATCCACGGGGCCCGGTAGGTGTCCGTATTGACCTGCTCGAGTGCGAGGACGCTGCCCGGCGTGGACAGCGCGCTCAGTTCGCGTACCACCGCGTCGGCCTGTTCCTCCGTCAGGTAATACAGCAGTCCCTCGACGAGCCAGACGGTCGGCGTACCGGGATCGAACCCGGCCGCTCGCAGCTTCGCGGGCCAGTCCTGCGTGAGGTCTGCCGACACGATCAGCCGCTCGCAGGACGGGGCCGACAGGTCGGCCTTCCGCAGCAGGTCTTCCTTCGCCTCGAACAGCTCCGGAAGGTCGAGCTCGAAGACCCTTGTTCCGGCGGGCCAGTCGAGGCGGTAGGCCCGGCTGTCCAGTCCGGCGGCGAGCAACACCACCTGGCGCAGCGCGCCGGGTCCGGTAGCGGCGGCCAGGTAGTCGTCAAAGAACCGGGTGCGTACCGCCAGCACGTCGAACCGCGGTGTGGGCGCGTCTCGGAACTCGGCGAGCAACGGCGCGTTGCTGAGTTCGGTGAAGGTGACGGCGAGCGGGTCGGCGAACAACCGGTCCGCCCGGACCGTCTCCGCGGCCCGGGCGTGGGCGATCCACTCGGCGGTACTGCTGACCCCGGCGGTCACCGCGCCTCGTCAACGGCAGCAACGTCCGGGGTGTTCGCGGCGCGCGGCGCGCGGGCCGCCAGCGCCTCCAGTCCCCGCTGCAAGGAGTCGCGCAGCATGCGCTGCTGCATCCGGCGCACCGCCCGGTAGTAGAGCTCGCCCGGCTTGTTGCGCGCCCGCAGCACCACCCCGAGGCGCGCGCGTCCAGGGTCCACGAGGAACGAAACCCGGAAGTCCCACATCGGGTCGGTGTCGCCCAGCAGCACCTCGTCGTCCTGGATGCTGTAGACCTGCCAGGGTCCGAAGCGCTTGCCGACGGCGAACTCGGGCTGGGCACGCTTGCGGGGGTTGGCGACCGGCTCGAACCCCAACGGTTTGCACAGCACACCCTGGATGTGGATCAGCGCGTCGGCGATCGCCAAAAGCCGCTCCGGCACGAAGTTGGGCCGGGCCATCGCGGCCTGGGCCAGCTCCGGCGCGGTCACCGGGACATCGGCGGGCAGGTCGACCTCGACAGCCGACGCGGCCAGGTACGAGGTCTCGTCCCGGAACGTGGCGAGCCGGGTGCCTTCGGGCACGGCGCATTCTCGGAAGCGCATGTGATCACTCCATGGCAGCGCGAACTTGATGATGTCGGTCAGTCAGGCGGGAAACCGGCGGTTGAGCCACTCGGTCGCCGCGGCGAACCACTGCGTCGAGTTGTCCTGCAGGTTCATTACGTGCCCCGCCCCGGGCAATACATACGCTTCGAGATTCGCAGCCGACGAATAGAAGGACTGCTCGTGCGCGATAATTGCGGACGCATCTGTGCACGGAAAAGAGAGTGGACCGCCGCAGAAGAGTTGATCGTTCTCGCCGACCCCCATGAAAACAGGAACGTTAATCGCTTGCGAGATTTTCGGGTCAGCCGCAGCCGGAATGGTGCGTTCCTCACCGGTGGTCATGGTCGATTTGGTCAACTCGTCCAGATCGACGATCGCCGACGACGAGTCGCGTGAATCGTAGAAGTAGGTCGCCCTGGTATCGGGCAGCGTGGTCAGGTAACCGTCCGGCTCGGACTCACCGGTGAACCGGGGGTCCTGGGCCGCGGGGTGCATGTCGGAGAACAAGGTGCCCAGCTTGGGGCCGTAGGAGTGCAGGAAGCCGCTGGCCACGACACCGTCGACATCGTGATAGGTGGCCGCCTCCACCAAGGCGACGCTGGTGCCCACAGAGTGCCCGACCAGCACGATTCGACCGAAGCGACGGCCATGGCGGGCGCCGGAGCGCAGTTGGCCGACGATCTGGTGCACGACGTCGGCTTCGCTGGCCATCGTGAGCAGGTCAGCGGATGGCCGACCGCTGTCACCGGTCCCCGGACGGTCGATGGTCAACGTCGGCTGCCCCCGGGCGTCCATCCAGCTCACCCAGGACGGGCGGCCGGGCGCCGACGGCAGCAGCCAGTAGTGCTTGTCGTAGGTCGCACCGGCCAGCAGGATCTGCAGCGGATGCTCGCCCAGGCCGCCGGCAGGCAGACAGAGAAGCCCGCTGACCTGCACCGAGGCCGTACCGGCCAGGTGCACAGGGAAGCGGACCGAGCGACAGGAAGTGCCGGCGGCCACCGGTGGTCGCCGTGAAGCGGCGCTAGCGGAATCCCCGGCCGACGTCGCGGCGAGGCAGCCGAACAGGATCAGGATCGCCGCGACGGCTCGCATCGCCACCGCGGTAGGCCGTCGAAAGCCAATACAGGCGTACAGAGCTCTACACCCCCGTGTCAAGAGCCATAAGCGGAATCCATCACACCGGTTCAGTCGCCCCAAATAGGCACTGATGGCGTGCGATGACGCCTACTGACTCGTCAGCAACCGCAATCCGCCCAACCGACGGCAAGTCAAACCGACGAGCGCGGACCTGTCAAGAGTTCGACCAACGTTTTTCCATGTCCGCACATGTCCAGATTGACGCTACCCATCAAATGGCAGTAGACAGATTCAATGACTGCATGCTCTCATCGAAATGCCTCAGCTTGGCGATCGGTGCGAGAGCCGAGTAATTCTTGAGCGCGTCGCCGAGATCCCGTAGGCATCCAAGAATCAGCGGCTATCTGCCGTCTGTATACATCAGTGATGGAGAGGTCGATTAAATGAGCGCTCCCACCGAAATCCACGCGGACCTCGGGGTCATGGGCCTGACCGGGCTCGACACCGACACCCTCGAGATCAGCGACTACCTGGACGAGTCGCTGCTCGACGAGCACGACCTGACCCACACCATGGCCATCTCGGCCTCGTGCACCACCTGCATCTGCACCTGCAGCTGCAGCTCCTGAGCTAGGTAGCTAGCTCGCACCATCGAGGGCCGCTCTCGCCGCCGGCACGGGGCGAGGGCGGTCCTCGCCCCTGGCGGTCCACGACGACGTCAGCACACGGTGCGGCGACACAGAGAGGACTCGGCACTTGCGACCAGTGATTCTCGTGCACGGCCTGATGGGCACGGCGAACACGCACTACGGACCATGTCAGGGGCTGTGGACCCATCCGGTGGTCACGGTCGACCTGCCCGGCCACGGGGCGGACGAGGAGTTGCCGAGCCATCCGGCCGCGGTCGCGATCGACCGGGTCAGGGCGGCGATCCGAGCACAACCGCAGCCTGCGCTGGTGGTCGGGCTCTCCTACCTCGGTGCCGCCATAGCGCTGCGAGCCTCAGCAGCCGAAGGCAGCGGTGCGGTGCACGGTGTCGTGCTGTCCGGGTACTCATTGATCGTGGGGCCGAGCACACTCGGTCGCTGGCTTACGGCGTTCACCGACATGGCCGCCGACCAGCAGGGCGCCCGCGCGCACTTCGCGCAGGTGCACGGGCCCGAGTGGGAGCGACTGCTCACCGCCACGACGTCCGAGCTGAGCGATGGGTGCCTGACGCTGCCGCAGGTCGAGGACATCGAGCGGCTCGGTCTGCCGGTACTGCTGATCAACGGCGCGTTGCTGGAGAACGAGCGGCTCGCGGTGCAGCCGGCGGCCAAGGCGGGCGCCGACGTCGCGGTGGTCGCCGGGGCGGGACACCTCGTACCACCGGACAGTCCGCGAACCTTCGTCGCAGCGGTCGAGGAGTTCTCCACACGGATCACCGAGCAGCGCACCACATTCCATGAGCGCAGGCGCTCCGCCGCCCGTGCCGCCGGTCGCCATAGCGGGCAACCCGCAGCACGGACCCCGACCGGACCGGACGCACAGGACGAGCCCACGACCGTGGCGCACGGAGGTGCGGCGTGACCAGTCGGCCGGAGGGGAACACACGTCTCGTGCCGCACGGCGTGGTCCGCGTCTGCGGCATCCCGGTGTCGGTACTCGGCGAACTCAGCTCGGCGAAGGTCAGCGAACTCGCCGACGAGCTGAACCAGGTGGAGCGGGCCTGGGCCGCGTGCGCCCCCTCGGTCGCCGACGCACTCACCGATGTGGTGCCGACACTGGCCGATCGCAGGCAGCGCAGCGAGGTTCTGGCCCTGCGCCGGGTTCTGCACCGGGCCGGAAAACTGGCCGAAGCCGATCTTCGGCCGATCTGCGAGCTGCCCGAGACGGCCCGGATACCCGGACTCACCGAACTCCTCGCACTGGCCACGACCCGCACCGAACTCGCCGAGCGTCTCGTGGCCGGCTACGACCAGGCCTGGACGACCGAACAGCGGGTACTGGCCGAGGTCGCCGCCCGCAGTGAGCTGCGCACCACCGCTCAGCTCACCGCGGTCGGCATGCTGCACAACCTCGACAAGTTCGCCGCGGACGTGGCCGCAGGCGCCTCGCGCGGCAAACGCGCCCGCACCACCGAAGCGACCCTGGTGAACCTGGTCAGCCGGAGCGCGCTGAAGCCATCCCCGTTCGGGCAACTCGTCCACACCCGACCGCTGTTGATCGATGACGAGTCGGCCGCGGACACCCCTGGCACCGATGTACGGCAGTCGGTCTGCCGGTTGCCGCGTCAGCTGGTGAACTGGGTGGAGCGCACCCTGGCCGCACACCCCGCGCTCGCCGGTACCGTCGTGCTGCGCCGGGCACCCTACGCGGCGGCATCAGCCAAGGGCCTCGTGTTCATCGTCAGAGGGCGGGACGGTACGCACACCCCTGCCGCGGTGGAACGGATCGTGCGGGTCCAACCGTCTCCAGTACTCGCTGCCGTACTCGCGCTGCCGGCCGACGAACCGATCCTCGAACAAGAGCTGCGGAAGCGGTGCGCCGAACTGCCCGGCGCCGACGGCGAACTGACAGCCCTGATCGACCAGGGTGTGCTGGCGCGTGACCTGAACATCGGCGAGCAGGAGCCCGATCCGCTGTCGCGGATCACGGAGTGCTTGCGCGACACCGACGAGAGTCTTCGTGCCTGCGTGGGGCGGTTGGCCGAGGTGGAAGCGCGCTTCGGAGGCGAGGACACCGACGTCCGAGCGCAACTGCTCGAGACCGCGCGTGGCGCCATCGCCGAGCTGGCCAGACTCTGCGAGGTGCCGCTGCCGCCACTTGACGCGGCACGGACCCTCGTCTACGAGGACTCGGTGGTCACCGCCGCGCAGCGCGAACCCCGCGACCGCTGGGAGCGGCACCTGCCCGCACTGGCCACGATGCACCGGCTGATCCCCCTGTTCGACGACGACGCCCACGTACGGGCGATCGCCGGGCAGGTGGTGCTGGAGGCCTTCGGCCCCGGACCGCACCGTCTGCTGACCCTGTACTCGGCGATGTCGACGCCGAAACTTCGCGCCCTGCTGACGGCGCGGCTGGTGGACGTGACCGCACCTGTGCCCCGCGAGTTGCGGCGTATCCAGGACGAGATTCTGCGACAGCCCGCGATCGACCCGTCCCGGCCGGAGGTCGCACTCGACGGTGCCCAGCTGGCCGAGATCTCGGAGCGAACTCCGGAGTGGGTGTCCCGCTGGCCCAGGGTGCACTGGCAGGTGCAGCGCTACTCGGCCGAGCACGGTGAGAGGCTGGTCGTCAACAGCGGCGCCACCGGCTACGGGCGGGCGATCTCCCGATTCTGCGCGGCCTACGCCATGGCGTCGCGACCGGCGACCGGGTTCACCGAGGCCGTCCGCGCCGACATCGCGGCCGACGACGACCCTGCCGCCCCGCTCACCGACCTTTCCGCGGTGCTCGGCATCAACGCCAACGTGCACCCGTCGCTGCTGGGCACCCATCTGCGCTACCCATGCGGAACCCCGAATGACTGGGGCGGGCCCGGGATCTCACTGGAGGACTGCTGGGCCGAGGTCGATCCGGCGACCGGGCGGTTGCTGCTGCGCCACGGGAAGCAGGGGCCGCCGCTGCGGCTGGTGACGCTGAACTTCCTGCTCAACGATCTGGCACCGCAGCTGTACCGGTTCCTGAACTTCTTCGGCATCGGCAGCCTGGGCAATCTCGCCTGGTGGGACCGGGTCGACCAGCGTGGCGGGCACAGTACGGAGGTACGGGCCTATCCGAGACTGTGCCTGAACGACGTCGTACTGGCCCGCAGGACATGGAAGATCCCGCGCGCCGAACTGCCCGAGCTGACTCAGGTGGACGATGCGGCCGCGTTTCGTACGGTACGGGCCTGGCAGCGCTCTCTCGGTCTGCCGGAGCGGGTCTTCTGGCGGTCCTTCACCGTCCCCGACCCGCTGGTCGTGGTGTCCGACGAGGAGCGGGAGCGGCTGACCCGGACGCTGGTGAGTTTCCCCAGCGCTGCCGAACGCAAGCCGGCCTTCCTCGACTTCACCAGCGTGACCAGCGTGCGCACCTGGCAGCGAGCCATGCGGCGCGCGGGTGGCGAGTTGACCGTGCAGGAATGCCTACCCGCACCGGGCGACGAGAACGCCGGTACGGCGGAGCCGGGCAGCGCTGCCTCCGGGGAGCTCGATCCGCTGCCCACCCGTGAGTTCACCATCGAGACCTCAGGACCTGCGCGATGACCGGAACCGACCTGACCTGGCTGTCCGCCCACGCCTTCTACCACGGCAACACCGATCAACTGATCACCGAAGCGGTGCTGCCGATGTTCGACGAATTGCGGTCGCAGGGTCTGCTGCGCAGGGGATTCTTCCTGCGGCACTGGGAACGCGGCCCACACCTGCGCGTCCGGCTGCAGGTCGAGGCCGAGCACGCGGAGCGAGTCCGCTCGCGGGCACAGGAGCGGCTCACCGGCTATCTGACCGAACACCCGGGCCCGACCGATGTCGATCCCGAGCGACTGCTGGCCTCGTTGCGCCAGCTGAGCCTGCTCGAACACGGCTCCGACGCCGATCCCGAGCTGCGCACCGCGGAACCGGCGAACACCCTGCGCTGGATCGACTACGTCCCCGAACTGGCCAAGTACGGTGGCCCAGCCGGCATCGCGATCGCCGAGGACGTGTTCGACGTGAGCAGCATGCTCACCGGACAGGTCCTGCGCCAGGTCGACAGCGACAACGCCCGACTGGGCATCGCCCTCCAGCTGCTGCTGATCAGCAGCCGGTCGCTGGGTCTCGACGACGATGCCAGGACCGTCTTCTTGAGGTCCTACCAGGAGCGCTGGCAGAGCTACCTGCCGAATGCGCAGAAGATGTTCGCCGCCTGGGCACGACAGTACGACCACCAACGAGCCCGGTACGAGTCGCTGGTCGCCGACCTTGTCGAGGGCAGGCCCATCGGCAAGGGCCTGGGCGAGCACTGGGAACGCACGATGGACGGAGCGGTGGCGCGGCTGCGCCCGCTGGTCGCCGACGGCAGCGTGTGGCCGTCCGAGGTGGAGCGGTCGGCGCCACCGTTCGTCGCGATCGCCGCGCTGCTCTGCCAGTACCTGCACACCACCAACAACCGGATGAACGTACGTCCGCAGGGCGAGTGCTTCGTCGCCTATCTCGCCCACCGTGCGGTCACCGAGAACGTGTCCCGTCCCCAGGCCCTGGCGGACGCGGCGAGGAAGGACTGACGAGATGTCGACTGGCAGCCCGCAAGGAGATCTGACCGTCAACGTGCCGTGGTCGGTGCAGGAGGAGCTCCTGCTCGACGTCGCGGCGCCGACCCTCGACCACTCGGTCGAGCTCGGCGAGACCCGAAGCTGGTTCTACCTCCGGGAGAACTTCGAAGGCAGGCCGTATCTGCGGCTGCGGTTCGACACCGACAGTCCGTCCGTCGCACGGCGGCTGTCCGCCCGCATCAGTGAGAACGTCGGTCCGGCCGCGCGGGAGAACCTGTTCGACTACCGGCCCTACAACCGGGAACACGACTGGCTCGGCGGCCCGGCCGGGGTGGGACTCGCGGAGTCGTTCTGGGCCGACACCACCCCCTGGGCGCTGGACGCCATTCGCGCGACGCGAGGCGACCGGGCCCTTCGAATGGCCCTGACGTTCGACATGCTCGTGTGCAGTGGTGCGCTGCTGGCCAGCAGGCTGCCGCCAAGCATCGGCAAGCACGGCTTCAAGGCTGGCTACCTGTCCTACCTCGCCACCTTCGAGGGCTACATGTTGCTCATCCGGGACCCGGAAGGCACCAGGGCCCGACACGCGCAACGTTACGAGGCCAACCGGGACAAGCTCCGGCCGCGGCTGCGCGCCCTCGTCGAGGGCATGCGCGACCCGGACGGTGACCTCGCCGACCTGCCGCCGCTTGCCGCCCGATGGGTCACGACGCTGCGCGGCTACCTGCCGGCCATCCAGCAGGGCTTCGACGAAGGCCGGTTCTTCCTCTACGCGACGCCTAAGAGGAACGAAGTCGCCAAGCTCACTCCGTCGCCGGACGGGCTGTACCGTCGGCCGAAGGTACCGTGGCTGGCCGACCTGCCCGAGCCGCCGGTCGCCGGCATCCACCGGGCCATCGCCGACAACCAGTACTACCAGGGCATGATCCGCGAGGACCGCCGGTTCCTGGCCTCCCGGCTGGCGCAGGCCTACGTCAACTGGCATCTGTTCCGGCTCGGCTTCCAACTCGCCGACCGCTACACGCTGTTCTACCTGGTGGCGCGCTCCTTCGAGGAAGAGTACGACCTCGACGCGGCCGAGCTGATCCGCTCGGTGCGGCCGGAGGCCGAGGTAACCGGATGACGGCGACACATCCCGCCACTGCGGCGGCGTCAGGAACCGCACCGCTGGACACGGACGATGTCGACGCCTTCGTCCGGCGGCTGCGTGGCACCTTCGCGGAGATCTATCCGGCGAACTGGCAGATCGACTGGCGGAATGTGCCGAGCCCGTTCCGCTGGTACGACGACCTGCCCAGGATCGATCTGCCCCCGCTGCCCCGGCAGCTGCTCCGCGGTGGCCCGACCGCGGCGGACGCGGTCGCCGGCCGCGGCCTGCCGACCTGGCTGGGAGCGCTACTGCACGCGGGGTACGGCCTGAGCGGGGTGCGCTGGTACCCGGAGGGCATTGCCAAGAGCAGCCCTGAAGAGCCGACGCCGGTGCATCGCGACCCGCATTACCAGTTGCGGCGTGCGGTCCCTTCGGGCGGAGTGACCTTCCCCGCCGAGTGTTACGTCACCGTCGGTACCGGCGATGCCGAGCTCCCGGCCGGCGTCTATCACTACGACGCAACCCGGCACGCGCTGGTGCCGCTGGCGACGGGTCGGCCACCGCTGGGTATCGGGCGTGCGGACGGCGGCGTGCGCATCGTGCTGACGGTGCCGCTGTGGAAGAACCACTTCAAGTACGGTGACTTCTCCTACCGGCTGGCCGCGATGGACACCGGTGCCGTGGTCGGCCAGTTCGCGCTGGTGGCGCGGCAGTGGGGACGCCCCTGCCAGGTGTCGTTCGGCGTGGACGAGCGGCTGCTGCTCGCCCAGCTCGGTCTCGACGACGCGGACGAGGCCGCGCCCGTGGTGCTGGACGTCGGCCCGGGTGCCGGGGACACGGACGCCGCACCGGCGGAGCGGGGCTCGACGGGTGTCGGCGTGCTGCCCTGGCGGGGAGGCAAGCGGGTGGATCCGTCAGCGGGTGCCCCCCGGATGCACGCGGCCTGCCTGCTCGCCGGCCGGCCGGGTGCGCCGCTGGACCTTGCGCCGGTCCCCGTCGCTGACCTGCCGGTCAGCCAGCAGGCCACGCTGCCGAGCGTCGCCGACGAGCCGGTCACGGTCGCCGACGCACTCGCGCGCACCGCGCTGGGCGAGCAGTTCCGCGCCGAACCGGTTGGCATGCACGAGGTCGCCCGCTGGATGGCGCAGGTGGCCGCACCGCTGGACTGCGACGTCCCCGGCGCGGGTGGAGGCATCGCCCATCCGCGGTGTCTGCTGCTGGCCCGCGCGGTCACCGGCATGGCACCGGGCGCCTATCTACCGCTACCGCACGGGGAGCTTGCCGAGCTGGCCACCGGCGCGTTCGGCGAAGTGGTGCAGGCGAGCCTGTTCGGCTCGTACATGAACTTCCGCCAGGTGCCGTTGATCGCGGTACTGGTTGGTGCGGCCGACCCGCAGCACGGGGTGAACGGCCCGGTCGCTTATCGGGGTCAGCACCTGCTCGCGGGGCTGCTGGCGCAACGGCTGGCCGTCGCCGCGAGCCGCGACGGCTACTCGGCGCACCCGGTACTCGGGTTCGTCAGCAAGGACCTCGACGAACCGCTCGGCCTCGCCGAACGCGGGCTCACCTCGCTGCTGGTGATCGGGGTCGGACGGTACCGGCGCGGGCTCTACCTGGAGAGCGGAATGAACCCGGCGACCGGGATGACGGGGGGCAGGAAATGACCGAGACGTTGCTGCGGCTTCGCGCCGACGCGTACTACATGCCGGTGCGTGACGGCATCTGGATCCGCACCACCGCCGGCTCGTTCACCCTGCGCGGCCCGAACGCCGCCGCCTGGGTACAGCAGTTGGCTCCGCTGCTGGACGGGGGCGTGCGGCCGGAGCAGCTCTACGCGTCGCTGCGCCCCGAACAGGTCGACTACGTCCGGAAGTTGATGGGCGCCCTGGAGTCCCGCCAGGTACTCCGCCGGGAACCGGACACCGAGGACCCTCGGCTCGCCGAGGCGTTCCCGCAGCAGATGGAGTTCCTGCGGCACATGACCCCGGACGCGCAGGCCGCGTTGCAGCGCGTCCGCGGCGCCCAGGTCGCCGTGGTCGGCGACGCGCGACGGGCCACCGTGCTCGCCGCCACGCTGGCCGAGACGGGCTTCGCCGACATCGCCGTCGTCGGCGGGGAACCCGACGCGGAACTTCGCGAACTGGCAGAGGAGTACACGGAGCATGGCAGGCCGCTGCGGCTGGGCTCCTCGTCCGGCCTGGACGGCCGGACCGTGGTCGGCGTCTTCGGCGCCGACGAAGCCGACGCGGCGTTCGCACTGGCCGATCGCGCCGCCGAGGCGGGCGTCGGCGCGTGGCTCGGCGTCGTGCGAGGCCAAGCGATGCTGCTGAAGGGACAACTGCCCGGCTCGGGTACCGCCTGCCTGCGCTGCGCCTGGCGCAAGTTGGTGCACTCCTGCGTCGCGCTCCCGGCATCCGACGGGCTTGGCCACACCCAGGTAGCCCTCGCCGCCGCCGTACTCGGCCAGGAACTGTTCCAGCACGTCGCGACGCGCGAGGTCGATCGGCTCGCCGAGGGCGTTGTCGTCGACCTGACGCGGCTGAGTATCTGGCGGACGGCGGTCGATCCGGACCCCGGTTGCCCGGCCGCGGACGTACATGCCGACGACCCTGCTCCGGTTGCCCGCGAGGGCCGCTATCCGGATGTGGTGTTCGGCGCGCGGTGTTTCGGACCACTGGTGGCCTGCTCCCCCAAGCAGTACCGACAACTGCCTTTGACCGCTGTCCGGTTGGAGACCAACCCCCCGGGCCGGGTCGCGCCGGTGGCACACGGTGATGGTCCGCTCATCGTGGCCGAGACCATGGCCGACGCCCGCCACGAAGCGGCGCTCCTGGCCGTGCGCGACGCCGTCGCCGTGCGCACCGGCGAGCAGATCGACGTCGGTACCGACCGCTCCGAGGCACTGGGACGTGCGTTGCTGCGCTGGGCTGACACGCGGCTCAGCGATGGCTGGGCCCCGGCCGAGCCCGGTTCGGGCGGGCAGGTGAGGGCCCGGTTGGCCGGCCTCGCCGGGGACCTGCCACCGGTCGTGTTGGAGGCGCATGCCTGCGGTCTGTGGCGCGCCAAGGCCGCCGGGGGGCGACCGCTGACGGGCATCGACGCCGAGCACGCGCAGGAGCGGGCGCTGCTGGCCGCGCTGGGTGCCGTACAGCTGTCCGATGAGCCGGATGCTCCGGTCCCGGCCGCCAAGCCCCGGCACCCGGAGGTCGCGGAGCTGGACCGGATCTGCTCGGCGCTGGGGCGCACAGTGCGACCGGTCGGCCTGCCTCCGCTGGTGTCCGGGCACTTGGTCGGAGTGTCCCTGTGACGGCGGTGATGACGGCGAACGCCGATGTGCTGCGCCTGCTGCGTCGTGCCGCCGGTGCGGGCACAACGGTGACCGACGACGCGGACCGGTTGCCCACCGACCGGCTCGGTGTACTCGTCGATCTGAGCTGGGACGCCGACCTCGCGGATCTCCCGACGGCCGACGTCCCGATCCTGCCGATCCACGGGGTGCGGGGCAGGCTGGTACTCGGCCCGATGATCGAGCCTGGCGTCGTGGGATGCCCCCGCTGCCTCGCGTTGCGGGTGCGTGCGATCGACCGGCCGGTCGGGGCGCCGACCGACGCCGAACTGCGCCCGCTGGCAGCGCGGGCAGGCGAGTACTGGTGGCCACCGGCCACCCCGAACCTGCTGGCCGCGGTGCTCGCCAACGAGCTCGACCGGCTGGACGCCGGCGAACGACCGCGCAGCAGCGGCGCTGCCTACGTGGTGGACGTCGGCGGGGTCGGCGGTGACTGGCACCCGGTGCTTCCGCACACGCTGTGCCGGTCGGCGCACTGCGTGGCGGCAAGCACCCCGATCCCACCGCCGTTGCCAGAACTGCACCGGCCGATCCCAGCGTTGGGGGTCGGGCAGACGCGCCGGTTCAGGGCGACATCGTTCAGCGAGCGGCTAGAGGACGAGTACCTGGATCCCTGGTCCGGGCTGGCCACGGCACCCGCGCTGGCCGGCAATGCCGCACTGCCCTCGGTGCAGGCGGACGTGCCGACCGCATGGGGGTTCGCCGAGATCGCCATCGGCCGGGCGGACGACTACGCGACCGCCCGCACCAGCGCGGTGCTGGAAGGGCTGGAACGGTACGCCGGCTGGCACTGCGGTGGCCGCGACCCGGTGCGGATGGCCGCCTTCGCCGAACTCGACAACGCCGTCGACCCCCGCGACCTCGGCCTGCACGAGGACGATGCCTATCGCACCGCCGGCTTCGAGTACACCGCGTTCACCCCGCACACACCGACGGGCTGGGCCCGCGCGTACTCGGTGCGCACCGGGCGGGAGACCCTGCTGCCCTTCCATGTCGCCTACTACGGGGCGACTCAGCGCACCGACACTGGCCCCGCGTTCGTGTACGAGAACTCCAACGGTTGCGCACTCGGCTCGGGCGTCGAGGAGGCACTGCTCGCCGGCTTGCTGGAGATCGCCGAACGGGACGCGTTCCTTTGCGCGTGGTACTCCCGCACGCCGCTACCCGAACTCGATCTCCGCGATCCGGCCGACGAGCGGGTGGCCGCCGCGCTGCGCATGCTGCGTCATCACACCGGCCGGGAGATCCGGGCCTTCCGCGCGGTCGGGGAGTTCGGCGTGCCGGTGGTCGTCTTGGTGTCCACTTCGGACGATCCGGCCGAGCCCGCGACGCTGAGCACCGCCGGCTGCGCGCTCACCGTCTCCTCGGCGCTGCTGGGCGCGGTACAGGAGATGGCCGCCGCGGCACCGGCCATCTCGGTCAACTACCGGGCCCACCCTCAGGACGAGCTGATCAGAGCATTCGAGCAGCCGGAGCGGGTCCGTCACATGACCGACCACGCGCTGGTCGCCGCGCTGCCACGGGCCCGCGAGAGGTTCGGCTTCCTACTTGAGCAGCCGAACGGGCCGACGTCGACAGTCGAGTCGCCCGTTCTCGGCTTGCTCACCCCGCAGGGAGACATCGCGGCCGACCTGGCAGCCATGCTGACGGTCGGTGAGCGCGCTGGCCGCGAGGTGTTCGTCGCGGACCACACCACCGTCGAACTGCACAGGCTCGGACTGCGCTGCGTCAAGGCGGTCGTACCGGGCACCGCACCGATGACCTTCGGACACCTGCACCGCAGACTGCCCAGTGCCGCGACGATCCGGGCTTTCCAACTGCGCAACGGGGTCGACCCGGCGCAGGCGTCGATGAGGGAGGTCTGGCATGAGCCCCACCCATTCCCTTGAGGCGCCCCCGCCAGGGGTGAGCGCGCTGCCGGGCGGCCTCGGCTGGACGGTCACCGACCGGTCCGTCGCGGTCCGCCTGCTGAGCGACGACCGGCTCGGCGTCGTCGAGTCCGCGCCGGTGATGGCGGTCCTGACGGCTCGGCTGCCCGCCGAGGTGCGCCCGCTCGCCGCCGACCTGGCCGAGTTCGCCGAACGGATCATGTTGCAGGCCGCACCGCAGCGCCATGCCGCGCTACGCAAGACCTTCGGTCGTTTCTTCACCGCGGACGCCGTTGCCGCGCTGGTGCCGGCGATGCGGCAGATCGCCGAACGGATCGTCACCGGCCTGGCCGATGACGGCGGCTGCGAGTTCATGACGCAGGTCGCGTTCCGTTACGCAATCGATGTCGGCGCCCATCTGATCGGCCTGCGACCGGCTGAGTTCAGCCGATTGCACAAGCTCAGCCAGCGGCTCGCCCTCGTCGCCTACGCGTCCAGGGTGAGCGATCCCGCCCAGGCGGTACGGGACGGGCACGCGGCGCTCGTGGCCATTCGCGAGGCGATCGCGACAGCCCGGGCCGGCGCTCCCGACGGAACGGTTCTCGGCGCGTGGAACAGCGGCGAGATCGGCGATCTTTCCGATGTGGACTTCGAGGCGAACACGGTCATGCTCATCCAGGCCTCCCTGGAGACCGTGGCCGGCATGCTGGGGAACGCGGCTGCCCGGTTGCTCACCACCCCCGGCGCGCTGGCCAGCGTGGAGTTGCGCGACGCTCTGATCGACGAGGCGCTGCGTGCCGAGCCCCCGCTGAAGACCCTGGAGCGGATGGTCCGAGAGCCGATCAACCTGGATGGCTTCCGGTTCGAGCCGGGCCAGGTGATCTCCGTCCGAATCGCCGACGCCAACCGGCTCGACACCCAGCCGCAAGGCGAGCAGAGCGCCGTCGCCGGGCGGGCAGTGCTCTCCTTCGGCTGGGGCGCCTACCGCTGTCTCGGCGCCCGGCTGGCCCGGCACCAAGCGCAGGAACTGTTCGGTGCACTGCACCGGATCGTGCCCGGCTGCGCGCTCACCGACGCCGAGGTCGAACGGGTGCGGCACATCCGCTTCGACATGCCACGCAGGCTGCCGGTGAGCTGGGCCACCCCCGCTGCCCCGCCGACCGGCGCCCTCACCGAAGCGCTCATCGACGCCCTTGCCGAGCATGACCTCGACCGGCCGCTGAGTTCGGTCGAGCGCGTGGTGGCCGCGACGGTGCTGCAAGAACGGGGTCACCAGCGGCCCGACCTGACTGATCCACCGCAAACCATTCGGGAGTGGGTGACATGGGCGAATCTCGACCATGGCTGAGCGCCGCCGTCGGCACACTGGCGACCGCGCCAACCGGACTTGTCACCGAGCACGGCCGCTACAGCTGGCCGGAGTTGGTGGCGCAGGCCCGTGAGCTCGCCACTGACCTACCGCCTTCGCCGTACGGCTGGGTGGTCCCGTCGGACGGCTCGGTGCGCTCGGTGATCGGCCTGCTCGCGGTCGGCCTCGCCGACCCGGCACCGCGCTGGGTGCTGGGCGATCCGGGCCGGTGGAGCACGGGCGAAGCGGTCGGCGAAGCGCTGTGGCAGGCCGGGGCGTCCTGCGCGCCACCGGATTCCGTGCACGGCGTCAGTTACGCCACCGCGACCTCCGGTACGACGGCCGAACCAAGGCTGCTGTTCGGCGATCCGGCCGCGCTGCCCGACGCGGTACGGCTGTACGCCGACGGGATGCCCGAGTACGCCGACGCCGAGGTCTTCGCGGCCTGCTCGGCTCTCGACTTCGCCGCCGCCTTCTACATGACCGTCGTCCCAGCCATCCTGCGCGCTCGCGACCTGGTGCTGTTCGCTCCGCACCGCTGGGACGTGGCGGCGCGCGAACTCGACGGCCGATCGGCCGTCTGCCTCGCCGCACCGGTGCTGGCCGCGCTCGGCGGGCGCGCCGCCGCCGGTGGCGACTACCGCCGTCTGTCGCTCGTGCCCGCGGGCGGCGGGCTGACCGCGGCCCGCGCCGAACGGATCAGCACCGGATTCACCGGCTGCTCCTTCCTGACCATGCTCGGCTCGACCGAGACCGGCCTGCTGACCGTGGGCCGCGAGGTGCGTGAGGACGGGCACGTCGGCAGTCCGCTGCCGGGCAAACCGGTGTGGCTGGCCGATGTCGGAGCGGACGGCGTGGGTGTCCTGTGGACGAAGGGCCCAGACACCCGGTTCGCGGCCAGCGACGGCAGGCTGCTGCGGGACGCCGACGGCGCGGTCAGCACCGGCGACCTCGCTCATCTCGACCCGGCGGGCACCGGGTACTTCCTCGACGGCCGCAGCGACGACCTGATCAAGGTGGACGGCGTCAGCGTGTATCCCAACGCGGTCGCCGCGGCGGTACGCGCGCTGCCCGGGGTGCTCGACGCCGCCGTATCGGTCGATCGCAGCGGTCCTGCCGATCGGATCGTCGTGACGGTCGTTGGTGAGACCACCGAGCGCCGCGTTCGCGAGGTATGCGGCGCGCTACCCCAACCCGTCGTACCGCAGCGCGTGACGATCACGGCTGGTGAGGACGCCGCGTACAGCGAACGCGGAAAGGTTCTGCTGTGAGCGCGGACGCGGCGGCCCGGGCGAGGGTGACCGCGACGCTGCTGCGCAATCCGGCCGCACTGTACGAGAAGTTGCACAGACGCGGGCCGGTGCAGTGGAGCGAGCCGGGACGGACGTGGCTGGTCGTCGGCTACGCCGCGGCGCGAATGGTGTTGCGCGACACCAGGTTCCGGATGCCGGGCCCGGGTGCCGACACCAACTGGGGTGAGGGCAGCAAGCACGGTGAGTTCGTGCGCAGCCTGCTCCTGGAAGCCGAGGGCCCCCACCACGACCGGTTGCGCAGGATCCTGTCCCCGGCGTTCACACCACGGGCGATCCGGGCACGCGAGAGCCGGATCACGTCGGCCGTGCACGGCCTGCTCGACTCCATCGGTCCGGCACGGGAGTTCGACGGGGTCGCCGCCATCAGTTCCCGGCTGCCGGTGTCGGTGGTCGGCGACCTGGTCGGCGTACCGCCCGAGGACCGCCCGCGGGTTTCGCGGCTCTGCCGGGCGATCAGCACCGGCGGCGGGCTCAGTACCGGTGCTGCCGAACAGGCTGCGGTGGACACCGCCATCACCGCGCTCGATGAACTCACCGAACTCGTCGGCGACTGGCTGGCCGCGCCGGAGCGGCTGTCGGCCGGCTCGGTGCTGGCGGCAACGGCCGACGGCAACCTACTGAGCAGGGTCGAGACCGTCGCCACTGTGTTCAGCCTGTACCTCGCCGGCCATGACACCTCGCGAAACATGCTCAGCGCGCTACTGCTGAAGCTGGCCACCCAGGACGACCTGCTCGCCCGGATCGCCGCGGACACCGCGGCCGCCGGGGAGGTGGTCGACCAGGTACTGCTCGGCGAGTCCCCGCTGACCTTCACCGCACGCGTGGCGCTGGAAGACGTGCTGGTCGAGGGAGAGTTGATCGCCAAGGGGGACCAGGTCCAGATCATGCTCGGCGCGGCCAACCACGAACTGCTGGCCACCGGCCGTTCCCCCGGCCCGCTCGCCGGGGTCAGCTTCGGCGAGGGACGGCACGTCTGCCTCGGCGCGCACCTGGCCAGGCTGGAGGGCACCGCGCTGCTCACCTCCGCGGCGCGGCGCTGGTCGGCGCTGGCCCTCGCGGGAGATCCGCAGTGGACACCGCACTTCCTGCACCGTGGGCTGGACAGCCTGCCGCTGAAGGCGACGTGGGGCGATTGACCGAGCCCGAGGAGACCCGGCTCAGTCCGGTGATGGTCCGGCGCCGCTGCCGCGTCGCCGTCGATGTCCTGCGCGGCCTGGGCAGCGACGAGGTATGGCGTGCGGCAGAGGAACTGGCGGACGCCGCGGAACGCTGCCGGGTCGTCGGCGGCGCGATCGCGGACCGCATCGCCCCACTGGTTCCGGGGGCGGACCCGGACCAGCGGCGGCTGCTGCTGCGCGCCAGGCGCGACGCGTTCAACGTCCGCCCGCTCACCGCGATACCACCGGTCGAGGGCGTCGCGGCCTACCAGCTGGCCATAGCCGACCGCGAGCGATGCGCCGAGGCGCTTCGCCGGTGCACCGACGAGTTGGCCGTGTCGACGCAGCAGACACTGCGTGCGGCGCTGGCTGACCCCGGCTTCGCCGCATCGGTGGAGATGTCGGTGCCCGGCCTGGTGTCGGCCGTGGCGGCCGACGATCCGGGCAGCATGTCGGCACGTTCGCGGCGACGCGCGCTGACCCTGCTGCGGTTGGTGCAGCGGGCCGCCACCAAGCCGAGCCCGTTCGCCTGGTTCACCGACTCCACCGTTCTGCTGCCCGGAGCAACGCATCGCCCGCCAAGCAGCCACGTGAGAGTCGACCGGCGCACGGTGGGCTGGGTGCGTGACTGGATCGGCACGTCGGGGCTGGCCGTGCTGCCGGCCGGGCAGGTGCTGCTGACCGCGAATCCCAGCGCGACCGTCGCCGACGGCCGAGTGAGCTGGCTGGCGGGCGACGGTCTGCGGAGCGCGCGTTGCACCGAACAGTTGGCGGCGCTGCTGGCCCGACTGCGTACTCCGGCACGACTGGCCGAGCTGTGCCCGTCCGGAACCGTTCCGCAGGCCCTGCGCCAGTTGGTCCACAACGGACTGATCGAGGCCGGCCCGTACCTGCCCGGCTGGGGTCGGGAGACGCTCGCGGTGGCCGCCGAGGCGGTAGGCACCGGCGACGAGAGTGCACGGGCGGTCCATGACGCGTTGTGCGCCCTGCACGCGATCGAGTCGTCGCCCACGTCCGAGCCGCTGTCCGCGTCGAGCGTGCGAGAGCGGTCCGGCCGGGCCCGCGACGGTGTTCGCCGACTCGCCGAGGCCTGCGGGAGACAGGACGAGGGCGACGACCGGCTGCTGATCACCGAGGACCTGGTCGCGGTGGCCACGGCCGACGGCCCGTCGCCGACCGCGCGAATGCTCGCCGACCTCGGCCGGGTTCAGCGGATCGCGCCGCTGCTCGGCGGTGAGCTGCCTTTCCAACTCGCTGCCGCGGTCTGCTTCCAAGCCCGGTTCGGCGACGCCGCGGTGCCATTGTTGACGGCGTTCCGCTGGTTCGTCGAGACCGGCCGGCAGGCAGCGGACGCACTGATCGCGAAGTCTGCCGAACCGGTGCTGGCCGAAGCGCTCCGTCTGCGCGGCGAGCTGGCCGACGGACTGGCCAAGCTCGCCGCCGAAGCACCCGGTCTGCCCACCGTCGCCTGTGACGGCAGTTGGCTGGGCGAACTCGCCGACGCCCTGCCCGCCGAGGTGGCCCCGTGGACGAACGTGGCATGGCCGGTGCAGTGGGTCGGTGACCAGCTCGTGCTCAACGGAATCAGCGTCGGCTTCGGCCGCTTCCCGGCCAGGGTCGCCGGCACTCTCGGCGAAGCCGAACTCGCCCGCTTGCGCGCGGAAGTCGCGAAGACCGTGCCACCAGGCGTGGTGCCGACGGACATCGCGGCCGGCTTCGGTGCGACCGCGAACGAGCACCCCCTGCTGCTGCCGGCCGCGCTGGCCTATCCCGGCAGCGCCCTGGAATGCGAACCCGCCGCGCGGGTCGATCTGTCCACCGTCACGGTGCGCGTCGAGCACGGCAGGCTGGTCGCCGGCAGCACGGCCTTCCCCGGCCGGACACTGCTTCCGGTACCGCACAACGCGACCCTGCCGAGCATCGCGCCACCACTGTTCCGCTGGTTGAGCCGACTGGGGCCGCCGCAGGGCAGCACGCTCGCACTGTGGGATCTCGTCGACTCCACCGCCGGCCAGGACGGCGTACGCCACTATCCCCGGCTGACCCTCGGTGACCTCGTGCTGTGCCGGCGAACCTGGAAGGTGCCGGGCGGGGAACTGCCGGCCGGGACCGACGTGCAGACCTGGCTGCGCTGGACCGAGCGCACGGGTGTGCCGCGCCGGTCGTTCCTGCGCGAAACCACGCTGCCCGATCCGTGGGACGTGTTGCGCGGCCGGGCCTCGGACCACCGCGTGCATCAGGCACGTTCCCGAACCGGGGCCGCAGTGCGCAAACCGGCCTACGTCGACCTGGCGCAGCCGCTCGGCAGGCCGCACAAGGTGGCCATGCCCGGCGAGACGCTGACGTTCACCGAAACACTGCCGGATCCGCTGGCGGCCAACGCCGAAAAGTACGTCGTCGAGTACGTGATCGAGACATATCAACCGCTCCACCGTGGGAGGACCTCATGACCGCCGAAGCAGCCTGGATGCCGATCCGGACCGCGTTGGCCGAAGCAGCCGACTACTGGATCTGCACCGTGCGTTCGGACGGGCGGCCCCACACCGTTCCCGTCTGGGGCGTGTGGTGGCGTGACGGCGTGGTCTTCTCCACCGTCGGGTCCAGCACGAAGGTGAGGAACCTGCGCGGTAACGCGAAGGCGACCGTGCACCTGGGCAGCGCCCAGGAGGTGGTCATCCTGGACGGAACCGCGACGGAGATCACCGACCACGCCGAACTCACCGAGATCGGCGCGCTGTTCGACACAAAGTACGCCTCGGGCGTCGCGAACACGTACGACCTCGTCACCGCACGGCAGTCCGGGATGGCCATCTGCGCGGTACGGGCGGAGGTGGTGCGGCACTGGCGCTCGGACGACATGTTCCGCTCGCAGCGGTTCACCTTCGACGCCGACGGCCGGCCGGTGCTCGCCGAACCCGCCGGCATGCCCGACCTCTCGTCCGAGGCGCCCGATCACGGCTCCGAGCAAGGCGCCCACGACGCGGAGGGTGTGTGGAAGGACGACGCCGAAGCGGCTGGCGACAAGGTGTCGCCTCGATGACGGCCACACAACACGAGGTCGTCAAGCGGTTCTTCACCGGCACCCACCGCACCCGTGAACCGGAGGAGACCTGGCGACTGGCGAACCGCCTGTTCGACCGGTGCGGCATCAGCAGGGTCGCCGACGTCACCGGTCTCGACATCCTGGGCATCCCGACCTGGGTCGCGGTCCGGCCGCTGGCCAGCACGCTGAGCGTCAGCCAGGGCAAGGGAGCGACCCACACCGCGGCGAAGGTCTCCGCGGCCATGGAGGCGATCGAACTCTGGTACGCGGAGACACTGCCCGCCGTCGACGAGGAACCCATCGTCGCCACGGCGGCCGAACTGGCCCTGCCCTACGACTTCACCGGCCTGCAACGAGCCGCCCGCAGTCTGCTGACCGAGCACACGCCGTTGACCTGGATGCGGGCCGAGACCATCGGCGACCGGTTGACCACCTGGGTGCCGCAACCCTGCGTCTCGATCTCCTCGCTGGCCTCGCCTGCCTGGTCGCCGCCACTGCTTCGGGTGTCCAGCAACGGCCTCGCCAGCGGCAACTGCGTCGAAGAAGCGGCACTGCACGCCTTGTTGGAGCTCGTCGAACGGGACAGCACCGCTGACCTACTGCACCGCCCGGTCGAAGTACGCGACCACATCGCGCCGGACACCGTCGACGACCCCGGTTGCGCCGAGCTGATCGCACGCATCGAGAGCGCCGGCGCGTGGCTGGAGCTGGTCGACAACACCCGTGACCCGCACTTCCCCTGTTACGTCGCCTACCTGTGGTCCCCGGAGGACCCGTCCATCTACTCCGGTTCCGGCTGTCACACCGACCCGGCAGTCGCGTTGTCGCGGGCGATCACCGAAGCCGCGCAGAGCAGGCTCACGGTCATCAACGGGACGCGTGACGACGTACGCGGCGCGCTGTACCGCTCGCACCGGTGGGACACAGAACAACCCAGCACCCCCTCCGACCGGGTCGGCAGCTGGGCGCAGGCGGTCCAGCGTCTCGAGCGGGTCGGGTGCGCCTCGATGGACGAGGAGCTGACCCGGTGCGCCCGGCTGGTCAGCGGCCGAACCGGGCAACCGGTGATGGCCGTTCAGCTGTCCGCCCCGAATGAACCGCTGGCCGTCGTGCGGGTCGTCGCCCCCGGTCTGCGATTCGGCACCGGTGACGAGTGCCCCCGACCGGTCCAGCTGAGCAGGAGTTGAACCGCCATGACCGTGCACGTTTTCGCCGGGCCGACCATCACGCCAGAGCGGATCACCGACCTGCTGCCGCAGGCCGAGGTGCATCCACCGGTCCAACACGGTGACCTGCTGCGGCTGCCGGTGACCGGCGGGGACACCGTGCTCATCATCGACGGGCTCTTCCAGCAGGCGCCAGCTGTGCGGCACAAGGAGATCCTGCACCTGATCCATTCCGGGGTCCGGGTGACGGGGACGAGCAGCATGGGTGCGTTGCGCGCGGCCGAACTGCACCGGTTCGGCATGATCGGCATCGGCCAAGTGTTCCGCTGGTACGCCGAGGGCACGGTGACCGCCGACGACGAGGTAGCGGTGTCGCACCTGAGCCGCGAGGACGGCTACCGCCAGATGTCCGACCCGTTGGTCTCGGTACGATACGGCCTCGGGTGCGCCGTCGACGTCACGATCACTGCCGCGGAACGCGACGCGTTGTTCGCCCGAGCGGCGGAGCTGCCCTTCGCCCAGCGCAGCTGGCGGGCCCTGTGGCGGATCACCGAAGCCACCCCGCTCCGCGATGCGGCCACCCGGGCCCGCGACTATCTCGCAGAGCACCCCCGGAACACCGACGTAAAACTTCTCGACGCCGAATCGGCTCTGCGCTGGGTGCTCGACAATCCCACGCCGGACGACGCCCTCCCATCGCGCGGCACGAGGCCGGCCACACTGGACACGGTCTACCTGGCGGACTGGCGATGGGAGAACACTCCGGCACCGAGTGGCGACCGGCAGGTCAGCGACTACCACACGCTCGGCTTCCTCCAACTGTTCCTGCCGGCGTATCCACAGATCAACTGGCACACAGCGGTCAGCCACATCGGCGGTGACGCGGCGGGCGCACTCTCCGCGGCGCGGGCGGCCGGTCTACTCGGCACCGCAGATGAGCCCGGCCCAGGCATGCGCGAATGGCTCACCGACGCCGAACTGGCCACCCGGCCGGGCCGGGACCTGGTGCTCACCGCTCTCGTCCGATCCTTTCGCACCGCGCCCGGCGTACGTACCGGCCACACGCTGCCGGAGCTGGTCAACTCCGCCGAGCCGTTGGTCCGGCTGGCGCGCAACTGCGCCGCCGCCGCAGGTACGTTGAACGCGGCCCGCCGACAGCGGCATCCGGACTTCCAGGTCGAACACGTGCGGACCGACCTGGTGGAGGAGTTCTTCACACGGCGCTGGCAGTGCGCCGACCTGGAGACCGCGTGCTGGGACCGGGGATTGACGGGTATCGGGCAACTGCACGAGCTGGGCAGGTACTTCCTGCTGCTCGGGCGGTCGGGCCGGGTGCCGGAACAGGCACTCGCGGCGGTGACCATCGGCGCCGCGACCGAGCATGGCAAGGAGCTCCCATGAGCAGAGGTCTGATCACGCTGGTCAACCCGAACAAGGTGCACCCACCGATCGCACCCTATGCACTCGACGTGCTCACCACCGCACTGGAGCGGGCCGGCTTCGCAGTGGAGGTGCTCGACCTGACCTTTCACCGCGACGACTGGCAGTCCTGTCTGGACGGCTACTTCGCGACCAGGTCACCGATGCTCGTCGGCGTGACCATCCGCAACACCGACACCGTGTACGCCTTCGAGCAGCGCCCGTTCATCGGTGAGCACAGGGAAATCATCGCTGGAATACGGC
This sequence comes from Streptomyces sp. PLK1-5, assembly GCA_037034305.1. Taxonomy (GTDB): domain Bacteria; phylum Actinomycetota; class Actinomycetes; order Streptomycetales; family Streptomycetaceae; genus Streptantibioticus_A. Next base: position 66,779 of record JBAGJY010000008.1, read on the forward strand.
GGTTGACCGACGCACCGATCATCGGCGGCGGCATCGGCTTCTCCACCATGCCCTTCGCCCTCGTCGACTACTTCGGCATCGACTACGGCGTCAAGGGCCCCGGCGAAGAGATCATCTGCGACCTGGCCGACGCGCTCGTCACCGGCCGTCCGACGAACACCGTCGCCGGGCTGATCCGCAACACCCCGGACGGCGTCATCCGCGTGCCGCCGCCGGCACTCACCTCCCGGCCACGCACACAACCGCTTCCGAACACCGGCTACAACGAGGCCCGGGTCTGGCAGGTGGACCAGACCGGCACCTACATCCGGCGCACCGGCACACCCTTCAAGGTGGACAACCTCGAGTACTACCGGCGGGGTGGCATGGCCGGCATCCTCACCAAGAACGGCTGCGCCTACCGATGCTCGCACTGCGTCGAACCCGACGCCAAGGGTGTCCGATTCGCCCGTCGCGACGCTGCCGCCGTCGTCGACGAGATGCAGTCGCTGGCCGCGCACGGCATCTTCGACCAGCACACCACCGACAGTGAGTTCAACCTCGCGATCGGGCACAGCAAGGACGTGCTGCGCGAGATAGTCCGCCGCAAGCACGCGAGCCGATTCAGCCCGCTGCACCAACTCCGGCTGTGGGTCTACTGCCAACCGGCTCCATTCGACGCGGAACTCGCCGGTCTGCTCGCCGAAGCCGGCTGCGCCGGCGTCAACGTCGGTACCGACCACGTCCGGCCGGACCTGCTGCGGGGCTGGAAGACCACCGAGAAGGGCACCAGTTACTACACCTTCGCCGACACCGAGAACCTGGTCCGGCTGTGCCATGCCAACGGCATGCTGACCATGGTCGAGTCGCTGCTCGGGATGCCCGGCGAAACCGAGCAGACCCTCCGCGAATGCGTCGACGCGTTCATGGCCCTCGACGCGACGGTCACCGCCTTCTCCCTCGGCCTTCGGCTGTTCCCCTACACACCGATGGGGATATCGATGGCCGAGGAGTGTGCCGGGGCGCGCACCCTGCCGGGCCTCCAGTCGAACACGGCCACCGGCCCGATCGTCCTCAAGCCGCTGGCCATGTGCGACGGCCCGGTCGAGTACGAACGGCAGTTCATGTTCGACGAGCGCGGTGACTTCAGGTTGGTGTGCTACTTCTCGCCGGAGCTCACCGAGGACACCGGCACCGTCACCGACCCGACCGGGCGGTGGTATCGCTCGGTCGAACTGCTGTGGAGCCTCATCGATCCCGCCGACCACTACCGGGTGATGCTGCCGACGGTGTCCGGATCGAGCGAGCACGACAACAACTACGCGGACAATCCGTTCCTGACCAGCCTCACCGTGCTCGGCTACACCGGGGCGTTCTGGGCGCACTGGCGGGATCGGGAGGCGATTCTCCGGGAATCCCGCGACGCGGGCATCGTCCAGCCGGTGGGAGCGGCATGACCGGTGGACAGGCGCTGGTCACCGGCGCGGGCGGCGGCATCGGCAGCGCGATCGCCGCCGCGCTGGCCGAAGCCGGCATGTCGGTCGCCCTGCTGGGCCGCCGCCCGGAGCCACTGGCCCGAACCGCCCGTGCCTGTGCGCAGTTCGACGTGCCCGTCGTCGAACTGCGCGCCGACGTGACCGACCCCGACCAGGTGCGCGCTGCGGTCGACTCCGTCGGCCCGGTCGATCTGCTGGTAAACAACGCGGGTTCGGTCGACCGGCACGAGGTGCCGCTCTGGGAGGCCGACGGCGACCAGTGGTGGCACACCTACGAGACCAACGTGCGCGGTACCGTCAACCTCTGCCGTGCCGTGCTACCGGGGATGGTCGCCGGAACCGGCGGCCGGATTGTCAACATCAACTCCATCCTCGCCCTGCGACACGAACCGCACTACTCCGCTTACAGCGCATCGAAGATGGCGCTGCTCGGCCTGTCCGGCATGATCGCGGAGCCGCTGCGACGACACGGGGTCCTGGTGTTCGACATCAGCCCCGGCATGGTTCGCACCGACATGACGCTCGGCATGGCGCTGTGCACCGGCCGGACCGACTGGACGGCGATGGACCTCATCACCACCGCGCTGGTCCGACTGGCAGCCGGCGAACTCGACCCGCTCGCCGGCCGTTTCCTCCATGTCGGCACAGACGATCTCGACCTGCTACTGGCCCACGCCACCGAACTGAGTGCCAGAGCCCGCACTCTCCGCCTGATCCCCTACGGCCCGGACGACCCTCTGGCCTCATTGAACACCCAAAGGTCAGACCATGTACCTGACGATGGCTCGACCGGTGGCTCACCGCCAAGCGCATCCGCAAGCCGGGGGTGAGCCGCTACGAGACGGACATCCGCATCCACCTCAAGCCCCGCCTCGGGCACATCCGGCTCGACCGGCTGCGTGTCAGCCACGAACTCGACCCCGTACGCAAGCCCAAGGCGCTGGTGTGGACGGACGAGCGGGTGGCCAAGTGGCGCGAGACCGGCGAGAAACCGTCGTCCGTCATGGTCTGGACGCCGAAGCAGACCGGCGCCTTCCTCGACCACGTCGCGGGCGACCGGCTGTACGCGATGTGGCACCTCATCGCCTTCCGCGGCCCGCGCCGAGGCGAGGCGTGCGGGCAACCCCGGTCCGAGACCGATCTCGCCAACCACACCCTCACGGTGACAACCCAACTCGTGCAGGACGGCTGGGAGGTGGAGACCTCCGGCCCCAAGACCGACAGCGGCTTCCGCGTCGTCGCGCTCGACGACGACAGCAGCAAGCGGATCGCGCGCGACATCCCGCTTGCCCTGCTTCTTGGCCTCATCGCTGACCTGGCCTTTTGTCTTGCTCGGGGAATGGCGCGTCACACGGCCGAGGTGCCGTGGACTTGCGTGGGCGAGCGATGCGTGAGCGGAGCGGGCGCGGGCCTACGTCTTGGGCTTCCAGCTGACCTGGCCCTTTTCGGAGCCGCCTAAGGGAATCAAACCCCTGACCTACGCATTACGAGGGGGTACATGATCGTGACGGTTGGTGGTGGAAGGTGCCACCAGATCCAGTTTCCCAGGTCAGAGAAGTGAAGCTGGGGCCCGCCTGCCGTCGAGTTTGGAAGGACAGCAGGGGAGATCCACGCTCATGATCAATACATCTAGATCGTGACTGCCTCGCGCGGTCGCCACGTCCAGCCAAGGCGGCGGATCACATCGGCACGACTGAGAACTATCCCGATACGCGTGGCCTTCTCGGCTTCGTCGCGGTACTCCGACGCAGCGGTCTGCTGAGCTGAGTGCTTACGGTAGATCTCGCCGGGCTTCTCCTGCATCCACCCATCGACGACCGCCTCGGCGGCCAGCAGCGGGCCGACGTCCTCGAACGCGGGGATGGCAGGCCAGCCGCCATGAGCCAAGACCAGTTCGGTGTAGATCGTGGCGGTGGTACCCATGACCGGCAGGGTGCCGGCGCGCAGGCTCTCGGCGAGGAAGCCGGACGCCAGACGGCCGGGCGGGGGATCGCACGGGCCGGGGACGAGCCGACCGTCCGGATACATGTCGACGGCGGGTGCGACCGTCCACCCCAGGTCAGGGTTGGCGGCCAGCGCCTCGATGTCGCGGGCGAGCGTGTACTCGTCCGGGAACAGGTCATCGGCGTCCAGTGTGCGGATCAGCATCCCCTCGACGCGCGGCAGGGCAAGGGTGCGCGTGCGTGCGGCACCGCCAGCCCGGCCCGCCCCCTTGCAGATCCACTCCCGGTCAGGCAGCCGATCCAGCGGCCGCCCGGTCTTGCCGTCCTCCTGCACGAGCCACTGCACCGACCACCCGCTCGGCAGACGCTGGGCCGCCACGGACTCGTACGCCTCCAGCAAGTAGGCGTCCCCACCGTCGTAGACCGGGGTGATCACGGAAATGGTCGGCATTGCGCCCAGCGCTCCAATCGCGTAACGAACCGCAGCCCTTAGCCCTGCTCGGTCGGCGGGACCGGGATGTCAGTTGAACTTCGCGCCCGACCACTTTCGCCACGGAGGCGTTCGTGCCGACCTCCGACGCCCTCCAGCCCTGGTGCTCGTCCCCCGCGAACAGCACGCCGTGGAAGCCCGGAGCAACCCTGACCTCGACGTTCTCACGCCCCTGCCCGGATCCAGACTCTAGCGCGGCTCGCCACGGGCAAGGCCAGTCAGGAGTGCGAAGCGACGTCCACACGGCCGGGCGCTCGTCTCAGCCAGCCACTCGAAGAGGCGCGCGTCGGTAACCACCGCCTTTACGACGGCGATCCCCCACAGCCAGCCGGACCACGGACGGCAACACCGCCCGAGCCCGGCGACACCACGCATCCGAAAACACCGAAAGCCCAGGCAGAAACATCTGACCTGGGCTTCCCTCGGAGCCGCCTAAGGGAATCGAACCCTTGACCTACGCATTACGAGACCATGAGCGATCATGCTGCGTGATGCTGGCTCGTGCTCTCTGATGCCGTTGTGCCTGGTCGGAGCAGGTGCGGCGTCCTGACCTGTGATGCCTCGTGCTGCACCGTCCAAAGGCGTCCGTCCACCGGCTGTCCACCGGAGGGTGACTGAGCAGCGAAGCGAGGTGTTGGGGTCGAGTTGTGGGTGTCCTCCGACAGGCAGCTTGCCGAGCTTCACCGGCACGCCCGTGCGTCCTTAAGTCAGCGGCCCCACGGCCGCGTCGCTGTCAGTTCGAGCCGAAGACCTCGATGCCGCATTTCGCGGCACCGCTCCGTTCGATCCTCGCATCACTGGTGATCAGCGTGGCGGCGAGAGCCTCGGCCAGGGCGACGTACTGGGCGTCGTAGGCGCTCAGGTCTCCGTGGAGCGTCTGAACGCGATCCCAGAGGAAGAGCGTCTCGTGCCGGACGAGTGGGAGCTGCCGGTAGGCATCAATGGCCTTGGCCACTTCCCGTCCCGTGAGCCTGCCCCCTCTCCTCATGCCGAGCAGTGCGGACTGGATCTCGTAGTCGATGAGCGTGGGCACGGCAACGGCGTCGGCGGCGCCCACGCGGTTGCGGACGGCAACGCCGAGCGGGTCGTGGTTGGTGAGGAAGTGCACAAGGGCGGAGCAGTCGATGACGACCGTCTCGCTCACCGCCCGGTCCTGGCCTCGTCGATCGCGGCCAGCACGTCCTGCGTGCTGACGCTGGCCGTGGTCTCCCGGTTCAGGCGAGCCACCATCTCCGCCATGGTGGGCTTGGATGTCTCGCGCGCGATGAGATCGAGAAAGTAAGCCTGGAGGGACTTGCCGGCCTGGGCAGCACGAACCTTCAGGGTCTGGATCTGGTCATCCGGGACGTCCCGAATCGTCAGAGCAGTCATGCTGGCATCATAGCTGCAAAGCATGCAAAGTGCAGATCCGCAGGAGGTTTGCCGCACCTCACAGGCGGACTGAGGATTCTCTGCCACCTGGCCGTGTCGTCGCAGGGCGCACAGGTACAGCTGTGCCGACAGGCGGCCCGGCAACGACGAGTTGCCGGTTCCCGCCCGAGCAGGTGGCGGGTCTGGGAAACTGGGGCCCGTGTCCGATGCTCCACCGCCCCAGCCGTTCGCCCATCTGCAGGCGCCGAACGCCGCTCTCTACAGCCAGGTCCTGGCCGTGTTCGCGCAGGCGCGGGAGCGGTTCATCGTCCATCTGCGGCCGGAGGACGTGGCCGCCGAGCTGCGCCAGGGCTCCGACGACGCGACGGCGGTGTCGGTCGAGGCCGTCGGCGCGGCGCTGGAGAAGCTGGTCGAATGGGGCAACCTCCGGGCGGACGCCGACACCGGCCGGGTGACTTCGGTCGAGGACTTCCACCGGGCGCGCTACCTGTACCAGCTCACCCGCCACGGTCAGGCCGCGCTGCGCGCGATGGCCGTGTACGAGCAGGCGCTCGGCCGGCGCGGCCAGTTGCAGTCGGTGGCGCTGGCGGACATCGCCGAGCAGCTGGGCTCGCTGCTGGTCCTCGCGCAGACGGAGGACCCCGACCCGGCCAAGGCTCACCTGCTGCTGCTCCAGATCGCCGAGCGGTTCGGCAGCCTGGCGGACAATGCCCAGGCGTTCATGGCCTCCCTGCGCCGCACCATCGACTTCCAGGACGGCGACGAGGAGGCGTTCATCGCGTACAAGGACCGGCTGGTCGAGTACATCGAGCGCTTCATCGCCGACCTGGCGGGCCGCGGCGCGCAGATCGCGGACCTGCTCACCCGGCTGAACTCGGCCGGTGTGGAGCGATTGCTGCTCGCGGCAGCCCGTCGGGAGGCCGGTGACGCCGTACCCGACTCGGACGAGCCGGAGGCGGAGCAGGCGCGCGCCCAGGCGACGCAGACCGCGCTGACCGCGTGGGAGAACCGCTGGCGGGGCCTGGCCGACTGGTTCCTCAGCCGTTCAGCACGGCAGCCCTCCCAGGCGAAACTGCTGCGCGGTGCGGCGGTCAGCGCGATCACCGGCCTGGTCAACACCGTCGCGGCGCTGAACGAACGGCGCGGCGGCCGCTCGGACCGGTCGGCCGACTTCCGGGCGCTGGCCCGGTTCTTCGCGCAGGCCCCGGACGACGCCGCCGCGCACCGCCTGTGGCGGGCGGCCTTCGCCCTCACTCCGGCCCGGCATCTGACGGTCGACGCCGCCACCGAGACGGCCTGGCAGGAAGCGGACCTCGCCACCACCACGCCGTGGGCCGAGGCCCCGCCGTTGGAGATCAGCCCGCGGCTGCGCGAGACCGGTTCGTACGAGCGGCGCGGCATGCCGAACCGGGTCGCGGACCGTACGGCGGCGCGGCAGGTGCTGGCCGAGCAGGTCGAGCTGGAGGCCGCCCAGACCGCTGCCGCCCGGGCCCGGTTGGCCACCGACGGCCCGGTGCTTCTCTCCGAGCTGGCCAGCCCGGACGGGCTCGACCCGCACGCGTTCCGCTTGTTCCTCGCGGTGCTCGGCGACGCGCTTTCGGCACGGGTGCCGGGCGAGAGCGAGTCCTCGGCGCTCACCGGGGACGGCACCATGGAGGTCCGGCTGAAGCTCGTGGACCCGGACACGACGGTGGAGATTCCGACCACGGACGGCGTGCTCTCCGGACCGGAACACATCATCGAGATCATCGACCTCGCACCCACGGGGAATCCGGCATGACCGACACCGACGTCCAGGCCGAGCGGCGCCAAGCCGCCCGCGCGCTGCTCGCCTCGCCGCTGCTGACCAGCAGAAGCGAGGAGTTCCGGCTGGTCCGCAAACACGCGGGCGAGCTGGCGGCGTGGTTCACCCAGGAGACCGGGTGGCGGCTCGTGGTCGACGCCGAGACCGCGCGCCTGTACAAGTCGCCCGCCCGACTGGACGACGCGACCAGGCCTGCCCGGGCGCCGCGTACCAGGGTGCCGTTCACCCGCCGCCGCTACGTGCTGCTCTGCCTGGCGCTCGCCGTACTGGAGCGGGCCGACGCCCAGATCACCCTCGGCCGACTCGCCGACGGCGTGCTGACGGCGGCCGGCGACCCGGAGCTGGTAGCGGCGGGGATCGAGTTCGGGATGGACCGCCGCGAGGAGCGCTCCGACCTGGTGGCCGTGGTACGGCTGCTGCTGGACTGGGGCGTCCTGAACCGGGTGGCGGGCGCCGAGGAGGCGTACCTGTCCGAGGCATCCAACGACGTCCTCTACGACGTGCGGCGGCGCGTCCTGGCCGCACTGCTCGCCGCGACCCGGGGCCCGTCCACCGTCGAAACCGCCGCCCCGGACGAGCGCCTGACCCTGCTCACCTCCGACGTCACGCCCGACACCGAGGAATTGCGGCTGCGGGCGCTGCGCCACCGGCTCACCCGCAGACTGCTGGACGACCCGGTGGTGTACTACGCCGAGCTGCCGGAGGACGAGCGCACCTACCTGGTGTCCCAGCGACACGCGATCACCCGCAGGATCAGCGAACTCACCGGCCTGGTGGCCGAGATGCGCGCCGAGGGGATCGCCATGGTCGACCCGGAGGACGAGCTGACCGACCTGCGGATGCCCGAGCAGGGCACCGACGGCCATGCCACCCTGCTGGTCGCCGCCCACCTCGCCACCGCCGAAGGCCACCGCACCGAGCCGCAACTCGTCGAGCTCGTACGGCGACTGGCCGTGCGGCACCGCTCGTACTGGCGCAAGGGCGCTGCCGAACCCGCCGCGGCGGCGGAGTTGCTCGCCCAGGCTCTCGACCGGCTCGCCGCCCTCGACCTGGTGACCCGGGAGGGCGCGACCGTCACCGCCAAGCCGGCGCTGGTCCGCTACGCCCTGGCCGCCCCGACCATTCGAAAGGCCCGTTCCCGCGCATGACCACTCCTCTGCCCGAGCCGACCCGCACCCGCTGGCAGCCGTTGCGCGCCGGGCTGGTCGACCTCTTCTACTACGACGCCGAGGAGTTCCGCTTCCACGACGGCCGGCTGCTGCTGCGCGGCAACAACGGCACCGGGAAGTCCAAGGTGCTGGCGCTCGCCCTGCCTTTCCTCCTGGACGGCGAGCTCGCCGCGCACCGGGTCGAACCGGACGGCGACCGCGGCAAGCGGATGGAGTGGAACCTGCTCCTGGGTGGCAAACACCCGCACGACGAACGCACGGGCTACACCTGGCTGGAGTTCGGGCGGCTCGGTGAGCACGGTGAGCCGCAGTACCGGACGGTCGGCTGCGGTCTGAAAGCGGTCAAGGGCAGGGGCATCGCCAAGCACTGGTTCTTCACCACGTCCCTGCGCGTCGGCCCGGAGCTGCCGCTGATGTCCGCCACCCGCGTGCCGTACACCCGGGAGCGGCTGCGCGAGGCCCTGCAGGGCCACGGGCTGGTCCACGACACGGCGGCCGAGTACCGCAGGGCGGTGGACGAGCATCTGTTCGGCCTCGGTCCTGGCCGTTACGAGGCTCTGGTCAACCTGCTGATCCAGCTGCGCCAGCCGCAGCTGTCGAAGAAACCCGACGAGAAGCTGCTCTCCAAGGCGCTCACCGAGGCACTGCCGCCGCTCGATCCCGCCCTTGTCGGCGAGGTCGCGGAGGCGTTCCGCGGCCTGGACGAGGAACGGCACGCCCTGGATGCGCTTGCCGAGGCATCCGGCGCTGCTGCCGACTTTCTCACCCACTATCGCCGTTACGCGCAGATCGCGGCCAAGCGACAGTCGTCCGTACTGCGCGTCGCGCACAGCCGGTACGAGCACCTGGGCCGCGACCTCGGCGAGGCCGAGGCCGAGCATGCCCGCGCCGAGGAGCAGTTGGGGCAGGCGGAGGCGCGTCTGGCGGAACTGGAGGACGCCCGGGAGACCCTGGCCGCCACCCGGGACGCGCTCGTCCGCAGCCCCGAGATGGACGCCGCCCGCGAACTGGAACAGGCCGGGAAGACCGCCGGAGCCCTGCGCGCTGTCGCCGACGACCGCACGAGCGCCTGCCGCACCGCGCGCCGCCAAGCCGACGACTGGCAGCGCCGCGCCTCCGCCGCCCACGCCCAGCACGAGGTCGACCTGGCCGCCCTGGCCTTGGCCGACGACGCCGCACGCCACGCCGCCGAAGCGGCCGGAATCGACCACGCGCCGGTGGCCGGGACCCTGGAGGGCGACCACGCACCGTTCCACGACACCCGCCGGGCGGGTGAGGGGGCGGTCGCACACCGCCGCCAGACGGTCGCCGGCCTGGCAGCGCTGGTCGCCGAGGCCGAGCAGGCTCGCGGGCGGTCCCGTACGGCGCAGACCGAGGCCGCGCGCCGCTCCGCCGACCTCGCAGCCGCCCGCGAGCGGTCCGCCGAGGCCGCGCAGGCCGTCGCCGAGCAGGGCGCGGCCCTGACCGCGGCCTGGCGCACCTGGGCCGCCGGCACGGCCGAGTTGCGCCTGCCCGGCCCCGACGAGGCCCTGGCGGCCCTGGAAGCCTGGACGGACACCCTGGCCGGACGCAACCCGGCGGCCGAGGCCGCCGCCGCGGCGTACCGCACGGCCGTGGGCGCGCTCACCCGCCGCGAGGCCGAACTCGACGCCGGACACGCCGCGGTACGGCGCGAACTCGCCGCCGTGGACGACGAGATCGCCCGCCTGGAATCCGGCGGCCACGACACCCCGCCCCTGGCGTACACCCGCGACCCGGGCGCCCGCGCCGATCGTCCGGGAGCGCCGCTGTGGCGGGCCGTCGACTTCGCCGACGCCTACCGGCCGAGCATCGTGCCGGGATCGAGGCCGCGCTGGAAGCAGCCGGGCTGCTGGACGCCTGGCTCACCCCGCACGGCACCCTGCTCGACGCCGACGACGCCACCCTGCTGTCCGGCGGCAAGGCCCCCGGCACCAGCCTCGCCGCCGTGCTGCGCCCGGCCCTCGACCGCGCCGACCCGTCGGCCGCCGCCCTCGACGACGCCGCGGTCCAGGCCGTCCTCGCCACGATCGCCCTCGGCGCCGACACCGACCACCACACCTGGGTGGCCACCTGCGGCCGGTACCGGATCGGCGCCCTGACCGGCCGCTGGAGCAAGCCCGCCGCCCACTACATCGGCGAAGGCGCCCGGGAGGCCGCCCGCCGCGCCCGGCTCACCGAGCTGGCCGCGCGGCGCGGCGAACTCGCCGCCGAACTTGAGGAGTTGGACGAGCAGCGCGGCGTCGTCCGGGCCCGGGCCAATACGCTCGCCGCCGAGCAGCAGGCCCAGCCCTCCGATCACGCACTGCGCGAGGCACACACCCGCGCCGGTCATGAGGCCGAGTCCGTATTCCGCCTGACGGACCGCCTGGCCGAGGCCGAGCGGGAGGCCGCCGCCCGCCAAGAGGACGCGGAACGCGCCGACCGCGAGGTCCACGAGTACGCCCTGGACACCGGCCTGCCCACCACACGCGCAGAACTCGAACAGGTCCGCGACGCCGTGTCCGGCTACGCCGCCGCCCTCGCCGCGCTGCTTCCGGCCGCCGCTGCCCGGACTCGTTCCGCCGCCCTCGCAGCTGAGACCGCCACGGAGGCCGAGACCGCCGCCACCGCCCTCGCCGAGGCCGAGGAGGCCGAGACCGCAGCCCGTCGCACGGCCGACGCGGCGGCCGACGCGGCGGCCGAACGTCACCGAGTGCTGGCCGAGACGGTCGGAGCGAGCGTCGAGGAGCTGTACCGGCGGCTGGCCGAAACCGACGCGGCGATCGCCGCCCGGGACGCCGAGGAGAAGACCACCCGCCGCAGGCGAGACGAGGCCATGACCGCCCGCGCCCGCGCCGAGGGACGCTGCGGCGAGATCCGCGCCCGGATCGAGGAGGCCACCGCCGAACGCGACCGGGCCGTGACCGCCCTCCACGCCTTCGCCGCCACCGGCCTGCTCACCGCAGCTCTTCCCGAACTAGCCGTCCTGCCCCTGGACGAGCCCTGGGCCCCCACCCCGGCAGTGGCCCTGGCCCGCACGATCAACCAGGAACTCGACGGCACCGACGACTCCGAGCGTCGCTGGGAACTGATCCAGCAGCGGATCTCCGCCGAGCACAAGACGCTCACCGACGCCCTCGGCCGCCACGGCCATTCGGTCGGCATGACGCTGCACGACGGCATCATGATCGTCGATGTGGTCTTCCAGGGGCGCACCCACGACGTGCCCGCCCTCGTCGCCTCGCTGCGCGGGGAGGTCGAACAGCGCACCCGGCTGCTGTCCGCCAAGGAGCGCGAACTGCTGGAGAACCACCTGGTCGGTGAGGTCGCGGGAGCCCTCCAAGAACTGATCGCCACCGCCGAGGAACAGGTGCAGGCGATGAACGAGGACCTGGCCGCCCGGCCCACCTCCACGGGCATGGCCCTGCGCCTGGTCTGGCAGCCTGCCAAGGACGCGCCGCCCGGCCTGGAGGCCGTCCGCACCCGTCTGCTACGCCAGTCCTCCGACGCCTGGACCCCGACCGACCGGGCGACGGTCGGCGAGTTCCTCCAGGCCCGGATCGCGCAGGACCGCGAGAACAACCCCGGCGACTCCTGGGCCGACCAGCTCACCCGCGCCCTGGACTACCGCGCCTGGCACGCCTTCACCATCCAGCGCCGCCAGGACGGCCAGTGGCGGCCCGCCACCGGTCCGGCCTCCGGTGGCGAACGCGTGCTCGCCGCCTCCGTCCCGTTGTTCGCCGCCGCCTCCTCGCACTACTCCTCCGGCAGCCCGCACGCCCCGCGCCTGATCGCCCTGGACGAGGCGTTCGCCGGCGTCGACGACGACTCCCGGGCCAAGTGCCTCGGCCTGCTCGCCTCGTTCGACCTGGACGTGGTGATGACCAGCGAACGCGAGTGGGCCTGCTACCCGACCGTGCCCGGCGTCGCCATCGCCCAGCTGAGCCGCCGCGAGGGCATCGACGCCGTCCTGGTCACCCCCTGGCGCTGGGACGGCACCGCACGCACCCGTGAAACCCGGCCCGTCCCCTATATCCCCGCCCAGACCGTGGCCGCCGGACAGACGCAACCGTCCCTGCTCGACGGTAAGTAGCCGATGACGGACCTGCCGCGGCTGCGTCGCCTGCTCGGCGGCCCCGAGACCGCCTGGCTGCTGGAGCGCGCCCGCGACCGGCTCGCCACCGGGCGGCCCTTGGACACCCCCGCCACACTCAAGGCCGCCACCCCCGAACAACGTCGCGCGGTCGAGCTGCTGCTCGGCCGCCGACTGCGCTCGGGGAACTCCCTGACCGTGCCACTGGCCGAGGTCGACCGCGTGCTGCGTGAATCGCTGGCCTGCCCGGACGGCCTCGCGGCGGCGGTGGTCGCCCTGACCGGCCCGGTGACCGACCGGCGGGCCCAGGACGCCGCCCTCGCGGCCGCCTGGCAACGGGCGCTGGCCGAACTCGACCACCCCGCCGTCGCCGACCGGGCCGAACTCGCGCCCTGGCGAGCCAAGGTGGAGGCCACCGGCCTGCTCAAACGTCTCTCCGGAGGCGATCCCGTAGCCGCGCGGCAGCTCGCCGCCGACGCGGTACGGGTACTCTCCGCGCTCCCCGCCGACGGACTCACCCTCCCCGTCCTCGCTGCCCGCACTCTCGGCGACGCACACGCCCTGGACGACGGCCGCCTGCTGGCCGCACTCGTCCTCTCCGCCGTCCGCGCGCTCGCCGCGCTGCCCGCCGAGACAGCCACTGGTGCCGAGGGCCGCCGAGCCGCCTGGGCCGCGGTCGGAGTGGCGCTGGACGACCTCTCCTCCCGGGTCCTCGTCCTCGGCTTGCCCGGATCCACCCGCACCGCGACCGGCCGCATCCTCGCCGCCGCCCGGGACGGTGGCGAACCCTGTGTCCTGACGCTGCGCCAGGTCGTCAAGGAACTGCCCGAGCTCGGCCTGAACGGGCACACCGTCCACGTCTGCGAGAACCCCGCCGTCCTCGCCGCCGCAGCCGACGAACTGGGCCCCGGCTGCCCGCCGCTGGTCTGCGTGGAAGGCAACCTGTCCGCCGCCGCCCGCGCCCTGCTCACCCACATCGCCGACCAGGGCCACCCGATCGCCTACCACGGCGACTTCGACTGGGGCGGCATCCGCATCGCCACCGGCATCCTGCGCCTGCCGACCGCCACACCCTGGCGCTACGACACCCCTTCTTACCTCGCCGCCGTCGAACGCGGCCTCGGCAGCCCGCTCACCACCGGCACCCCGGCCCCCACCCCCTGGGACCCCGCCCTCGCACCCGCCCTCACCCAACACACCATCCGCGTCGAGGAGGAACACCTCCTCGACCGGCTGCTCGCCGATCTCCACGGGCACTGAGCACCCGCACGCGCGGACCTGTACGACGTCGCTGCTCTGGACCTGGACGGCGTGGCTGTCGCACGGGTGGAGCGGCTGGAGGACGGCACCCGGCGGGTGCACCCGGTCGCCGCGGACGACGGGGCGCGGGCCTGCCCGGAGGTTGATCACTGCGAGCCCGAAGGCCACCGCCGTCGCCCGTCCACGGAACCTGCCCTACGGCGAGCACGGGCTGCAGTCCCGTTGGCACAACCGCCGCTGCTTCTGCCGCGAGCCCGCCCGCACCGATCGTTCACCGAGCAGGTGCCGCAGCTCCCGGCCTGTGCCCGGATCACGACCCGGCTGCGCCAGGTGGCGCAGGGAGCCTGCGGACACATCCGCAGCGCCCAACTTCGATGACCCGCAATGGCCGTGGTCCTCACGCTCTCAGGCCGCTCCGTGCAGACGGAGCGGGCACAACGTGGCTCCACACCGCGAGCCGGCCCCCCAGCGGACACCACGGTCCGACGCCATCGACAGCCGATCCCCCGCTACCCGAGCGCTTCCTTCGATCGCCTCCGGTGGACAGGGCGGAGACCTGGACAGCGGGGACATATGCACGCTCCGTACAAGGGGTAGGCTGACCGGGTGACCATGCGCGCAGCCGCAACTGCCGGAAACTCGCAATACGAGTCCTTCCTCGGTCAGTTGGACGAGGAGCCCACCGCGGCACAATTGGAGGACTGGGCCCGCCGCCACGCAGAGCACCCCGACGCCGAGCAAGCACTGCTGGACGCGGCACATCAACACGCCTTCGACGGCGACCACGAGCGCGCCCTGGAACTGTTCACCGAAGTGCACGGCCGAAGCGGCGAACAGGCGCACGCCGCGCAGGCCGGCGTCGCGGAGCAGCTGTTGGCCCTTGGGCGGAGCACGGAAGCCGACGAGCAGCTTGCCGCGCTCCGCCACGCTCTGGACACCGCCCCGGAGCCGGACCTCGATGTCTATGCCGATGTCGCCGTCATGCTCGACGTGCAGCAGCGGGGCGAGGACGCCATCGCCTGGTGCGACGCGGGCCTCGTCCGCTCCTGCCAGCCAGCCGACGCGAGCGAGGAGGGCATCCTGCCGAGCGCCCACGCGCGCATGCTCATGCTCCGCAGCGAGCTGCGCCGAGAGAAGGGGCTGGAACCGGACGCGCTGGATGAGCAGGCCGAGGAAGAAGACGAACGCAGCCGCCAGGCCGCCCGACAACTCTTCGAGGCTCTGGCCGAGGCAGTACCCCGGCAGCGTGGCCTCCTGCCGGACGACGGCGCGGCCTACAACGCGGTGATCCTGCACTGGCCAGAGCCGGAGTTCACGGCCGTGCGCGCACACTGGCCGGAAGCAACGGAACTGTACGGCGAGGACTACGCGCACTACTGCGCTCTCCTCCAGCGCGAGGCCCAGGGCTACAGCGACGCCGGCGCCGCCCGTACCGTCATCGTGCACGGCACAATCAACGACTACGACGCCTACTCACGCAGCACGGGCAAGGACCCCGCCGAGCGCCAGACCCGTCGTGACTACGGCGAGTGGTGCGCCGCCAACCGCCCCGAACGCACCCTGGCCTGGCCCCCACCGCGCAACGGGCCCTGCTGGTGCGGCTCGGACCACAAGTACAAGAAGTGCTGCGGTTCACCATCCTGTACCTGACCCGAGCGTCACCCCGCAGCATGGCCAGTGCCTGGCACCCACCCCCACCAGGCAGACGCCAGGCCGTCACCACGAACACGCAGGAGAGGCATCACCATGGACGAGTCCGACCTGGATCGCGTGATCGAGATCGTCCTCGTCGACGCCTACGGTGAAGAGGAAGAATCAGCTGCCTGGGAGACCGTCCTGGAGGACGTCATCGACGTCCCTGCTCAGGCACAACTCCTCGGCCAGACAGTGACCGTCACGCATATAGGGTCTCCGTCCGGCCGTGCGGAGGCGACCGCCCACTGCCAACGGCCATGCGGAAGGCGGGGCGACGTGGCCTTCGCCGACCTCGCATTCCCTCCCGAGAGCGAGGCCGCGGGGCTCCACGCCGCTTACCGACGTTACCTCGGACTGCAGCCCTTCCCCGCCGTACCGCGACCGGAGTGGACCTGGCCAGGATGACCCCGGTCACCGTCGGCCGCTCCTGTGAGCCCTCCGCCGGTAGGCGCTTCACCCTGCGGGCGAGTGCAGTGCGCCGCCACCCAGGCGCCGTCCGCTCAGTGCCACTGACCAGTCGCAGGACGAACCGAACATCGTCGGAGCCCCGCGCACTTGTAGGCGTACACCAACGCCTCGCCTCTGTTCGCTCACCTGGCCCGCCCCCTGCCTCTGCCCCAATTGCAGCACCCGTGCAGTCTCGTCCACCGCCCGTCCCCCGGAGCCGCACGCCAGGGACGATCAAAACCTGCCGTCGTCGGGAAATGACCAGGTCAGGACCGCGGCCGTACAGCTTCGCCACTAACAACGAAACCGCTGGCCTACGCATTGCGATGCATAGAACGAGAGTGTCCGATCTGAGTGATTTCCATGGTCACGAGAACAGAAAAACCGCAGGTCAAAGGCTTGACCTGCGGTTCCTCTACGAGCCGCCTAAGGGAATCGAACCCTTGACCTACGCATTACGAGTGCGTCGCTCTGGCCGACTGAGCTAAGGCGGCGTGCTGCGGGCCGTGGAAGGCGTCGCAACGGCGCTAAGTCTACACAGTGCGCGGGGGTGCTCCGCACGTGGAGGGATGGTGCGTATCGCTACTTAGCGTGGCGAAAGAGGTGAGGTCGGTGGCGGATCTGCGGGGAGCGGGCTGGGCGCCGTGTGGGCGCGTTCGGCGGCGCGCGCAGCGCGCTCAGCGCCTCCGCTCGCCTCTGCGCGGCCGTCGTGGTCGTGCCGGGTGGCTTCGCCGGGAGCGGCGCGTGCTGAGCAGCGCGCGGCGGTCACGAGCAGGTCTTGCCGGTCGGCGGGACCCGTCCCTCCAGCAGGTAGAGGTTGACTGCGGTGTCGACGCAGTCGCTGCCGCTGGCGTAGGCCGTGTGACCGTCGCCCTGGTAGGTCAGCAGGTGGCCGGAGGAGAGCTGTCCGGCGAGTGAGCGGGCCCACTCGTAGGGGGTCGCCGGGTCGCGGGTGGTGCCGACGACGACGATGGGCGCGGCGCCCCTGGCCTCGATCCGCATCGGCCGCCCGGTCGCCTTGACCGGCCAGGAGGCGCAGCTCAGGCTCATCCAGGCGAAGTCCGGCCCGAGGTGCGGCGACGCCTTGCGGAAGGCGGGCAGTACGGCCTGCACGTCGGCCACGCTACGGGTGGCGGGCGGCAGGTCGAGGCAGTTCACGGCGGCGTTGGCGTACATCAGGTTCGAGTACGAGCCGTCGCTGGAGCGCTCGTAGTACTGGTCGGACAGCGCGAGCAGCGGGCCGCCGTCGCCGCGGTTGGCGGCGGACAGCGCCACCCGTAGCACCGGCCACAGTTGCTTGGCGTACATCGCCTCGATCAGCCCGGAGGTGCCCAGTGACTCGCCGAGGGGGCGGCTTTGGCCGGTGGGCAGCGGATGCGCGTCGAGGTTGCCGAGGAACCTGACGATGTACCGGCCCGCGGCGTCGGTGGTCCGGCCCAGCGGGCAGTCCGTGTGCTGCACGCAGTCCTTGGCGAACGCCTGGAACGCGGTCTCGAAGCCCTCGGCCTGGGTGCGGCTCTCGTCGAGCGCGGACAGCGAGGGGTCCATCGCGCCGTCCAGCACCAGGCGGCCCACCCGGGACGGGAACAGGCCCGCGTAGGTGGCGCCGAGCATCGTGCCGTAGGACTTACCGAGGTAGTTGAGCTTGGCGTCGCCGAGCAGGGCCCGCAGGATGTCCATGTCGCGGGCCGCCTCGATGGTGCTGACGTGCGGGAGCAGTTTCGCGGAGCGCTGCTCGCAACCGTCCGCGAAGCGTTTGTCGGCGGCGCTGATCGCGTTGATCTCGGACTGGCTGTGCGGGTCGTTGTCGACCTCGGTGAACGCGTCCATCTGCCGGTCCGTCAGGCAGACGACGGGCTCGCTGCGGGCGACGCCGCGCGGGTCCATCCCGACGATGTCGTAGCGGGCACGCACCGGGGCGGGGTAGCGGGCGGCGGCGATCTGCGCGTAGTCGACCGCGGAGCCACCGGGTCCGCCCGGGTTGACCAGCAGCGAACCGATCCGCTGGCCAGGACCCGTGGCCTTCTTTCGGGTGACGGAGAGGGTGAGGTCGTCGGCGGCGACCGGGTGGTCGTAGTCGAGCGGGGCCTTCATCGTGGTGCACTGGAAGCCCGCGGAACCGCAGTCGTGCCACACCAGCTTCTGCGCGTAGTACGGCTTGAGGGCGTCCGGGACCGCGGCGGGCAGCGGCGCCAGCGGGGCGGCCGCGCGGTTGGCGGGTGTGGTGTCCGACGCGGCGATGGTTCCGGTGGGCGTCGAGGCGGCGGCGCTGTGTCCGGTCCCGGCCGAGCAACCGGACAGCAGCAGGCCCGCGACGGCGAGCACGGTCGTGGAGGTACGGAGCAGGCGTGCGGTGTCCATGGGTGCCACAGGTCCTCCCGTCGGGTTTCGCGAGCCTATCCACACCGTGGTCCGGTATGCGTACTTCCGCGAGTTCTTCTGAGTGATTGCCCGGTCGGGTTTTCGACCCGCCGCGCGGTCAGCGGGTCCGCCGGACCGCCTCCCGCCAGGAGCCGCGCAGGACCGCCATCCGGGTGAGCCAGTGCCGCAGGTGGCCGTACCTCAGGCGGTGCCGGTACAGGTGCCGATGGCGGTGCCGGTACGGATGGCGGTGGCGGTAGGCGTGCGGATGCAGTTCCTCCGTGAGGTAGCCGGAGACCAGGGCGAGCAGATGGCGCCGGGCGTCGCCGCCGAGTGCCGGGTCACGGGTGACCCCGTCGAGGAAGCGGGCCCGTACCCCGCCGCGGCGCAGCGCGGCCCGCAGCCGCAGACCGGAGGCCCGCTGCCGCACCTCGCCCGCCGCTGCGGCGAGCAGCAACCGCGGCCGGGCGCCCCAGGTCATGCGTGGGACGGCGGTGTCGTACGTGCCGGAGACGCCCGCCGCGGCGCGGTACCGCTCCGGGTGGGACAGTTCGGCGCGCACCGCGCACTGGGCGCGGTTCCCCAGGCCGATCACAGCGCGGGCGGTGCGGCCCCGGGCGGTGCGGTAGTGGCGGGCGGCGGTGTCCAGGGCCGCGGACGGCTCGGTGGCGCAGTCGCGCGGCTGGACGACGATCACCGGATCGGCCAGCCCATGGGTGACCGAGGCCGCCAGCGCGGCGTACAGCCGCTCGCCGTCCCGGTCGCCCGGAACGTAGGCCGCGACCAGCGGCAGCGGCTGGTCGCCCGGACGGCCGTACTGCGCGGGCAGCCAGACCCTGGTGCCGTCGGGCAGTTCCTGCAGGGCGCCGTCGGCCGGATGGGCCACGGTGCGCGGCTGCCGCGGAGCGGGGTGCGGTACCGGCCGGGATACGGGGTGGGCGGTGCGGTTCACCGGTGCGGGTACGGCGGCGGGGCGCCGGGCGGACGCGGGGTCGGCGGCTGAGGCGGTGCTGGGGCGGGTTCCGGTGTCCGGCAGCTGGATCGCGTAGCCGATGGCGGTGGCCAGCACCAGCAGCGCGGCGGCGGCGCGGAACGCCACCGGGCGGTAGTCGGTGGGGAGTTCGTAGACGCGGCCGCGGCGTTCGGCGTACCAGCGCAGCACGGTGGCACGGGCGAGCAGCGCCACCACGACGGCGAGTGCCGCGAGCGGCGCCGTAGTCAGCAGGGCAGAATCCACCGACGCACCAACCTGGGGGGGACGACGCGGGCCGACCGGCCCGCAGCAGCGTGCAAGGCTTGCCCCCAACGGGCGCGCCGCCAACCGCGCGGCGCCCGAGGATCACCCGAAGGCACCAACCGCCTGACGGCCGGTCGGGTCACCCCGGTCAGGCCGGGTCAGCCCGCGCGCAGCGCCATGGTCATCGCCTCCACCGCCAGCAGCGGCGCCACATTGCCGTCCAGTGCCTCCCGGCAGGCCAGTACCGCCTCTATGCGGCGCAGGGTGTTCTCGGGGCGGCCGGACGCCGCCACGCGGTTGATGGCGTCGCCCACCTCGGCGTTGGCGATCGGCGACGACGTGCCCAACTGGACGGCGAGCACGTCGCGGTAGAAACCGGCGAGGTCGGTCAGCGCCTGGTCCAGGGTGTCCCGCTGGGTACGGGTGGCGCGGCGCTTCTGCCGGTCGGCCAGGTCCTTCATGACGCCCGCCGTGCCGCGCGGCATCCGGCCGCCGCTACCCGCCGCGGCGCCCAGCGCGGCACGCAGTTCCTCCGTCTCCTTGGCGTCGACCTCCTCGGCGACCTGCTTGGCGTCCTCGGTGGCCGAGTCCACCAGCATCTGCGCGGCCTTCAAACAGCCGCCTATGTCGTCGAGTTGGAGCGGCAGCCGCAGCACGGCGGCCCGGCGCTCCCGGGCCCGCTCGTCGGTCGCCAGCCGCCGCGCCCGGTCGATGTGGCCCTGGGTGGCGCGGGCGACGCGCGCGGCCAGCTCGGGCTCGATGCCGTCGCGGCGGACCAGGACGTCGGCCACGGCGTCCACCGGCGGGGTGCGCAGGTTCAGGTGGCGGCAGCGGGAGCGGATGGTCGGCAGTACGTCCTCGATCGACGGTGCGCACAGCAGCCACACCGTGCGGGGGGCGGGCTCCTCGACCGCCTTGAGCAGGACGTTGCCGGCGCCCTCGGTGAGGCGGTCGGCGTCCGCCAGGACGATCACCTGCCAGCGGCCGTTGGCCGGGGACATGGAGGATCGGCGCACCAGGTCCCGGGTGTCCTTCACGCCGATCGACAACTGGTCGGTGGCGACGACCTCCACGTCGGCGTGCGTGCCGACCAGGGTCGTGTGGCATCCGTCGCAGAATCCGCAGCCGGGTGCGCCGCCGAGGGCGCGGTCCGGACTGACGCACTGCAGGGCGGCGGCGAAGGCGCGGGCGGTGGTGGCACGGCCGGAGCCGGGGGGGCCGGTGAACAGCCAGGCGTGTGTCATCTTCGACGACGCCGCGGGCTCGGCGGGGGTGGCACCTTCGGCAGCCTCGGCGGCGGTGACCAGCGCGTCGGCGTCGCGCGCGGCGGCGGTGAGCTGCGCTACGACCGGGTCCTGGCCGATCAGGTCGTCCCAGACTGCCATGGGGGTGCCTTTCCCTGCGGTGCGTGGGTTCCATTCTGGGGGATGGGTCTGACAGGGGGTTTGCCGTTCCCGCCCTGTCCGCCCTTTTCCATGCCCGCAGACGTGGCCGCGGGCAACCCGTACCGCGGCTGCGCCCCAGACTCCTTCGCCGGGGCTACGCCCCCGCCGGGAAGTGGCCACCCGGCCCCTGGAGGGGCGCGGGGAACCGCGCGACCGGCCGCAACGGTGCCGCAGATGATCCACAGCACATCGCGACGCCCCCAGCGGAGCGCCTAACGCCTGCCCCGCCCGCGGCGGTCGTCGGAGTCCTCCTCGCGTGGGCCCAGGAGTTCGTCGGCCAGCGTGGGCAGGTCGTCCAGCGGGGTCTCCTCCGCCCAGTCGGGGCGTGGGCGCTTGCGGGGCTGGGGGTCGTCCACCTGCGGAAGTTCACGGGTGCGTTCCTGGTCGCGGAAGAGCCACGGCGGAACGCGGTCCGCCGGGTTGGCCTCGGGCCGTACCGGGGGAAGTACCGCGGTCTCCTCCTGTGCGGAGTCGGGGCGCACCGGAGGCAGCACCGATGTCTCCTCGGAGTCCGGATGCCGGACCGGAGGCATTACCGTCGTCTCCTCGGCGTCCGAGGAGTGCGGGACCTCGATGGTGCGAGTGGCCTCCGCGTCCGACGGGGTGGCGTGGGGGGTCTCCACCGTCCGCGTGGCGTCGTCCGGCTCGGCCACCGCCGGGGTCTCCACCGTCCGCGTGGCGTCGTCCGGCTCGGCCACCGCCGGGGTCTCCACCGTCCGCTCGGCGGCGGAAGCCGCCTCCGCGGCCTGACGGGCCTGCTCCGCGCGCAGCAGAGCCTCCTCGGCCTGGCGCTGCCGCTCCCGGCGGCGCTCCTCCGCTTCGGCGCGCAGCCGGTCCTGTTCGGCCTTCTGGCGGCGCAGCCGCTCCTGCTCCTCGGCCCGGGCGCGCTCCTCGGCCTGCCGACGGGCTTCCTCCACCTGGCGCTCGGCCTCCTTGCGGGCGGCCTCCTCCTCGGCGCGCCTGCGGGCCTCCTCGGCCTGGCGCTCGGCCTCCTCGCGGCGGCGCTGCTCCTCGGCGAGGCGCTTGCGCTCCTCCTCCTCGGCGCGCAGCCGGGCGAGCTGCTCCTGGCGTTCGCGCTCCTTGCGCTCCTCCTCGGCCTTGCGGGCGGCCTCCTCCTCGGCCCGCCTGCGGGCCTCCTCCGCCGCCTTGCGCTCGGCCTCGGCGCGGGCCTCGACCTCCCGCTCGGACAGCGGCAGCAACTGGTCGAGGCGGTGCCGAACGATCCGGGTCACCGCCTCGGCTTCCTGACCGGCGTCGACCACCAGGTAACGCGACGGGTCGGCCGCGGCCAGCGTCAGGAAGCCCTTGCGGACCCGCTCATGGAACTCCGCGGGCTCGGACTCCAGCCGGTCCGGCGCCTCCGTGAACCGTTCCCGCGCCGTCTCAGGCGAGACGTCCAGCAGCACGGTCAGGTGCGGTACGAGCCCGTTGGTGGCCCAGCGGGAGATCCGGGCGATCTCGGTCGGCGACAGATCGCGTCCGGCCCCCTGGTAGGCCACCGAGGAGTCGATGTACCGGTCGGAGATCACGACGGCGCCGCGTTCCAGCGCCGGGCGGACGACGGTGTCGATGTGCTCGGCGCGGTCCGCGGCGTACAGCAGCGCCTCGGCGCGGTGCGAGATGCCGGTGCTGGAGACGTCCAGCAGGATTGACCGCAGCCGCTTGCCGATGGCGGTGGCGCCGGGCTCCCGGGTGACCACGACCTCGTGGCCCTTGCCGCGGATCCACTCGGCGAGCGCCTCCACCTGGGTGGACTTGCCCGCGCCGTCGCCGCCCTCGACCACCAGGAAGAAGCCGCCCGCGGTCGGCGTCTGCTCCGGCTCGCCGCCCAGCAGCGCCTCACGCAGATCGCGTCGGAGCGACACGCCCTGTCGGTCGTCGAGCTTGCCCAGCACCAGCGCGGCCACCGGCAGCAGCAGCGCGCCGACCAGCATCAGGGTGTACGCGGCACCACCGTGGTCGAAGGTGAAGTGCCCGGTGACCACCCGGTGCGGCCCGATCGCCCCGGCGACCAGCGGGGCGATCACGGCGGCGGCTCCCACCGCGACCCGTACCACCGCGTGCAGGTGGTCGGTGGTGCGGGCCCGGCGCGGTTCCTCGGCCTCCTGGTCGATCAGCGCGTGGCCGGTGTTGGCGGCGATCCCGGCCGCGTACCCCGCGAGCAGCGCGAGCAGCAGCACCGTGGTGGCGTCCGGCACCAGTCCGACGAGCAGCAGCGCGAGGCCGCAGACCGCGATGGCCAGGCCGAGCAGTCGGCGCCGGGACAGGCCCGGCAGCATCCGGGTCGCGGTGCGCACGCCAAGTACCGGCGCCCCGCTGAGCGCCAGCGCCAGCAGCCCGAACTCGACCGGTCCGCCGTCGAGGTCGGCGGCCTGCAGCACGGTCAGCGACACCGCGGCCGCTATGGCTCCGGCGACCGCGCCGCAGGTCAGCACGAGGGTGGGCAGTGCGCCGGTGCGGCCGCGCTCGGCGCCCGCGGGCCCCTTGGGCAGCCGCAGCCCCTCCAGCGGCGAGCGCGGGCGGGGCGTGCTGGTGCCGGGCAGTTCGAGGAAGTACAGCACCGCGATGGACGCCGCGAACAGTCCGGCCGCGACGTACGAGGAGAGCGCGACGGAGTGCAGGGAGAACCACTGGACGCCGACCGCCAGCACGTTGTTGATCAGGGTGATGACGACCAGAGCGGCCGCCGCGACCGGCAGCGCGACGAATCCGGTGCGCAGGTTCAACCGGCGCAGCGCGTCGAGGTGGTCGGGGACGGGGCGTACCGCGCCGCCGTCGGCCGGGGGCGCGGGCAGCAGCGCGGGGGCGGCGGCGTCCTTGGCGACCTTCCAGAAGCGCTCCGCGACCCCGGTGACGAAGACCGTCACCAGGAGCCAGGCCAGCGCGTTGCCCGGCAGCCACTCCACCCACAGCGGGGCGACGACGAACAGCGCGAGCCGCACCCCGTCCGCGCCGATCATGGTCCAGCGGCGGTCCAGCAGCCCGGAGGGCGCGGTGAGCGCCGACAGCGGCCCGAGCAGCACGGCGCCGAAGACGAGGGTGGCCAGCAGCCGCAGCCCGAAGACGGCGGACAGCGCGAAGGCCACCCCCCGGTAGCCGCCGCCGAGGCTCTGCGCCTCGTCGGCCGCCTGGACGGCCAGCACCAGCAACACCAGCAGTCCCAGTCGGTCGCCGACCGCGCCGGTGAACTGGGCGGTCCACAGCTTTCGCAAGGTCGGAATACGCAACAGCGAGGACACGGCACGCTCGCGGGAGTCCGCGGCGAGTGCTTCCGTGAAGTCGGTGGAACCGTGGGCCTCGCCCGTTGGCTGCTCGGCACGCGTCATCCTGCCAGCCTAACCGCAGGGACCCCGCCCGAACCGCCCCGGCCGAGGCGTCGTCCGGGCCGGTTGCCGAGTCGTAACGGAACGATCATCCGCCGATCGAAACGTCTTCGCCGCCTACTCGGGCTGCTCCGCGACGGCCGCCTTCTTCGCCGCGGTGCTCTTGGCCGCGGCCTTCTTGGTGGTCGTCTTCTTGGCGGTGGTCTTCTTCGCCGCCGTGGTCTTCTTCGCGGTGGTCGTCTTCTTGGCCGCCGTCTTCTTGGCCGCGGCCTTCTTCGCCGGGGCCTTCTTGGCGGCCTTCTTCGCCGGTCCCTTGGCGCGCTTCTCGGCGAGCAGCTCGAAACCACGGTCCGGCGTGATCGTCTCCACGTCGTCCTCGCGGCGCAGCGTCGCGTTGGTCTCGCCGTCGGTGACGTACGGGCCGAACCGGCCGTCCTTGACCACCACCGGCTTTCCGCTGGTCGGGTCGGTGCCCAGCTCCTTCAGCGGCGGCTTGGCGGCGGCCCGGCCGCGCTGCTTGGGCTGCGCGTAGATGGCCAGCGCCTGTTCCAGGCTGATGGTGAAGATCTGCTCCTCGCTCTCCAGCGAGCGCGAGTCGGTGCCCTTCTTCAGGTACGGGCCGTAGCGGCCGTTCTGCGCGGTGATCTCGGTGCCGCTCTCCGGGTCGGTACCCACGACGCGCGGCAGCGACATCAGCCTCAACGCGTCCTCAAGAGTCACGGTGTCCAGCGACATCGACTTGAACAGGGAGGCGGTACGCGGCTTGACCGCGTTCTTGCCGGTCTTCGGGGTGTCCTCGGGCAGCACCTCGGTGACGTACGGGCCGTAGCGGCCGTCCTTGGCGACGATCATCCGGCCGGTCTGCGGGTCGGTGCCCAGCTCGAAGTCGCCGCTGGGCTTGGCCAGCAGTTCCTCGGCGTACTCGACGGTCAGCTCGTCCGGCGGCAGGTCGGCGGGCACGTCCGCGCGCTGGCTGCCTTCCTCGTCCCGCGCGCCCCTTTCGACGTACGGCCCGTACCGGCCGACGCGCAGCATGATGCCGTCGCCGACCGGGAAGGACGACACCTCGCGGGCGTCGATCGCGCCCAGGTCGGTGACGAGTTCCTTCAGGCCGCCCAGGTGGTCGCCGTCGCCGTTGCCCGCGTCGGCGGCGGCGCCCGCGGTGCCCTCGCCGAAGTAGAAACGCTTCAGCCACGGCACGGCCTGGGCCTCGCCACGGGCGATGCGGTCGAGGTCGTCCTCCATCTTGGCGGTGAAGTCGTAGTCGACCAGTCGGCCGAAGTGCTTCTCCAGCAGGCCCACCACGGCGAAGCTCAGGAACGACGGGACGAGCGCCGTGCCCTTCTTGAAGACGTAGCCGCGGTCCAGGATGGTGCCGATGATCGACGCGTAGGTGGACGGGCGGCCGATCTCGCGGTCTTCCAGCTCCTTGACCAGCGACGCCTCGGTGTAGCGGGCCGGGGGCTTGGTGGCGTGCCCGTCGGCCTCGATCCGCTCGGCGGTCAGCGGGTCGCCCTCGGCGACCTGCGGCAGCCTGCGCTCGCGGTCGTCCAGCTCGGCGTTGGGGTCGTCGGCGCCCTCGACGTACGCCTTCATGAAGCCGTGGAAGGTGATGATCTTGCCGGAGGCGGAGAACTCGGCGTCCCGGCCGTCCGAGGACCGGCCGCCCACCTTGACGGTGACCGACTGGCCGACGGCGTCCTTCATCTGGGAGGCGACGGTGCGCATCCAGATCAGCTCGTAGAGCCGGAACTGGTCGCCGGTCAGCCCGGTCTCGGCCGGGGTGCGGAAGCGGTCGCCGGAGGGGCGGATCGCCTCGTGCGCCTCCTGGGCGTTCTTCACCTTCGAGGCGTAGGTGCGCGGCCTGTCCGGCAGGTAGTCGGCGCCGTACAGCTCGGTGACCTGGGAGCGGGCGGCGGCGATCGCGGTGTCCGACAGCGTGGTGGAGTCGGTTCGCATGTAGGTGATGAAGCCGTTCTCGTACAGCTTCTGCGCCACCTGCATGGCCACCTTGGCGCCCATGCCGAGCTTGCGGCTGGCCTCCTGCTGCAGCGTGGTGGTACGGAACGGGGCGTACGGGGACCGGCGGTACGGCTTGGACTCCACGGACCGCACGCTGAACCGGGTGTCCGCCAGCGCGGCGGCCAGCGCCCGGGCGCCCGTCTCGTCCAGGTGCAGCACCTCGGCGCCCCGCTTGAGCTGGCCGTTCGAGCCGAAGTCCCGACCCTGGGCGACTCTTCGGCCGTCCACGCTGGTCAGCCGGGCGCCGAAGGTGCCGGGGTCGCTCTGGTCGCCGCCGCGGCCGGTGCCGAAGGTTCCGGTGAGGTCCCAGTACTCGGCGGAGCTGAAGGCCATCCGCTCCCGCTCGCGCTCGACCACCAGACGGGTGGCGACCGACTGCACCCGGCCCGCCGACAGCCGCGGCATGACCTTCTTCCACAGCACCGGGGAGACCTCGTAGCCGTACAGCCGGTCGAGGATGCGGCGGGTCTCCTGGGCGTCGACGAGGCGCTTGTTCAGCTCGCGCGGGTTGGCGACGGCCTCCTGGATCGCGTGCTTGGTGATCTCGTGGAAGACCATCCGGCGCACCGGGACCTTGGGCTTGAGCACCTCCTGCAGATGCCAGGCGATGGCCTCGCCCTCGCGGTCCTCATCGGTGGCCAGCAGGAGTTCGTCGGCCTCGGCGAGGAGTTCCTTGAGCTTCTTGACCTGGCTCCTCTTGTCGCTGTTCACGACGTAGATCGGCTGGAAGTCGTGCTCGACGTCGACGCCGAGGCGGCGGACCTCGCCGGTGTACTTGTCGGGCACCTCGGCGGCGCCGTTCGGCAGGTCGCGGATGTGCCCCACGCTCGCCTCAACCACGTAGCCGGGGCCGAGGTAGCCCTTGATCGTCTTCGCCTTGGCGGGCGACTCGACGATGACGAGGCGGTGGCCGCCCTGCGTGGTGTCGGTGGTCGGGGACAACTTGGGCTCTCTCTCCGGATCGAAAGGGTGACGCTGCGGAGTGTGACCGTAACCCAGCCCCCCGTGTCAAACGGGAAAAGTCCACAACGCCACTCGAACGGTAACCCGACAGTCGGGCTTTCTGCCCCACGGCCCACCCGGCCGGTTCGCATCCGGCCGGGCCACCGCGCCGCCCCGGTCAGTCCACCGGTTCGATAAATCCCTGTTCAACGAGGAGGCGGATGGCGGCCGGGGTGCGGTCGCGCAGCACGACCGGATCCTCGCCGAGCAGCTGTGCGATCGCG
The DNA here is from genome assembly GCA_037034305.1 of Streptomyces sp. PLK1-5. Lineage (GTDB taxonomy): Bacteria > Actinomycetota > Actinomycetes > Streptomycetales > Streptomycetaceae > Streptantibioticus_A. Next base: position 94,140 of record JBAGJY010000008.1, read on the forward strand.
TCCAGAATGCGACCGGCGGTCAGGGTCCCGTCGCAGACCCCGGCGAAACCGGCGCCGACCGTGTCCACCTTGGTCGCCCGACGCATACCCCGGTTCGCCCGGAGCACAACATGCTCGGGGTCCTCCGAGCCGGGCAGTCCGACCTGCTCCTGCACCACCTCGTCGGCCAGCCGGAAGCGGGCCGCGAGCAGCGCCGCGTCGTCGTGGGCGCGCAGGAAGTCCTGGCGTTCGAACCACTTGGCGATCTCCGGGCCCAGTGGCTGCTCCACCGGGTGCGGCCACTCCTCGGCTGTGACGGACGGCATAGCGGAACCCGAGTTCCGCAGCGTGATCCAGCCGAATCCGATGCCCTTGACCCGGCGGCGTTCGAACTCTTCCAGCCATTCGTCGTAGCGAGCGGCGTAGCTGGCCGGATCCGAACGGTGGTCGCCCGCGTCGCGCAGCCACAGCTCCGCGTACTGCGCCGGGTCCTGCACCTCGCGCTGGACGATCCACGCGTCGCAGCCGGACGGCACCCAGGAGGTGACGCGATCCCGCCAGTCCTCGCCGTCCACGTGCTCCCAGTTGGCGAGCAGCTGGCAGTAGCCGCCCTCGGTGAGGTGGTCCGCCGACCGCTGCACCAGGGTGCGGCACAGGTCGTCGCCCGCCATACCGCCGTCGCGGTAGACGAAGCGCTCACCCGGCGAGATCACGAACGGCGGGTTGGAGACGATCAGGTCGAACCGCTCCCCGCTGACCGGTTCGAACAGGCTGCCCTGCCGCAGGTCCGCCTCGCGCACCCCGGACAGCGCGAGGGTGAGCCGGGCGAAGTGCAGGGCGCGCGGATTGACGTCGGTCGCGACGACCTGGGAGGCGTGCGGGGAGGCGTGCAGCGCCTGGACGCCGGAGCCGGTGCCCAGGTCCAGGACGCGGGAGACGGGGTTGCGGACGGTGATCCCGGCGAGCGTGGTGGAGGCGCCGCCGACGCCCAGCACCAGCTCGGCCCGGTTGGCCGGGGACGCCCCGTCCCCGTCGAGGGCGCCGCGCGCCGCGGCCGTACCCCCGCCGATGCCTCCGGCGCCGCCCACCGCGCAGCCGAGGTCGGAGACGATCCACCAGTCCTCGCCGGACTCGCCCTCCCGTCGCCCGGCGCCGCCCTCCTCGCGGGCGCTTCGCGCCGCCGCACCGGCGAAGGGCCGCACGTCCACAGTGGCCCACACCATGTCGGCGTCCCCGTGGCGCAGCCAGCCGTCGGTGAGGGCGTCGTCCAGCGGCAGTGCGGCGCGGGCCTGCTGCGTGGTGGCAGGCTGCTGCAGCAGGAAGAGCCGGATCAGCGTCTCCAGCGGACTGCCGCCACGGGTCGCGCGCAGCGCCGGGACGGTCTCGCTGCGGGACAGCGCCGCGTACGCCGTGGCGCCCAGCAGGTCCAGGCAGCCGTCGGCGGTGAACGCGGCGGCGCGCAGCGCGTCGCGTAGCCGGGCGGTGCGGTCGGGGCCCGGGGTGGGCAGGCCGGGGACGCTCACGGGGCTGGGGCTGTTCTGGCTCACGGGGTCATTCTCCCGGACTCGGGCCCGGCCGGGCGCCTCCTGAACAGGTCACCCGGCCGGACCGAGGTCAAAGCGCGCTCGGCCCTCAGCTCGACTTGGACGGCGACGGTGAGGGCTTGCCGGACGGCTTCGCCGAGTCGCCCGCGGACGGGCGGGCGGACGAGGCGCCCGACGGCCGCGCGGAGGGTGGCTGGGAGTCGCCGGGGTTGCCCGCCGCACCGGACGGCGACTGCGGGTTCGCCGGGGACGGCTTCTGGCAGCCGGGCTGCTTGGCCATCGCCTTGCCGACATCGCCGGACTGCAGCTTGTTCAGGGCGTCGTCGCCGCTCTTGCCGACGTTGGAGAGTTGACCAACGATGCCCTTGAGGCCGTCCGCGAACTTCCCCTGGTCACTGGTGTTGAGACCGTCGACCGCCTTCTTGAGCGTGTCGTACGAGCCCGCCGTGTCGTTCAGTTGCTTGACCGCGTTCTGCTGCAGCGTCGCCCCGTTGTTGACGGGCGGGGCGCCCGCCTTGTTCACCGCGTCGGCAAGCGCCTTGTAGGCGCTGGAGATCTGCCCGAACGCCGCCGAGTCGGTGCTCTTCACGTCTTCGGGCTTGTGGTCGCCGCTGGAGACCGACGCGATGGAGTTGCTGGCGTCCTGAATCCTCTTCAGCTGTGGTTGCACCTGATCGCAGACCGACTTGGCGTACGCGTCGACCTTGTCGTTCGAGCTGCTGCTGCTGCACCCCGCGAGCGCCAGCGTCAAAGTCGCCGCACCGGTCGTCACGGCCATGAGCTTCTTGTTCACCGGGTGAGTCCCTTCCGTGGCTCTACGGCCCCGGAACATACACGCAGAACCGGGAGCGATAGCGAGTCGATCAACCGGTACGACCGGGAATTGGGCCAATTGCACCATGGCGCGGCCGCCAAGTGACGCTTCTCGCACGGGGGCGGGCGACGCGCCCAACGCGCGCCGCCCGCCCCTGTATTGACGCTGTTTCGGACCGCCCGATTACGACACCACCGCCGGGTCGGCCGATCGCGCCGCCTTCTCGCTGTTGTCTTCGTCACCCACGGCGATCCCGCGCCGCTTGGACACGTAGACCGCACCGATGATCACGAGCAGCGCGAGCACCGCCACCCCGATGCGCAGCGGCAGGCTCGCCTTGTCCCCGTAGGAGTAGGTGACGATGGCCTGCGCGATCAGCAGGGAGACCAGGTTCATCACCTTCAGCAGCGGGTTGATGGCCGGGCCCGCGGTGTCCTTGAACGGGTCGCCGACGGTGTCGCCGATCACCGTGGCGGCGTGGGCGTCGCTGCCCTTGCCGCCGTGGTGGCCGTCCTCGACCAGCTTCTTGGCGTTGTCCCAGGCACCGCCGGAGTTGGCGAGGAAGACCGCCATCAGGGTGCCCGTGCCGATCGCGCCCGCGAGGTACGAGCCGAGCGAGCCGACGCCGAGCGCGAAGCCGACGGCGATCGGCGCCAGCACCGCCAGCAGGCCGGGTGTGGCCAGTTCGCGCAGCGCGTCCTTGGTGCAGATGTCCACCACCCGGCCGTACTCCGGCTTCTCGCTGTAGTCCATGATCCCCGGGTGCTCCCGGAACTGGCGGCGCACCTCGAAGACCACCGAACCCGCCGACCGGGAAACGGCGTTGATGGCGAGCCCGGAGAAGAGGAAGACCACCGCCGCGCCGAGCAGCAGCCCGACCAGGTTGTTCGGCTGCGAGATGTCCAGGCTCAGGGCCAGACCGTGGGCGGCCGGGCCGACGCTGGTCTTCGCCGAGCTGATGGCGTCGGTGAACGAGCCGAACAGCGCCGTGGCGGCGAGCACCGCGGTGGCGATGGCGATGCCCTTGGTGATGGCCTTGGTGGTGTTGCCCACCGCGTCGAGGTTGGTGAGCACCTGGGCGCCCTCGCCCTCGACGTCGCCGGACATCTCGGCGATGCCCTGGGCGTTGTCGGAGACCGGGCCGAAGGTGTCCATCGCGACGATCACGCCGACGGTGGTGAGCAGACCGGTACCGGCCAGCGCCACCGCGAACAGCGCGAGCGTGAGCGAACCGCTGCCGAGCAGGAACGCGCCGTAGACGGCGAGGCCGATCAGCACCGCCGAGTAGACCGCGGACTCCAGGCCCAGCGAGACCCCGGAGAGCACCACGGTGGCCGGGCCGGTGAGCGAGGTCTTGCCCACGTCCCGCACCGGGCGCCGGCTGGTCTCGGTGAAGTAGCCGGTGAGCTGCTGGATGAGGGCCGCGAGCACGATGCCGATGGCCACCGCGACCAGGGCGAGGATCCGCGGGTTGCCGCTGTGGCTGGTGATCGACGCCGGTACGCCCTTCAGATCGGCGTAGCGCGCGGGCAGATAGACGAATACCGCGGCCACCACGAGTGCCAGGGAGATCGTCGCGGAGACGAAGAATCCGCGATTGATCGCGGTCATTCCACTGCGATCACGGCGGCGCGGCGCGACCGCGAAGATTCCGATCATCGCAGTGATCACACCGATTGCCGGGACGAGCAGCGGGAATGCCAGTCCGGAATTGCCGAACGCGGCCTTGCCGAGGATCAGTGCGGCGACCAGCGTCACCGCGTAGCTCTCGAACAGGTCGGCCGCCATACCGGCGCAGTCGCCAACGTTGTCGCCCACGTTGTCCGCGATGGTCGCGGCATTGCGCGGGTCGTCCTCCGGGATGCCCTGCTCGACCTTTCCGACCAGGTCGGCGCCGACGTCCGCGGCCTTGGTGAAGATGCCGCCGCCGACCCTCATGAACATCGCGAGCAGCGCGGCTCCGAAGCCGAAGCCCTCCAGCACCTTCGGGGCGTCCGCCTTGTAGACGAGCACCACCACGGACGCGCCGAGCAGGCCGAGGCCCACGGTGCACATGCCGACCACGCCGCCGGTGCGGAAGGCGATCTTCATCGCGCGGTGCGACACCGTCGTCAGATCGGCCGCGGGGGCGTCGGGGGCCGGCGTCGCCGCCCGGGCGGCGGCGGCCACGCGGACGTTGCTGCGTACCGCGAGCCACATGCCGAGGTAACCGGTGGAGGCCGAGAAGACGGCGCCCACCAGGAAGAACGCCGAACGCCCGATGCGCTGCGTCCAGTTGTCCGCGGGCAGCAGCATCAGCAGGAAGAAGACCGCCACGGCGAACACACCGAGGGTGCGCAACTGCCGCTTGAGGTAGGCGTTCGCGCCCTCCTGCACGGCGGCGGCGATCCGCTTCATGGCCTCGGTGCCCTCGTCGGCGGCGAGGACCTGACGGACCAGGCCGATCGCGACGAGCAGCGCGGCAACGGCGACGGCGGCGATGACGAGTACAAGGGTGCGGTTGCCGCCGGTCAGCACGGCCGCCGCTGCGAGCGGTTGGTGAAGCTGTGTTGGGTCCTGCGCGTGAGGGGTGAGAGGCCCCGCCATTCGTCCTCCTTGACGTTTGGCACATGGGCGCGCGGCTCTGCGACTGCAACAGCCGCGGCGCTCAGGCTGCTTGAGCTAACTGAGCAAAGATGGACGGATTGTAGGTACCGGGAACGGATCAAAACAGGGCGCAGGAACGAGAATTCGCCGGTGACGCGGGTACGGCATGGGCTGGCAAATTCCAGGACCGTTCCAGAAATCACCGATTACGGTGAACGGCGAGGCGCGTGGTGGACCCCGAATTGATCATTGGCATTGATCAAGAAGTTGACCGCGGAGATCGCTTGCACGCCCCTTGCTTATGTGAAACCTGAGGCCCATGAGGTTTTGGGTACTCGTGGTCCTGAAGGTGCGAAGGGTTGCCCGCAGTGGCCGCGGACGCTCGGGCGGACGCACGGGCAGGCGCAAGGCTGACGGGGTGCGCGGGCAGGCAGGCAGCTTGGCGCGCGCAGCGGGCAGGCGCACGGTCGCGGACGCTCGGGAAGGCGCACGGCCGCGGGATGCGCGGGCAGGCGCAAGGCTGACGGGATGCGCGGGCAGGCAGGCAGCTTGGCGCGCGCAGCGGGCAGGCGCACGGCCGCGGACGCTCGGGAAGGCGCACGGCCGCGGGATGCGCGGGCACGTGCACGGTTGGCGGGCGCGCGGGAGGCGCACGAAAAGGCGCCCCGCAGGCGCCTGAAGACCGAAAGGGTGGCCGGTGCCCGCCCGGGCTAGGGCAGCTCGACCGTCGGCGTGGTGGGCCAGCTCATCCGGATGGTGCCGCCGCCCGGACCGGAGGTGACCTCCACGTCGTCCACCAGTCCACTGATCACCGCGAGGCCCATCGTGCCCTCGTCCTCGGCCTCCTCGACCCCGGACTCCCCGGAAGCCGCCGGAACGGGGTGCCCGGCAGCCTCGTCGCCGGTCCGCGCGCCGGGGGAGGGTGTCTCCGGCACCTCGTCCCCGACCTCGATGGAGAACTTCTTCTCCTCCTCGGTCAGCACCACCCGCACCGGCATGTCGACCCCGTTGCCGCGGTGCAGCCCGACCGCGCGCGTGCAGGCCTCACCCACGGCGAGCCTGACCTCGTCGAGCGCGGCCTCGTCCACCCCGGCGCGGCGCGCCACCGCGGCCGCCACCAGGCGGGCGGTGCGTACGTGCTCAGGCAGGGCGCTGAAGCGCAGTTCAACGGTGGCCATGGCCTCCCCCTCGGGCGAACGCGGGCGTGCTTGACAGGGGTCCGGGCTACAGCCAGGCCCGGTACCCCCGTACTCGGTCAACCACGAAGATCACACTGACGACGCTACGCCGCCAGGCTCAGTCCGTGGCGTTGACAGCCTCTTCCACCGAGGTGTGGATCGGGAACACCTTGGTCAGACCGGTGATACGGAAAATCTTCAGGATGCGCTCCTGGTTGCACACCAGCCGCAGCGAGCCCTCATGGGCGCGCACCCGCTTGAGCCCGCCGACGAGCACCCCAAGGCCGGTGGAGTCGAGGAAGTCCACGCTCTCCATGTCCACGACCAAGTGGTAGCTGCCGTCGTTGACGAGTTCGACCAGCTGCTCGCGCAGCTTGGGCGCGGTGTATACATCAATCTCGCCACCGACCTCGACGACCGTACGGTCGCCAACGGTCCGGGTCGATAGGGACAGGTCCACGGATACTCCAGCACCTTGCATCGAGCGGTCGCCCCCCATGGATCGGCAGCCGCGATGGCATTCAATCACTTACCACCGGGCCAAGACGACGCCTTGAAGCGATTGTCCGTCATGCCGGTGACACACTGAGTGCCGATGGCCCACGATGATCCACCGCAGTCCGCGCACGGTCGCCCAACCCCAGCCACGGTCCTGCACCGACTCGCAGCGGGGGCGGGCCGCGCCGCGCGTGTCACTCATACGGAGCACTTGCCCCCTAGAACCGGTCGGCATGCCGATTGGCCTGATCAGATCCGCTCCGAAGTGGTCGACGCGATCCGCGCGGCCGGGATCGCCCGCCCCTGGGAGCACCAGGCCCAGGCCGCACGGCTCGCCCTGCGCGGCGAATCCGTGGTGGTCGCCACCGGAACCGCGTCCGGAAAATCACTCGGCTATCTGGCCCCCGTCCTCAGCACCCTGCTGACCGGATCCGAAGCGCCCAACGGACGGGGCGCCACCGCGCTGTACCTGGCCCCGACCAAGGCGCTCGCCGCCGACCAGTGCCGCGCCGTGGCCCAGCTCGCCGCGCCGCTCGGCACCGCCGTGCGGCCCGCGGTCTACGACGGCGACACGCCGTTCGAGGAGCGCGAATGGGTGCGCCAGTACGCGACCTACGTGCTCACCAACCCCGACATGCTGCACCGCGGCATCCTGCCCGGCCATCCCCGCTGGTCCTCCTTCCTGCGCCGACTGGCGTACGTGGTGATCGACGAGTGCCACACCTACCGGGGCGTCTTCGGCTCGCACGTCGCCCAGGTGCTGCGGCGGCTGCGCCGGGTGTGCGCGCGCTACGGCGCGGATCCCGTCTTCCTCCTCGCCTCGGCCACCGCCGCCGATCCCGCCGCCGCCGCGGGACGGCTCACCGGCGTACCAGTGGCCGAGATCACCGAGGACGCCTCCCCGCGCGGCGAACTGGTCTTCGCGCTGTGGGAGCCGCCGCTGACCGAGCTGAGCGGGGAGCGCGGCGCTCCGGTACGCCGCACCGCGACCGCCGAGTCGGCCGACCTGCTGACCGATCTGGTGGTCCAGGGCACCCGGACGGTGGCCTTCGTACGCTCCCGGCGCGCCGCCGAGCTGATCGCGCTGCTGGCCCAGGACAAGCTCGCCGCGGTCGACCGCTCGCTGCCCGGCCGGGTCGGTGCCTATCGCGGTGGTTATCTGCCGGAGGAGCGCCGGGCGATCGAGCGGGAGCTGCACAGCGGACGCCTGCTCGGCCTCGCCTCGACCACCGCCCTGGAACTCGGCGTGGACGTCTCCGGCCTCGACGCGGTGCTGCTGGCCGGGTACCCCGGCACCCGCGCCTCGCTGTGGCAGCAGGCGGGCCGGGCCGGACGCGCGGGCCAGGGAGCGCTGGCGGTGCTCATCGCCCGCGACGACCCGCTGGACACCTATCTCGTGCACCATCCCGAGGCGCTGTTCGACCGGCCGGTCGAGTCCACCGTCCTGGACCCGGACAACCCCTATGTCCTCGCACCCCACTTGTGCGCCGCCGCAGCCGAACTCCCGCTCACCGAGGCCGACCTGACGCTGTTCGGCCCGGAAGCGCCCGATCTGATACCGCAGTTGGAACAGCGCGGCCTGCTGCGACGCCGCCGGGACTGCTGGTACTGGACCCGGCGGGAGCGCGCCGCCGACCTCACCGACATCCGGGGCGAGGGCGGCCGTCCCGTCCAGGTGGTGGAAGCGGCGACCGGGCGGCTGCTGGGCACCGTGGACCAGTCCGCGGCGCACGCCACCGTCCACGACGGCGCGGTCCACCTCCACCAGGGCCGCACCTATCTGGTGGACCACCTCGACCTGGACGACAACGTGGCGCTGGTCGAGGAGGCCGATCCGCCGTACTCCACGATGGCCCGGGACACCACCGCCATCACCATCCTCGGCACGGAGACCGAGCAGCCGTGGGGCGAGGCCCGGCTGTGCTTCGGCTCGGTCGAAGTGACCCACCAGGTCGTCTCGTACCTGCGCCGCAAGCTGATCACCGGTGAGGTGCTCGGCGAGACCAAGCTCGATCTGCCGCCGCGCACGCTGCGCACCAGGGCGGTGTGGTGGACCCTGACCGAGGACCGGCTGGAGCGGGCCCGTATCCACCCGGAGGAGCTGCCCGGTGCCCTGCACGCGGCCGAGCACGCCTCCATCGGCATCCTGCCGCTGTTCGCGACCTGCGACCGCTGGGACATCGGCGGGGTCTCGTTCCCGCTGCACCCCGACACGGGCCTGCCCACCGTGTTCGTCTACGACGGCCACCCGGGCGGTGCGGGTTTCGCCGAGCGGGCCTATCGCACCGCGCGGGCCTGGCTCACCGCGACGCGCGAGGCGATCGCGGCCTGCGAGTGCGAGTTCGGCTGCCCTTCGTGCATCCAGTCCCCCAAGTGCGGGAACGGCAACGACCCGTTGGACAAGCTGGCCGCCGTCCGCCTGCTGGACTGCCTGCTGGCCGCCGGTACCGGCGACGGCTGACGGCGGCCCGGCGCGGGCGCGCACCCGGGCCGGGCCCATCGGCAGTAGCCGCCCACCGCCCGACACCTCCGCCACCACGTCGGCCACCTCGCCCCGCAGCGAGCAGGACACCAGCCGCGCGCCCTGCGCCTCGGCGACCCGCACCCCGCACCGGCACGCCGCCTGCTGGCCGTCCGGCGCGTGGTCCGCGGCCGCGAGGGCCGCGAGGTCGGCGGCGGCGCCCGCCCGATGGCGCACCACGACCGCCTGGCCCAGTGCGAGCAGGGCGGCGAAGACCGTGCACAGCGCTCCGGTGAGCACCAGCGCCCAGATCGTGGCCGAGCCGCGGTCGCGGCTCACCGGACCGTGTCCTCTGCCAGCGCCGCCGCCTCGGCGCGGACCGTCGCCGACAACGTCCCGGCCAGCCGTCCCGGTCCCAGCGACCTGGCGATCACCCACACCCGTACCAGGTCGCCATCGCGCCGCAGGTCGACGACCGCCCCGCGCGGAGCAGCGGTTGCCGCAGCGGCCAGCGCGGCGGCCCGTGGCTCGGATCGGGCGGCGGCCCGTGCCCCGGCCCTGGCGGCGTCCACGCAGCGGATCTGCGCGACCGCCGTCATCAGGCCCCACAAGAGCATCGCGGTGACCACCACCAGCACCGGGACCACCACCGCCGTCTCGGCGGTCACATAGCCGCCGTCCGCGCGGCCCCGGCGGGCGGGTTCAGAAGGAGACATCGAGTGCCCTCCTGATCATTCCGCTGAGCGCCGAACTGACCGCGCCACTGGTGACCACCTTGTACAGGACGGCCGCGAAGGCGCAGGCCGCGAGCGTTCCCACCGCGTATTCCGCGGTGCTCATCCCGGCATCGGCGGCGGCTGCCCGTACCGCGTGCCATCGGCCGCGCAGCCGAGCGGCGAGGCCGGTGTTCTCCGTTGCGCGTTTCGTTGCGAACATCTTTCCCCCTGAGGTGTGTTGAGCTTTGTGTGGTGTATGTGCCGTGTGGTGATGGAGAGTTGCGGTTCCTCGGCCAGGTCTTCTGGGGTGTTCCGGTGCCTGGTCCACTTGTCCGCCTCATCTCGCCCGTGTCATCGCTTCGGCCAGTCCGATGACCACCGGAACCACGCCGATGGCCAGGAAGGCCGGAAGGAAGCACAGGCCCAGTGGTGCCGTCGCCAGCACTCCCGCGCGGCGCGCCCTGCCGTTGGCCGAACGGGTCCGTTCGGCGCGGTACTCGGCGGCCAGCCGGGAGACGGCGGCGACGGGCGGCACTCCGGTGGTGGCGGCACGGGACATCCAGCGCGCGATTCCGGCCGCTTCGGTGTGCGTTCCCAGCCGGGGCCAGCACTGGGCCGGGTCCGCGCCGAGTCGCAGTTCCGCCGCGACCCTCCGCATCGCCTCGCCCAGCGGCCCGTCCAGGGTGCGCCCCACCGCCTCGGCGGCGTCCGCCGGGGCGGCCCCCGCCATCAGGCAGGCCGCCAGCAGATCCGCCGCGAGCGGCAGTTGCCGACTCGCTCCGGGCGCCTCCCGCCCAGCCGACGGTGCGGGCCTTCGCCGCCAGCGGCGTATGCCGTACGCCCCGGCGAGTCCGACCACGCCTCCGGCGGCGCCGCCGACCACCGCGGTGAGCGCGATCCCGGCGCTCACCGGAACCGCCCACTCCTGGAGCGCGCGCCGGGCGGTCGGGCGCAGGCCGGGCCATCGGTCTCGCCGTGCGGGCTCGACGCCGAGCAGCCACTCGCGGCGTCGCTTGGCGGTGCGCTGCCGGTGCGCCGACACCAGCGCCACGACCGTGCACAGCACGGCCACCGTGAGCGCTACCGCCATCCCCAGCGTGTGGACAACATTCCCGCTCATGCCGCCTCCTGCGCCGCGCTGACAATGCGAGCGGTCCATGCCAACCCGGCCCACTCCAGCGCACCGCCGACCAGCAGGCAGCCCAGCCCGGCGGGGGTGCGCAGGAGCACCCGCAGCGGATCGGCGCCGAGGGTGGCGCCTAGCACCACCCCGAAGACCGGGAGCAGTGCCAGCATCACGGCGGTGGAGCGCGGTCCAGCCAACTGTGCTCGCAGGTCCTCGCGTTGGTCGCGCTCGGCTCGCAGAGCGGCGGCCACCCGGTCAAGGCCGTCGGCGAGTCCGGCACCGCCGCTCACCGCCACCTCCCAGCACGCGGCGACACCGGCCAGCCCCTCCGCGCCCGGTCTGGCAGCCAACTGCCTGAGCGCGCCCGGCACATCCCCGCCGAAACGGGCCGCCGCCAGCAGAGGCGTCACGCATTCCGCCCCATCGGGGCCGTCCGCACCGCGCAGCCCCTCCACCGCCTCGGCCAGCGCGGTGTCCGGCGGTCGACCCGCGCGCAGGTCTCCGGCAACCGCCGCGCACAGACCGGCCACAGCCCCCTGCCACCGCTCGGCCGCCCGCCGCCGGGCGCGTGCCCGCAGCATGCGCCGCACATACGGGGTGGCGAGCATGCCTACCAGCGCCGGGACCGGTGAGTGCGCGAGCAGCGCCAGCACCGTCCCGGCCACCGGGCACCACGCCTCGTGGCCGAACCGGATGCCCAACCGGCCTTCGACCTGCGCCCTGCCCCGCCGCAGCACGTCCCGCGCCTGACCGCCGTACGCCCGCCAGCGCGGCGCGCCCGGAGGCGGCGCGGCGGCCCGATGCCCGTCCGCGAGCATCAGCCGGGCCCTGCGGACCGCCTCGTCCTGCCGGTGCAGCAACCACACGGCGCCCGCCGCGCACACCGCCGCACACCACACCATGAGCAGTTCCGTGTTCCTCATCGGGCACCCCGCTCACACAGGGCGGCCAACCGCGGCCAGCCCCGCTCCCGCGTGTAGCGGCCGTCGGTGCCCCGCACCACCGCCGCAACGGTGCCGACCAGCCCGCTGCCGTCACGTTCCAGTACATGGATCTCGGCGACCCGGCGCCGCCCCCAGCGGTCCCGGGCGAGATGGACCACGACCGAGAGCGCGGCGGCGAGTTGGCTGTGCAGCGCCGCGCGCCCCAGCCCGGCCGTTGACCCCAGCGCCTCCAGCCTCGCGGGCACGTCGCAGGCCGCGTTGGCGTGCACGGTGCCGCAGCCGCCCTCATGGCCGGTGTTGAGCGCGGCGAGCAGGTCCAGCACCTCGGGCCCGCGCACCTCGCCGACCACCAGGCGGTCGGGTCGCATGCGCAGTGCCTGCCGGACCAGGTCCCGCAACGTCACGGTGCCGACGCCCTCCTGGTTGGCGGGCCGGGTCTCCAGCCGCACCACATGCGGGTGTTCGGGCCGCAGTTCCGCCGAGTCCTCGGCGAGCACGATCCGTTCGCCCGTGCCGACCAGCCCGAGCAGCGTGCTCAGCAGCGTTGTCTTGCCGCAGCCGGTGCCACCGCTGACGAGGAACGACAGCCGGGCATCGACCACCGCCCGCAGCAGCCGGGCGAGTTCGGCGTCCACGCTGCCGGCCTCGACGAGTTCGGCGAGGGTGAAGGCGCGTGTCCGCACCACCCGCAGCGACAGGCAGGGTGCGCCGATCGCCACCGGCGGCAGCACCGCGTGCAGCCGGGTGCCGTCCGGAAGCCGGGCGTCGACCCAGGGCCGGGCGTCGTCCAGCCGTCGGCCGGCGGTGGTCGCCAGACGCTGGGCGAGCCTGCGGACGGCCGCGGCGTCGCGGAAGCGGATACCGGTCCGCTCCAGGCCCGAGCCGCGGTCCACCCACACCTCGTCCGGTCCGTTGACCAGGACGTCGGTCACCCCGGGTTCGGCGAGCAGCGGCTCAAGCAGCCCGGCGCCGACCATCTCCGAGCGCAGCGCCCTGACCACGCCGAGCACCGCGGTGTCGCCGAGCAGCCGTCCCTGGGCGCGTAGCGCGGCGGCGACCGCGGAGGCCGTGGGCTCACTGCCGGTCTCGGCCAGCGTGAGCCGTACCGCGTCGAGCAGCGCCGCACGGTCGGCCGGATCCGTGCGCGGGCGCCGGGTGTCCACGGCGCTCATACGGCAACACTCCCGCCACTGGGCAGCGCCTCGGCGAGGAACGCCGTGCAGAACCTGGCAAGTGGTCCGCGGCCGTTGCCGCCGGGCGGCTTGCCCCCGTTGACGGCCTCCAACAGCCCGTGCTCCGCCGGGACTTCACCGGCCAGCCGCAGCCCCAGCAGCCTGGCGATCTCCTGGTCGTCGAGGCCGGAGGGATAGGGGCCACGAGCCACCACCCGCAGGTCGGGCAGGATCATGCCGACCCTGGACGCCACCCGGTCCGCCGCCGCGACGGCCCGCAACTCGGCGGGAACGACGAGCAGTCCGATGTCGGTCTGGGTCAGCGCCTCCACCACGCTGTCGTCCACTCGGCGCGGCAGGTCCACCACAACCACGCCGCCGCGTCGCCGGGCGGCGCCGAGGACGGAACGCATGGCTTCCGGGGTGATGACCACCGAGTCGCCGCGATCCCAGCTCAGGACGCTGAGATCGTGCAGCCGGGGCAGCGACTCCTCCAACGCGCCGCTGCTGACCCGGCCCTGTGACTCGGCGAGGTCGGGCCATCGAAGGCCCGCGCAGCGCTCGCCGCCGAGCAGCACGTCCAGCCCGCCGCCCAGTGGATCGCCGTCGACCAGCATCGTGCGGCGTCCACCGCGGGCCGCGGTCACGGCGAGCGCGCAGGCGAGGGTGCTGGCCCCGGCGCCGCCCCTGCCGCCGATCACGCCGATGGTCAGCGCCGGTTCCCCGACACCCTCCGCGGCGTCGGCGATCCGGTCCACCAGCCAGGTCTCGGCGTCCGGCAGGAAGAGCACATGGTCCGCGCCGATGCCCACGGCCCGTCGCCAGACGTCCTGGTCATCGAGGTCGCGTCCGATGAGCAGGACGCCGGAGCGCCGCTGCATGCCGCGTAGCGCCGCCGAGCGGTCGTCGCCGACCAGGACCAGCGGTGCCGCCTCCCACGTGCCCGGGCTGGTCGGCGGGCCGTAGGTGACCTCCGGTTCCACTCCCGCGGCCGCGCACAGCCGCAGCAGGTCGTCCAGCAGGTCCTCGTCCTCGGTGACGATCAGCGGTGCGCCTGCCCTGGGAGGCCGGGTGACACGGCCCGATCGGGGTTCGGGCGCCGCCCGCCCGGCTCGGACGCTCCGGTTCCGGGGCTGGTCCGCCGCCGTTCGCGCTGTCGGTTCCGGCTCCCCGCCGGGCTCGCGGTCCCGGGCCCGCGACCCGGCGTCCGGTCCACGGTCCTCGGCGCCGTCGCCCAGCTCGCCTCCCCGTTGGTCGCGGCCACACGACCTCAGCCCCGGATCCCAGCCCTCCGCCTCTGCGCGCAGCTCCCGGGCGTCCGCGTCGCGGCCGGGCGACGAGCCCGAGCACCGGTCCTCCGCTTCGCCACCCGGCTCCCAGGGCTCCCGTCCCCGGCCGCGGTGTACCGGGCCGGAGCCGAACGCCGCCGACTCCCCGCCCGCGTCCCGGGCCTCCCGCGCCCAGCTGGGCCGCGGCACGACCGGGTCAGACTCCGCCTTCTGCCGCCAGGTCTGCCGTGGCCGTCCCCGGGAGACCGCCTCGTGCGGGCCGGGGTGCTTTTCCTTTGCCGTTTGGCCTGGCTGTCCAGTCCGTCCGTTCCTCCCGGGCCGTTCCGGAGTGCCCGGTGAGATGGATTCGGTCATGGCCCCCTCACTTCCCTCGCTGATACCGCGTAGCTCGCGGGCCTTCTTGCCTCGCGGTTCTTCACGGTGGAGGAAGACCAGGAATCGAGTGGATCTTGGTCAAAAGCAGGGGATAACTCGACGGTTGTGGATAACTCCGCCACTCACACGGGTGACTTCTCGTCGATAGCGCAACGATTACGCACCGTCACGCGTCGTACGTGGCATCCACGAGGAGGGATCAAGGAAATGATCATGAAAAAGATGGCGCCGCAACCGGCCACAGGGTACGAAATGCGCCTGGACATGCGACGACCCCCGCCGGGGGGGAGAGCGGGGGTCGTCCCCACGGCCGACTCGGGGGGGGAGGAGCCGGACCGGGTTAGCACGGTCGCGAACGATCCGTGACTTCCATGGTGTACCCGAAGGCCTTCTCAGGCAAACCCACGCGCCTGAGCTTACGCCGAATGGTGGGTGCCTATGCTCATCCTCGTGGAAAACCACTCCTTGCCGCGAACAGCCGCCTTCTTCGATCTCGACAAGACGGTCATCGCGAAGTCGAGCACCCTGGCCTTCAGCAAGTCCTTCTATCAAGGTGGGCTGATCAACCGCCGGGCCGTGCTACGCACTGCTTATGCCCAGTTCGTCTATCTGCTCGGCGGCGCGGACCACGATCAAATGGAACGTATGCGGGAGTATCTGTCGGCGCTCTGCCGGGGCTGGAACGTCCAGCAGGTCCGGGAGATCGTCGCGGAGACCCTGCACGACCTGATCGATCCGCTCATCTACGACGAGGCCGCCTCACTGATCGAGGAGCACCACGCCGCGGGCCGCGACGTGGTCATCGTCAGCACCTCGGGCGCCGAGGTCGTGGAGCCGATCGGAGCGATCCTCGGTGCCGATCACGTGGTGGCCACCCGCATGGTGGTCGAGGACGGCCGCTACACCGGGGAGATCGAGTACTACGCCTACGCCGACACCAAGGCGAAGGCGATCGCCGAGCTGGCCGAGACCGAGGGGTACGACCTCTCGCACTGCTACGCGTACAGCGACTCGGCGACCGATGTTCCGATGCTGGAGTCGGTGGGGCATCCGTACGCGGTCAACCCGGACCGCGCGCTGCGCCGCGAGGCGATCGCGCGGGAATGGCCGGTGCTGACGTTCAGCCGACCGGTCCGGCTGCGTCAGCGCATTCCGGCGATGCCCAGCCGTCCGGTCCTCGCGGCGGCCGCCGCGGTGGCGGCCGCGGCCACCGCGGGGCTCGTCTGGTACGTGTCCCGTCGCCGCAGGCCCGTAATGTCCTGAGGCACGCTATTAGTTGTTGATTGAGGCTAAAAGTAAAGAACTGCGGCCAGGGGTTCCGGTTGTCGGGGGCGCGGAGTACAAAGGACTTGACGGCCCGCGAGACCACGGACATCCGAGAGGAACCCCGTTGAATCAGGCCCCACGGACCGATGCACGAACGCCGAGCACCCACGCGAAGCCAGCCCGCTGACCGGGCCAGCAGCACCAGGTGACGGGCGAAGTCCCCGACCTGATGCGCCAAGAGAGTGCACGCATGGTCACCCGGCGGACGTGCCAGCGGTGGCACCCGCGGGTGCCACCGCACATTTGTGCCCGCGCGCCGCAAGGCGGCGCCGCCAACCGGCCTTCGTCCGCGCCGGTCGAAGCCTTCCGGCGGACCTCAGCCGCCGCGCACCGCCCGAAGCGGGGAGCCGGTGCCGACCGGCGCCGGGCCCGCAGGCCGCCGGGACACCACGTCCCCGGGCACGGGAGCAGGCCCCTCCGCCGAGGCGACCCCCGAGACCGAAGGCGGCCCGCCGGGGAACCCCTCAGGCGGCCCCGCGCTGGAGCGCCTCGCAGACCGCCGTGCTCTCCCGCACGCCGAGCCGCACCGCCTCCGCGCAGTGCGCGATCCAGCGCGCCATGCCCTGCGGGGTCCCTGACATGTACGCCTCCAGCGCCTTGAGGTACTCGGCACGGCCGAGTTCCGCGTGCCCCACCTCCGCCGGGCAGATCGACTTCGGGTCGAGCCCGCTGCCGACCAGGACGACGCGTTGCGCCGCCCGCGCCACCAGACCGTTGTAGGAGCCGAACGGGCGCAACGCGAGCAACTCGCCGTGCACCACGGCGGCCACCACCAGCGCGGGCGCCGTGCTTCCGGCGAGCAGCAGCCCGGCCAGTCCGTCCAGTCGCGCCACCACCTCCGCGGCGTCGGGGAGCGGCAGTTCGGCCAGTTGGTCCTCGGCCACCGGCTCGCCCGCCCGCCGCGGGCGGCCCACGGTGTCGTCCGGTACCGCACCGCTCGCGGCGACCAGGTGCAGCCGCGCCAGCGCCTGGAGCGGCGACTGCCGCCACACACTGAGGAGTTGACCGGACTCGGCGGTCAGCCGCAGCGCCGCGCCGACCGTGCGGGACTCGTCGTCGGCCCCGAAGTCACTGCGCCGCCGCACCTCCTCCAGCGGCCAGTCGGCCCCGGCCAACGCGGCGGAACCGCGCGCACCCCGCAGTGCCGCCTCCGAGGTGATCTCGTTCGAACGGCGGCGCATCACGCGGTGTCCGTACACCCGGTCCACGGCCTGGCGCACCGAGTCCACCGAGTCGGCCACCCCGGGCAACGTGCCCAGCACGGCAAGCGGATCGGAGGTCGCCGGGGTTCCGGGGGCCGCCCCCCGAGAGAACGCAGTCATGAATACGACCCTACGCACCCATGGCCGGTTACCCCTCGTTGGAGTGGTGTTCTTCACTTCGGCGCGGAATGCGGAACGCGGCTGCCACTATCTTGTTGAACATGAAGATCGCTTTCGTTGGGAAGGGCGGGAGCGGCAAGACCACGCTCTCCTCCCTGTTCATCCGGCACCTCGCCGCCGCCGGGCTTCCGGTCATCGCCGTGGACGCGGACATCAACCAGCACCTCGGCCCGGCCCTCGGCCTCGACGAGGCGGCGGCCGCGGCGCTTCCGGCGATGGGCGCCCACCTGCCGGAGATCAAGGAGTATCTGCGCGGGACCAATCCGCACATCCCCTCGGCCAAGACGATGATCAAGACGACCCCGCCCGGTCACGGTTCGCGGCTGTTGCGGGTTACGGAGGACAACCCGGTCTACGCGACGTGCGCCCGGCCCGTGGAACTCGACGGTGGCGCGGTGCGGCTGATGGTGACCGGCCCGTTCAACGAGTCGGACCTGGGCGTGGCCTGCTACCACTCCAAGGTCGGAGCGGTCGAACTCTGCCTGAACCACCTGGTCGACGGGCGCGACGAGTACGTCGTGGTCGACATGACGGCGGGCAGCGACTCGTTCGCGTCGGGGATGTTCACGCGTTTCGACATGACGTTCCTGGTGGCCGAGCCGACCCGCAAAGGCGTCGCCGTGTACCGCCAGTACAAGGAGTACGCCCGGGACTTCGAGGTGGGCCTGCGCGTGGTGGGCAACAAGGTGCAGAGCCAGGACGACGTCTCGTTCCTGCGCGACGAGGTCGGTGACGACCTGTTCACCACCGTCGGCCACTCCGACTGGGTACGCGCCATGGAGAAGGGCCGACCGCCCCGGTTCGGGCTGCTCGAACCGCCCAACCGCCAAGCGCTGCAGGCGCTTTACGAGGTCGCGGACGCCTCGTACGAGCGGCGCGACTGGCAGCGGTACACCCGTCAGATGGTGCGGTTCCACCTGAAGAACGCGGAGAGTTGGGGCAACGAGAAGACCGGTGCCGACCTCGCCGCCCAGGTCGATCCGTACTTCACTCTGAGCGAGGACGCGCTCGCCGCACGGGCGGTGCCGGAGTGCGCCGCGGCAACGAGCGGCGCCTGACACGGGTCGCGGCGCCCGCCATACGGCCGATCAGCCATACCGCGGGCGCCATCGCAAGGACTTCGCGCCGACTTCACCCGATGGGGGCAATTACAGCCGGTGAGGCCCTTCCACCCTTCTCAGGCCGTTGAGGATCCATTACTCTCCATTTACTGATCCTTGAAGTGACGGAGTCATCACGCTCCGCGACCGACACCCTGCCGGCCTGCTGGAGACGCACATGCCCGATCCCCACGCCTGCTCCCCCTGGACGCCCTGGCGCCACCACCGGTGCACTCACCCGCGGCCCGCCCCGCACGCGACGAGTCAACTCCTGGGCGGGGTAAGGGCGTTCCAGAGCCACACGGCACCTCTGGTTCGCGACGAGCTGGCCCGGCTCGCCCGGGAAGGGCAGCGCCCCACCCACACCTTCCTGACCTGCGCGGACTCCCGCCTGGTCACCAGCATGATCACCTCAAGCGGTCCAGGTGACCTTTTCACCGTGCGCAACGTGGGCAATCTGGTCCCCCCGCCGGGGGCCGAGGGAGCCTGCGACTCGGTGGCCGCCGCCATCGAGTACGCGGTGGAGGTGCTGCAGGTCGGCTCCATCACGGTCTGCGGCCACTCCGGCTGTGGAGCGATGCAGGCACTCCTCGCCTCGGCCACGCCCGGAGCCGAACCGGAACCGGGCGAACCGCCCAGCGGGCAGACCCCGTTGACCCGCTGGCTGCGGCACGGGCGGCCGAGCCTGGACCGCCTCGCGACGGGCCCGCGCGAACCGCTCGCCGACCGGGCGGTGACCGACGAGACGGAGCGGCTCTGCCTCGTCAACATCACACAGCAGCTGGATCACCTGATCGAGCACAGTTACGTGGCGCGTCGTATGGAGGAGGGAAGGCTGAGGTTGTACGGGATGTACTTCCATGTCGGCGAGGCGCAGGCGTACCTGCTGGACAGCCTCTCGGGGCTCTTCCGCGCCGTACGACCCGAGGCCCGACCACACGCCGCACAGGTCTAAACCAATATCCGGCGGGTAACCCTTGTCAGCGCGTCTCCGGGCTGATGAGCTATGCCATGGGACACATAGGACATCCCTCGGGACATCCTGCGGCCAAGCGGATATAGGGAGATGGGCGTGAGCAGCAACGAGAGCCTGGCCAACCTGCTGAAGGAGGAGCGGCGCTTCGCGCCTCCGGCGGAGTTGGCGGCGGCCGCGAATGTCACCGCCGAGGACTACAAGAAGGCGTCAGCGGACCGGCTGCAGTTCTGGGCCGCCCAGGCCCGCCGACTGACCTGGGACATCGCGCCCACCGAGACGCTGGACTGGTCGAACCCGCCGTTCGCCAAGTGGTTCGCGGACGGCAAGCTGAACGTGGCCTACAACTGCGTCGACCGGCATGTCGAGGCCGGTCACGGCGACCGGGTCGCCCTGCACTTCGAGGGCGAGCCCGGTGACGGCCGCACCATCACCTACGCCGAGCTCAAGGACGAGGTGTCCCGGGCGGCCAACGCCCTGGCCGAACTCGGGGTCAAGGCGGGCGACCGGGTCGCGATCTATCTGCCGATGATCCCCGAGGCGGTCATCGCGATGCTGGCCTGCGCCCGCGTCGGCGCCCCCCACTCGGTGGTCTTCGGCGGATTCTCCGCGGACGCGCTGGCCACCCGTATCGCGGACGCCGACGCGCGCGTCGTCATCACCGCCGACGGCGGATACCGGCGCGGCAAGCCCTCGGCGCTCAAGCCCGCCGTGGACGAGGCGCTGACCCGGCCCGGCACCGAGGAGGTGCGCAACGTCCTGGTGGTCCGCCGCACCGGCCAGGAGACCGCGTGGACCGAGGGCCGCGACGTGTGGTGGCACGACCTCGTCCCGCGCCAGTCGGAGCAGCACACCCCGCAGGCGTTCGACGCGGAGCACCCGCTGTTCATCCTCTACACCTCCGGCACCACCGGAAAGCCGAAGGGCATCCTGCACACCACGGGCGGCTACCTCACCCAGACGTCGTACACCCACCACGCCGTCTTCGACCTCAAGCCGGAGACCGACGTCTTCTGGTGCACCGCGGACATCGGCTGGGTCACCGGCCACTCGTACATCGTGTACGGACCGCTGTCCAACGGTGCCACCCAGGTCCTCTACGAGGGCACCCCGGACTCCCCGCACCAGGGCCGCTGGTGGGAGATCATCCAGAAGTACCGCGTCTCCATCCTCTACACCGCTCCCACGGCGATCCGCACCTACATGAAGTGGGGCGAGTCCGTTCCGGCCAAGTTCGACCTGTCCAGCCTGCGGCTGCTGGGTTCGGTGGGCGAGCCGATCAACCCGGAGGCATGGGTCTGGTACCGCAAGCACATCGGCGCCGACCGCACCCCGATCGTCGACACCTGGTGGCAGACCGAGACGGGCGCCATCATGATCAGCCCGCTGCCCGGCGTCACCACCACCAAGCCGGGCTCGGCGCAGAACCCGCTGCCGGGCATCTGCGCGACCGTGATCGACGACGAGGGCAACGAGGTGCCCAACGGCTCCGGCGGCTACCTGGTGCTCACCGAGCCCTGGCCGTCGATGCTGCGCACCATCTGGGGCGACGACCAGCGCTACCTCGACACGTACTGGTCGCGCTTCGAGAACCGGTACTTCGCGGGCGACGGCGCCAAGAAGGACGAGGACGGCGACATCTGGCTGCTCGGCCGGGTCGACGACGTCATGCTGGTCTCCGGGCACAACATCTCGACCACCGAGGTCGAGTCCGCCCTGGTCTCCCACCCGAAGGTGGCCGAGGCCGCGGTGGTCGGCGCCACCGACCCCACCACCGGTCAGGCCATCGCCGCGTTCGTCATCCTGCGCGGGTCGGCCACCGAGGAGGAGGGCCTGGCCGAGGAGCTGCGGGCGCACGTCGCGAAGGAGCTGGGCCCGATCGCCAAGCCCAAGCGGATCCTGCCGGTGGCCGAACTGCCCAAGACCCGCTCCGGCAAGATCATGCGCCGACTGCTGCGCGACGTCGCGGAGAACCGGCAGCTCGGTGATGTCACCACGCTGACCGACACCACGGTGATGGAACTGATCCAGTCCAAGCTCCCGGCCGCACCCAGCGAGGACTGAGCGCACCCCGGCAGACAGCGCCGTCAGGGGCGCCCGGCGACATGCCGGGCGCCCCTGACGCGCTTAACGTGACGATCAGCGGCCAGGCCGTTCCCCGCAGGACGGGCGAAGGCCGCTGTGGTGCGGCAGCGCCCCGAAGAGGGAACCCGCGCGAGCAGCCAGAACGATGCCGCGGAGGGCCGACGGCACCTCGCCGCGCTCCCGGCGGACCGCTCGGCTCACCCGGTAAAGTGGGCGGAGCGTCAAGAACGCGCAAAGATTTCGGTGTGCCGGGAAGTCTGGTCGGCGGGTGCGACAGCCGTATCCAGCCACCGAGCCCGACCGGAGGTCATCTCGTGACGCAGCCCCGCCGCCGTTCCGTCTTCCTCGGACGCCTGTCGCTGCCCGAGCGGAACTTCGTGGCGGACGCGCTGCGCGCCGAGACAGTCGGCGGCGTCCTGCTGCTGATCGCCGCAGTGGTGGCGCTCGTCCTGGCCAACACCCCGCTGAGCAGCGGCTATGCCGCGATACGGGACCTGCGTGTGGGGCCCGCGGCGCTCCATCTCAATTTGTCGGTGGCCGAGTGGGCCAAGGACGGCCTGCTCACGGTCTTCTTCTTCGTGGCGGGCATCGAGCTGAAGCGTGAGCTGGTCGCGGGTGAGCTGCGCTCCCCGTCGGCCGCCGCGCTGCCGGTGGTCGCCGCCGTCTGCGGCATGGCGCTGCCCGCGCTGGTGTACACCACGGTGAGTCTGAGCGGCGGCGGCGACCTACGCGGCTGGGCGGTGCCCACGGCCACCGACATCGCGTTCGCGCTGGCCGTGCTGGCGGTGATCGGCACCGCGCTGCCGTCGGCGCTACGGGCGTTCCTGCTCACCCTCGCGGTGGTGGACGACCTCTTCGCCATCGTGATCATCGCGGTCTTCTACAGCGCCACGATCGACTTCGCGGCCCTGGGCCTCGCCGTGCTGGGGCTGCTCGCCTTCTGGCTGCTGCTGCGCAAGCAGGTCCGCGGCTGGTACGTGTACGTACCGCTGGCCCTGCTGATCTGGGCGCTGATGCACGCCAGCGGGGTGCACGCCACCATCGCGGGCGTCGCCATGGGACTGATGCTGCGCTGCGCCAAGGACGCCGGAGAACACGTTTCTCCGGCTGAGCGCATCGAGCATGTGGTGCGCCCGCTGTCCGCCGGGCTCGCGGTCCCGCTGTTCGCCCTGTTCTCCGCCGGAATATCGCTCTCCGGTGGCGCGATCCGAGGCGTCTTCACCAACCCGGAGACGCTCGGCGTGGTCCTCGGCCTGTTCCTGGGCAAGGCCGCCGGGGTCTTCGGCGGGGCCTGGCTCGCCGCCCGGTTCACCAAGGCGGAGCTCAACCCGGAACTGGCCTGGGCGGACGTGGGCGCCGTGGCGTGCCTGGGCGGCATAGGCTTCACCGTCTCGCTGCTGATCGGCGAGCTGGCCTTCGCCTCCGATCCCGCGCTCACCGGCGAGGTCAAGGCGGCGGTGCTGCTCGGCTCGCTGATATCGGCGGTGGTCGCCGCGGCCCTGCTGAAGGTGCGCAACACCAAGTACCGCGCGCTGTGCGACGAGGAGGACCGCGACGACGACCACGACGGCATCCCCGACGTCTACGAAGCGGACAAACCGGAGTACCACCTGCGGATGGCCGCCATCTTCGAGGCGAAGGCCGCGGAGCACCGCAGACTCGCGGAACTGGCCCGCAGCGGAACGAACGGGGACCATGGTTCAACATGATTCCGGCATGATCGAACGTGACGACGCACCCGATCCACTACGGGACACGAACCGAACACGACGGAGGACGCGATGAGCGCAGTCGAACGGACCGATGAGCGGAGCCTCGGCCAACTGGTCGCCACGGCCACGGCCGAGTTGTCCGCACTCGTCCACGACGAGATCGCGCTCGCCAAGGCCGAGCTGCGTCAGGACGCCAAGCGCGCCGGAATCGGCGGCGGGGCCGTCGCCGGGGCCGGGGTACTCGCCCTCTTCGCCCTGCCGGTGCTGAGCTTCGCGGCGGCCTACGGCATCCACAACCTCGGCCTGGGGCTCGCCTGGTCGTTCCTGATCGTGGGCGCCGCCTACCTGGTCATCGCGGCGGTGCTGGGCGTCTTCGCCCGGGCGAAGTTCAAGAAGGTCAAGCCGCCGGAGCGGTCGATCGCCTCCGCCAAGGAGACCGCCGCCGTGCTCCAGAGCGTCAAGCCGCACCCCCGCTCCCCCGCCGACCGCACACCGACCGGCCAAATGTGACACGCTCTCGGACATGACGGTCGCTGACTCAACAGATGTGCGCTTCGACGGCCCCTGGACCCATCGGGACGTCGCCGCGAACGGCGCCCGGTTCCACATCGCCGAGGTCGGCGACGGCCCGCTGGTCCTGCTGCTGCACGGCTTCCCGCAGTTCTGGTGGGCGTGGCGGCACCAGCTGACGGCGCTGGCCGACGCCGGGTTCCGCGCGGTGGCCATGGATCTGCGCGGCGTCGGCGGCAGCGACCGCACCCCGCGCGGCTACGACCCGGGCAACCTCGCCCTGGACGTCACGGGGGTGATCCGCTCGCTCGGTGAGCCGGACGCCGCGCTCGTCGGCCATGACCTCGGCGGCTACCTGGCGTGGACGGCCGCGGTGATGCGGCCCAAGCTGGTGCGCAGGCTGGCGGTGTGCTCGATGCCGCATCCACGGCGCTGGCGCTCCGCGATGCTCGCGGACTTCCGGCAGACCGCCGACAGCTCCTACATCTGGGGCTTCCAACGGCCCTGGCTGCCCGAGCGCCAGCTGGTCGCGGACGACGCGGCGCTGGTCGGACGGCTGATCCGGGACTGGTCCGGGCCGGGGCTGCCGGACGAGGAGGCCGTGGAAACGTATC
The DNA here is from genome assembly GCA_037034305.1 of Streptomyces sp. PLK1-5. Lineage (GTDB taxonomy): Bacteria > Actinomycetota > Actinomycetes > Streptomycetales > Streptomycetaceae > Streptantibioticus_A. The sequence continues at coordinate 118,524 of JBAGJY010000008.1, forward strand.
AGCGGGCGATGCGGATCCCGTCCACCGCGCACTGCTCGATCGAGCCGTACCGCTGGCTGGTGCGGTCGATGGCACGACCGGACGGGGTGCAGTTCTACCGGCGGATGAAGCGGCCGGTGCGGGTGCCGACGCTGCATCTGCACGGTTCGCTGGACCCGGTGCTGCGCACCCGCAGCGCGGCCGGGTCCGGGGAGTACGTGGAGGCGCCCTACCGCTGGCGGCTGTTCGACGGGCTGGGGCACTTCCCGCACGAGGAGGACCCGGTGGCCTTCTCCACCGAGTTGATCAACTGGCTGAAGGACCCCGAACCGGACAGGTGACACCCCGGCCGGGTGTCCCATCAGCCGCCGCCGGTGTCCTACTTTCTGACGATCGGCCAAATGCCGGGCGCATAGGCCAATTGAGCGACCGCGAAGTGGTTACCGACCTTGTGCCGCGGGCACGTAGCTCGGTATGGGCTGGACGCACGACTACCGTGACGTATCACGCGACCACCGCGACACCACCGCTACGGGCCGATCGGCGCCCACGGCGGAGCTGCACCACCGGGGGCAGTTGCTGCCCCTCCCACGCATCCTGGGCCGCCGCGCCCGGTGGGTGGGTGCCCGGCTGCGCCATTCCGCGCGCAGTTGACGACGGCACGCCGCCGGAACACCGACAACCTGTCAGACACCGGACCCCGACCGGGCCCGGCGCCTGACCGTACCCGCGGCCGAAAACGGACGGCTACAGGGCGCACTCCTGCGTGTCCACCGCCCGTACCGCGCCGCGGCCCGCGGTGATGTCCTGGGTCACCTCGTGCGCTGTCAGCGCGTACCCGGTGGAGTCATCGTCAAGGGACTTGGCGAACACCACGCCGTACACCTTGCCGTCCGGAGTCAGCAGCGGGCCACCGGAGTTGCCCTGCCGCACCTCGGTGTAGAGGGAGTACACATCGCGGCTGACGTTGCCGCGCCGGTAGATGTCCGGCCCGTGCGCCTGGATCCGGGCCCGCACCCGGGCGGCACGCACGTCGTATCCGCCGTTCTCCGGGAAGCCGGCGACGATGGCTCCGTCACCGCTGTGCGCCGGGTGGTTGACGAAGTCCAGCGCGGGCGCGTCAAGTGACGGCACGTCGAGTACGGCGATGTCGCGCTGCCAGTCGTAGAGCACCACCTTGGCGTCGTACTGCCTGCCCCGGCCGCCGACCTGCACCGTCACGTCCTTCACCCCACCCACCACATGCGCGTTGGTCATCACCCGGTGCGGGGAGAAGACGAAGCCCGAGCCCTCCAGCACCTTGCCGCAACTCGGCGCGGTACCGACGACCTTGACGATGCTGCGTTCGGAGTCGGTCGCCGTGGCGCTGGTGGCGAGCTTCGGGTCCGGCGGGCGCACGGAGGTGATCGGCTCGCTGGAGAACGGCGTGAAGACCTGTGGGAAGCCGTTCTGGGCCAGCACCGAGGAGAAGTCCGCGAACCACATGTCGGCGCGCTGCGGGATCAGCCGCGAGACGCCGGTGAGGACCTTGGAGGCCCGTACCTCCCGGCCGATGGTGGGCAGCGCGGTGCCCGCCAGCGCCGAGCCGATCAACCAGGCGACCAGCAGCATCGCCAGCACGTTCACCAGCGCGCCGCCGGTCGCGTCCACCGCGCGCGCGGGCGACCAGGTGATGTGCGTGCGCAGCCGGTTGCCCAGATGCGTGGTGAACGCCTGTCCCACGGAGGCGGCGACGATCACCACGACGACCGCGGCGATCGCGCCGAACGTGCCCGGTGGCGCGTTACCCGTCGCCTGGTCCCAGACCAGCGGAAGGACGTAGACGGCGATCAGCCCGCCACCGAGGAAGCCGAGCACGGACAGGATGCCGACCACGAACCCCTGCCGGTAGCCGACAACGGCGAACCACACGGCGGCCAGCAGCAGCAGGATATCCAGCGCGTTCACCGGGATACCGTCTCACGCGCGGGCGCTGAGCGGGACTTCCCAGGCGCGGTCCCACGGCTCTTCCCACCCGCAGAAGTGCAGGATGCGGTCGATCAATCCCGCCGTGAACCCCCAGACCAGGACATCTGACACCAGGAACGCGGGGCCGCGGAAGCCGCTCGGATGCGTGACCGTCCGCCGGTTGCGCGGGTCCACCAGATCGGCGATCGGCACGCTGAACACCCGCGCGGTCTCCCCCGGATCGACCGGCCGCACCGGACTCGGCTCGCGCCACCAGCCCAGCACCGGCGTCACCACGAAACCGCTCACCGGGATGTACAGCCGCGGCAGGACACCGAAGATCTGCACGCCCAGCGGATCGAGCCCGGTCTCCTCCTGCGCCTCACGCAGCGCGGCGCGCAGCGGACCCTCGCCTTCCGGGTCTCCGTCCACCGGGTCGACCGAACCGCCCGGGAACGACGGTTGTCCGGCGTGCGAGCGCAACTGCCGGGCACGCTCCATCAACAGCAGCTCCGGGCCGCGCTCCCCCGCGCCGAACAGGACCAGCACCGCGGAGGGACGGCCGCCCGAGGCGGGCGGCAGAAAACGGCTCAACTGCTCCGGCCGCAGGCTCGGCGCCATCTTCGCCACCGGAGCGAGCCAGTCGGGCAGTTCGCTCAGCGACACCTCCGGCGCATCCGTCATTCCGCCCCCAGCGCGGGCGCGGGCTTGCCGGGGAAGTCCGGCGGCGGCTTGAGGCGCTGTCCGGCACCGCCGCCCAACTCGTACTTGAGCAGCTTGGCCGCCTTGGCCGGATCCGTCTCGCCCTCACCGTACGAGGGGCACAGCGGCGCGATCGGGCAGGCGCCGCAGGCGGGCCTGCGCGAGTGGCACACCCTGCGGCCGTGGAAGATCAACCGGTGCGAGAGCATGGTCCACTCGCTCTTGGGGAACAGCGAGCCGACCTCCTGCTCGATCCTCACCGGGTCCTCCGAGGCGGTCCAGCCGAAACGGCGGGCCAGCCGCCCGAAGTGCGTGTCGACCGTTATGCCGGGGACGCCGAAGGCGTTGCCCAACACGACGTTCGCCGTCTTCCGCCCGACGCCGGGCAGGGTGACCAGATCCTCCAGCCGGTTCGGCACCTCGCCGCCGAAGCGGTCGCGGATGGCCGCCGACAGCCCCAGGCACGACTTGGCCTTCGCCCGGAAGAACCCGGTCGGCCGCAGCAACTGCTCCAGATCCTCCGGGTCGGCCGCCGCCATCGCCTCCGGGGTGGGGTACTTGGCGAACAGCGCGGGCGTCGTCTGGTTGACGCGCAGATCGGTGGTCTGCGCGGACAGCACGGTGGCGATCAGCAGCTGGAAGGGGTTCTCGAAGTCCAGCTCGGGGTGGGCGTACGGGTAGGCCTCGGCGAGTTCGCGGTTGATGCGCCGCGCCCGGCGCACCAAAGCGGTGCGGGACTCCGGCTTGGCCGCGGCCTTGGCGGCGGCGCTCTTGGCGGGCGCGCTCTTGGCGGCTCCGGTCGCGGCCTTGGTGGCGGCCTTCGCGGCGGCGCTCTTGGCCGTGCGCTTGGCGGCGGCCTTCGTCGCCGTCCTGGCGGTCGCCTTGGCGACCATCTTCGCGGCGGCGTCCTCGGCCGCCTTGGACGTGACCTTGCCGGACCTCCTGGGCGCGGCCCTTCCGGGCGCCTTGGCGCCGGGGTCCGCCGCCGCCCCGGAACCGGACGCGGCCGTACGGGCGGCTTGTTCGCTCACAGCGGAATCAGGGTCGCGGGTCACCCGTACGGACCCTCCATCCTGCTGCTTCTTGCGCGCACTTGGCGTATCAGGCACCCGGCCAGCCTAAGCCTCAGCACTGACATCCGCCCTTGACCATCACGATTCGCGGCACAATCCGACCCCGAAGAACACCGGCGCGGCACTATAGGTCACACTTGTGATCGATAGCACTGTTTTACCGTCCGGCATTATGGGGACTGGACACGGTCGGTGAAATCAACAAGGAGAGACCTCGTGGACGACGTTCTGCGGCGCGCTCCGCTGTTCGCGGCGCTAGACGATGAGCAGGCCGCTGAGCTGCGCGCCTCCATGACGGAGGTCACCCTCGCGCGCGGTGACTCCCTCTTCCACGAGGGCGACCCGGGCGACCGGCTCTACGTGGTCACCGAGGGCAAGGTGAAGCTGCACCGCACTTCGCCGGACGGCCGGGAGAACATGCTCGCGGTGCTCGGCCCCGCCGAGATGATCGGTGAGCTGTCGCTCTTCGACCCGGGCCCGCGCACCGCCACCGCGACCGCGCTGACCGAGGTCAAGCTGCTCGGCCTGGGGCACGGTGACCTCCAGGTGTGGATCAACGCCCGGCCCGAGGTCTCGGTCGCGCTGCTGCGCGCCGTCGCCCGCCGCCTGCGCCGCACCAACGACAACATGTCGGACCTCGTCTTCTCCGACGTTCCGGGACGGGTGGCCAAGGCGCTGCTCGACCTGTCGCGCCGGTTCGGCGTGCAGTCCGACGAGGGCATCCACGTCGTGCACGACCTGACGCAGGAGGAACTGGCCCAACTGGTCGGCGCCTCGCGCGAGACGGTCAACAAGGCGCTCGCCGACTTCGCGGGCCGCGGCTGGCTGCGGCTGGAGGCGCGCGCGGTGATCCTGCTCGACGTTGAGCGGCTGGCCAAGCGGTCCCGCTGACGCTCGGTCGCCACGGGTCGGTGCGGGGCTTCGCCCCCGCACCCCGTGGGGCCGAGGATTCACTTACCCGGGCTTCGCCCGGGACCCCCGCACCCCTCGGGCCGCGCCTCGTTCCGCTTGGGGCTTCGGCGCCTGGGACTATCCCAGCCCCCTCGGCCGCCTTCCGCCTTCCGCCTTCCGCCTTCCGCTAGATGAGGCCGTGTTCGCGCAGGTAGTCGAGCTGGGCGCGGACGGACAGTTCCGCGGCGGGCCACAGGGTGCGGTCGACGTCCGCGTAGACGTGGGCGACGACCTGCGCGGGTGTGGTGTGGCCCTGTTCGACCGCGGTCTCCACCTGGGCGAGCCGGTGGGCGCGGTGCGCCAGGTAGTACTCGACCGCGCCGCGCGCGTCGGACAGCACCGGGCCGTGCCCGGGCAGGATCGTTTCCACAGTGCCGTCAGCGGTCAGTGCCTGCAGCCGACGCAGCGAGTCCAGATAGTCGCCGAGCCGACCGTCGGGGTGCGCCACCACCGTCGTACCCCGCCCGAGGACCGTGTCACCGGTCAACACCGCGCGGTCCGCAGGCAGTTGGAAGCACAGCGAGTCCGCGGTGTGGCCCGGCGTCGGCAGCACCCGCAGTTCGAGTCCGCCGGTGGTGATCACGTCCCCGGCCGCCAGGCCCTCGTCGCCCAGCCGCAGCGCCGGGTCCAGCGCGCGGACGTTGCTCCGGGTCAGCTCGGCGAACCGGGCGGCGCCCGCGGCGTGGTCGGGATGGCCGTGGGTCAGCAGCGTGAGCGCGACGCGCTTGCCCATCCGCTCGGCGACGGCCAGCACGTTGCGCAGATGCGTCTCGTCCCGCGGCCCCGGGTCGATCGCCACCGCGAGGTCGGAGTCGGGCTCGCAGACCAGCCAGGTGTTCGTACCGTCCAGCGTCATGGGCGACGGGTTCGGTGCCAGTACGCACACCGCGCGCGCGGTCGCCCGCCCGCCGACGGAGGGCTGGGGGGCGCCGGGCAGTATCGCGGCGGTCATCGCTCGGCTCCTCGGGTGTCGTCCGCGGCGACGTCCTCGGACAGCCGCCTCGGTATGCGTCGGGTGAACTCGTCGTGTCCCGGCCAGCTCAACACGATCTCGTCGCCGTCGAGTTGGGCGCGCGCCAGTACCGGTTCCAGGTCGCGGCCGACGCTGTCGGCGTGCGCGGCGGCGACGGATCCGTACCGGATCAGCGGCCGCAGCGTGGCGATGGTCGGCGGCATCATCAGCAGCTCGCCCCGGTCGTAGCCGGACGCCGCGTCCCGGGGCAGCAGCCACTCGGTGCGGTCCGCCTCGCCGGAGACGTCGCGGGTGCGCTGGCCCTCGGGCAGTGCCGCGAGGAAGAACCAGGTGTCATAGCGCCGCTCCTCGAACTCCGGGGTGATCCACCGCGCCCAGGGGCCCAGCAGGTCGGAACGGAGCACCAGCTCGCGGCGGGCCAGGAACTCGGCGAACGAGAACTCACGGCTGACCAGCGCCCGGCGGTCCGCCTCCCAGTCCTCGCCGGTGGTGTCCGCCACGACCGAGTCGGCGTCCGGCCCGGCGAGCAGCACCCCGGACTCCTCGAACGTCTCGCGCACGGCCGCGCACACGACGGCCTGGGCGGTGGCCGCCGGGTCGCCGTCCGACATCAGCCCCAGGCGCTCGGCCCACGCCAGCGGCGACGGTCCCGCCCAGCCGACGGGACGCTCGTCGCGCGGGTCGACGCCGCCGCCCGGATACGCGTACGCGCCTCCGGCGAAAGCCATGGAGGCGCGTCTGCGCAGCATGTGGACCTGCGGTCCGGCCGCGGAGTCCCGTAGCAGCAGGACGGTCGCGGCCCGGCGCGTTGCCACGGGCGCGAGCGCACCGCTCGCGAGGGCACGGATCCGGTCCGGCCAGGTCGACGGGAACCACTGCCCGTTGGTCGTGGTCATGCGCGTAACGCTATCGCTGGACGTCCGCTATTTCTCCCCCGCCCGCCACCCGCTCGCCCCCGGCGTTCGCCCGGCTCGTGCTTCGTCCGGCGCGGGCCGGGTGGTGCGTGGTGCGGCGGGCGGGAAGCGCGGCGGCGCTGCCCGCCGAGGAGGAGGCCGAACGCCGCCAGCGCGGGCGAGCCGCTACTCGACCTCGACCTGGATCTCCACCTCGACCGGCGCGTCCAGCGGCAGCACCGCGACGCCCACCGCGCTGCGCGCGTGCACGCCCTTGTCGCCCAGCACCTCGCCCAGCAGTTCGCTGGCGCCGTTGAGCACGCCCGGCTGACCGATGAAGTCCGGGGCGGAGGCGACGAAGCCGACCACCTTCACCACCCGCTTGACCCGGTCGAGGTCGCCGATGACCGACTTGACCGCGGCCAGCGCGTTGAGCGCGCAGGTACGGGCCAGGTTCTTGGCCTCCTCGGCGGTGACCTCCGCACCCACCTTGCCGGTGAGCGGAAGGGTGCCCTCCACCATCGGGAGCTGGCCCGCGGTGAAGACGTAGCTGCCGGACTGGACGGCGGGCTGGTAGGCGGCCAGCGGAGGAACGACGTCCGGAAGCTTCAGACCGAGTGACGCGATCTTGTCCTCAACGGCGCTCATGCCTGCTTCTCCCGCTTCAGGTAGGCCACCAGCTGCTCGGGGTTGTTCGGCCCGGGTACGACCTGGACGAGCTCCCACCCGTCCTCGCCCCAGGTGTCCAGGATCTGCTTCGTCGCGTGCACGAGCAGCGGCACGGTCGCGTATTCCCACTTGGTCATGGCTGCGACTGTAATGCCTCGACCCGGCGGCACCGCCGCCAGACCACCACAAGCCACCCGGCCCGGTGCGTAGATCCAGAACCGACTGGTTAGGCTCACAAGGGTGAGCGCCCAACACTCAGCCGCGCCGTCGGCGGCGACCCGGCTCCACATCGTGACGGGCAAGGGCGGGACCGGGAAGACCACGGTCGCCGCCGCCCTCGCGCTCGCCCTGGCGGGCGAGGGGAAGCGCACCCTCCTGGTCGAGGTCGAGGGGCGCGGCGGCATCGCCCAGCTCTTCGAGACCGAAGCGCTGCCGTACGAGGAGCGCAAGATCGCCGTGGCGCCCGGCGGCGGAGACGTGTACGCGCTGGCGATCGACCCCGAGCTGGCGCTGCTCGACTACCTGGACATGTTCTACAAGCTGGGCCGCGCGGGCCGTGCGCTCAAGAAGCTCGGCGCGATCGACTTCGCGACCACCATCGCGCCCGGCCTGCGGGACGTGCTGCTGACCGGCAAGGCGTGCGAGGCGGTGCGCCGCAAGGGCGCGTCCGACGGGCGCGCGTACGACGCGGTGGTGATGGACGCCCCGCCGACCGGCCGCATCACCCGCTTCCTCAACGTGAACGACGAGGTCGCGGGCCTGGCCAGGTTCGGCCCGATACACAACCAGGCGCAGGCCGTGATGCGGGTGCTCAAGTCGGCCGAGACGGCGGTGCACCTGGTGACGCTGCTGGAGGAGATGCCGGTCCAGGAGACGGTGGACGGTGTCGCCGAACTGCGCGCCGCCGGGCTGCCGGTGGGCGCGGTGGTGGTCAACATGCTGCGGCCCTCGGTACTCGACGAGGCGGCGGTGCGCATCGCGTCCAGCACCCAGCGGCGCGGCCACCGTGCGGCGATGGCCAAGGCGCTGTCCCAGGCGGGCCTCGGCGGCGCGCGCCGCGGCGGCCTGGCGGAACGACTGGTGGACCCGCTGCTGGAGCAGGCGCGTGAGCACGCCGAGCGGGTGGCGCTGGAGCGCCGCGAACGCGCCGAGATCGAGGGCCTGGGCCTGCCGACGTACGAACTGGAACTGCTCGGTGACGGCATCGAGGTGGGCGGCCTGTACCGGCTCGCCAACTCGCTGCGGGAACAGGGCGTCGCTGGCACGCAGAGGGAGGGCGGGCGATGAGCTGGCAGACCCCGTTGCTCGACGTCGATCCGCTGCTCGACGACCGTGGGACGCGGATCATCGTGTGCTGCGGCTCGGGCGGGGTGGGCAAGACCACGACGGCCGCGGCCCTGGGGCTGCGCGCGGCCGAACGCGGCCGAACGGTCGTGGTGCTGACCATCGATCCCGCGCGGCGGCTCGCGCAGTCGATGGGGCTCACCGAGTTGGACAACACTCCGCGCCGGGTGGACGGCATCGACGAGTCCGCGGGCGGTCAACTGCACGCGATGATGCTGGACATGAAGCGGACGTTCGATGACATCGTCGTCCAGCACGCTGACCCGGAACGCGCCCAGGCGATCTTGGAGAACCCTTTCTACCAGTCGCTTTCCGCGGGTTTCGCGGGCACGCAGGAGTACATGGCCATGGAGAAGCTGGGCCAGCTGCGGGCGCGCGACGAGTGGGACCTGATCATCGTGGACACCCCGCCGAGCCGCTCCGCGCTGGACTTCCTGGACGCCCCCAAGCGCCTCGGCTCGTTCCTCGACGGCAAGTTCATCAAGTTGCTGATGGCCCCGGCGAAGGCAGGCGGGCGCGCTGGGATGAAGTTCCTCAACGTCGGCCTGTCGATGATGACCGGTGCCCTGAACAAGGTGGTCGGCGCGCATCTGCTGCGGGACGTGCAGACGTTCGTGGCGGCGATGGACACGATGTTCGGCGGGTTCCGCAAGCGCGCGGACGCCACCTACCGGCTGCTGCAGGCGCCCGGTACGGCGTTCCTCGTGGTGGCGGCGCCGGAGCGGGACGCGCTGCGGGAGGCCTCGTACTTCGTGGAGCGGCTGGCCGCGGAGAGCATGCCGTTGGCGGGGCTGGTGCTCAACCGGGTGCATGCCAGCGGTGCGGCGCAACTGACGGCGGAACGGGCGCTCGCCGCCGCCGAGGCGCTGGAGGATCTGGCGGCGGAGTGGCCGGGCGCCGGGGATCCGGCGCCAAGTGCCGTCGCGCTCGCGGAAGTTGACGGCCCGGCGGACGGTTCCGCGGTGGAAAATCTTACCGACGGCCGGATTGCCGAGCGCGACACAGGGAAGGCTGAGGGAAGGAAGTTCACCGAGGAGATCCTCGCCGAGCCGGACGGACTGCCCGCGGAGGGCCTGGCGGCAGGTCTGCTGCGGCTGCACGCGGAGCGGATGCAGGTGGTGGCCCGGGAGAGCCGCACCCGCGACCGTTTCGCCTCGGTGCATCCCGACGTGCCCGTCGCCGAAGTGGCCGCACTGCCCGGCGATGTACACGACCTGGAAGGCCTGCGGGCGGTGGGAGAGCGCCTGGCGAACGGTCAGCCGGCCGCCGCGTAGTCCTCTTCCACCTCGGCGGTCAGCAGGCCCATGCTGCGCTCGTACTCATGGCGCGCGGTCTCCAGCAGTCTGCGCCAGGACGTGACCGTCGGGCGGCGGCGCAGCAGTGCCCTGCGCTCGCGCTCGGTCATCCCACCCCACACACCGAACTCCACGCGGTTGTCGAGCGCGTCCGCCAGGCACTCGGTACGCACCGGGCATCCGGTGCACACCGCCTTGGCCCTGTTCTGCGCCGCCCCCTGGACGAACAGTTCGTCCGGATCTGTGGTGCGGCACGCTGCCTGCGCGCTCCAGTCGGTAACCCAGCTCATGCTGGCGCCGTCCTCTCCCGAATCGGGGCTCCCCCACGGCGGCAGCGGCATATTCACCGCCGCCAGTTGAGGACGTTACGGAAGGAGGACACGCCACAACAGCCCTTTCAGGCCCAATCTTGAATGGCCCGAATGGACTATGCGTGCGCAACAGATCACCCAACGGAGTGAGCGAGCTTCACAGCCGCTTCCAAGGCGACAATTCCGGGCATAACAGTCAGATTGCCCGGGATATTGCCCAAGGCCCCTGGCATATGCCGGAATCGGGACAGTTCTCATCACCCACAAGAGTGACGATGAGAGGCAATAACCAACTCGCTGGCGCGTCCGTCTTCCACAGATTAGGCGAACAGGTGGGCGCACGTCCTCAGAATCGACACGTAGGCTGCCCCCCATGGCCTACAAGCGCGTCGGCGGGAGTCTGGCAACAACCCGGCAAGCCGCCAAGTTCCTCGGTGTCAGTGTGCTGTCCGGGGTGGTGCTGGCAGGTATCGCGCTGCCCGCCACCGGTGCCATCGGGTTGTCCGCCAAGGGCACGGTCGCGGACTTCAACGCGCTGCCCGGCGAACTCAAGCGCCCGCCGCTGAGTCAGGCGACGAAGATCCTGGACGCCAACGGGGGCCTGATCGCCACCGTCTACTCGCGCGACCGCACCTCGGTTCCGCTCAGCCAGATCAACCCCGACATGCAAAAGGCGATCGTCGCGATCGAGGACTCGCGCTACTGGCAGCACGGCGCGATCGACGTGAAGGGCATTCTGCGCGCGCTCAACACCAACGCCGCGTCGGGCGGCGTCTCCCAGGGCGCCTCCACGCTCACCCAGCAGTACGTCAAGAACGTGTTCATCGAGGAGGCCGGCGACGACCCCGACAAGGTCGCCCAGGCCACCCAGCAGACCATCGGCCGCAAGATCAAGGAACTGAAGTACGCGATCCAGGTCGAGAAGGAACTGGGCAAGAAGCAGATCCTGGAGAACTACCTCAACATCACGTTCTTCGGCGAACAGGCGTACGGCGTTCAGGCGGCTGCCCAGCGGTACTTCAGCACGGACGCCAAGGATCTGACCCTCGACGAAGCGGCTATGTTGGCCGGAATCGTTCAGTCGCCCACCCACTACGACCCGATCGCCTACCCCAAGGAAGCGACCGAGCGTCGGAACACGGTGCTCAAGCGGATGGCCGACCTCGGTGACATCACCCGGGCGCAGGCCAGCGCGGCCCAGGCCAAGCCGCTCGGTCTGAAGCCCAGCACCCCGAAGAACGGCTGCATCACCGCGGTCAGTGGTGCGGGCTTCTTCTGCGACTACGTGCGCGAGACGTTCCTGAACAATCCGGTCTTCGGCAAGACCCGGGAAGAGCGCGCCAAGCGCTGGACCACCGGCGGTCTGACGATCAAGACCACGCTGGACCCGCAGGCCCAGCAGTCCGTGCAGGCCTCCATCAGCAAGCACGTCTACGAGACCGACCCGGTGGCCACCGCCGTGACCCTGGTGCAGCCGGGCACCGGCAAGATCGTGGCGATGGGCCAGTCGCGGCCGTACGGGTTCGGGCAGAACGAGACCCAGATCAACTACAACGTGGACCAGTCGATGGGCGGCGGCCGGGGCTTCCAGTCCGGCTCGACGTTCAAGCCCATCACGGCCGCGGCGGCGATCGACGGCGGCACCAACCCCAACACCGTCTATCCGGCGCCGTATTCGATGCCCTACCCGAGCCCGGTCAACACCTGCGGCAAGCCCTGGGTCAACACCGACGGCTCGACGCTGTCCAACGAGGACAAGTCCGAGGTCGGGCCGATGAACATGCAGAAGGCCACGGCCCTGTCGGTCAACACCTACTACGTGCAGCTCATCAGTGACATCGGGGTCTGCCCGGTGACGCAGATGGCGGGGAAGATGGGCGTGCACCGCGCGGACGGCCACGCGATCGCCCAGGTGCCGTCGATCACCCTGGGCACCCAGGAGGTCAGCCCGCTGACGATGGCCTCGGCGTACGCCACCTTCGCAAACCACGGCGTCTACTGCACGCCGGTCGCCATCGAGTCGATCACCGACGCCAGCGGCAAGTCGCTGCCCGTACCGCAGACTTCCTGCACCCAGGCCATGTCGGAGAACACCGCCTCGACGCTCAACACCCTGCTGAAGGGCGTGGTCGAGGACGGCACCGGTAAGCAGGCCGGGCTGCCCGACCGGGACAGCGCGGGCAAGACCGGTACCACGGACAGCCGTTACGCCGCCTGGTTCGTCGGCTACACCTCGAACATGGCCGGTGCGGTCTGGGTCGGCAGCCCCACGAAGAACCTGTCGATGACCAACATCACCATCGGTGGCGTCTACCACGACAAGGTCTTCGGCGCCGACACCCCCGGCCCGATCTGGAAGGACGCCATGAGCGGCGCCCTCGCGGGGACCCCGGCCGGGACCCTGCCCACGGTCCCGCTGGCGGGCAGCAACCCGCCGGGCGGCAACCAGAACCCCAGCCCGAACCCCGGCGACCAGGGCAAGCCCAAGGGGCATGGGCATGGAGGCGGCGGCAACCTGTTCCCGTGGCCGACCATCAGCCTGCCGCCGGGCCTGCTGGGCGGCGGCCAGAACGGCGGCTGACCGCGCCAGCGGGACCTGTGACGTGTTTCACGTGAAACAGGCGTTCTAACGACCTGTGGGGCGCCCCCGGTATCCGGGGGCGCCCCACAGGTGAGCGCTGTTCGCGCGGTCAGCTCAGTTGCCCAGGTGCCGCTTGACCTCGGCCGCGACCCGGCCGCCCTCGGCGCGTCCGGCGGCCTTCTGGTTCGCCAGCTTCATGATCGCGCCCATCGCACGCGGCCCCTCGTTGCCCTGGGCGGCGGCCTCGGCCACCGCTTCGGCGACCAGCGCGGTCAACTCCTCGTCGCTGAGCGGCTTGGGCAGGTACCCGGCGAGCACCTCGCCCTCCGCCCGCTCACGCTCGGCGGACTCCGCACGGCCGCCCTTGTCGAAGGCCTCCGCCGCCTCACGGCGCTTCTTGGCCTCGCGGGCGATCACCTTCTCCACCTCGGCGTCGGACAGCTCACGGGCCTCGGTGCCCGCGACCTCCTCCTTGTGGACGGCGGTGATGGTGAGTCGGAGGGTGGACGCGCGCAGTTCGTCCCGCGCCTTGATCGCCGCGGTGAGATCGTCCTGAAGCCGGGCCTTGAGCGTGGTCATACGGTGAGTCTGCCATGGGGCCGCGGATACCCGCCCGAAGATTTCCCGCGGTGCGGGACGTCTGCCACGATGGGCGCATGCGCGCTCGTTATGGGATCCCCCTGGGAATTACGGCAGTCGGCGCGGCCACGGTGGCGTACGCCGCGGGCTTTGAAGTCCGTTCCTTTCGGCTGCGACGGGTCGAGGTTCCCGTCCTGCCGCCGGGAATGCGGCCGTTGCGCGTGCTCCAGGTCTCCGACATCCACATGGTGAGCGGCCAGAACAAGAAGCGACGCTGGTTGCAGTCGCTGGCCGGGCTGCGGCCCGACTTCGTGATCAACACCGGCGACAACCTCTCCGACCCGCAGGCGGTTCCGGAGGTGCTGGACGCGCTCGGCCCGCTGATGGAACTGCCGGGCGCCTACGTCTTCGGCTCCAACGACTACTACGGGCCGAAGCCGCGCAACCCGGCCCGCTACCTGGTGGAGCGCGCCCACGGCAAGCACGGACTCAACGGCAACCCGCCGGTGCGCGGCGCGATCCACAACCCGTGGCAGGAGATGCGGGACAGCTTCGACGCGGCGGGCTGGATCGGCCTGAGCAACACCCGCGGCCGACTCAAGCTGGGCGACGGCACGCAGATCGCGCTCACCGGCCTGGACGACCCGCACATCAAGCGCGACCGCTACGCGATGGTGTCCGGCGGCCCGTCCCGCGACGCCGACCTGTCCCTCGCCGTGGTGCACGCCCCGTACCTGCGCGTCCTCGACGCCTTCACGGCCGACGGCTACCCGCTGATCCTCGCCGGGCACACCCATGGCGGCCAGCTGTGCGTACCGTTCTACGGCGCCCTGGTCACCAACTGCGACCTGGACACCCGCCGGGTCAAGGGCCTGTCCACCCACCGCGCGGGCGGCCGCACCGCCTACATGCACGTTTCCGCAGGTTGCGGTACGAACCGGTATACACCGGTCCGCTTCGCCTGCCCCCCCGAGGCAACCCTGCTCACCCTCACCCCCGGCGCCTGACCCCCGCCCCGGGCTCCGCGAAACCGGATTTCGCCTCCGGTCACGAGTCCGCTAGAGTAGAGCCCGTTGCACCGGGGTGTAGCGCAGCTTGGCAGCGCGCTTCGTTCGGGACGAAGAGGCCGTGGGTTCAAATCCCGCCACCCCGACTGGTGAAACACCTGATCAGGGCCAGTCTCCGCTCGCGTGAGACTGGCCCTGAGTCGTTTCCGGGGGCCGCTTGGGAGCCGTCCCGGGAGAAGATCTTGGTCGGAGCCTCCCGAAGGCCGCTCTGGCCGACCAACTCGACCTGTGCGAGCGGGATCTGAGCCCCCTGGAGCGGATACCGCCCGGATTCCGGGACGGCTTCCGCCGCGCGGACGACGACTGCCCGACCGGCGTCGGGGGTTCAGGCTAGGGCGGCCTGCTTCCGGGCCCGGCCGAACGCGGCCATGGTGTGGAAGGCGGCCTTGGGCTCCCACCCCAGTTCCGCATACGCCCCTTCGGCCGCGCCGGGCGGTAGGACCCTGACCACGCCGAAGCTGGCGGCGTCGAAGTCGCGGTCAGGGTCGTGGTGGGCTGGGGTCGCCAGGTCCCAGCGGGCGAAGGTGTAGACGAACGCGGCGTCCACGTCGGCTGCGTCGTAGATGTCGAGCATCTCCCGGACGTAGCAGGCCTGTTCCCGCTCGTCGCGTACCGTCCCGGCGGCCATCTTCACCGGCCGGGCGTTCTGGCCCCACTCGATGATGGAGTCCCCCCGTCCGCCGAGGTCGTAGGCGCCGCGGAAGGTCCCGCAGCCGAATTCGGTGACGCCGAGCGGCTTGCCTTGTGCCACCTGCGCGCGCAGCGCGTCAGGAAAGGTGTCGGCGTTGGTCGCGTCACGGTAGCCGGCATCGGTCGCCGCGACGTCGAACGGCGTCCAGTCGACGCCTTCGAAGGCGAGGGACGCGTAGCCGATCGGGCCGCCGAACCGAGCACGGACCTCGGTGACGACCCGGGCGAGGAACGCGTTGAGCGCGGTGTGCAACCGCGGGAGCAGGGCGCGCAACGCGCGCGGGTCGGCCAGGTGCGCCGACCGTTCCCGCAACGTGTCGCCGGGCAGGAAGCCGTCGGTGAACAAGGTGATCTCGGAGCCCGTGAGGAAGACCACTCGCGCGCCACTGCGCCGCAGGCGCTCGGCGCTCTCGGCGGCATCGACGAGGAACGCCAGGAGTTCGTCCTGGGTCAGGCCGTTCGTGAAGGGCGAGTACCAGACCTCCAGTCCGGCGTCAGCGGCGGCGTGCGCGGCGGTCTCCAGCCGCTCGGCGTGGCCTCCGGTGATGCGGACCGCGTCGCAGTGCAGGTCCTCGCGGATCACCCGCATCTCGCGCTGGACAATGTGCGGAAGGAATGGTTCGTGGGTTGTGGTTCCGCCTGAGACGAAACCGGTGTCGTAGTTGATGCCGAAGGCGCGCATCGCAGCTCCCATCCGTCCGACCCATGCCCGACTTAGGGTACGGACAGTACCCTATTTGGAGGAGGGGGGCCACGATGGCACCTGACCAGCAGCGGGGCACCGCCACCCGGCGCCGGGGCGCGGCGTTGGAGGAGGCGATCCTTGGGGCAGCGGCCGAAGAACTGCGGACGGTCGGCTACGCGGGCATGACGATGGACCGCGTCGCGCAGCGCGCGGGCACCAACAAGAACGCGATCTACCGGCGCTGGCCGTCACGCGCGGCACTGGGCATCGCGGCCTACCGCCACCTGGCCGACGCGCAGTTGGAAGTCCCGGACACCGGGACGCTGCGTGGCGACGCACTGGCCCTCCTGCGTGCGGCGAACGCGACATGGTCGTCACCGCAGGGCGCCGTGTTGCGCGACCTGCTAGCGGCAGCCGCCGACGAGCCGGACCTGCTCACGCTGCTACGGGAGCAGGCCAGGGGGAACAGCACCGACGCCGCGTGGCTGACCCTGCTGGAGCGCGCCGCGGCTCGCGGCGAGGCGGCGGCCCGCGCGGCGCACCCGCGCGTGGCGTCGGTCCCGATGACGCTGTTGCGCGGCGAATACGCCGTGCGCGGTCTGCCCGAGGTCCCCGACGAGGTACTGACGGAGATCGTGGAAGAGGTCTTCCTGCCCCTCGTACGCGGACGCGCAATCGAGCAGTGAGCCAGCGCTCCGCCTGTCCTGCGCTTCCCAGCCGCTGACCAGCCGCCCCGCGATCGCCAGGGATGCCGCTGGGCGACGTGCCCACTGAACGGGCGCTGTCACCTCGTGACTGTCGAACACGGCGTCACAGCAGGTTTGTCACCGACGTGTTGTGGGCGCCGGGAGCACGCGCCCGGCTACGCGGCCGGGGTGAGTTCGGCGCGGCCGAACAACAGCGCGTAGCCGGAGGGGAGTTGACGCAGGATGCGGGTGAGGAGGTCGGGACCGGCCTGGGCCGCGACGGCGCACAGGACGGATCCGGTGTCCCAGCGGGTGGTGGCGAGGGTGGCGCCGGCGCGGGTGGCCAGGTCCTTGACGAACGCCCAGCCGGTCAGGGGCTGGGTGTCGGGGATCTGCGCGGTGAGGACGCGTGCGGCTTCGAAGGGCAGGCGGGCGGCGAGTTCGACGCGCTCGTCGCCCGTCAGCTGGCGGCCGAGTCCTGCGAGGACCAGGCGGACGGCTGCCTCGGCCCTGTCCCGGGTGGGGTACGCGCCCTCGTAGCGGACCTTCTCCAGCATCTGCTCGTACGTCATCACGGGCGTGTGCTGGAGGGGTGCACGCCGATCGGTCATCACTGTGGTGGTTGCCTTTCTGCCGTCGTCGTCTTGGTGCGGTGTGCGGGCACCGGTGTGTGGTGGTCAGGCGGGCTGGGGGTGGCCGAAGAGGAGGTCGTAGCCCGCGGGGAGCTGGAGCAGGATCTGGTTGAGCAGGTCGTCGCCGACCGCGTCGGCGACCACGCTGAGGACGGCGCTGACGTCCCAGGCCGCGGTCTGTTCGGTGGCGCCCTCGATCCACGCCGCCGTCGCCCGCACGAACCGCTCCGGAGACAGGGGTTCGGCGCTGCGCAGCGGGTTGAGAAGGATCAGGGCGAAGTCCTCCGGCAGGCGCGCCGCCAGCTGGGCGCGAACCTCGCCGACCAGGTGCGCGCCGAGCAGGGCGAGCACCACGCGGGCCGCGCGCTGTGCCTCCTGCCGGTCCTCGTACTCGCCGCGTTCCCTGACCTGGTCGAGGAACGCATCGTTTCGCAGGGTCACGTCGGCCGCCACCCTTCTTCGAGTCCGTCCCGTGAGGGCGGAGGACGGGGCGGGGAAGACCAGGTGCCCGCCCTCCGCCGCTGATCGCCCGCATGGGCCGGTTCAGCCGGAGATCTCCTTGCGGTCGGATGCCCCGCCGATGGAGACCTTGCGGGGCTTGGCGCGCTCGGCGATCGGGATGCGCAGGGTGAGCACCCCGGCGTCGTAGTCGGCCGTGATGTGCTCGGTGTCCAGAGTGTCGGCCAGCACGATCTGGCGGGAGAAGACACCCAGCGGCCGCTCGGACAGTTCCATCTGCACGTCGTCGGCCTTCGTCACGGGACGCCGCTCGGCCTTGACGGTCAGCATGTTGCGCTCGACGTCGATGTCGATCGCCTCCGCGCTGACACCGGGGATGTCGAAGGCCACCACGTACACGTCCCCCTCGCGGTAGGCGTCCATCGCCATCGCGGCGGGCCGCGACCAGGTGCCCGGGCCCATCAGCTGCTGCGTCAGCCGGTCGAGCTCACGGAAGGGGTCGGTGCGCATCAACATCGCGAAACACCTCCAGCAGGTTCGGGCAGTTGCTGCCAATGCGCCTCACTGAATCCGTTGTAACATGTCATCCAATGGATGACAAACACGGTGTCGTCCACGAGATGACAACCCGAGGGAGGTGCCCGTGACAGCAGGCGGCCAGCCGGCCTCTTCCAGCGCCGACGCGCAGAGCCCGGCTTCGTTTCTCGCGGCCGCGACGGCCCTGCAAGCCATAGACGAGGCCCTGCGCGCGGCCCAGCACGAGAGCCCGAACGCCCTCGACGCTCCCGACACCGACCCGGAGCAGGCCCTGGCCTCCCTCCTGCTGCTGCGGCAGGTGCGCGAGCGGCTCGCCGGGTGGGAGACCGGCCTGATCGAGACAGCACGCCACGCGGGAGCCAGCTGGGCCGACCTCGCCCACCCCCTCGGTGTCGCCAGCCGCCAGGCCGCCGAACGCCGCTACCTGCGCAACCGGCCCGGACCCGCCGGAACCACCGGAGAACAACGCGTCCAGGCCACCCGCGAACACCGCGCCGCGAAACGCGCCGTCGCCACCTGGGCCCGCCGCAACGCCGCCGACCTGCGCCGCATCGCGGGCCAGATCACCGCCCTCACCGACCTCCCCACAGCCGCCCGCCTCCCGCTCAGCCAACTCCACACGGCGCTCGCCCACGACGACCCCGCCGCCCTCATCCACCCCCTGAGCGCCACCCGCCCCCACCTGACCGCCACCCACCCCGACCTCGCCGCCCAACTCGACACCCTCACCAACCCACCCGCCTCCGAGTAGGCGCTCCGCTGGGAGTGCGGGGATGTGCCGTCTGTCGTCCGGGGCGCCGTGGCGGCTGGTCGCGCGGTCCCCCGCGCCCCTTCAGGTGGAGGCTCGCGAGGCGGTCAGCGATGAAGTTCACGCCGGAGGCCCACCGGGTGCCCCCGAACCGCCGTCGCGGGCCCCGGATTGACACCCCCCGTGCGCGGAAGGGCCCCGGAGGGAGTCTCCGGGGCCCGCGTGCGGGGGCGTTGCCGCCAGCCGTCTACTGGTCGTCGCGGTCCTCGTGGTGATGACGCGACACGTGGTGGTGATGGTGGTGCGACTTGTGGGCGTGGCGGTGGTGGACGGACACCTGCCGCTTCGACTCCTCCTTGCGGATCTGGACCTTGCCGCCCTGCGCGTTCCCGCCCTGGGCGTTGCCGCCCTGCGAGTTGGCGGTCACGCGGTTGTTGTTCGTGGAACTGCTGGTGCTGCTGCTGTTGTTGAAGACGATCACCGTCAGGGCGATCTGCTTGCCCGCGCTGTGCTCCGCGAGTTCGACGCCCTGTCCGTGCCTGTTGTGCCATCCCCTCAGCCAGTGGCCGTGGTGCCGGTGGTGGAGGCGGTGCAGCCAGTGCTCGTGGTGCCGGTGGTGGCGGACGTGGTGCCGATGGTGCCTGGGGTAGTCGCTGTCGTCCCGGTCCCGGTTGACGACCGACACCGCGCGGGGCGCGGCTCTCCGGTGGGCGGTGGGCGCGGCCGGTGCGTACTTGGGGGTGGCCGGAGCGGCGTGGGTGAACGTGGCCGCGGCGGGTGCGGGCGCGCAGGGCGGCCGGACCGGGGCGTGGCAGTGAGCGGACGCAAGCGGGGCGGACACGGCGAGGACGGTCGTCCCGGCGAGGGCCGCGGTCGCTATGTGCGACAGACGCATTCGAAACCTCCGTGGGTGCGGCGCAGCCATAGGTCGTTACGGGAGTGTGTTCACGCGTGACTGCGCACTGTGACCGACCGTAAGCGGGTTGCGAGCAACCTTCCACGCGAGTGGGCCATCCGGCCCACGCCGCATCCACCCGAGCGGGGCTCGGTGACGCTGGCAGGCTCGGCCACCGGCGGAGGCGGCGCTGACGCGATCCGGCCCCGGTGCCACCGGGGGGCCGGGCCCCCCAAAGCGCTATGTCCTGTTTGTCCCGATATGCTATCGGCTGTGATCAAGCCTGGACGGCTGCGGCTCCGTCGTCGTCCCTACGGCCCGTGGCCCCCTGAGCTGCTGCTGCCGGTGATGCTGGCCATCGTCATCGCCGGCCTGGCCTTCGCCACGCCCAGGAGCGTCGCCGTCAGCCGCATCCTGCCCGCGGTGCCCGCGCTGGCCGCCTCCATGTGGCCGGTGCTGCCCACCGTCCTGGTGGGCACGTTCTGCCTGCTACTCATGATCGGGCTCAGCTTCGAGTTCCCGGACCTGGGCACCTGGTACACCGCCGCGGGGATCGTCGCGGTCACCGTGGCGGCGGCGTACGGAAGCCATGTCCGGCTGCAGCGGGAGCAGACGCTCTTCCAGGTCCGGCTCGTCGCCGACGCGGCACAGCAGGTGGTGCTGAGCCCGGTGCCGCGCCGCTTCGGGGGCGTCGAGATCGAGACGCTGTACCTGGCGGCCGCGGCGGAGGCCCGTATCGGCGGCGACTTCTACGAGGGCGTCGGCACCCGGTACGGGGTGCGGCTGCTCATCGGCGATGTGCGGGGCAAGGGGCTGCCCGCGGTGGGGTCGGCCGCGGCGGTGGTCAACTCCTTCCGGGAGGCGGCCTTCGACGAGGTCGACCTGAGCGGCATCGCACGCCGTCTGGAGGCCAGCAGCACCCGGCACGCCTCCGCGTTCCCGCCGGACGACCTGATGGAGCGCTTCGCCACCGCCCTGCTCGTGGAGATCCCGTACGAGCAGCGGCAGATCAGGATCCTCAACTGCGGGCATCCGCCGCCACTGCTGCTGAACCGTGGAGGGCTGCGTGTCCTGAAGCCCACCGATCCCTCGCCACCGCTCAACCTCGCGGAGCTGGTCGGCGACGAGTACACCGTCGACGCCGTCGACTTCGCCCCCGGCGACGAGCTGCTGCTGTACACCGACGGTGTCACCGAGGCCCGTGACCTCAACGGGGAGTTCTTCCCGCTGACGGCCTGGATGGCGCGGCAGACCCCCATGCGGCCCCGCGACCTGCTCGACAGGCTGCACGACGACCTCCTGCGGCACAGCAGCGGAGGCCTCAACGACGACATCGCCGCCCTCGCCGTGCGGCTGCGCGAACGGCCGGACGGGGTCGACGCGGGATGAACCCGGGCGCCCGCCGTCGGTGCCTGGCGTCGCGCGGCGGGATACCGCCGGTCCGGATGGTGCGCGGCCGGGTTGAATGGGGGCATGAGTGATGTCTTCGCTGCCATGCCGGACTGGGAGAGGCGCTTTCGCGCGCCGCGCGTGGGGTTGCCGGACTGGGCGCAGGACGCCCCGCAGCGCTCGCTGTACGTGTCCAACGTGACGGGCACCTACGAGCTGTACGCCTGGGACCGGCGCACCGACGAGCGGCGGCAGGTGACCGACCGGCCGAACGGGACCACGGACGGGACGCTGAGCCCGGACGGGGAGTGGATCTGGTGGTTCTCGGACACCGACGGGGACGAGTTCGGGGTCTGGATGCGGCAGCCGTTCGCCGGTGGGGACGACGAGCCGGGGGTGCCGGGGCTGGAGCCCTCGTACCCGGCGGGGCTCGCCCTGGGCCGGGACGGCACGGTGGTCGTCGGCCGGTCGCTGGACGACGAGGGCACCTCGATCCATGTGCTCAGGCCCGGCCGACCGGCCGAGCTGGTCTACCGGCACGCAGAGTCGGCGGGCGTCGGCGACCTCAGCGAGGACGGCACGCTGCTCGCCGTGGAGCACACCGAACACGGTGACGCCATGCACGCCTCACTACGGGTCATGACGCTGGACGGCACGACGGTCGCCGAGCTGGACGACACCGCGGGCGGCGAGCGCGAGCTGGGCCTTGAGTGCCTGGGGTTCGCTCCGCTCGCCGGTGACACCCGGCTGCTCGTCGCCCACCAGCGGCGCGGCCGCTGGCAGCCGATGATCTGGGACGTCACCACCGGCCGGGAGACCGAGCTGGCCATCGACCTGCCCGGCGACGTGGCCGCCGAGTGGTTCCCGGACGGCTCGGCGCTGCTGGTCGAGCACACCCACCAGGGCCGCAGCGAGCTGTGGCGGTACGAGATCGCCGACGGCGCGCTGACCCGGATCCCGACGGACCCCGGCACCATCAGCGCGGCGACGGCCCGCCCGGACGGCACGGTGGAGTTCCTGTGGTCCTCGGCCGCGCTGCCGCCCGCCGTACGGTCCAGCACGGGCGCGACCGTGCTGGAGGCCCCCGGCTTCACGGCACCGCCGTCGGTACCCGCACGCGACGTGTGGGTCGACGGGCCGGGCGGCCGCGTTCACGCGTTCGTGCAGCAGCCGCACGGTGACGGGCCGTTCCCCACGGTGTTCGACATCCACGGCGGTCCGGCCTGGCACGACAGCGACGCGTTCGCGGCGGCTCCGGCGGCCTGGGTGGACCACGGCTTCGCCGTGGTCCGGGTCAACTACCGCGGCTCGACGGGCTACGGGCGCCAGTGGACGGACGCGCTCAAGCACCGGGTCGGGCTGATCGAACTGGAGGACATCGCGGCCGTCCGGGAGTGGGCGGTCGCCTCCGGGCTGGCGGATCCGGCCAGGCTGGTGCTGGCGGGCGGCTCCTGGGGCGGCTACCTCACCCTGCTCGGCCTCGGGACGCAACCGCAGGCGTGGGCCGCGGGGCTGGCGGCGGTACCGGTGGCGGACTACCTGGCCAGCTACGAGGACGAGATGGAGGCGCTCAAGGCGCTGGACCGCACGCTGTTCGGCGGCTCGCCGCAGGAGGTGCCGGAACGGTACGCGGCCTCGTCACCGCTGACGTACGTGGAACACGTGCGGGCGCCGGTCTTCATATCGGCCGGGACGAACGACCCGCGCTGCCCGATACGGCAGATCGACAACTACGTCGAGCGGCTGGCGAGCCTGGGCAAGGTGCACGAGGTGTACCGGTACGACGCCGGGCACGGGTCGCTGGTGGTCGAGGAGCGGATCAAGCAGCTGCGACTGGAGATCTCGTTCGCACTGGGCGTTCTGGGGTGATCCCCTCCCGCCCGTCGCGCCCTACCGCGCCGGGACCGGCTCCTCGGGGACCAGCCCCAGTGCCAGGTCGCGCTGGACCTCGGCCTCCCGGCGGACCAGCCGGATCCAGATGAAGACGACGAAGCCCGCGAAGACGAACCACTCGCCGGTGTAGCCCAGGTTCTGGAACGCCCGCATGTCCAGCCCGGTGTTGGGCGCGGCGGCGGGCGGCACCGGCCTCATCGGCGCCGGGCTCTGGGCCAGCGTGACCCAGCCGTCGTAGACCGGGTACGGCACCACGTTGACCAGGGAGGCAGCGCTGATCATGCCGAGCTGACCGGCGGGCAGCCCGCCGCCGGAGTTGACGCCGTCGTCGCCGACGCCCTCCGAGGCCTGGAGCGTCCCGCGCACCGTGGTCTGCCCGCTGGGCGCGGGCGGGATGGCACCGGGCGCGGAGGCGTTGCCGGGCAGCCAGCCGCGTACCACGGCCAGCGCGCCGCCCTGGGTGCGCAGCGGGGTGAGGACGTAGAAGCCCTGCCTGCCGTCCAGGGTGCGGCCCGGGACCAGCAACTGGTGCGCGCTGTCGTACCGGCCGGTGACGGTGACCGCGCGGCCCGCGGCGGCCTCGGTGAGCTGCGCTTTGGTGTCGGGCAGCAGGTCGTGCAGCGGCACCGCGTCGGCGGCAGAGGGCTTGGGCGCCTGCTGGGCCGCGTGGTGCTGGGCGACCCGTGCGTCGAACCGTCCGAGCTGCCAGGTGCCCATGAAGACGCAGAACGGGATGGCGAGCAGGGCGAACAGGTGGATCCCCAGCCAGCGGGGGGTCAGCAGGAACCGGTACACGTCTCAACGGTACGGGCAGCGCCCGGGCCGCCAGGACCCGGCCCCGGCGCGCCGGAGTCCGCTCAGGAGGCGGGCAGCGCGGGGGTGCGGTAGACGGTGCCCGCGCAGGCGCCGTTGATGGTGGTGGAGGCGGTGGTCGGCGGGCCCGCGTCGGGGGTGTCGGACAGGGTGATGCCGTTGTTCGCCGGAGGCGACGGGGGCGTACCGCCGCCGGACGAGGAGTCGGAGGCCGCCGGGGTGTTGGCGGTGGCGGGGGTGCCCGAGGCCCCGGCGTCACCGGCGTTGGGTCCGGCGTTGCCCGCGCCGGTGGATCCGCTGGTGCCGCCGGTGGTGCTGGCCGACCCGCCGGTCGAGGCGGCGGCGCAGCCGGAGGTGCCGCCGCCCGCGGCCGGGATCCAGGCGAAGTCGACCTGGTAGGCCTTGCCCGGGGGCAGCGTCACGCTGTCCGGCGCGGTCGCCGGGTCGGGCAGCAGGCCACTGGCCGGGTCGCCCGCGGTGTGGTCCACGACCTGGATCCTGCTGGGGTCGGTGGAGCCCTGCGCGGTCACCGAGATCTGGCCCTCGCCGGAGACGGTGCAGCTGGTGCTGGAGATGTTGACCACCCGGAACGAGCCGTAGACCCGGCCCTGCTGGTCGGGCGTGCCCGCCTGGGCGGTGCCCTTGCCGAGCTGGGCGCGGGCGCAGTTCGGCGAGGTCACGGCCAGCACCCCGCCGGAGGACTGGGCGGTGCCGCGGCTGCCGGAGCGGCTGGCCGAGGGCAGCGGGCTGGGCCGTGCCGTGCTGCCGGTGCCCGGTCCGGTGGCGGTGGCCGGGCCCGATCCGCCGCCGTCCTGGTCCGGGTCGCCGACGGCGCCCGGGCTGCTGCCGGTGGTGTGGCTGCTGCTGGTGGTGGCCGCGCCTACGGTGTCGGTGCCGCCGGTGGTGGCCGCGTGCAGCACGGCCGGGACCGCGGTGCCGACCAGCAGCACCCCGGCGGCGGCGCCCACCATCGCCTGGCGGCGCCGGGTGCGGCGGGCCGGGATCGCCTGGCGCAGCCGGTCGAGCGCTTCGGGCTGGGGCTCGACGGCGCGCACCGCGTCCTGCATCAGGCGGCGCAGGGACAGCTCGTCGAAGCTCTCGAAGGTGTCGGCGCTCTCGCCCGGTTGGTTTCGTTCAGTCATGCCGTCGGGGACGTCGGGGTCAAAGGGATGCTGGGTCATGCCGGCGCCTCCATGGCGATGCGGAGCGCGGCGATGCCGCGCGAACCGTACGCCTTGACGGAGCCGACGGATATGCCGAGCGTCTCGGCGACCTGGGCCTCGGTCATGTCCGCGAAGTAGCGCAGCACGAGCACCTCGCGCTGGCGGCGCTGCAACCCCCGCATGGAGCGGATGAGTTGGTCGCGCTCCAACTGCTCGTAGGCGCCCTCCTCCGCGCTGGCCATGTCGGGCATCGGCTTGGACAGCAGCTTGAGTCCGAGGATGCGGCGGCGCAGCGTGGAGCGGGAGAGGTTGACGACGGTCTGGCGCAGGTAGGCGAGGGTCTTCTCCGGTTCGCGGACCCTGCTGCGGGCCGAGTGGACCCGGATGAAGGCCTCCTGGACCACGTCCTCGCAGGAGGCGGTGTCGTCCAGGAGCAGTGCGGCGAGACCGAGCAGCGACCGGTAGTGGGCCCGGTAGGTCTCGGTGAGGTGGTCGACCGTGGTACCCGCAGCCATGGTGTTGTCAGCGCTCACGGCCTCGGAGGGCAACTTGGCGACCGGCCATGGCGCGATCACCGGCAGACCGCCGGACGCCGAGCGGTAGCGGTCTGACGCGGGCCGTCTGCCGCGCGGTGACGCGGGTTTGCTGATTGCGGGGGCCTCGCCCCCGGCCCCCCAGGTCGCGATCCCGACTGCCTCTGCCACGACTGTTGGACGCGCGTCCCACGGCCAGGGTTGTACGGCTTCCCCATGCGTACCAACTCATCCCCACTGTCCCGGTTTTCCCGTTCCCCGACGAGTCGCGTCTATGGCAGCCACTGACACAAAGACGCTCCCCGCCAACTGCCGGTTGCGGCAAGGCGGGGAGCGAAATTGTCGAACGCGGTGGCAGTCCGCTTCAAGCGGTACAGACCATCAGGTTCGTCACAGGTTCTTCACAAAGCGGGAGATCGTGCGATCCCCTCAGTCGCCGCAGGTCAGCTCGGCGGCGACCAGTTCGGCGATCTGCGCGGTGTTCAACGCCGCGCCCTTGCGCAGGTTGTCGCCGCACAGGAACAGGTCCAGCGCGTACGGGTCGTCCAGCGCCCGGCGCACCCGGCCGACCCAGGTGGGGTCGGTGCCCACCACGTCGGCGGGGGTCGGGAACTCGCCTTCGGCGGGGTTGTCGCAGACCACGACGCCCGGCGCGCCGCCCAGGATCTCGTGCGCCCTGGAGACCGTCACCTCGTTCTCGAACCGCGCGTGCACGCTGAGCGAGTGCGTGGTGATGACCGGGACCCGCACGCAGGTGGCGTTCACCCGCAGGTTGGGCAGGCCGAGGATCTTGCGCGACTCGTTGCGCACCTTCAGTTCCTCGGAGGACCAGCCCTCGTCCTTCAACGACCCCGCCCAGGGAACGACGTTGAGCGCCAGCGGCGCCGGGAACGGCCCGAACTCGCCCACCGCGCGCCGGACATCGCCCGGCTGGGTGCCCAGGCCCGTCCCGCCGACCTTGCTGATCTGCTCGCGCAGCGTGTCAATTCCCGGCTGACCGGCGCCGGATGCCGCCTGGTACGAGGAGACCACCAGCTCGGTCAGCCCGAACTCGGCGTGCAGCGCGCCCATCGCGACGATCATCGACAGCGTGGTGCAGTTGGGGTTGGAGATGATGCCGCGCGGCCGCATGCGGGCGGCGTGCGCGTTGACCTCCGGGACGACCAGCGGAACGTCCGGATCCATGCGGAACGCGCCGGAGTTGTCCACGGCGACCGCGCCCTTGGCGGCGGCGATCGGCGCCCACTGCGCGGAGACCTCGTCCGGCACGTCGAACATCGCCACGTCGACGCCCTCGAAGGCCTCCTCGCTCAGCGCGACGACCTCGACCTCCTCGCCGCGGACCACGAGCTTGCGGCCCGCGGAGCGCGGCGAGGCGATCAGCCGGATCTCGCCCCAGACGTCCTCACGGGACGACAGGATGCCCAGCATCACGGTGCCGACGGCCCCGGTGGCGCCGACCACGGCCAGGGTCGGCTTGTCCCTGCGGTCGGTGGCGGTCATCGGCCGGTACCTCCGTAGACCACTGCCTCGTCGCTCTCGCTGTCGAGGCCGAACGCGGTGTGCACGGCGCGTACCGCCTCGTTGACGTCGTCGGCGCGGGTGACCACCGAGATGCGGATCTCCGAGGTGGAGATCAGCTCGATGTTGACCCCGGCGTTGGACAGCGCCTCGAAGAAGCTCGCGGTGACCCCCGGGTTGGTCTTCATGCCCGCGCCGACCAGCGAGATCTTGGCGATCTGGTCGTCGTAGCGCAGCGACTCGAAGCCGACGGCGCCCTTGGTCTTCTCCAGCGCCTCAAGGGCCTTGCGGCCGTCGGTCTTCGGCAGCGTGAAGGAGATGTCGGTCAGACCGGTGGACGCGGCGGAGACGTTCTGCACCACCATGTCGATGTTGATCTGGGCGTCCGCGATGGCACGGAAGATCGTCGCGGCCTCGCCCGGCTTGTCCGGCACCCCGACGACCGTGACCTTGGCCTCGGACGTGTCGTGGGCAACCCCCGAGATGATCGCCTGCTCCATCGGCTGGTCCCCTTGCGGTTCGCTACTGACCCAGGTCCCCTTCAGTCCGGAGAAGGACGAGCGGACGTGGATCGGGATGTTGTATCGGCGTGCGTACTCGACGCAGCGGTGCAGCAGCACCTTCGAGCCGGAGCTGGCCAGCTCCAGCATGTCCTCGAACGAGATCCAGTCGATCTTGCGGGCCTTCTTCACCACCCGCGGGTCGGCGGTGAAGACACCGTCGACATCGGTGTAGATCTCGCACACCTCGGCGTCCAGCGCGGCGGCGAGGGCCACCGCGGTGGTGTCGGAGCCGCCCCGGCCCAGGGTGGTGATGTCCTTCTTGTCCTGGGACACCCCCTGGAAACCGGCCACGATGGCGATGTTTCCCTCGTCGAGGGCGGTCCGGATGCGGCCCGGCGTGACGTCGATGATCCGCGCTTTGTTGTGGACCGAGTCGGTGATGACTCCCGCCTGGCTGCCGGTGAACGACTGCGCCTCGTGGCCGAGGTTTTTGATCGCCATCGCCAGCAGTGCCATGGAGATCCGCTCTCCGGCGGTCAGCAGCATGTCGAACTCGCGACCGGCAGGGATCGGAGAAACCTGCTGCGCCAGATCGATCAGCTCGTCCGTCGTGTCACCCATCGCCGATACCACGACGACCACCTGGTGGCCGCTCTTCTTGGCATCGACGATCCGCTTGGCGACGCGCTTGATGCCCTCGGCATCCGCAACGGAGGAGCCGCCGTACTTCTGCACGACAAGGCCCACGTGCGCTCCTCGCAACTGTGTCTTCTGGGGGCTACCCCAGATCCCCCACAGGGGGATATGCGTTCGGCTCAGTCTAACGAGCGGGCGGAATCCACCGCGTGTGTATCACAGTGTGAGACGCAAGGCTCAATCCATGATCAGCCGCTCAGCCGCTTGCGCCGCAGAGCCTGCCCAGTGGGCGGCGGCCCACACGTAAGCCACATCACACACGGCGGCCGACGACGTCTCAGCCCTGCTGTCCGCCCAGCTCGGCGGCCATGACCTTGCCCGCCTCCTCGGCGAGCTGCTCCTCACCGGCCGCGTCGTCGGTGTCCAGACCGTCCAGCTCGTCCAGCGGCGAGTCCAGCCGGACATGGGCGACCAGGGACTGCAGGGCGCGCAGCGAGGCGCTCGCGGTCGGCCCCCAGTTGGACAGGTACGAGAACTGCCACCACCACAGCGCCTCGCTGACCCGCCCCTCCCGGTAGTGCGCCAGACCGTGGCTGAGGTCGGTGACCACGTCCGCCAGGTCGTCGGAGATCCGGCAGGCGACCGGCATGCTGCGCGGCACGTACGGATCGAAGACCTCGGAGTAGACGTCCACCGGCTCCAGCAGTGCGGCCAGCCGCTCGCGCAGCTCGTCGGCGTCCGGCTCGGGGCCCACGTCCGGCTCGTAGCGCTCGTCCGGAACGATGTCCTCATGGGCGCCCAGACGGCCTCCGGCGAGCATCAGCTGGGAGACCTCAAGGAGCAGGAACGGTACGGCGCTGTCGGGTTCGTCGCCCTTGGCCACCTCGCGGACCGCGACGATGAAGCTCTCGATCTGGTCGGCGATCTGGACCGCGAAGTCACCCGGATCCCCGGACTGCTTCGGGTCGCGCCCCTTCAACCGGCCCGTGCCGCCGTTGCGTACTGCGGTGTCAGACATCGAACAGTCGTCTCCCTTCGAAGGCACGCCCAAACGTGACCTCGTCGGCAGCAGTATGTTCCGCGTCCCCCGCACCGCTCGACCCCGGGGGGCTTACGCGTCGCTGAACGCTCCCTGGCATGACATCACACATCGAGCAGCCGCCTCCCCTCGAAGGCCCGGCCCAATGTCACCTCGTCCGCGTACTCCAGGTCACCGCCCACCGGCAGACCGCTGGCCAGCCGGGTCACCTTCAGGCCCATCGGCTTGACCATACGGGCCAGATAGGTGGCCGTCGCCTCGCCCTCCAGGTTCGGGTCGGTGGCCAGGATCAGCTCGGTCACCGTGCCGTCCGCCAGCCGGGCCAGCAGTTCCCGTATCCGCAGGTCATCGGGGCCGACCCCTTCGATCGGGCTGATCGCGCCGCCGAGCACGTGGTAGCGGCCCCGAAACTCCCTGGTCCGCTCGATCGCGACCACGTCCTTGGGCTCCTCGACCACACAGACCACCGCGGGGTCGCGGCGCGGGTCCTGGCAGACCCGGCACTGCTCGCTCTGCGCGACGTTGCCGCAGACCACGCAGAACCGCACCTTCTCCTTGACCTCGGTGAGCGCGTGGGCGAGCCTGCGCACGTCCGTGGGATCCGCCTGGAGGATGTGGAAGGCGATCCGCTGCGCGCTCTTGGGACCGACGCCGGGAAGCCTGCCCAGCTCGTCGATGAGGTCCTGGACCACGCCTTCGTACACGGAACGCCTTCTCTCTACGGTGTGCGGTTGTACGGGCCTGCGGTCAGAACGGCAGGCCCGGGATGCCGCCGCCCAGGCCCTGGGCGAGCGGGCCGAGCTTGGCCTGCTGCATCTCCTGCGCCTTGCCGTTGCCGTCCCGGACCGCGGCCAGGATCAGGTCGGCGAGGGTCTCGGTGTCCTCCGGGTCCACCGCCTTGGGGTCGATGACCAGAGCGCGCAGTTCACCGGCGCCGCTGACCGTCGCCTTCACCAGACCGCCGCCCGCGGTGCCCTCGACCTCGGCCTCGGCCAGTTCGGCCTGCGCCGCGGCGAGGTTCTGCTGCATCTTCTGCGCCTGCTGCAGCAGCTGCTGCATGTTCGGCTGACCACCGGGGATCACGGGTTCGCTCCTGCCGTCCGTACGACTACCTATTACGTATGCGCGAGCCTACGTGCTCGAACGGCGCAGCGCGCTACGCCGTGCGGAGGACGGGCGTGGCGGCGGGAGCGGCGCGCACCCGCCTCGGCACCACGCTTTCACGGCCTGCGCCGAAGCGAAACCGCCGCCCGCTCACTCGTTGGTGATCTCCTCGATCACCGTGGCGCCCAGCTCGCGCACGATCAGGTCGTGCCCGGTCAGCGCGGTGTCATCGAGGTCGGGGTCGTCCTCCTCCGGGATGTCGTCCTCGATCGCGACCCGGGGCGGCGCCTGCGGCGCGGGCGCCGCGGGCTGCGCCTGTGGTGCGGGCTCGGGCCCGGCCGCGGCCGGGGGCCGCGCCGGTGCCGGGGCGGGCGCCGCGGGGCGCGGGCCACCGCCGAAGCCACCGCCGGACGGGCCGGTGGGCGCACCGCCACCCGGACCGCCGAAGCCGCCGGGGGACGCCGGGCCGCCGCCCTGGGCTGGACCGCCCGCACCGCCGGACGGGTCGACGATCGCCTCGATCTTCCACTGCACGCCCAGCGCGTCGCTGACGGCCTGCCGCAGCACCTCGTCGCTGCCGCCGTTGACGAAGCTGTCGCGGGCGCCCGGGTTGGCGAAGCCGAGCTGGAGCGTGCTGCCGTCGAAGCCGACGACCTGGGCGTTCTGGCTGAGCAGGATCCAGGTGAAGCGGCGCCGGTTCTTCACCGCCTCCAGGATGTCCGGCCACATCTGGCGCACCCTCGACGGGTCGCCCACGGGCCCGCTGCCCGGCGCCGCCACCGCTGGCTGCGCAGCGGTCACGGGGGCGGCGGGAGCGGCCGGTGCGGACGGTGCCGCCGCGGTGGGCCAGGCGCCGGGGCGGGCGCCCGCGGCGGGGCCGCCCGGACGCGGTTCCGGTGCGGTCGGGGGCTGGGTCCCGGTCGGCCAGGAGCCGGGGGCGGCGGACGGCGCGTCGTCCTGGTGGGGGCGCGCCGCCGAGGGCCACGCGCCGGGCGGAGCGGCCGGTTCCGCAGCAGCCGGAGTGGGGGCGGCCGCCGGGACCGCCGGAGCCGGGGCAGGCGCCGGAGCCGGGACCGTCGGGGCCGGGCCGGGCGCGGGCTGCGGCTGCTGGGCGGCCGTCGGCTGCGGCTGGGCGGCCGCGCCCGGCGCGCCCGTGCCGCCCTCCGGGTCGGCGCCCGCACCGGGCCGTACCGCCGCGCGGGCCGCGGCCGGGCCGGAGGGGACGCCCGTGGCGGGCGCCTCACCAGCCGCCGCGTAACCGGCCGCGGGCGCCGCCAGCCCACCGGCCAGCGCCTGGCGTTCGAGCCGGTCCAGCCGGGACTGGACCGACCGCTCGTCGCCGTACGCGGCGGGCAGCAGCACCCGGGCGCAGATCAGTTCCAGTTGCAGCCGGGGCGAGGTGGCGCCGCGCATCTCCGTCAGCCCGGCGCTGACCAGGTCGGCGGCCCGGCTCAGCTCGGCGGCGCCGAAGACCGATGCCTGCGCCGACATCCGCTCCACCACGTCGACCGGTGCGTCGATCAGGCCCTTGTCGCCCGCGTCCGGCACCGCGGCCAGGATCACCAGGTCACGCAGCCGCTCCAGCAGGTCGGCGACGAACCGGCGCGGATCGTGGCCGCCCTCGATGACCCGGTCCACCACCTCGAACGCCGCCGCGCCGTCGCCGGAGGCGAAGGCGTCCACGACGTCGTCCAGCAGCGCGCCGTCGGTGTAGCCGAGCAGCGCGGTGGCCATCGCGTAGGTCACCCCGCCCGCACCGGCGCCCGCGAGCAACTGGTCCATCACCGACATCGAGTCCCGCACCGAGCCCGCACCGGCCCGCACGACCAGCGGGAACACCCCGTCCTCGACCGGGATCGACTCGCGCTCGCAGACCTGCGCCAGGTAGTCCCGCAGCGTGCCGGGCGGCACCAGGCGGAACGGGTAGTGGTGGGTGCGCGACCGGATGGTGCCGATGACCTTCTCCGGCTCGGTGGTCGCGAAGATGAACTTCAGGTGCTCCGGCGGCTCCTCGACCACCTTCAGCAGGGCGTTGAAGCCCGCCGAGGTGACCATGTGCGCCTCGTCGATGATGTAGATCTTGTAGCGGCTGGACGCGGGCCCGAAGAACGCCTTCTCCCGCAGGTCGCGCGCGTCGTCCACACCACCGTGCGACGCGGCGTCGATCTCGATCACGTCGATGGAGCCCGGCCCGCCGCGCGCCAGGTCACGGCAGGACTGGCACTCACCGCACGGCGTGGGCGTCGGCCCCTGCTCGCAGTTCAGACAGCGGGCGAGGATCCGCGCGCTGGTCGTCTTGCCGCAGCCGCGTGGGCCGCTGAACAGGTACGCGTGGTTGACCCGGTTGTTGCGCAGCGCCTGCTGCAGCGGGTCCGTGACGTGTTCCTGCCCGATGACCTCGGCGAAGGTCTCGGGACGGTAGCGGCGGTACAAAGCGAGCGACACGCCTACGACGATATCGGGGCGCACTGACAACCGGAGCCGCGCCGGAGGATCTCGAACCCTCCGGCAGCGCTCACGCCTTCTTGGCGGCCCGCTTCGCCTCCTGCTTGTGGGCGCGCACCTTGTCCAGCGACTCGGGGCCGGTGATGTCGGCCACCGAGCGGTACGAGCCCTCCTCGCCGTAGCCCCCGGCCGCCTCCCGCCAGCCGTCGGGGCGCACCCCGAGCCGCTTGCCCAGCAGGGCCAGGAAGATCTGCGCCTTCTGCCTGCCGAAGCCGGGCAGTTCGCCCAGCCGTCTGAGCAGTTCCCGGCCGCTGTCGGCGTCGCGCCAGATCCTGGCGGGGTCGCCGTCGTAGTGCTCCACGAGGTACTGGCACAGCTGCTGGATCCGCTTGGCCATGGACCCCGGATAGCGGTGCACGGCGGGCTTGCCGGACAGCAGCGCGGCGAACGCCTCCGGGTCCTGGGCGGCGATCTCCCGTGCGTCCAGGTCGTCCGTGCCGAGGCGCTGCGCGATGGTGTACGGGCCGCGGAAGGCCCACTCCATGGGCACCTGCTGGTCGAGCAGCATGCCGATCAGCAGTGCCAACGGGCTGCTGCTCAGTAGTTCGTCGGCCTCTGGCCGCTGGGCCAGACGGAGAGTCGCGGTCACCCTCCCATGCTGGCAGTTCCCCCGGCCGCGCGCCGGTGACACGCGCTCATCCGGGGGCCGGGCCACCGACCAGCGCGACGGGGTCAGCGCCATGCCGCTGGTGGTGCCCGGCCCTGGCCGCGGGGACCGGGCTGACAACCGGCCGGCGCCGACCCCGACCGGACGTCACACCCGGGGGCGGGCGACCTCGACGTTCTCCAGCACACCAAGGGCGTCCGGAACCAGTACGGCGGCCGAGTAGTAGGCGCTGACCAGGTAGGAGATCACGGCCTTGTCGTTGATGCCCATGAACCGCACGTTCAGGCCGGGCTCGTACTCGTCCGGGATGCCCGTCTGGTGCAGGCCGATCACGCCCTGGTCGTCCTCGCCGGTGCGCATCGCCAGGATGGAGGTGGTGTGGCCGTCGGCGATCGGGATCTTCCCGCACGGGAAGATCGGCACGCCCCGCCAGGAAGGCACCTGGTGGCCGTTGACTTCGACGCTGTCCGGGTAGATGCCGCGGTTGCTGCACTCCCGGCCGAAGGCGGCGATCGCCCTCGGGTGCGCCAGCAGCAACCTGGTGCCGCGCCGCATGCTCAGCAGGTCGTCCAGGTCGTCCGGGGTGGGCGGCCCCGAGTGGGTCTGGATCCGCTGGTCGTGGTCGGCGTTGTGCAGCAGGCCGAACTCGCGGCTGTTGACCAGCTCGTGCTCCTGGCGCTCGCGCAACGCCTCGATGGTGAGCCGTAGTTGCTGCTCGATCTGGTCCATCGGCTCGTTGTAGAGGTCGGCGACCCGGCTGTGCACCCGCAGCACCGTCTGGGCCACGCTGAGTTCGTACTCGCGCGGGGCGAGTTCGTAGTCCACGAACGTGCCGGGCAGTTCGTGCTCGCCCTCGTGGCCCGCGGCCAGCTCGATCTCGGCCTCGCCGCGCCTGTTCGTCGGCTGCTGGGCGTCGGCGATGAACTGGAGGATCGCGGCGCGCAGTTCCTCCGAGCGGTCCGCGAGCTCCTGGAAGGCGGGCCAGGGCAGTACCAGCAGGGTGCCCGAGGTGGCGGCCTTGGCGGTGCACTCCCAGTTGGCGTCGGCCTGCATCAGCGCCTCGTCGCCGAGGTGGTCGCCGTCCGCCAGCACGCCCAGCACGCTGGTCTCGCCGTACTTGCCGCGGCCGATCCGGTTGATCTTGCCGTGGGCGATCAGGAAGACCTCGTCGATCGGCTGGCCCGCCTCGACGATCACCTCGCCCTGCTGGAAGTCGCGTTGGGTGAAGCGGGAGGCCAACTCCTCCAGCAGCGCGCTGTCCTCGAAGCCACGCAGTACCGGGACCTCGCGCAGCGAGGGCGGTACGACCCGTACCTCGGCCCCGGTCTTGACGAAGCTCACCCGGCCGCGGCCGACGGCGTAGCTCAGGCGCCGGTTGACCCGGTAGGTGCCGCCGTGCACCTGCACCCAGGGCAGCATCCGGATCAGCCAGCGCGAACTGATGCCCTGCATCTGCGGCTTGGACTTGGTGGTGGTCGCCAGGTTCCGCGCCGCCGCGGTACTCAGGCTGAGCGGTGTCTGGTCTTCCGCTTGTCCCGGCTCGGCTGCGATCGACATCTGTAGCCCTTCCGTTGGATGACGGCCCTGGGAAGGCCTCACGACCGGGCCGGGCAGCCCGTCGTGAACACCGTCCGCGTTCAGAGAAAAGCGGATGGTGAGATCGCCGCTCAATGGCGTACGGTCGCACGCTTACGCGCACGGCGGCGCACGGACACCACCCGTCTCCGTCGTTACGCCCCCTCGGCCGCGTTTGGCGCGGGACGCCGCGGGCCAGTGCCACCGGGCTCCGCATGCGAGTTCCGGAATTTTGTGTTCCGCTGGACGGACCTGCTGATGAACGCGTCCCCGTGGGCGGATGAACGCGGTCCGAGGAGGCTTCGGCCGTGTCGTCCGGCAGTGGGGCGCCGAGAGGTAACCGACCCGACCTTCGAACAAGGCAAGCTTCGAACAAGGCAAGGGGGCCCTCCTCGTGTCAGTGCCGTGTTCTCCGTCGCCCGGTCGCCCGCGTCGATCGCGGGCCGCCGCAGTCCTGCTGCTCGGGGTGGTCATGCCGCTCACCGCCTGCGGTGGCGGGACCACCCACACCGCCCCCCAGGCACCGAGCACCCCGAGGTCGCCGACGGCCTCGGGCGCACTGGGGTCAAGTCCGGCCAACGCACCGGGGGTGACCCAGTTGCCGCACGCCAGCAGTCCACCGCTCACCGCCACGTCGACCGTGAACTCCGCGCAGACCGCGTGCGTCGACCGGGTCATGTCGCGGATGTCCGCCGCCCAGCGCGTCGGACAACTGCTCATGAGCGCGGTCAGCACCTCCGGGATCACTCCGGCCGAGTCCGCCGCGCTGCGCGCACACGACGTCGGCTCGGTCATCCTGATGGGACACAGCACCGGCGGAGTACGGTCGATCCGCGGCATCACCGACCAACTCCAGGCCATGGCACCGACGATCGACGGCACGAAGGTGCAC
The DNA here is from genome assembly GCA_037034305.1 of Streptomyces sp. PLK1-5. Classification (GTDB taxonomy): domain Bacteria; phylum Actinomycetota; class Actinomycetes; order Streptomycetales; family Streptomycetaceae; genus Streptantibioticus_A. Next base: position 154,393 of record JBAGJY010000008.1, read on the forward strand.
ATGTTCACCGCCGCCGACCAGGAGGGCGGCAAGGTCCAGATCCTGACCGGACCGGGCTTCTCCACCATCCCGAGCGCGGTGGTGCAGGGGCAGTGGCCGCCGTCCAGGCTCCAGGGCGAAGCGGCCGTGTGGGGACGGGAGTTGCGCGCGGCGGGGGTCAACCTCGACCTCGCGCCGATCGCCGACGTCGTCCCGGCCGACATCGGCACCAAGAACGCGCCCATCGGCGCGCTGTCCCGCGAGTTCGGCGACAACCCGACGACCGTCGCCCGGCAGAGCGGCGCGTTCATCCGCGGGCTGTCCGAGGCGGGGGTGAACACGACCGTCAAACACTTCCCCGGACTCGGGCAGGTGCGCGGCAACACCGACTTCACGGCGAACGTGACCGACGACCGCACCGGGCGCACCAGCCCGAACCTGGAGACGTTCCGCAACGGCATCAGGACCGGGGCGCGGTTCACGATGATCTCCTCGGCCATCTACACGCTCATCGATCCGCACAACCAGGCGGCGTTCTCCGCCACGGTGATACGGGGCATGCTCCGCGGCGACCTGGGCTTCAACGGCGTGGTGATCTCCGACGACCTGGGGCACGCCGCGGCGGTGAGCGCGGTTCCGGCCGGTCACCGGGCGCTGCGGTTCCTCGCGGCGGGCGGCAACATGATCCTCACCGTGGATCCGGCCACGGTCGGGCCCATGGCCAACGCCGTCCTGCGCCGAATGGGCAGCGACGCGGCGCTGCGGGCCGCTGTCGACGACAGCGTCCGGCACGTCCTCACGGCGAAGATGGAGGCCGGCCTGCTTCGGTGCGGCTGACGCCTTCGACGCGGTGGCCCGGTGGTGCCGGTGGGTCCGGCACCACCGGGCCGCGTCGTGTGGGGGGCTCGCCGTCGCGGCGGTAGGCAAGCCCCCGGGTGTGCGGCGGCCCGCGGGCGTTACGTGGAGATCGCCTGGTCGTACAGGGACCTGACGTTCTGGCCGAAGGCCACGCTGTAGGAGACGTCGGCGGTGCTGCCGCCCCGCTGGTAGCCGCCGATGACCCCGATCACCAGGCCGGAGGCGGTGATCCAGGGGCTGCCGCTGGTGCCCCCGGTGAAACCGGTGCAGTAGATCCGCAACTGGGTGCCGCTGTAGGCGGTGATGCGGTTGGTGCAGGTGATCGGCGTCTGCGTGGTCTGCGGGTAACCGGTGATGGTGACCGGAGAGTCCGTACCCTGTCCGATCCCCAGCGGGTAACCGCCCACCGCCGACTGGATGTTGTGTCCGTTCAACGGCTCCACCACCGCGAACGCCACGTCGTGGTCCTGGTCGGAGCCGGTCGACCACTGCCCGTCCACCACGACGCGCCGCAACCGCCAGACGCCGTAAGGTGCCTTGCCGTCGTGGTAGCCGGGGACGAACACTTCAGACGTCGACCCCAGACAGTGTGCCGCGGTGACTATCAGGTTCCCGCCGGGGCTGTCCACCACGGTGGCGGTGCAGTAGTGCGATCCGCCCAGCCCGCCGCTGAACACCGCCCCGATGCGCGGGTCGATCTGGGAGACCGGGACGGTGTGCGAGACACCGGGGCTCCCGACGAGGGCGCCCGTCGGCGTGACGTCCGCCGCATCGGCCGCTGCGATACTCGGGTCAGCAAGCTGGCTGGCGGTGGCAATGCCACCGCCAGTCACGAAGGTGCAGGCCGCGAGCGCGGCCACCGCCCATGACAACGGCCTGGTACGGCTTGGCTGCTTGCCATGGCGTGCCTGCCTGGGGCTCCTCATGACCGACACCTCACGTCCCTGTTTCCTTGTGCGTAACCGAACGATCACCCGGCGCGCTGAGACCGTGATGTGAGGCGGGTGAGAGTCACGTGATTTTGTTGTTGCGGCGCGCCGCAACAACGATTTTCCAGGTGGGAGGCCCCCAAACCCCCTTACGCACCGCGGATTTCCGGGGGCACGCCCCCGGCGCCCCATTTCCGGGGACGCGCCCCCAAGCCTCCGCTTTTCGGGGGTGCGCCCCAAGTCCCCGGCTTTTCGGGGGTGCGCCCCTGGGGGCCGTTTTCGGGGGCAGGCCCCCGGTCCCCCTCCTTCGAGCGCGCGCCTTGGTGGCCGGGTTGTGCCCACCCGTTCCGCCCCGCGGAACGACTGCCCACAACCTTGCGGGATCCGGCGGCGGGCGCCCACGGCCGGGGGCTCATGTGAACAGGCGACAGGCGCCCATGACTTGGTGGTCTGCGGGCCGTGGAGCGAGTGGGCGCTGGCGCCCGCCGGGGCGCGTCCGGGACCCTGGTCGTCAGGTTCTCGGCGGGCTGGTGCCGATCACTACTGTCGCGCCCAGCTTCTCGCAGTTCGTCACCTGGGTGGTGAGTCCAGCGTCGGTGAAGGCCTTCGCGGTCCGCGGGGCCTGGTGTTCGCTGGTCTCGATCAGCAGATGGCCGCCCGGCGCCAACCAACCCGGTGCGGCGGCGGCCACCCGGCGCTGCACCGCCAGCCCGTCCGCGCCCCCGTCGAGCGCAACCCGCGGCTCGTGCTCGCGGGCCTCGGGCGGCAGCAGCCCGATCGCCCCGGTCGGCACATAGGGCGCGTTGGCCACCAGTACCTCGACGCGCCCCCGTAGCGACGCGGGCAGCGCCCCGAACAGGTCGCCCTCGTACACCCGCCCACCGGTGGCGGCGACATTGCGCCGCGCGCACCGCACCGCCGCCGGATCGATGTCGGCGGCGTGCAACTCGACCCCGGCCACGGCGGCGGCGACCGCCGCGCCCACCGCGCCGGAACCGCAGCACAGGTCGACGACGACGGTCCGACCAGCGGCGACCCGTACCGCCTCGCGCGCCAGGAACTCGGTACGGCGGCGCGGTACGAACACCCCGGGCGCGACGCCTATCCGCAACCCGCAGAACTCCGCCCAGCCCAGGACGTGTTCGAGCGGCAGGCCGACGACCCGCCGCTCCACCATGGCGGCCAGTTCGGCCGCGGTAGCCGCAGTGGAGATGAGCAACCGCGCCTCGTCCTCGGCGAAGACACAACCGGCGGCGCGAAGCCTGCTGACGACGGCGGGTTCATCAAGAGATGACGCGAAACGCGACATGGGAGCCTTTCGAACGACGAAGGGCGCCCTCCGGTCACCTATCCCAGGCGAACCGTACAGCCGTGGAACGAGGGCACCCGGCCTGCTACAGCGGTAATGGGTCCCACCTCCTCGGTCGTGCTTCCTGCTGGGGACGGCAACGATACCCGACCGGCTCCGGACGCCCACCTGGTTTCCGGTGAGACGAAGGCTCAGTAAGGTTCCGCCGGTACGGCGAAACAGGGGGATTCCAGCCATGCGACTCGGCACCGGGAAGCCACACCGCGCCCGGCGGGCTCCCGGCCTCGGCGTGCTGGCGGCGCTCTGCACGCTGCTCATGGCGCTCAGCGCCGTCCCGGCCCACGCCGCGGGTCCCGGGCCCGCGCCCCAGTCCGCCCAACTCGCGGACCGGCTGCGGCAGAACCCGGTCTACGTCACCGACCAGTTGCCGCGCCAGATACCCCGGTCCACCGCGCCCGAGTTCGCGGCGCTCGCCAAGCGCACCGGCGTGCCCACCTACGTACTCGTGCTGCCCGACCAGGGACTCGGCGGGCCACTGCTCGGCGCGGTACACGACCGGCTGGGCCGGGACGGGCTGTACGTGCTGGTCGGCACGACCGGGATCGCCGACGCCAGGGCCTTCGGGGTACGCGCCCCGACCCAGGACGCGTCGGACGTCGCGCTGTACTCCCTTCCGTACGACGCGGGTCCGCTGCGTGCCTTCCAGGAGTTCGTCAACGCCGTCGCCCAGGGCAGCGAGCGCACCGCACAGCGCGCGGCGGCGCTGCGGCAGCGGTACGGCGGTACCGGCAAGGAGGTCGGCGCGTTCCACATCTCCCGTACCGACCGGGAGAACCAGTCCTTCCTGACCGGGGTCCTGCTCCTGGGCACACCGCTGCTGGTGCTCATGGTCAGTCCGTACGTACGCCGTTGGCGGCGCCGGAAGCGGGGCTCCCGCCTCCCGCGTGCGCTGCCGAACACCGTCGAGCTGGCCGTCGCCGCGACGCTCGCGCTGTGCGTCGGCGTCGGGGCGCCGCAGGTGTTCGACCAGACCACGGACAGCGCCGCACCCGCGCCCACCCGCGCCGACATGACGTCCCGGCTCGACCGGGTCACCGCCGGGCTGCGCCACGACCCGCTGTACACCGACCCGGAGAGTCCGCAGCCCCTGGACGGCCAGCGGGCGGCGGAACTGGAGCGCCGCGCCGAGGAGTTCGGTGTCGGTCCGGTCTACATCGCCGTCGTGCCACAACTGACCGACGACGAGTCGGGCGGCAACGCGGACACGTTCGCCGACGCGCTGCACAAACGCCTCGGCCGCGACGGCGTCTACGTCGTGGCCGACCCGCTGACCGGCGACATCAGCGTGGACAACCACGGTCTGCCGCTGGACGACGACCGGCTCACGCTCGATCTTCCGGACACCATCCGGCACGACGACCTCGACCACCCCGCCGACGACCACCGCCTCGGCCAGCGGCTGGACCAGTTGATGACGCTCCTCAACGCAACACCGCACACGTCCACACCCGGTTACAGCAGCTTGGGCGACCCCGCACCGGCGATCGACGACCACGCGCTGCCGCCGCTGTACTCCGGGGACTTCTGGCCCGGACTGTGGGTGGGCGCGCTGACCGCCGGTGTGCTGTGCACGCTGGTCGCGGGCGGCCTGGGCATCGTGCGGCTGGCCGTCAGGCACCGCCGTACACCCGCCGCCGGGCCGGGGCACAACGCTCCGGCGAAGCCGTCGGCCGCCTTTCTGCGGCGCACAGCGCAGCACGAACTGGACGCGCTCGCCGCCGAGTTCAGCGAGCCGCCGTCGGATGCCGCCGTGCGGCAGCGGGTCTGGGACTGCCTGGACGCGGCGATGCTGCTGACCGAACGTGACCCGGAAGGCCGGATCAACGCCGAGGCCACCCCCGCCGACCTGGTCGCCGCCATCGTGCTGGCCAGAGCGGGCCGGGCGGTACTCAAGGGTGAGACGGTCCGCCACCTGTGCGCGGTCAACCCGTTGCACGGCGCCGCCACGACCCGCCTCGGCCCAGGACACGGCAGCCGCCCGCCGGTGTGCCAGTCCTGCCGTACGGCCGGGCACCGCGAGCCGCTCACGCTGCCGGGCACCGGCGGCAGGATCCCCTACCAGGAGGCCCCCGGCGCGCTGCCGTCGGTGGGCGAGGGGATTGCCGAACTCATCGCCAAAGCAAGGGAATTCGCCAGTGTCCAGTGACCGCGGGCGTCCGCTCGCCGCGCTCGCCGCCGCGCTCGCGCTCGTCCTCCTCACGGTGCTGCCCGCCACGGCCGCCGCCCCCAGCCCCGGTCAGCGGATCGCGGACGCGCTGCGCACCTCACCGGTGTACGTGGACCCGGCGTACGCCGGCGCGGTACCGGCCGCGCGGCAGCGGCAACTCGTCACGCAGATCCAGCGGACCGGGCTGCCGATCAAGGTGGCGCTGGTACCGCTGGTCAAGGGCGACGCCTTCGACGGCGACCCCGGGGCGCTGGCGGAGGTGGTGCACGACCGGCTCGGCCAGAACCAGCTCGTACTGATCACCATGGACGAGCTGAGCGACGGGCTCGACGGCTACGAGTGGCCGGACGACAGGTACCAGGCGCGGGACGCGGTGAGCGCGGTCGGGTTCCTGGACTCGATGAAGGACGCGGGACTCGCGGACCGGGTCGGCAAGGCCATCGAGCTGGTCGCGCAGGGCGACGGCACGAAGGTCTACCAGAACGCCACGGCCAGCCTGGGCAGGGGCCCGGCAGCCGCGCCGCAGTCACCGCGCGGCAGCGGCGGCGCGTCGTGGCCGCCGGTCGTGGCGGGGGTCGCGGCGCTGCTGCTCTGCCTGGGCGGCGGGCTGTGGCTGGTGCGGGGACGCCGACGGCGCCGGGGTTGCGCCGACGCTCCGTTCGCGTTTCCACGGGCGGTGTTCGCGGCGGCCCACGCGGCCGACGAGAACGCCCTGCGGCGGCACGCGGAGGCGGAGGTACTCGCGCTGGGCGAGGCGGTACGGGGCGCGGACCCGGACGCCGCGGGGCTGCGGGACGCGCTGGACGCGTACGCGGCGGCGGGCAGGGTGCTGGACGACGCCCAGGGGCTGCCGGACCTGGCGGGCGTACTGGCACTGGTCCTCGCGGGACGGGACGCGCTGGACGAGCGCGCCGACGCGCTGCCGCTGTGCTTCTTCAACCCGCTGCACGGGCGGGCCGAACTGCGCGTCGAATGGCGGCCGTTGGGCCGCCGCGACCACCTGGACATCGCGGCCTGCCCGGCCTGCGCCGAGGCGGTGCGCACGCACGCCGCTCCCGAGGTACTGACCGCCGCCCGCTCCGACGGCCGCCAGGTCCCGTACTTCGAACTCCCCCCGGCCGCCAGCCTCTGGTCCGCCACGGGCTACGGCTCCCTGCTGGCATCCCCGCAGGCAGCCGGTCTGGCCGCCCGCGTGCTGAGGGGCGACTTCACCAGGTCCCGCGAACACTGACCGACGGCGGACGAACGAGCGCGGTAGGCCCAAGGACAACCGCGCCGCGCCGAAAGGGCGTTGTGGGCCGCTGGCTCAAGTGGCCCACAACACCGCCGACTTCACGCCAACCGTCACCGGGCCATGCCGGGCGCCTCGGCCAACCGGCTCCCAGCGTCGAAACGTGGCGTACATCACGCGTGCCCATGTCAACTTTTCTGTTCCGTACGGTATTTTTACCCGGCACGCGCGAAGTGCGCGTGGTGCAACGGGGGAAGCGGATCATGGGAGCGGTAGTCACCGCTGTTCGAAAAATTCTTAACCTGCCTGTTCCACAGCAGAATCTGCCGACGAACAGTCCGGCAGGCCATGCTGAACCGGAACCGGCTGCGGGCGAGCCCGCGGGATCGCCGCTGACGCAGCAGAACCCGTGGATCGCTGCCGCGCAACGCCTGGGTAAGGCCCCCCAGGGGCAGGACCCGGGGCCCGCCCCTGCCGCGAACGGCGTGCGGACCGGCCAGGCGGGCGGCGGCACACGGCCCGGCAAGAGCGCGTCGTCCATTCCCTGGAACGTCCAGGACGAGAAGAGCGGCACGCTGTTCGCACGCCGCTTCGGGCGCGGCCTGCTGTGGGCCGTGGTGGCTCTTGCCGCGGTCACCGGAGTGCGCTCGTGGTTCTTCCCGGACCACCCGGCCCCCGCACCAGCGCCCGTGGTGCGCACCGGCCCGGACTATCCGACCGCCGCCGCCCAGTCCGTGGTCGCCCGGTGGGCGACGGCCTACCTGACGTGGGACGAGAAGAACCCCACCGTCCGCCAGAAAGCACTGGCGATGGACATGCCCTCGGACGCGGACACCACCCTCGGCTGGGACGGCAAGGGGCACCAGAGCGTGTCCCAGCTGTACGTGGGCGAGGTCACCGTCCTCCAGCAGGGGCAGGCCAGGGTGCACGTCGAAGCCCTGGTGACCGCCGGCGGCGGTGCCGCGGACCAGGGCAACTGGCTCGCCCTCGACGTACCGGTGGCCCAGGCCCATGGGCGCATCGTGGTGACCGGGGAACCGGGCATCGTGGGGACGGACGTCAGCTCGGTGACGGTCCCCACTCCGAAGCCCGCTGAGCCCGACACCGACATGTCGGAGCAGACCAAGGGCGTCATCTCGCAGTTCTTCACCGCGTACGCCTCCGGCGACACCTCCACCGTGGCCGCGCCGGGCGCGAACATCCCCGCACTGCCCCAGGGTTTCACGCTCAGCTCCGTACAGGACTGGAACGTGGACACCGGGTCGGGAGCGAATCGTTCCGGCACCGCCGTGGTCCGGTGGCAGACCTCCGGCGGAACCATCGAGCAGACCTACCGCGTAGTGATCACCCGAGTCGCCTCCGCGAGCGCGCAGCGCTGGCAGGTGTCCGAACTCCACGGCGGGGCCTACTAGGCCCGCGCGACACGCGAACCTCCACACCAAGCAAACCGATGCACTAGGAGCACGTCGTGCTACAGCTCGCTGCTGACCTGACGACCGGCAAGGACCTGAAGGACTGGGTCATCCTCATCGCGGGCAACGTCTTCATCGTCATCATGGCGGTGCGCGCCATCGGCTACTACGCCAAGCGCGAATGGGGCGAACTGATAGGCCACCTGATGGCCGCGGTGGTGATCGCCGGCCTCGTCTACGCGCCCGACGCGGCCGTGAGCCTCTTCAAGGGAATCTGGGGCAAGGTCGCGGGCAACTGATGCGCAAGGGGTACACGTTCACCCGCCACTTCGACCTGGAGACCCGGCAGCACGAACTCATGGGCCTCGACCTGGGTGAGGGCGTGCCGCGCCGCACTCTGATCCTCGGCGTGACCTTGTGCGTCGTGTGGTGCGGTGGCCTGTTCCTCCTGTTCGGCGCGCCGTCGAAGTACACCTTCTCCGTCTACATGCTGCCGCCCCTGGTCATCGCCGTGCTGGGGGCGCAGCGCAACCGCCGGGTGGACAGGCGCCGCAACCTGACCTGCTGGGCGCTGGCCGTCCGGTACGTGCACAGGGGTCACCGGCCGATCATCAACGGCGGCCGCCGGGCCGCCGAGCGGTCGGAGTGGCTTCCGGTCCGGGCGCGCTGGGGCGACCGGATCGAACAGTTGCTGGAGCTGCCCGGCTTCGGCGGTCTGGAGCCGGTGCTCGGCGGTGTCGACCAGGGCGAGATCACGGCGGGCGCCGCCATCCGGCTGGACGCCCGCGCCCGCCTGTACGGCCCGGACCGGGTCTGGCGGGCACGCCAGCGGGCCGGTCTGGCCCCGAAGACCACTTCCACCCCTACAGGGAAGGCCCAAAGGTGAAGCTCACCAAGGGAATCGGCCGCTTTTTCGGGCTCGGTCCCGAACGGGCGCTGCCACCGGCCAGGTACGAAGCCGTCGCCGACGGGCTGGTGGTCACCGACCTGGCCGCCGAGGCGTGGTTCCTGCTGTCGGGTTCCAACACCGATCTGATGGCCGAGTCGTCCAGGGACGCTGAGCAGGACACCGTCTCCTCGGTCCTGGCCCGTACGCTCGCCGGATACGAGTGCCATCTGAAGGTGCTGTGGTCCCCGCTGAACGCGGCCGACTACCTGACGGAAGCCCAGGAGCTGTTCGTCGCGGGCCACCACCAGGACTGGGCCGCGCTGCGGGTCGAACGGCTCGACACGCTGCAACTGCCCACCCGGCACCTGCTGTTGGGCGTGCGCATCGCCGAGCGCAACAACCAGACGAAGGCGAAGAGCCGCGCCGGTCTGCAGGAGGCGCTGGGGCTCGGCACCCGAGCCGTGTCGTACAAGGAACTGGCCCGCCTGGACGCGCTGACCCGGCGGCTCGGGCGGCAGTTGGAGTCCACTCCGTGGCGGGCCCAGCCCGCGTCGGTGGAGATGCTCGCCTGGATGATCTCCCGCGAGCAGCACCGCAGCGTGCCGCTGCCCAGCGCCAACGCCGACGGAGCGATCACCGGGGCCAAGCTCGCCCAGCTCACCCAGGGCCGGATCGTCCCCTACCCCGACCATCTGCGGGTGATCGACGCCAAGGGGCAGACCGCCTCATGGGTCTGCGTGCTGGCGATGACCGGTTTTCCGGAGGAGATGGAGGCCCCCGGCAGCGGCGAGTGGCTGCGCGCGGTCTCGGAGATCACCTACATCCCGGAAAGCGGCGAGGACTTCGAGGACTTCGGCTCCATCCCGGTCGTACCGGTCAACCCGGAGGTGTCCGTCCGCTTCGAGGTGATGCACAAGCGGGACGCGCTCAAGGCGATCGACGAGGTACGGCGGCTCGCCAAGGAGCAGCGCCAGTCCGCGGCGAAGCACTCCGCCGGTGAGGCCGGGCGGGAGATCGAGGAGACCGAGCAGGTCATGGCCGACCTGAGCCGTGACATGAAGCGCGACGACGTCACGCTGCTTGAGGACCACCCGCGCCTCGTGGTCAGCAGCGATGTGAGCGTGGAGGACCTGCGGGCCAAGGTCGACGCCGTGATCAGCTACTACGGCGGCATCGGCATCGAGGTCGTGGTCGGCGTCGAGGAGCAGCGCGAGCTGTGGCTGGAGGCCCAGCCCGGCGACCAGACCCGGGTCACCGACCTCGGCCACACCCGCACCGTCGACGCCTTCTCCGGCTCCTGGTTCTGGGGCGGTGCGCAGGTGGGCGACGACAGCGGACCCATCGTCGGCTATCTGACGGGCTCGACCCCCGGTGTGGTCCGCAACGACGTGACGGCGGGCAGTGAGCGCGGTGACGCCACCACGAGCGCGTTCATCGGGCGCTCGGGCCGCGGCAAGACCACCGGCATGATGCTGAGCCTGCTGGACGCCGGTTTCCGCGGCGCGTTCGTGCTCGCCCTCGACTTCAAGGGCGACCTGGGCGGGCTGGTCAACGCGGCGCAGGCGTACGGCCTCAACGCGCACCTGGTGCAGACCGGTACGCACTACGCGGGCGTGGCTGACCTGTTCCGGATGCTGGAGGAGGACGAGCGCGCCCAGATCGAGGTTCCGGCGCAGCTCGGCATCGCCCTTCCGTCGCACCTTCGGGTCCGGGGCGCGGAGACGCCGATCCAGAAGGCGGTCAACCAGGTCATCGCAGCGGGCGACCCGGCCACCTGGAAGGTGATCGACAGGCTCCGGCACACCGACGACCCGCTGGCCCAGGAGGCCGGTGAGGCCCTCTACGAACTGTCGCAGACCGGCGTGGGCGCCCCCTTCATGGGGCGGCCCACGGGCGAGGGCATGCTGGTGCCCCGACCTGGACTGTGGGTCGTCCAGATGCCGGGCCTCTCGCTGCCCGACGCGGACAGCGACCGCGAGGACTGGAACGTCACCCAGCGGCTGTCCGTCGCGCTGATGCACTCGATGATCGCGTACGCGGTGACCACCGCGGGCCGCAAGGACCTGCGCGGAATGCGCAAGGTCGTCGCGGTGCCGGAGGTACACGTACTCACCGCCACGCGCGAGGGCAGTGCGTTCCTCCAGTACATCGCCCGGGTCGGCCGTGCGCTGTCCACGGCCCTGGTGGTGGACACCCAGGACCCGGAGAGCCTGGCCGGACTCACCGGCCTGGTCGAGCAGTTGACCACGGTCTTCGGCTTCCAGCTCACCACACCGCAGCAACAGGACGCGCTCGCCGCCCTGCTGGGACTGCCCGAGGGCAACCACACCCGGCGGCTCATCCAGGCCATCGGCCTGCTGCCGGACGGGGAGATCCGGCACGGCCACTGCATCACCCGCGACCGGCGCTTCGCCTGCGCCACCACCCAGTTCGACATCCCCAGTGCCGAACTGCTGTCCCTGCTGAGCACGACACCGACGGTCAGCGGCTACGGGGCCGCGCAGCCGGGCCCCTCGGCGCCCGACCCCAGGACTGTACTGACGAAGGAGACGCTGGTATGAGGCGGCATTCCGCTGTCGCGAAGGGCGCGGCCCTCGCGGTGTGCGTGGCGATCGGGGCCGTGGGGTGCTCGTCGTCGGGTTCCGGTGCCAAGCCGGTCAGCAAGCCCACGCAGCCCGCACAGACGCCGCAGAGCGTGGCGGCGGCGTATTTCAAGGCCATGGATGCCAGCGACTGGAAGCGGATGTGTGAACTGTCGACGGAAGCCAACCGGGCGGCGCAGATCGAGCAATCGGATGTCTGGCGGAACCGCAACGTGGCCGCAATGCCTGCGCCGACGATGAGCAACTGCGTCACGGCACACCAGCACGACAAACAGGAAACACCCCCTGGCGGCTGGATATTCGACACCCAGGTGGATGTTCCGGCATACGGCGCACACCCGGCGGGAGTGGGACTGCGCGCCCACTACAACTTCACCGAGGAAGGTAAACCGCAAACCTACGGGGACGCCGTCCGGCTGGTGCGCCAGCAGGACGGGAGTTGGCTGGTCGACCAGATCAGAGATCTGGCGACACCGGAGAGTTCCGACCCGCAAAAGGTCGTCATCGAACTCAACCACGGTGATGAGTGAGCAAGAGGACCGCAATGCGCATACGCACTCTTGCCATCCCCGTCATAGGGGCGCTCACCACGATCGTGGTGTTCTCCAACGTCGCCTACGCGGCGACTCCCATCGACCCGGTGGGCATCGGCGGCCTCATACCGGCGCCGATCCAGCCCCCGAACGGCAACGGCACCCTCTACGAGACGTACTCCTCCGACCTCGGCGTGTGGTCGCTCGACCAGCACATCGACACCAGTTGGGGAACGGACGCGGGCGCTGACCTCCAGTTGTTCATGCACCTCATCAACAGCGTGCTGATGGGGGTGATCGTGCTCATCGGCCGGGCCTGTGTCGTGATCACCCAGTGGGCCCTTGAGGGAGCATCCGTTCCCCAACTCAGCGACCCCATCGAGAAGGCCATCTCGGGAGCCGCCGACAAACTGGTGCCCACCCTCCTGCCCGCGTGCCTGGTGGTGGGTGGCCTCGTCGCCTTCGGGAACCACCGGAAGGCCCATGGCTCAGCGCTGACCCAGATCGGCTGGCTGGTCGCCGCCGGGGTCTTCTCGGTCTCGTTGCTGACCAGCCCCGGCACATGGATCTCCGGCATCAACTCGGCCCGGGACATCGGCTCCGACATCTCGTTCTCGGTGGCCGACGCGGGTATCGGAAAGCCCGGTGACTTCCCCATCAAGATGGACCACGAACCGGACCTGGCGGGGAAGCCGAAGGACGTCGTCATGCGCAAGGCGGGCGACGCGGTCTGGCGGACCTACGTCGCGACCCCGTGGTGCTTCGCGGAGTTCGGAAGTCTCGAGGTGTGCCAGAAGGCCGGAAGCGGCCTGCTGCAGCAGGCGCAGCAGGGCAAGGACCGGGATGACTACCTGGACCACGCCGTCAACAACGACCCCGGCGACCACGACTCCGGTGACCTGTTCGTCGGGAAGTCATCGGTCGAGTGGCGCCAGGGCAAGCAGCCCGCGGGCCGCTTCATGGTCCTGCTGCTGGGCCTCGTCGCCATCATCATCTACGCGGCCCTCGCGCTCATGCTGGCGTTCGCCTCCATCGCCTCACTGCTCGGCGCGCTGATGCTGCTGATCTCCGGGGTGGTCTTCGCCTGCCTGTGGGTCATCCCCGGCAGGCCGAGGCAGTGGGGCGTGAAGTGGTTCGACACGCTGCTCGGCATGGTGCTGCAGTCGTTCGTCGCCACACTGGTGCTCGGCTGCGTAATGATCATCACGTCGGCGTGCACCCAGACCGCTGGCAGCCTGGGCTGGTTCGTCTCCTCCGGGCTGTCGATCACCGCGGCGATCGTCGCCTTCAAGTTCCGCCGTCTCGTGGAGACGATCGTCGGTTCCGTGAGTGGACACGGCTCCATGGGCGGCATGGGCTCGATGATGGCGATGCGCGCCTACGGCGCCCTCGCCGGGAAGTTCACGGGCGCGGGCCGCGGCTCCTCCTCCGGTGGCGCCAAGGGCGCACCCGGCCTGCCGAACAAGCCGACCTCGGGCGGCGGCGACTCCGACTCCGGTTCCGGTGGCGCTCCACGCTTCAACGTCCTGTCCCGTCGCCCGTCCCAGCCTGCCGCCGGTAGCAGTGGTGGCGGCGGAATCCAACAGCCGCGCCAGCAAAGGGACATGCCGGACAACCGGCAACCCGGCGAACAGCGCCCGCAGCCCAACAGGCCGCAGGGCGAACAGCGGCCCGGAGAGATCGGCCCCGGTCCGCGTAGCCGGTACTCGCCGCCGCGGCGGCGTTCCGTCCCGGTCGGTGAGATCCGCCCGAACGAGCGGCTGCACCGCACGGCGCAACGGCGCCAGCAGGCTCCCAAGCCGAACGCCTCGGGGCAGCGCCGCCAACCGCAGCGCGGCAAGGCGGAGTTCAGCTTCCGCCCCGCCCAACCGCACGCCACCCGTCGACCGGCTCCGAGCCGCCGCGCCGACAAAGAGGAACGCTGAGTGTCCAAAGACAACGGATCCCGGCCCAAGCCGCCGACTCCGCAGCACTGGCGTGATCTGCTCAAGGCCGATTACGACTACCCCGACGACCTGGTCTCCACCCAGGACAGCCGACGTCAGCGCAGGCGGGCCCGCAAGCAGTGGCGGGAGGACGACCGCGAGGCGCGGAAGCAGTGGGTCCAGCGCAAGCGGGAGGAGGAGCCCGTCACCCCGGGCGGCGTCATCGTCATCATGGCGGTGATCCTGCTGATCGGGGTGGGCGGCGCATGGCTAGCGCACAGCGGGGGCAGGTCCGGCCGCACCAGCGCGGCCGCGTCGCCGTCCCCGACCGCGGCCCCCAGCACGCCGTCCTCCCCCACGGACGGCGCGGGCGCCCCGACGGCGTCCGCGTCGCCCGTGGTTGACATGCGGAACCCGGACCTGGTGGCGTCGGCGTTCATCACCGCCTACCTCACCCGCGACCCGGTCAAGGACCAGTCCTGGCAGCCGTCCGTGGAACGTGCCGCGCCCTGGATGACCAGTGCGCTGCACGACAACTTGATGAAGTTCCCGGACCCGGCTTTCAAGCGGCTGGTGATCGCGGGCGGTGTCGCCCGTGTGGTGAACGTGTCCGTGCAGCCCGGCGGCGACGGGCTGCCACCCGACCTGCCGAAGGAGCGCGTCTACCGGACGACCACCGCCTCCATCGAGGTCACGTCGGACAAGGCCACGACGCAGACGCGCACCCTGCACCTGGAACTCGTCTACGGGCAGACGGGTTGGCTGGTCTCCCGGATACCGGATCTGGTCTGACCGTGGAGGGACGGGAGTTCGTCTCGGCCGCGGCGGGAGTCGCCGGTCGAGCCGTGGGGCTGAAGGTCTCCGCTGCCGCGGCAGTGGTGTTCCTGGTCTTCGTGATCCTCGTGGGCATGGTGGGCGGAGTGGGCTCAGGCGACGCCTACGGCGCGGGGAACGGAACGTGCGGCGGGGACCCGCAGGGCAGCGGCAGCGGCCACGGCGGCAGCGCGGTCAGCGGCGGGGACCCCACGCAGGACGAGATACAGAACGCCAAGATCATCGATGGCGTGGCCGTGGACCGCAAACTGCCCGGCCGCGCCACGCTGATCGCGCTGATGACGGCGCTGCAGGAGTCCGGGCTGCACAACATCGACTACGGCGACCGGGACTCCATCGGCCTGTTCCAGCAGCGGCCGTCGGCGGGCTGGGGCACCAGGGACCAGATCATGGACCCGAAGTACTCGGCCAACGCCTTCTTCGGCGGCCGGGGTGCGAACTGGCCGCCCGGACTGGTGGACATCAAGAACTGGGAGAGCATGCCCCTGGGCGACGCCGCACAGGCCGTCCAGGTCTCCGCGTACCCCGACCTGTACGCGACCCGGGAGGGTGAGGCGCGCCAGGTCGCACAGAAGGCTGGCATCGACCTCAACCGGGCGGGCAGCGCCGAGGGTTCCACCTCCGGCGGTGGCAGTACCGAGGGCGGCGGCACCACCAACGACGGCGGCGAGTGCCAGACCGGTGGGAGCAACGGCACCCCCGGCAAGCCGGGAGAGCCGTTCCACGACGGCAACTCGCCGTGGCCCGACGTGGTGAAGAACCCGCGTTCCTCGCAGGACGCCATCGCCTGGGCCAAGCAACAGGTCAACGGTTCCGGGGACTGGTACGACAAGTGCCTCGCGTTCACGGCCATCGCCTACGGCTGGAACTTCTCGGGCACCAACTACGCCAAGGACCTGTACCTGGTCGACATGCCGCAGTCGATGCGGCACGACGGGGACCGGAACCCGCCACCGGGCGCCCTGATGTTCTGGGACACCGGTGAACGGGCCGGGCACGTGGCCATCTACGTCGGCAACGGCATGATCGCCAGCAACGACATCAAGCGGCCCGGCTACATCGACGTCGTTCCGGCCACCGACATCGAGACCATCTGGGGTGCCAAGTACCTGGGTTGGGCGCCGCCGTACTACCCGCACGCGGGGTAAGAGGTACGAACCAGGAGGAAGTAGGATCCAGCCGTGCCTGCCATATCCGATCCGTCGGGCGTCCCGCCGTCGCCTGTGATCAGCATCGTGCTGATGGCCGACGGCAGCGTGAGCGTGGACGGGGAAGCGCTTTCCACGAGCGAGGACGCACGGGTGGCCGGGCTGCGGGAGGCCACCATCAAGGCCGCGTTCCTCGGCCGTCCGGTGCGGGTCAACGCCAAGGAGGTCGACGGCTCCACCTGGCCGCTCTTCGTGGATCCGGACGGCACGGTGACCGCCGCACCCGCCCCGCACCCCGAGCCGCGGCCCGCGGTCCGGCACGACTGGGACGCGCCGCCTCCACAGGAGTACGAGCCGCTGTGGAAGCAGGTCCGGGACGCCGAGGGCCGCGGCGACCTCGGGCAGGCGATGGCCACGGCCGGTCAACTGGTCGCCGTACTCACCCAGCGGTACGGCGCCGAGCACCCGTACGCGGTCAACGCCCTGCACGTACAGGGGCATCTGGCGCTGCTCGCCAAGGACTACCCGCAGGCGGCCTGGCTGCACGCGCAGGTCGCCCGGCTGCGGGAGGTGGGCGGGGCGCCGTACGAGCAGACCCTCCAGACGGCGCGCAACGCGCATGTGGCCTGGAAGCGGGTGGCGGACCCCGCCACGGCCCTGCACGTGGGACAGCAGGTGCTGCAGATGTGGCAGGTGGTCTGCCGGGAGGACCACCGGCCCGTCGCCAGTGCCGAGCGGCGGCTGCGGGACCTCGGCCGGCAAGCCGCTGTCCGGCCCTCGGACGACTGAGCGCTCCACCGGGAGCGCGGCGATGTGCCGTTCGGCCCCCGCGGCCCCGTGGTGGCTGGTCGCGGCGTTCCCCGCGCTCCTTCAGGGCGCTTGGCAACCGCCGCGGTAGCCCTTCCCCCTACAGCGTCGGGCCCTTGGCCGACCGGCCCTGGACCGGCAGCGGCAGGGTGGCGGGCGCCTGGACGGGCGCCTCGGCTTGGGCGAGCGCCTGGTCGTTGACCGGAACGGGCGGCTCGCGGCGGGCACCGAGCCGGTCACGCAGGCCGGGTTTCTCCTCGCCGACCAACTCGGCCAGTTCCTCGACGACTTCGGCCTCCACCTCGGGCGGGGCGGCCCCCCGCTCGGCGATCTCGTCCGTCTCCGTGATGAGTTGACCGTGTGCCGCCTGCACGGAGGTGTGCCTACGCTGGTGGTGGGTGTCCTGCCTGTGGTGCGTGGCCGGAGTGGTCCGCATGGCCGCGTCGGTGAGGGCCTGGGTGGCGTGGTCCCAGGAGTAGCCCTTCAACTCCTCGCGCAACTGCACCGCGTTCCGCTGGCGTTGGGGCAGTTCGTCCTTCAGGCGCCTGACGGAGTCGGCCCAGGCCTGCGGTCGCATCCGGTGGTCCTGCGGCTCGGGGACCACGCAGGGCCTGCCGATCTCCGGCGGGATGCGCTGCGGATCGCTCAGGAACCGCGCGGCGCCGCTCTCCTCGTTGACCAGGATCGGCACGCCGTGCCCGGCCGCCTCGGTGGCGACCAGCCCGAAACCCTCGTGTCTTGACGGCATGATGACCGCGTCCGCGTTGCGGACGTCGTTGCGCAGTTCGGCCATGTCCTTGCTGAAGGGGAGCACCGTCACACCCTCAGGCCCACCCGCCAGCTGCTGGGTCTCCGCCTGGATTTCCTCAAGCAGGTCGGGGTCGGCGCCACGGATGGTGAGGTGCACATCCAGGCCGTCATCCCGCAGCTTCTTGACTGCCGCAAGGGCGTCGTCAACGCCCTTGATCGGGTCGTCGGTGCGGCCCATGACCAGAAGATTGAGCCGTTCCTTCGGGCCTGCGTGCTGGACCAGATCATCGATCTTGGTGCCGGGAACGAGCTCATGCGAGCCGGGTACCCTCCCGCCCCCCTGGGACGACAGGCGCCGGGCTTCCTCGGTGAGCAGTGGGCCGACGCCGACGACCAGGTCCGCCTCCTTCATCACGGCGCGTTCGATCCCAGCCTTCGCCACCCCCTTCTCCGGCTGCCCCTTGAGCCCGTCAAGGCGTTCGGGGCTGGTGTGGAGGAAGTGTGCGACACGGGCGGTCGGATACCAGCGCTCCCTCAGGGCCACGGCCGCCGGGCCGGAGAACCGGGAGTGACCGATGATCAGGTCGTAAGGCTCATGCTGCGGATCTGCCAGGCCGTAGGTCCGCGGATCGCGTGCGGCGGCCTCTGCCAGCGCATCGCGCTTTTCCACGCCTTCGGGCGTGTCGATGGACACCATCTTCGCGCCGGTGTGCGCGATGGTGTTCCGGTCCGCCGTCAGGAGTGTGACGTCGTTGTTCCTACCGAGCGCCTCCGTGATCTCCTGGTTGAACACAGGCACTCCGCCCAAGCCCGGACCACTGACATCAGAGACGACAAGTATGCGCAGGCGCCTGCCCGCAGGTTGTTTGTCCATCAGAACCCGGAATGAGCGCGCAGCTCACGTCCGATCCCCCATTTGATGAATTGTACGAACTCGTAGGCGCTGAATTCGATCATTCCGGAGTGCCTGTCCGGGAAGACCCGGGCCGCGAACTCATCGATAATCTCGGCCAGTACCAACGCCCGCGCAGCTGACAGAGCGATGTCTTTCTCTCCCCGGTCCAGGTGGAACTGGCGCTGATATTCGGTCGGCACCCAGGGCATCGGCCCCTGCGAGAACAGCTTGCGCCAACTGGCCGCCTTGTTCTCGAAGGTGACAGGCCGGACCCCACCCTTTCCGTCAGAGACGACCCCCGGCAGCAGGTGGTGTGCCGGGTTGATCACCTCACGCTCCTCCCGCCACACCTGGACGCTGTGGCCAGCGAGCAGTCGCGTCACCGCCACCGCCGCGTCAGCGGCCTGACGCGTCACCGTGTAGTCGGCGGCCGCCCTCAGCTCCTCCCGCGTCGGTACCGCCTCCGCCGCGCGCCAAGCGGCGCGGCTCAGCCGCTCGTACCGCTGCGCGAGGTCCGGGACCGCGCTCACCGGTTGCGAGGACGGAGAGATCCACGCGGCCTGGCCCGGATGCGGGGTGGCCGCCTGTCCCGTCAACGGCGCGCGCAGCGCGTCGGCGGCCTCGTGGGCGAGTCGGCTCAGTTCGGCGGCTTCGGTACCGATGGTGCACGCCGGGCGCCCCGGGGCCAGCCGGTGGAACAGCTCCGGGAAGATCCCGATCACCGCCAGGTGCCGGGCCGGAGGTACGACGACGCACGCCCCCGGCTCCATGTAGTAGTCGGGGAAGGGCTCCTGCCGCTCCTCCAGGAAGCCCGGGTCGGCCTCCAGGCGCGCCGTCCAGTCCCGTACCGCCTCGTCGAAGGGGATCGGGCGGTCGTGGCCGTCGGCGCCCGCCGCACGGCGGGAGAGCAGATGACGTGTCGGGTCCGAGAGCGCACCGGGCTGCGGCAGGTGCTCGTCGGCGTCCCGTAGGACGGACTCCAACTCGCGCCAGGCCAGGCGGCGCTTCAGCGGCCAGGTGTCGTCCCGCCAGGTGGGCGCCTCCTGCGCCCACAGCAGCCGCGCCGCGGCCGAGTACAGCTGCTCGTACCGCTCGGCCAGGTTCCCTTGCGTCTCATGCGTGTTCACGTGCTCATCTTCCTCTCGCTCCACGCCGGGGAGGCGGTGATGCGGGCCTCCAGGACGGTCGGATCCGTGAGGCGGCCCGGCCGGTCGGCGGTGTGCTCGGTCTCGCAGCTTTTGAACATGTAGTTCTGCCGGAGCCGTTCGAGCGTGGGCCACAGCCACATCTGGTGCCAGTACGCGAGGTCCACAGAGGCGCTGTTCGACTCCTCGTCGGCGTGGGCGGCTGCGCGCCACGCCGCGTGCAGCGCGGCCAGCTCCTCCACGACCCCACCGTGCGCCGGCCAGCACGGCCATACCCGCAGGGCCAGTTGAGGTGCGTAGTGGTGGCTGACCCAGTCCACCCAACCAGCCAGTTCCCGCCAGTCCCTCTCGGTGGCGCGGTACGACCAGGGGGAGGCCCCGGCGGGGTCGTCCCCACCCGCCGGGGCAGCGATCGGGGGCGTCGCGGCCCGCTGGGCGGTCTGCCCCTCCTCCAGTGCCGACAGGCGCTGGAGGATCTCGGCGAGGACCTCCTCCACCTCGCCCTGTTCGCGTTTGACGCGCAGCGCCAACTGCCGGACGAGTTCCTCCAGTTGCCCGGCGCTCACACGTTCTCCAGGTTGGTCCCCAGGCGCCGCTGCCGGGTGTTCTGCTCACCCTGGCGCAGTTGTCGGCCGTCTCGCCGGTGGTCCCAGGGCTCAAGCTGCGCGATGACGCCGGGGGCGCCCCGGAACAGCAGCAGTGCCTGGCCGTTCGGCAGTTGCCGGATCTCCTCCGGCCGCAGCACGCGCTTCTCCCGCTCGTTCTTCATGGTGCCGTAGCCGAAGAGACGGGAGGTGTCGCGCTGGGTGGAGATCTCGGTCAGTTCGGTCTCGCCGATGAGGTCGGAGAACCGGCGCAGCGCCTCGATGTCCTTCAGACCGCCCATGACCAAGGACGCCGCCGCGTTGTCCAGGAGGGTGTCCGCCTCCTGGCGGCCCCACCGCTGCACCGCCTGGCCCAGCGACTGCAGGGCGTACACCAGGTGGATCCCGTAGCCGCGGGCGTCGGAGGCCAGTGCGGGCAGCTTGGGCAGCGGGGCGACGTTGGCGACCTCGTCGAGGACCAGGCGGATGAAGGGGTCGAGCCGCCCGGACGGGGTGCGCGGAGCGCGCCGCTTGGCCGCGTCGACGACCTCACCGAGCAGCATGGTGGTCAGCGGTGCCACATTGGTCGAGGCGTTCGCGTCGCTGATCAGGACGAGGGTGTCGCGGGACGCGACGAAGGCGTCCGGCTGGAACACCGCCACACCCGGTTGCGGTGTGACACAGCGCAGCACCTTGCGCAGCGCCAGCGGTTCGATCTGGGCGGCGAGCGTCTGCCGGGTCGAGGCGATGGTCTCGTCCGCACCCGTGGAGACCGACCTCAGCAGCACGTCCCAGCCCGGCTCGGCCTGTGGATGGTCGGTGAGGATGGCGCGCGGTTCGTTCGCGTTCTCCAGGTTGGTGGCCCAACGCAGCACGTGCTCAATGGACTTGCCCTCCAGGGCCGCGGCGTGCAGCAGCCGGGTGAGGGCGGAGGACGCCGTCTGGCGGAAGAACCCGGCGTTGGAGGACGAGGAGTCGTCGGCTCCCATGCCGACGGAGAACGACAGCGCGCGGGACGTCGCGGTCTCCCCGTCCTGGCAACCGGCCACCGGGTCCCACACCATGCGTTCCGGCCACCCGACGGTGTCGAGCGGGTCGAAGACCCAGACGCGGCCCATGCGGGAGCGCGGCTCGGCGATGACGTCCAGGACGTCGGCGCGGGTGGAGGTGACGACGAGCGGCCCCGGCGCGTCCAGGCAGGCGGGGATCACGACCGTGCGGGACTTGCCCGCGCCGGACGGTGCGATGACCGCGACGGAATCCTCGGGGGTGACCACCAGCGGCTGCCCGGTGCCGAGTTGGTGGCCGAACCGCCAGCCCACCTCGTTCAGGCTGGCGCGGGCCGCCGCGCGCGGGTCGAAGCTGCCGTCGGCCCTGGCGAAGGTCGCACCGCGGGTCTGCGCGGCGGACTCGCGGGCCCGCTGCTCACCGAGCGCCAGCCTCGCCTCCCCGCCGGTGGCGAGCCCTTCGCCACCGCCGCCGCGGGTACGGTGGCGCACCGCCCGGGCAGTGGCCCACAGCAGGACCGCCGGCACGAGCAGGAACGCGGCCCACGCGGCCAGCGTGACGCCGGTGGACGCGGGGTGTACGTGGCCTCCGAGCCCGTTCAGCGGCTGGCGGAGGAACAGGCCCTGGAAGGTGGCGGCCACATCGCAGACGCCCAGCCCGTCGGCCGTGGCCCAGACCGCCAGATGCCAGGCGGCTGCCACACAGGCGAGGAAGGTGATGGCCTTCGCGACAGCCTTCCAGCCCGCGGGCTCCGCCTTGTTGTCCTGGCGGCCCAGTTCCCGTCCACGACCCATCGTTCCGTCCCCCCTGAACGCAACTCGCCCAAGTGGGCTGCTTGATCAAGGGGCACGGTAGCGCACTTGGCCGGAAGTCGACCATCAGGCCGAGCGACTGGCCTGGCCGAGAGCCGGTCGTGCGGCACCGCTGCCGCACCGAGCCGCCCGTGCGGCGTCGGCCGGAGTCCCGCTCCGGCCGAGCGGCGCTTCCTGGCGCGGCCTGTGGCGCCATCAGGACCAGAGGTGCGCGGACGGCGGCGGAAACCGGCGACCTGTGGACGCGCTCGGCCGCGCGTGCGTGTCCCTAGAACAGTCCGGCGTAGCCCTGCCATCCGGTGGCGGCCTTGATGCGGGGGCCGAAGGAGCCCCTGCCGTCGCCCGGGCTGATCCACATCGTGCCGGAGGAGTCGCGCTCCAGCAGGTCCGGCCTGCCGTCGCCGGTGAGGTCACCGGCCCCGACGATCGCGTTGTATCCGCTGCCCCAGTGGGCGAAGACCTCGGTGCGAGCGGCGAAGCCGCCCTTGCCGTTGCCCGCCATCAGCCACAGGTTGCCCGAGCGGTCGTAGGCCAGCAGGTCGCCGATCCCGTCGCTGTTGAGGTCGCCGACGGCGATGAGCTTGCTGTAGCTGAGCCCGGTGCGCAGCAACACCCTCGCCCCGAACTTCCCCTGGGCGGTGCCCGGGTAGAGGTAGAGGTTTCCGTTGGACGCGCTCCACGCGAGCAGGTCCGGGTGGCCGTCACCGTTCAGGTCACCGGCGTAGCCCAGCCACTTGTACTGGTTCCACCCGGCGCCCAGGTCGGTGTACGAGGTGGTCGGTACGTGGATCTCGGGTACGCACTCGTTGTGGTAGAGCCTCAGGTCACCGGTGGCGGTGCGCATCAGGGTGTCGTTGCAGCCGTCGCCGTCGACGTCGCCGAACGGGATCGGCGTGGCGCCCGACGGCCAGGTGACCTTCTGGGAGAGCCCGGAGAAGCCGCCCTTGCCGTTGCCGAGTTCGTAGGCCAGTGCGCCGGTCGAGGTGCGGACCAGCACGTCGCCGAATCCGTCCGGTCGACCGGACGCGGAGCCGAAGTCGTGGAAGGCCGCAGAGCCCTGGGTGACCGTCACCGTTCCGGACGCCACCGCCGCCGGGCCCTCACCGTCCGCGGGCTGGACGGTGAGCTGCCACCGGTAGTCGCCGTTGCGCACCAGGTGGCCGGAGGCGTCGCGCTCGTCCCAGCTCGCGGCGAGGGCGCCGCGGGTCTCGCCGCCGGTCAGCGTCCTCGCCGGCGTGCCCGTGGCGGCGCTGGTGAACGTCAGCGACCAGGACGCGGCCGGTTTGGAGAGCGTCCAACTGCCCTGCCACGCCGCCGCAAAGCCCGCCGCGGAAACCTCCGCCATGGTGAGCGCCGAGGTCGGCACGCCGCTGGGCACCACGTGCGCCGACCCGTCGTCCGTGAGGTAGACGACCCCGCCACCGTACTGGTCGACGGCCCAGCCGCGTCCTTCGACCGGGTCGGTGAGCTGGGCGATCTGGTGGGTGACAGGCGAACCGCCGGTGACGTCGGTGAGGTTGAGCGTGCCGCCGGTGACCGTGGCCACGAAACCGTCACCCAGCCGGACGGCGCCGTCCGCGGTGTAGGGGACCGGGATGGACCTGCCCGTCGCGGTGTCGTAGACACCCGCGCCGCCCGCGGCCGTGGTGCAGGCCCAGTAGATCCAGTGGCCCACCGCCTGCAGCGCGGAGATCGGGCAGTTGCCGACCTCGGCGGTACCGGTCGTGGCCTTGGTGTCGAGGTCCACCGCCTTGAGATGCCCGCCCGGCCGCGCCTCGACCCACAGCGTGTTCCCGGTCAGCGCGAAGGCGGTGAGGGGGAGGTCGCTCCCGGCCCCGCTGAGCGATCCGGCTCGGATCACGCGGATGCCGTTGCCGTTCACCCCGCTGTACGCGATGTTCGCGCCGGAGACCTGTACGTCGCGCAGGTCGGTCAGGCCCGTGGACGTGACCGCGCCGGGCAGCAACTCCGTTGTCCCGGCCTGGGGTTGGACGTCGAGGGTCTGACCGGTCGCGGTCTGCAGCAGTTCGTCGGAGTCGGAGACCGGCCCGATCCACCCGGGCCCGCCCGCTGTTCCGCCGTCGCTCACCGGCAGTCGCACCGAGGAGAGCCCGTCGGTGCCGCCGTACGGGAAGGTGTCACGCAGCGCGAGGATGCCGCCTGCCAGGCTGACGCCGTCCCGCCGCAGCGACGCGATGGGGAAGGACGCGGCCTGCCGGAGCGCGGCCCGCCCGTCGGGGTCGGCGGTGACCGACTGCAAGGTGGTCCCGGCGGCACTGTGCGCTTCGGCGACCAGGAGGCGGTCCGGACCTGCGGTGACCGCCTGGTAGGTACTGCGGTCGAGGTCGGTCAGCAGGGTGCGCGGCGTCCCGCCGTCCAACGGGTACGCCAGCAGCCTGCTGGCCTGCCCGGCCACCAGATCCTGGCCGGCCACGCCCAGCGGACGGGTGCCGGGGGCGGTGGTCAGCTTGCGGGGCTCGGCGGTGATGTGCCCCGTGTCGAACAGATACGCCGTGCCGTCGCCGTTCAGCAGGACCAGGTACGTCCCGAAGAGCGCGAAGTAGCCGCTGCCCTGCCCCAGATAAGGGCTCAGGTTCAGCGGGGTGACGGTACCGTCGGAATCCAGCCAGCCGTAGGACCTGGTGCCGTCCAGCAGGTAAGTGATGAGGACATCGCTGCTGTCACCGCCGCCCGCGACGACGTACGACTGGCCGACGGGCAGCGTGGCCCCGGCGGGCAGGCCGGTCACCCGCTGGTCGGTCGTGGTGCCGCCGCTGCCGGGGGAGAGCAGCGTGAACGTGCCGCTGCCGTGGCCGTCCTGGGCGTAGGTGAGCACCTTTCCGGCGAAGGAGCCGACGACCTGGCCCCTGGAGGGAAGGGTCAGCGTCCGGTCGGTGCCGGTGCGCACGTCCCGCAACACGGCCGTTCCGCCGTACTGGTACTCGCCGCCCCACAGCACCACCGCGTCGTTCCCGGCGTACGCCACCGTCGTCCTGTCCGGTGTCGTGGCGATCGCGGTGGTGGTGCCGGAGGCGTCGTCGGTCCAGGCGTAGCCCTGGTTCACCGCGCCGTGCAGGAAGCCGTCGGCGCTGACGCCTGCCAGCAGGCCCGGGACGGCGTACGGGTCCTGCACCGGTGCCACGGTGATCGGCGCCGACACCGGGGCGGGCGCGGCCGTGTCGGCGTACGCCGTTGGAAGGCCCAGCCCCGATATCAGGGCGCACGTCGTTGACGCGGCCAACAGGACACGTCTGTGAGGGCGTTGAGCCACTCGTTCCTCCCCAGGAGCGCAAGGGTGCGCGGCCACGGGACCGGTCACCGGCGCACCACCCGCCGCGCACCCCTCAACCCCCGCCTCGCACAAGTGGCCGGATCATAGCGCCGCATCCGTGCCGTGTCTCGGCCAGGTTCACGCGGGCAGTGGAGCGTGGCCGATGATGCGCTCGCCCATGGCCGCGGAGGCGCGAACGGCGTCGAAGGCGTAACCGCGCATGGTGTGTTCGTAGTCGCCGATGGCGGTCAGCAGCGGCTTGCCGCCCATCGCTGCCGCGACCAGTTCGGCCCCGAGGACCTGGGCGTCGCGCAGGGCGGTGTTGGCACCGATGCCCAGGGCCGGGCTCATGGCGTGGATGGCGTCGCCGATGACGGTGACGTTCGTGGGCGCCCACGGCGAAGTGGGGACACTGCTGCGCAACACCAGCGGTTGCACCGTGTCGAGGGCCCACATCCGGACCAGTTCGGCAACGCCGGGATGCCAGGAGGCGACGCGCTTCAGGACGTACTCCCTGAGCGCCTCTGGATGCGCCGTGAACAACTCCGCGTCGGCGGGCAGGCGGGCGGTGACGGAGCTGAAGATGCTCAGCGCGAAGTCGTTGCCGACCTCGTCACGGAACGCCTCGTCCCGTTCGGCGACCAACGGCGAGCGCGGGTTGGCACGTTCGAGCGGGGCGAAGTTGATCACGTCGTGTTCGGCGCCGGAGACCAACGTGAACACCGAGTACAGATCGTCCGGGATCTCGCGTTTGGTCGCGGCGGTGAGCGGAATCTTCGCGGCGATGTGGCGTACGCCCAGGTCTTTGACGCTGGCGTGCGGGAGGAGTTGGGCGCGAACGGCGGAGTTGATGCCGTCCGCACCGACCAGCACGTCGACTTCGTCGTTCTCCCCGTTCGACAGGCGCACGGTGACACGTGCGCCCGGGGTGTGGCGGTATCCGATGACCCGGGCGCCGAAGCGCACCCTTTTCTCCAGGCCGGTGTAGAGGATCCTACGCATCGTCGAACGGTCGGCCACCAGGTGTTCCGGAACGCCTCCGGTGGCGTCGCCGCCCCCGACGGAGCCGCTGGTGTCGCGGATCAGGGTCGGGTTGAGCTGCTCGTCGAAGTGGCGTATCTGCTGCCGGGGCATACCCGCGGTCGCGACGAACAGCTCCCACAGCCGCGGGTCCAGCACGCTTTTCATGGCGGTTGTTCCGGTGGAGTTGACGTGCAGCCGGTATCCCGGGTTGCGGGTGACGAGATCGGCGTCGCGTTCGTACACGACCACGTCCAGGCCGTGCTGGTGAAGATGGCGGGCGAGCGTCATGCCGGCGAGCCCGCCGCCGGCGATGGCGACACGGAAGTCGGACATGGGGAACCCTCCTTTAAGGATGTTGGTTCGCGGGTTGGTTGAGCGCCCGGGGCGCGAGGCCCGGCGCCGGATGCGGGAGTCGGCCTGCTACGGAAGGCCATGGGGTGCGGCCTGACCGCACGCCGTCCGCGGTGAAGTACGGCGCACCGCCGCCGCGTTGCCGCTGGGGCGGGGCCACCGTGCGTCTGCGGGAGGGTGCGGTTGGGCCGGTATTCGGTACGGGCTATGCGGGCAGGGGGCTTTGGGCCATGCGCTCCTGGCCGACCCTGGCCGCTTCTCGTACGACGCGGAAGCCGTAGTCGAGCATGTCGCGCTCATAGGCGGCCAGGGCGTCGGCCAGGGCGAGTTGCCCGTCGGCGACCTTCTTGAGCGCACGGCCGAGCAGTGTTCCGTCACGCATCGCGACGTTGGCCCCGCGGCCCAAAGTGGGCGTCATCGCGTGGACGGCGTCGCCCAGGAGCGTGACGTTGGTGGGTGCGTCAAGCGCCGTCGGCACGCTGGTGTACATCTCGGCGAGGAAGAAGGAGGTCGGATCCGCGCCGAGAACGAGTTCGGCGGCACGGGTCGGCCAGTCGCGTAGCGTCTCGGCGGCGATCCGGCGCAGTTCCTCGCCTGAGCAGGCGCGCATCGCGCCGTCGGTGTTCGGGAAGAACCCATGGCGACCTCCCACGACGCACACGACGTAGTCGTCCTGGTCGCGCATCGGGATCCCGGGAGCGAAGCGTGCCGCGGCCTCCGCGGGAGAGGTCGGAAAGCGGACGGAGCCGAGCCCGAGAAAGACCTTCCGCTCGTCCGAAGCGATGGTGAAGATGTCCTTCAGGGTCTCGGCGGGCACGACGGGCTCGGCTGCCGCCATCGGCAGGCGGCCGTAGATCGCGGTGATTCCGGCGTCCGCCGCCTCGGCGTGCGGGGCCCGCTGGCGGCGAACGGCCGAGCGGATGCCGTCGGCACCGACAAGTACGTGGCCGTGCGCCTGCGAACCGTCGGTGAAGTACGCGGTCACCCCGTCGGCACAGCTCTCGTAACGGCTGAGGGTCTTTCCGAAACACACCGCGTCTTCGAGCCCTGCGAGCAGGATCTGACGCAGGGTCGCACGGTCGACGTTGGCGTGCGGGGCTGGACCGTCGTGGGCGGGCCAGACCCCTTCACCGTGCGCGTCCCGCGCCGGGAGGCGCTTGATGACCGACAGGTCGGTCCCCAGGATCGTGGTGAAGGCCTCGGTGTACTGCGCTGTCGCGTCGAACACCGCGTGCAGGTCTGCCGGGAGGACTTCCCGGGCGGCGCCCAGGGCGTCGGCGTCCAGGTGGAGGCGGTAGCCCTGAGGCCGGTCCCACGGGCTGGCGTCGCGTTCGAAGACCGCGACGTCGATTCCGTGGCTGCGCAGCGACTGCGCGAGAGTGAGGCCGCCGAGCCCGGCACCGGCGATGAGAACCCTCAGTTCAGACATGTCAGACACGACCGTCCCTTGTTCGAAGTTCGACAAAGGACGTACAGGTGGCCTGACCAGGCTCTTGCACGAACACCGAGGCGTCACCCGGACTACCTACCGGGCAGTGGCTTTCGTACGTCGCCCGCAACGTAACGCCCCGCCGTCGCGCTTCGCAAGCCCTTGCCGACCTGGAACCGGGCAAAACCCCGCGCCGGTCACGCACCGCGCCCGGACCACCAAGCCGAACGCGACATGAGACGGAAAGTGAGACGGAGACGACGAAGGGCCCGGCCGCTGATCAGCAGGCCACTCGTTCAGACTGCCCGCAACGGCGGCTCGTCAGACACCTTGCCCGCAGTGCCGCTGACAGTGCCGTCGTAGCCTTCCCGGCGCAGCGCCTCGGCGGTGGTTGGGCGCACCTCCTCTGGAACCTAGTGCCAACCGCGGAGGGTGACTTTTGGACCTCCCGTGAGGTAGCTGTGGAGGGCGCTGCCGGTACTCGGGACGAATTCCTCGGGAAGGGCGTGGGTGTCGACCCAGCAGACCCGGGCATGTTTGGCAGGCTCGCGGTTCTCAGGCTGGCCGGTCCACGCGTGGGTGACGAAGACGACGGTGAGGAAGCCGTTCGGGGCTTCGACTCCCCAGGCTCCGTGGATGATGTGGGCAACACGCAGAGACTCCGGCTTGACGATCAGGCCGGTCTCCTCGCGGAGTTCGCGGACAGCGGTGTCGGTGACGGGCTGGCCCGGTTCGCTCTTCCCAACGGGAAGGTCCCACATCCCCGGTGCGAACTTGGCGACAGGACCACGTTGAAGGAGCACGACGCGCCCCGCTTCCGCGTCGTGAACGATGACAGCTCCGACCAGGAGAGTCATCGAGTCGAGGGCGGGCTTGAGCGCGCGGGACTCGTCGATCCTCTGCTGAGCCACAATGTCCCTTCGTTCGCATGGTTGTTGGGCGTGCTTGGATAAGAGCTTCTCTGGGGGGAACGGTCGCCCCCTGCGTGCATCGAGACATCGACACAGGGGCAACCTGAGCCCGGCGTCAACGAAGCGCTTGCGCGATCCGAAGCCGTAGAACCTGATCGTTGATGCTCTCCGCGTCGCGCCAGTCCGCGTCGGCGACCTCTTCGGCCTGTAGTTCGCCCACCTCGGCGGCAGTGCGGAAGAGGAACCAGAAGTCGATGTGCTGGTGCTCCGGTTCACCCTTCGCATCGTTGGCGGGGATGGGGTGGACGCCGATGTGTGGAGGGCTGTCACCTACCGGACTGACCGCGGCACTGGAGATGCCGGGTCTCCTCGGTGAGCTCGCGGCAGGCGGCTTCTTGAAGAGTTGTGTCGTCGGCCTCGAGATGCCCACCGGGCAGGAGCCACTTGCCGGTGGCGAGGTGGTGGACGTGCAGGATGCGTCCATCTGGCCTGGCGTGTGGGCCCGGCACCGGTGTTCTTGCGGGGGCCCCGAGGTGAACGTCTGGGGTAACGAGCGGACGGCCGGGCGGTTTCGCCCAGGTCAGCTCCTGCGGCCCCACGCGGGGTGCTGCGTGATCGAATCCTGCAGGCGCGGACGGGGGCACGATGTCAGCCCGGGGTCAGTGCCGCTATGGCGTCCTCAATGTTCGCGTGCATGCCGAAGATCTGATCCGCGCCGGTGATCTGTAGAAGGCGTGTCAGTTGTGGGCTCGTTGCGGCCAGCAGCACGGAAATGTCGCGGCTCTCGGCGTCGATGCGCAGGCGCAGCAGGGCGTTGAGACCGGTGGAGTCGCAAAATTCGAGCCGGGAGAGGTCGAACACGATGCCGCAGATGTCCTCCTCCGTGGGGGCGTCGGTGAGAACTGAGGCGCTGTCCATGTCGAGTTCGCCTGCCAGGCGCATCACAAGGACTTGGCCGATGCGGGCTGTGGTGAGGGTGGCGCGGGGGGAGGAAGCGGGGTTTGACGGGCTGGCCAGCGTCACCGGTAGATCCTTTCGCTTGTTGCAGGGGTGGGGCCCGCCGATTGGAGCCGGCGGGAAGTCGAGCAGCATGGTGACCCGCTCCAGGACGGTCCACAGTTCCTCCGCCTGGGCGCGGGCGGAGGCTAGGTGCGGATGGGTGGGCTCGTGTATGGCGAGGTGGAGGTAGGCCTCGATGCCGCGGATGGCGTGGGCGACCGTGCGCCGCATCGAGTAGGGGCCTCTGCTGGCGGCCAGTGCCCGGGGGTCGCCGATGCGTTCGGTGAGCCGGGCGGTCAGCTTGTCGAGTCCAGCCTTGGTGAGGCGTTCCACGGCAGTGCGCTCCAGTGAGGTCCCGCCGCTGGTGATGAGCGGCGCCAGTGAGGGCAGGGCCATCCCCCTGCTTCAGGGGCCTCTCCATGGTGCGGACCCGCGGCTTACCTGTCAACAAATTCATGAAACACTGTTCGTGTATTGAGGGGCGTGCGTTCTCGTACCCTTGACGTCATGGATGAGAGGATCGACGGGCGGGGCACATGGACGTTCCTGACGAACCATGCACGGGTGCTTGCCCACATCTCCCGCAATCCGGGGGCGCGGATTCGGGACATCGCTGCGGGATGTCTGCTTACCGAGCGTGCCGTGCAGAAGATCATCGGGGATCTTGAAAGCGGCGGTTACCTCAGCCACACACGCCACGGCCGCACGAACCACTACAGAGTGATCCCGGGAACACCGCTGCGCCATCCCGCCGATCAGGGCACCGTCGACGACCTGCTGGCCATCGTCGGCTCCGGCCTTGGGCGCGCCGAGGAACCTGCCCGCCCGGGACACTAACGGCAGCGCCTCTCCAGCCGTCCGGCAGGGGCTTGGGTCAGCGCAGCGCGGCGGGCGGTCACGCAGTACTGCCTGCGATCTCGTCGGCATCGGGATCTGCCCGGCGGGTGCTCCCGCGGCCGCATCGTCGGAACGCTGGCGAGGTCTCCGCTGCCAAGGCGCCGCCCCGGCGGCGGGGGCGGAACGCAGTTGCCTCCGATCTGCAGCCGCTTCGGGAGGTTTGGCCGCACCTAAAGCGTCTTACAGAAGGCCGTGAACAGGCAGTCTGCGCTGGGTTGTTGGCCCTGTCCTGTCATGCGGTGAGGGCGAGGTTGTGCATGCGGGCCACGGCTTGGACGGCGTGGTGGAGGCCGTCGCCGCGCTGTCGGCAGTCACGCAGGATCTTGTAGTTCTTCATTCGAGAGAAGACACGTTCGACGCGGGCGCGGACTTTGCGGTGCTCGGCGTTGTCCGCCCCCGAACGGGCACGGATGAGACTGCGTCTTCGCCTACGAGGAGCCCAGAGACTCAGCCACCGATGCCATGGCGGTGACGACTACATCGGCGCCGGCATCGCCTAGGGCACGCTCCTTCCCGGGCTTGTTGGCAAAGCCGATGGACCGTCCGCCGGTGGCTTTCGCGGCCTCCACGTCCGTCACTGAGTCCCCGATCAGCGTGCAGTCGTGGGGGTGGGTTTCCAGCTCGCTTGCTGCCCGCAGCAGCGAGTGAGGGTCAGGCTTCATGGCATCCGGCCAGTACGGGGCACGGCCGACTACCGCGTCCACCAGGTGTCGGAGATCGTGGAGCATCAGAAACGCCCGGACGCACGCCGTCGAGTTGTTACTGACGATGGCCACCTTCCGGCCGGAACCACGAGCCGCTTCGAGTGCGGCCACGGAACCCGGAATCGGCGGGCCCGCCAGCCGTACGGCAGTCACCTCAGCTTTGGTCAGCTCTTCCGGGGAGCCGGGCACCTCCGCGAGCATGCGGGCGCGGTACCTCCATGTGCCGGACGCCATGCTCAAGGAGGTGGCCCGGAAGATCGCCGATGCCATCTGGGGACCACCGGAAACGCCCCCTGTGGACAAAAACCAGGACAACGGCGGCTGAGGACAACGGCGAAGGCCCCGACCAGCGAACCGGTCGGGGCCTTCAAAGTGCCCGGTGAGAGCACTGGCGGAGGATACGAGATTCGAACTCGTGAGGGGTTGCCCCCAACACGCTTTCCAACTGTTCGTGCGGCTGTTCGACGGGGTCCGTCGGCGTTCTGACCTGCGGCTGAGCGCGCCCAGCAGGGCGCGCCGAACGGACCCGAACGAGGCTGAATGCAACCCAAACTGCAACCCTCGTCGAGGCCCGTCTGGAGCCCGCCCTGCCCGATTGTTCGGGCCGTCTGTCAGACGGGTGCGAATGCTGGTTGGTTCACCGCGTATCGGATGCGGTGCTGCGCATGCGGTGTCCCATGTGGTGGAGTCGGACCCGCTCGTTTTCCTGGCGCAGCTCCGTGACGAATGCGCGCAGCAGGCGCGCGTCCGGTTCGGTGAGGCGGCTGCCGGCCAGGGCCAGGACTGTCCCGTCCGCCAGGTCGGCGCAGTAGGGCGCTTCGTCCGGTGTGGCGGGCACGGGGTGCCCGGCCGAGGCGAGGCTCTGCCAGCCCGTGTCGGACGGGCGCATGACGGCTACGGCGTCGAGGTCGAAGGTGCGGCGCACGGTCTCGGCCAGTTCGGACGGTCTGTGCGGGCCCGCGGCCAGGGTGTCGGCTGTGAGCTGGGCCAGGTTCTCGGCTTCGGCTTGGGCGCGGGCGGCCTGGAGCCCTCGCCCGGCGAGGATGTCGACGAGCAGGCCGATGGTGGCCGCGACGCAGGCGAAGGCGATGAGGGCGACCAGGTCGAGGAGCCGGTCCACGCGGAGGCTGTGGTACGGGGCGGTGAAGAAGTAGTCCGCTGCCAGGACGCCGGTGGCGGTGGCGAGCAGGGCGGGGCGGATTCCGCCGACCAGGGCGGTGAGGAGCACGGGGAGAAGGACGCAGAACAGTGCGCCGGCCAGGCCGAGTGAGGAGTGGGCCGGCGAGAGTGCCGCCGCCAGCGCGGGTGGGGCGAGCAGGGCGAGCAGCCAGCTGGTCGAGCGCCGCCGAGGCGACAGCTGTGCTCTGCGGTGTTCGACTGGTTCGCCGAGGCGGATGTCCAGGCGGTGTTTGGGTGGTTTGCGTGGCGGTATGACGTGCACTTCGACGGATCCCGCGCTGCGGATGGCGCGGTTGATCACCGATCCGTGCAGTGCCTGGAAGGCCGAGGTCCGGCGGGTGGCTCCGAGGACGAGGTCGGTGGCGTTCTCCGTGCGGGCGAAGTCGAGGATGGCGCCGGCCACGTCGGCTCCGGCGAGCTGTGTGTACCGGCCGCCGAGTTCGGTGAGCAGTCGGCGCTGGGGTTCCAGCCAGGCGGGGACCGGATCCGCGAGCCCGCTGGGGTCGCGGACGTGGACGCCGATCAGCTCGCCCGTGGTGGCGGCTGCCAGGAGGGCGGCCCGGCACAGTGTGTGGTCGCCTTCGGGCTCGCCCGTCAGGGCGACGACGATGCGCCGCGCGTTCTGTGCCGGTGGCGTCGGGGCCTGGGGCAGGTGTTGGCCGAGCCATTGTTGTGCGAGGGTCCGCAGCTGTTTCAGGTGCTC
This sequence comes from Streptomyces sp. PLK1-5, assembly GCA_037034305.1. GTDB lineage: Bacteria > Actinomycetota > Actinomycetes > Streptomycetales > Streptomycetaceae > Streptantibioticus_A. Next base: position 187,738 of record JBAGJY010000008.1, read on the forward strand.
CGGTCGGTAGTAGTTGTGCAGGGCTCGGCCGGCGGTGCGGGTGTCGTACAGCTGTGGAAGCCGCCGGCGCAGTTCGGTGGCGTCGATGTCCAGGAAGTCGATGTGATCGGCTGTGGTGAGGAAGGTGTCCGGGACCGTCTCGTGGACATCGACGCCGGTGATCTGCGCTGCGCTGTCGGCCAGTGAGGAGATGTGCTGGACGTTGAGTGCGGAGACGACGTCGATGCCGGCGTCGAGGAGGTCCGCCACGTCCTGCCAGCGTTTGTCGTGGCGGCTTCCCGGGGTGTTGGTGTGGGCGAGTTCGTCGACCAGGACGCTTTGAGGGTGGCGTCGCAGGACGGCTTCGACGTCGAGTTCCTCGAATGATGTCCCCCGGTAGGCCACGGTCCGAGCGGGCATCGTTTCGAGGCCCGCCAGCCGTTCTTCCACCGCCGCCCGCCCGTGGGACTCCACCAGGGCGGCGACGACGTCCCGGCCGCCCCGGCTCCGGCGGTGGGCCTCGTCCAGCAGCGCACAGGTCTTACCGGCACCCGGAGCGATCGCCAGATACAGGTGCAGCCGGCCACGGGTGACGGAATCAGGCGTCATCGGCAACCTCACACGTCCACTTCCACTGTGCACCGGCTTCCTCCCGCCCGGCCATGAGCGGAGGCCGGTTCCCCGCTGGCAAGTCCGCGAGCCTCGGATGGGGTCCGTGCGGGCGCGCACCGATGACGTGCCTGGTAGACAGGATTCGGAGGTGGGTCCATGCTTCGCCACCTGGACCGTGGCCGGGTCGCGGTCATCGCGGCCCTGCTCGCTCCGCCGGCCGTCGCCGCCGTTCTGCTGCCGCTGCGCACGCACGTTTCGAACACGGACATCGCACTGGTCTTGGTCGTTGTCGTCGTGGCGGTGTCGGCCCTGGGCAGCCGCCTGGCCGGAGCCGTCGCGGCGCTGTCGGCCGCCGTGTGGTTCGACTTCTTCTTCACCAAGCCGTACGAAACGTTCTCGATCTCCAAGTCGGCCGACATCAGGACCGCGGTCCTGCTCCTGCTCGTCGGACTGACCGTCTCCCAGCTGGCCGCCCGAGCCCGTCGCCTGGAAGTGGTCGCCATCACCGACACCCGCTACCTGGGGCAACTCCACGAAGCAGCCGCGCTGGCCCAGCGCCCCGGATCGGCCAACCTCGTGGTGGACCACGTCGCCCGGCAGCTGGTCGACCTGCTCCAGCTGCGCGGCTGCCGCTTCGAGTACGGGAAGCTGACCGGTCACCCGCCACGGCTGACACAGGACGGCGCGGTGGTGATCGGGCCCCGGACCGTGGACGTCGACAAGCACGGCATGCCGGACGAGGAGATCGAGCTACGCGCCCTCGGCAACGGCCGGTACTACGGCCGGTACATGATGAGCCCGAACCCGGACGCCAGACCGTCGCTCCAGGCACGGCTGGTCGCGGTGACCCTCGCCGACCAGGTCGGCTCCGCGCTGGACACGGTCGGGACATCGCCGAGCGAATAGAGGGGTCGTTCGTCAAGTCCTCCGAACGGCCGATCCCGGGAGTCCTCAGCGGACGGCTGCACCGGATCGGGCTCTTGCTGAGCCTTTAATGCCTTCATGGGCAGTCCACCTGGGCACACCAGCCGGAGCAAGCGGAGCGAGGCGGATCCGGTGCCCGCCGGCTCCGGCCGTGTGGCCGCCGGGCGAATGGATCCCCGACAGCTCCTGCTCGCCGTGCCGGCGGCGCTGCGGAAACTGAATCCGGCGACGATGGTCCACAACCCGGTCATGTTCGTCACCGAGGTCGGCGCCACACTGACCGCCTTCATCGCCGTCCGCGGTCCGTCCCTGTTCGGGTTTCTCATCACCGGTTGGCTGTGGCTGACAGTGATCTTCGCCAACCTCGCCGAAGCGGTCGCGGAGAGCCGGGGCAGGGCGCATGCCGACACGCTGCGGCGTACCAGGAAGCTCACCACGGCACGTCGCCTGACCGACTGGACGCCCGGCGCCCCAGAGACCGCCTACCGTAAGGAGACGGTGCCAGCCACCGACCTGCAACGCGGCGACTTCGTTGCCGTCTCGGCCGGGCAGGTGATCCCTGGTGACGGCGATGTGGTCGAGGGCGTGGCCAGTGTGGACGAGTCGGCGATCACCGGCGAGTCGGAGCCGGTCATCCGCGAGGCGGGCGGTGACCGCAGCTCGGTCACCGGTGGAACGATCGTCCTGTCCGACCTGATCGTCGTGCGGATCACCCAGGAGCCCGGTGCGAGCTTCCTGGACCGGATGATCGCGCTGGTCGAGGGTGCCGAGCGGCACAAGACGCCGAACGAACTGGCACTGACCCTGCTGCTGGTGATGCTGACCTTCGTCTTCCTCATGACCGTGGTCACCCTGCAGCCGATGGCGATCTTCTCCAAGCACTACAACGCCGCGGCCCACAACACCGCGGTGCTGGACGCCAACGGCGTGACCGGCATCGTGCTGGTCTCCCTGCTGGTCTGCGTCATGCCGACCACCATCGGCGCGTTGCTGTCCGCGATCGGCATCGCGGGCATGGACCGGATGGTCCAGCGCAACGTCCTGGCGATGTCCGGCCACGCGGTCGAGGCGGCCGGCGACGTCAGCACCCTACTGCTGGACAAGACCGGCACCATCACCTTCGGCAACCGCCAGGCATCCGAGTTCCTGCCGGTGGGCGGGATCCCACCCCAGCGGCTGGCCGCAGCGGCGCTGCTCTCCAGCCACGCGGACCAGACACCCGAAGGCCGATCGATCGTCTCCTACGCGCGCGAGCGCTACCGACTGCCCGAGCAGGACACCACGGGAGCGATCTGGATCCACTTCAGTGCCGTCACCCGGATGTCCGGCGTCGACCTGCCCGACGGCCGTCGGCTGCGCAAGGGCGCGGCTGCGGCGATCACCGACTGGGTCGGGGAGCATGACGGGACCGTGCCGCCCGACCTGGGCGCGACGGCCGACCGGGTGGCGGCCGCCGGCGCCACGCCGCTGGCGGTGGCGGAGTACGACGGCCACGGCCCCGCGCGGGTACTCGGCGTCATCGAACTCAAGGACGTGGTGAAACCCGGGCTCAAGCAGCGCTTCGGCGATCTGCGCCGGATGGGCATCCGGACCGTGATGATCACCGGGGACAACGCGCTCACCGCCCGCGCGATCGCCGCCGAGGCCGGAGTCGACGACGTCCTGGCCGAGGCCACCCCGCAGCACAAGCTCGAGCTGATCAGGCAGGAGCAGGCGGGCGGTCACCTGATCGCCATGACCGGCGACGGCACCAACGACGCCCCGGCGCTCGCCCAGGCGGACGTCGGGGTGGCGATGAACACCGGCACGTCGGCCGCCAAGGAGGCCGGCAACATGGTCGACCTCGACTCCGACCCGACAAAGATCATCGAAATTGTCGAGATCGGCAAGCAACTCCTCATCACCCGTGGGGCGTTGACCGGATTTTCGATCGCCAACGACGTTGCCAAGTACTTCGCGATCCTGCCGGCGATGTTCGGCGTGGTCTACCCGAGCCTGCGTGCGATGGACGTGATGCACCTGTACTCGCCGAGATCGGCCGTCCTGTCGGCCGTCATCTTCAACGCGACGATCATCGTCGCCCTCATCCCGCTCGCCCTGCGCGGCGTGCGCTACCGGCGCACCAGCGCCTCGGCGCTGCTCACCCGCAACCTGTGGGTCTTCGGCCTGGGTGGCATCCTCACCCCCTTCCTGGCGATCAAGCTCATCGACACCGTTCTCATCCGCTACATCCCGGGCCTGTGATGAGGAATCGGCTGACGGCCTGGGGCGCCCAGCAGCTCATCGCCGTCCGGGTTCTCGTGCTCCTGATCCTCCTGACCGGCCTGGTCTACCCGCTCGCCATGACCGCGCTCTCCCGGTTGCCCGGTCTGCGGTACGGCGCCCACGGCTCTTCACTTCGAGCCCCGGACGGCACCGAGGTCGGCAGCGCCCTGATCGGCCAGGCGTTCACCAACTCTCAGGGCAAGCCGCTGCCGAAGTACTTCCAGCCGAGGCCGTCCCACGCCGGAGCCGGCTACGACGCCACCGCCTCCGGCGCGAGCAATCTCGGCCCGCAGAACGTGATCGACACCCCCGCCGGCCCGAGCCTGCTCACCCAGGTCTGCTCGCGCAGCAAGGCAGTCGGCGACCTGGAGCACGTGGACGGCTCCCGCCCGTACTGCACCGCCGATGGCGTCGGCGCCGTCCTCGGCGTCTACTACACCGGCGGCACCAACGGGCAGATCACCAAAGTGGTCAGCCTCAACCAGACCTGCCCCGCCACGCCCTTCCTGACGGAGTATCACGGAGTTCGAGTCGACTGCGCCGTGCCGGGCGAGGACTACACCGGCACGGCGGCCGTTCCCGTCCGAGGCGACGCACCGGCGCACCCGGCGGTGCCCCCGGACGCCGTCACCGCCAGCGGCAGCGGCCTGGACCCGCAGATCAGCCCCGCCTACGCCGACCTGCAGATCCCGCGCATCGCCCGCGAACGGCACATCGGCGAGGACGAGGTGCGCCGACTCGTCGCCCAGCACACCACCGCACGCCCGCTGGGCATCCTCGGCGAACCCACGGTCAACGTCCTCCAGCTCAACCTGGCCCTCGACCGCACCCACCCGACACAGGGGACCTGACCATGGCCGCCTGGCTGCAAGCCCTCCTCGCCATCGCCCTCGTGGTCGCCCTGCACATCCCGCTCGGCGACTACATGGCCCGCCAACTCGACGGCGACCGCCACCTACGGATCGAACGAGCCCTCTACCGGATCTGCAGCGTCAACCCGGACGGCGAACAGGACTGGTACCACTACCTGGTCGCCCTGCTGGCCTTCGCCCTGGCCGGCATCGCCGCGCTGTTCGCCCTGCTCACCCTGCAGGCCGACCTGCCCTGGTCCCGCGGCGTCAGCGGCATGCCCTGGCGCACGGCCCTGCACACCGCGGTCAGCTTCACCACCAACACCAGCTGGCAGAACTACCTCCCCGAGACCGGAACAGGCGACCTGGCCGTCATGGCCGGCCTCGGCGTGCAGGCGTTCGCCTCCTCGGCGGTCGGCATCTGCGCCGCCCTCGCCCTCACCCGCGGCCTGGCCCGCCACGGCACCCGCCACCTCGGAAACTTCTGGGTCGACCTCACCCGCACCGTCCTACGGGTCCTGCTCCCGCTCGCCGTGGTCGCCGGCCTGCTGCTGATCAGCCTCGGCGTCGTACAGAACCTGGCCGGCGACCACACCGTCACCACCCTCGCCGGCGCCCGGCAGACCCTGATCACCGGCCCCGTCGGCTCCTGGGAGCCCGTCAAACTCTTCTCCGGCGACGGCGGCGGCTTCTACAACGCCAGCAGCGCCCACCCGTACGAGAACCCCACACCGGTCACCAACCTGGTCGAGATCGTGCTGATGCTGCTGATCCCGACCGCCTTCATCCGCACCTACGGCCGCATCGTCGGCAGCCTCACCCAGAGCTGGACCCTACTCACCATCGTGGGCCTGCTCTTCGGCCTGGTGCTCGGCGCCGCCTCACTCGCCCAGCACGCCGCCCACGGCACCGTCCCGACCGCTGTGGGCGGCAACTACGAAGGCACCGAGACCCGTATCGGCATCCCCGGCAGCACTCTCTTCGGCGTCTCCGCCACCGCCACCGCCGACGGCGCGAACGGCGCCGCCTACGACAGCTTCTCCAGCCTCGGCGGCGGCACACTGCTGGCGGCCATGATGCTCGGCGAGATCGCGCCCGGCGGCACCGGCAGCGGACTCTACGGCCTGCTGATGGCCGTCCTGATCGCCGCCTTCATCGGCGGACTCATGGTCGGCCGCACACCCGAATACCTCCGCAAACGGATCAGCACCGGCGAAATGCGCTACGTCGTCCTCTACGCCCTCATCGCACCCACCGTCATCCTCGTCAGCACCGCCGTCTCGATCGCCCTGCCCCAGAACGGCGCCGCCGACATGGCAAACCCCGGACCGCACGGCCTCACCGAACTGATCTACGCCTATACCAGCAACACCCACACCAACGGCAGCGCCATGGCCGGCTTCAACGGCGCAACCGCGTTCCACAACGGACTGATGACCACCGCCATGCTCATCGGCCGGTATGTCCCGATCGCCTTCGTGCTCGCCCTCGCTGGCCGCCTCGCCCCGCAGCAACCCGGCGTGGTCACGGCCGGTACCCTCCCGTCCTTTGGCGTCAACTTCATCGTCCTCGCCACCGGCGCCGCACTCCTCCTAGCACTGCTCAACTTCCTCCCCGCCCTCGCACTCGGGCCACTGGCCGAGGGACTGCATTGACCCGGCTTTCAACCGAGGAGTTCACCGTCGTCGCGGCGGCCTGGAGCGTGTCTGAAAGATCGTGTAAGTCCGTGATGTGACAGGCTGGCCGAGGCCCAGCTCTGGGGCCTTGACCAGCCGGGACGGGCGAACATGGCAAACAAGGAAACGCCGGCCGTCGAGCCGGTCGAGGACGAGCTGGTAGACGAGGTCGTCGGGCGGCTGATGGACCGCGCTGACGCCTCAGGGGCAGCCCTGTTGGGCGAGGGCGGGCTGCTGACCGAGGTGACCCGGGCCGTGCTGGAGCGGGCCCTGGACGCGGAGATGACCGAGCACCTCGGCTATGAGAAGCACGATCCGGCGGGCCGTGGCTCGGGCAACAATCGCAATGGAACCTCGCCCAAGACCGTCCTGACCGAGGCCGGGGCGGTGACGGTGGCCGTTCCCCGGGACCGCAATGGCAGCTTCGAGCCGCAACTGGTGCCCAAGCACGCCAGGCGGCTGGCGGGATTCAACGAGCAGATCCTGTCGCTGTACGCGCGCGGGGTCTCGGTGCGCGATATCCGCTCCCACCTGGCCGGCATGTACGGCGTCGAGGTCTCACCAGACCTGATCAGCAAGGTCACCGACGCGGTCGCCGACGAGCTCACGGCCTGGCAGATGCGCCCGCTGGACGCGATCTGGCCGATCATTTACATCGATGCGCTGTGGGTCAAGATCCGCTCCGGATCGGTGGTCTCCAAGCCGGTCTACGTTGCCGTCGGCGTGGACATGGACGGCTGCAAGGACGTACTCGGGCTATGGGTCGGCGACGAAGGCGAAGGCGCCACGACCTGGATGACGGTGCTGTCCGAACTGCGCAACCGCGGAGTGGAGGATGTGTGCATCGTCGCCTGCGACGGGCTGAAGGGCTTGCCGGACGCTGTCACTGCCACCTGGCCCAAAGCCACGGTGCAAACTTGCGTGATCCACTTGATCCGCGCATCGCTGCGGCTGGCGTCCAAACAGCACCACCCCGCTCTTGCAGCGGCGCTCAAGGCCATCTACACCGCATCGACCGAACAGGTCGCCGAGCAGGCTCTAGAAGACTTCGCCGCCTCGGAGTTGGGCCAACGCTATCCGGCGATTCTGCGGACCTGGCGGGCCGCCTGGAGCGAGTTCACCCCCTACCTCGCGTTCCCGCCGGAGAGAAGGAAGGTCGTCTACTCGACGAACCTCATCGAGTCGATCAACGCTCGGCTACGGAAGACCACCCGCAACCGAGGGCACTTCCCCTCCGAACAGGCCGCGTTGAAGGTGCTCTACCTCGCGGTCCGCGAGCTCATCACCCCCAAGGCGCGCGACATCAACCAAGTCGCGCCACACTGGAAGAAGGCACTGAACCAGTTCTCACTCTTCTTCGAGGACCGGCTCAATGAACGGTGAACCCATGGCGCTTACACGAAGTCACTGACACGTCCGCGGCCTGACCTCCACGGTGGAGTCTGTGCAGCACCGCCGCAGCGAGAACGAAACACCGCTACTCCGGCACACGTCAGCATGCCGGCGATCACCAGACGGCCGCGAATCGGGGAAGCCGCGAGAGCAGCGATCTCCACCAACAGGAGAAGGAAGGAAGATCCCCATCAGTACCGTTCCCTCGGGCGTCCGAGGGTGGAGTCGGCGGATTCGAGTGGCCGTTCCATGACCAAGAGAAGCAACAAGACCGGTCGACTCGACAAACTGTCGGATTAACCGGCCTCATTGGGTCGGATGACCCCAGCAGCTGCGAGGTGACGTTGGGTGTCAGGTCTCCCGGTGCTCGCTCAGAACAGTGCTAGGCCCTCGCCGCTGGTGTCCGCGATGACTGGCCGGAACTGGGCAGGGAGGCCGTCCAAGCGGTCAGGACCGGCCGCGGCGGCCACGGCAGGGGCCGTCTCGGCCAACCAGACACGAAACCGCTCGGCGGCTTCGCGGTAGGGGACTTGCGCCAGGACACGGTGCTCGCCGGAGGGGCAGAAGTCGACGGCGACAGTGAGCAGGCAGGAACGGGGCGCGTTCTGACTGCCCGTCCAGGACACGCGCAGGACGCCGCAGGGCTCGCGCCCGCGGGGGGCGCGGTGGGTCGGGCGCAGCGATCGGCAGGCTATGTGGGCGGTCCATGCGGCGAGGTGCGGCAGGGGCAGGGTGGTGCGTGCGCGGCAGCCGGGGCAGCGGTGCCAGTGGCGGAGCCAGTTGTCCGTGTCGGTGTGGAAGAGGCGCCTGTAGCGGTTCGCCACGCGGATGTCGTTGCTGTACAGGTGGTCGGGGCGTTCTTGTGTGTTGCAGGACTGGCAGACGGGGGCGCGGACGTAGTCGTGTTCGTGGCAGTGGTCGAGGACGGCGGCGGGCGCGGTGCGGCAGACGGCGCACGCCCACCCAGCCACCCTGCGGGAGGTACTGGGCTTCCTGCTGAGCACCGAGTACAGCTGGCCTTCCAGCTCTTTGTTGTACGGGCGCGGTGAGGCGGTGGGGCCCTCGGGGCTAGTCGTCTGCCGACCGTCGGCGGCTCGGGCCTGCCGGGGGTGGGAGGGCGGCTCGGTGACGGCTGCGCCTGCCTGGCGGGGCCGCGCGGCTTTCACCCACTGCGTTTCGGTGTGCTCGGCCGCGTCCAGCAGCCTGACCACAGCGCGCGGCAGCCACCACGTCCGCTGCGTCCCGTCGCGGGTCTGCTCCACGAGCATCTGTCGCCAGTCGATCCCCGCCAGATGGTACGGCCGGCCGTCTTCACGTCGCGCTGCCCGCTCGGGGCCGCCCAGCTCCTGCAGTTCCCACGTGATGCGCTGGCGCCAACGCAGCGGCGTTTCCTCGTTACACTCCTGCCTCGACGCCCCACGAAACGGACCGATGCGGACCAGGTCCTGCCGATCCATCCTCACCGCGTTCAGTTCCGCGGCCGCCCGGCGCACCTGGGCCTCCGGAACACTCCACTGACCGCCGATCGCCCTCACCGTCGCCACCACATGGCCGCCGAGCAGGACGTACCCCACCCGGGCATGGGCAGGAGAGCAGGTGAATGCTCCTGAAGCCGTCGGCACAGCACTGCCGGCCGTCAAATCGACCCACAGAGCGTCCGCGGCACCCAGGGTGATCAGGCCGTCCGTGCGACCGGGCATGACACGCTCTGACATACCGACAGGCTACTGACGACGGCGCTTTGATGTCGTCTGGCCGAGGTTCGCTGACGGACGGCCCTGACGGCGCTATGTCGTTGGTGTGAGATAGGTGCAAGGTGGCGGGCTGGACGCCGCGGGGCGGGCAGGCCGCGTGGGGCTGCTGGGCTCGCTTGAGCCCGCGGGGTATGCCGCGCGTCAGCGACCGGGAGCGCGTGCCGCGAGTACGGGGATGGACGCGATCTTCTGTGCGTCCAAGTGTTCCCACACCAGTCCAGAAGGCCGGTAGGGCGAGGGGCAGGTGATGACCTGCTCGGGCGTCACGATCACGTCGACGCCGACATCGTGTGCGGTCGCGGGCAGCTCCTCGTCAAGGACTTGCAGTCCGTGCACGGTGGTGACGACGACGGTGTGCTCACCGATGAGCCCTGCCTCGGTGAGGAATGCGAACTCCAGGTCGGAGTAACCGGCCCCCTTGCCGATGCGCACTCCCGCTCGGTTCACGGCGACGCTGCCCAGCACCACCATGTCGACCGGCCGAAGGGCGTCCACGCCCACCTTCGGGGCGACGCTGGCGGCCACTCGGCTGGAGGCGGCCTCGGTCGGGGGGATGCTGAGCGCCGAGGGATCGAGCAGGTAGAAGGGGTGCGGATCGGCGAGTTTGGGCACGGCCATGAATACGGTCTTGCCTTCGGACAACGCTTGGGCGCGCACTGGTAGTTGGGCCTTGTCGGGCACGGCCTTGATGACCCTGGCATGCTTCCAGGCGGTTAGCGCGCCCAGTCTGGCGGCTGCCTCCTGCGATCCCTTGAAGTTCGGGATGCGGCCGTGGGCGGTGGCATCCTCGACGGCGCCGCCGGCGTCCAAGGCGTCCCATACGCGCTCGCGCACCTGCTGCTTCTTGCGGTCTACGTCCGTGAACATCTGCACTTCGCTCATGCCGCCTCCATCAACGCCAACAGACGATCTTGGGCCTCCTGTACCGCGTTCTCACTTCGCCAGGGGCGCAGTTCGCGGGCGGCGCGGAAGACGATGTTCATCCCACCACCTCCGCGCGTTCCCTGGAGTTCGTCAACAGCGTCGTTGAACACGACGAGCGCGGCGTCGAGGTCACCTTGGCGGATCGCGGTCAGCGCGAGGTTACCCAGGACGATCGCGCGCGACTTCCGACGGCCCTGCATCCGCGAGGCGGTGTCTTCCAGGAACCGCTGTGCCTTGCCGTAGTCGCCAAGGGACAGGTAACAGGAGCCGGCGAGGCGGCCGAAGTGTGTCGGGGTGAACAGCTCGTAGCCTGCGTCGGTCCCGTCGGACCGTTCGAGGTGCTTCTCGGCCTCCAGCAGGGCGCGCTCGCAGGCGCCGTGTTCCCCGAGGAAGGCATGCGCCTCGGCAGCGTGCAGCAGAGCAAGACCAGTCAGAGCATGACTCGTCTTCCGGGTGGTCTGCGCGGCTTGGAGAGCGAATTCGAGACCTTGACGGTGGTCGTTCGCTCCGTACAGGGCGACGTAGCAGGTGCGCAGCAGCGCACGCCCCTCGGTTGCGCGGTCTCGCAGGTGCCGTGCCACTTCCAGGCTCTGCGCGTAGTAGGCACGCGCCGTCTCGTGGTCGCGCCGCTGTGACGCGTCCCACACTAACTGGCCCATGAGCATTGCCGCGTTTGCCTGGAGAGCGCGCAGTTCGCGCTGCACACGGCCGGCCAGGGCCTCATCGGCAAGGAATGCCACTTGGTTGAGTTGCTGCCCGGCGTGGGCTAGGAGCGTCGCCGAGGGCACGGCGTCATAGCGATCCGTCAGGTCCTCCATGTTGGAACGCAGTTCTGCGGCAACGATGAGATCGACTCCCGACGGGTGCCGCAGTGCGTAGCCGACGCGCTCTGTGTGGCTAGGTGCCGTCTCGGGGGCGACCGTCAGCAGCTCGTCCAACTCCTCAGCATTCACTCGAAGGAGCCGGGCCAGACGGGGCCGCAGGAACGGGATGGGCGCCGACTCGCCCGACTCCCAGCGTCGGACCGTGGAGCGCTCAACCCCGAGAGCCTCGGCGAGGGACTCCTGTGTGAACCCCAGAGCGCGGCGGCGTCGCACAAGTCCGTGCCTCTTCACCGCCATGGATTAACTCTCCCGCGTCGTCCTCAACTTCCATGGCACACACCGGCATCCCAGGTCATGCCCCGGAGTGCCCCTTCAATGCCCCACGCGTGCCCCAATTCTGCTCTGGTTCCTCTTGCCCGGGAGCGGTTCCGTGGATCTGCCACAGCAGACGGCACCGCGAAATGTGCGATCGCGCCTGCCAACGACCATAAGGAGACCCGTTGCTGAGCGTCTACCAAGTGGGCCCGAGCATGGGTCGACATCGCCGAGCCGCACAACCGACATGCTCGCCCGGCACCCATCCGTTTGGCGGCGTCGCCCCGGCAAGGAGGAGACGAGGGCGCGTGTTTGATCAGAGCGAACGTCGGTTCAACCGTGCGCCCGCATCCGTCGGCGCGGCGCGTGCTTTTGTCCTGGCCGCACTTCCCACCGAGCAGGCCCGCCACCGCATCGACGACATCGCACTCTGCGTATCCGAGTTGGCTACCAACGCGATGAAGCACGGCACGCCTGCCGGTCACCTCTTCCTCGTACGAGTGATCGTCGACGGGACGCTGCTGCGCATCGAAGTGCACGACGCAGGCGACGGCAGGCCACGCCTGCAATCACCCGCAGACGAGGACCTGTCTGGGCGCGGCCTCTGCCTCGTCGATGCCCTCGCCGACGGATGGGGGACCGTGCCGCGCGACGGACTCGGCAATGTCGTCTGGGCCGAATTCAAGCTCCCCGCCTCTGCCCCCATGACCTGTACGGTGCCATGCTGACCACTCACCAGACCCCAGCATCCGCAAGGCCCACCGCGGCACTACTCGCCACGGTTCGGGTCATGACCTGGATCGATGTCGCGCGGAGCGGTCCGCTCGCCTTCCTCCTCCTGGCGCACCCGCCCGCCCGGCGCGAGAACGAGACCGCCGCAACGATCGAGGCGCACATGCGCGGTCTGGCCGGTGCCCTCGGTCTGGCTCCCGCGACCGCGACGGTCCCCCACATCGGCCCGCGCTTGCAGCTCCAGGGGCGCGGCGCCGCGCTGCTCAACGTCGACCGCTGCGACTTCATGCTGCGAGCCCCCGTCGGCGTCCAGTGGGGCGCCTTCGCTGCACTCGGCGGCCCCGTCGCGATCGCTGTCGGACTCGACCCCCGCAGCAACGGGGAGCAGGACGCGGTCGAGGCGTACCTCGCAGCGAGTACCCGCGCCGATCGTCTGCTACTGGGCACAACCCACGTGCACCGCCCGCGGGTGCGCTCATGATGGCGCTCGAACTGCGGCCGACGCGCCTGCCGGATGCCGAGGCCGTGTTCCGGCCGACCCGCCGCGACATCGACCCTGTCACTGGCCAGCCCGAGGCCCAAGCCTTGTGGGACCGTCACGACTGGCAGTTCGGCGAGTGCTGGCTGTGGTGCGGGCGCTCCCGGGCCGACGTGACGTGGATCGGCCCCGCCCAATCCAGCGGCATGCACGCCGACATGTACGCGTGCCGCGCCTGCCTCTACCAGCTCGATCAACGTGTGCTGCTCGCCAACCTCCGCCGCGACCGTACGATCCTGGCCCATCACCCGACGGAGGAACAGGGGCAACCATGGCAACGCTGATCATCGATCACCCGGCATGGACCACGCACGACGACGGCACCGCGACCCGCGCGGTGCTGGCCAACGGCGGTGTATGGGAAGCCTGCTGGACCAGCAGCGCCCTCGAACTGCACCCACTTGGCACGGCAGCCCACGCGCCGCGCGTCGACCGGACACCAGCCGACCAACTGCCCCCGGACGCACCCGCAGCGCTGCGGACCGCCCTCGGCGGCCTTGAGCGGGTCGTACGGCTGCCGAACCCGGACCTGTGGGACGCGATCACCACCGCCGTGCTGCGGCAGGTCGTACGGGCCGCACAAGCCCGCGCCCTGTACCGCCGCTGGTGCGCCGCCTACGGCACCCGCGAAACCCCGCTCGGTCCCGTCGCCCTCACCCCGGCCCCCGAGGTGGTGCTCGACCTGCCCGACGACGCGTTCCGCGAGATCGGCGCCGCATTCCACCGCACCGCCCTGCAAGCCGCCGCCGCGGCCTACCAGCAACACGCCGACGAGTGGCACGCGCTCGACCCGGACGACCTCGTGAAGGCGCTCGACGACATCCCGCGCGTGGGGCCGTGGACCGCTTCGGCCGCCACGGCGGACTTCACCGGCGACTTCTCCGTCTACCCGCACGGGGACCTCGCCGTGCGCACCTGGGCACGCCGCGCCGCACCCACCGTGCCTCTACCCGACTCCGAACGCGAGTTCGCCGCCGCCTGGCAGCGCTACGCGCCCGACAGGCACCATCTGCACGCCCTCACTCTGTTCACTCTCGCTTGGGGGACACATGCCCGCACAGCCGAGCACAACGGAGCACCAGCCGACCGCACCTGACCTGATCGCTGGCGCCGACCCCGACCGCGCGCTCGACGCCCTGTTCGTCAACGCCCCGCTGCGCGACTACTCCCTGCGCCCGCGGGTGAACGACTACACCCTGCCGGTGCTGGGCCTCGGCTACATCGCCACCTACGCTGCCCACGCCGGATTCAACGTCGGCGTACTCGACGCCGAGACGCACGGCCTCGGTGTCGACCAGGCCCTCGCCACGATCAACGCCGCCCGGCCCCGATGGGTCGGCATGAACCTCCTCGCCCCGACGTACGAGCTGTCGGCCCGCATCGCGGCCGACCTCGACCCCGGCATCTCCCTCATGGTCGGCGGCCACCACGCCAAGGCGATGCCGCAGCGCATCCTCGCCGATCCCCGCATGTCGAACCTGACCGCGTTGGTGCTCGGCGAGGGAGAGCCCCGCGTCGCCGCCCTTCTCGACGACGCCGAGCGCCGCAAAGAGCTACCCGGCGTGATGTGGCGCGAGCGCCTGCTCGGCACGAACGGCGCCGGGATCGCCCCCGGCAGGGACGCCGCGAGGTGGCTCGCGCCGAACGTCAACGAGTTGCCGTTCGTCGACCGGGCCTACCTCCCACAAGACCCCTACCGCGCCGCCGACGGCCGCACGGAGGCGAACATCGTCGGCTCGCGCGGGTGCCCGTACGACTGCGGATTCTGCGGCGCCGCCGTGTCCGCGAACCTCGACATCACAATCCGCACCCGCGAGCCCGCGAACATCATCAACGAACTCGACCACCTGCACGCCACGTTCGGGACGACCGCCTTCCGCTTCGTCGATGACCTCTTCCTCGGCGCCGCCCGCATCATCCGCCCGGCCATGGAAGCCTTCGCCGTCCAAGGGATCGGTGACCGCTACGTCTGGGACGCCACCGGCCGGATCAACGTCCTGCACCGAGCCGACGACGGCCTGCTCGACACCCTTGCCCGCAACGGCCTACGGGAGGTCGCCCTCGGCATCGAGTCCGGCAGCGACCGCGTACTCGACGCCATGGACAAGCGCATCACCGCCGAGATGACAGAGACCGTCACCCGCCGCCTCCTCGAACGCGGGATCAACGTCAAGGGGTACTTCATCCTCGGCTACCCCAGCGAGCAGCCCGACGACCTCCACGCCACCGTGCGCCATATCCACAACCTGTGGAAGCTCGCCGACACCCTGGCGGGCACCTTCCGCGCCTCCGTCTTCGAGTTCCGCCCCTACCCCGGTACTCCGATATGGCAGCAACTCATCGCCGCCGGCCACGGCCCCGACACGCTGCTCGCCTATGCCGACGTGGACCTCACCGACCACGGCGCCGACGAATCCCTCCGCGACCGCGACGAGTTCAACTTCTCCGTCGGAGTCCAGTTCGGCGGCGTACCGCTGCCCATCATCCGCGCCACGCTGGCCGCCCTCACCCGCGAGCAGCACGCCCGCACGCATCCGGACGGGGCAGCGGCATGACCAACGGCCGGTTCGTCACCCTCGACGGCCCTGGGGGCGTTGGGAAGTCGACCATGCTCGGCGCCCTCGCTGAATTGCTGCGCCGCTCCAGTACCCGCGTCCACACCACCACTGAGCCTTCGACCAGTGCCCTCGGCCAGTTCACGCGGTCCCACGCTGACCAGATCCACGGTCGCGCGCTCGCCTGCCTCGTCGCCGCCGACCGGTACGAGCACATACGCAACGAGATACAGCCGCACCTTGGCCGCAGCGAGACGGTCGTGTGCGACCGCTACCTCGCCTCAACCCTCGTCGTACAGCAGCTCGACGGCGTACCCGAGCCATTCCTGCTCGAACTGAACGCCGACATCCTGCTCCCCGACCTCGCCGTGGTCCTCACCGCCGACCCGCAAGCCATCCGGCGGCGTCTGGCACAGCGCGGGGCGCACCACCGGTTCGAGCGTGACCCCGACATTCCCGCGCGCGAGGCCGAGCTCTACCGCCGGGCCGAGCAGACCATGCGCCGCCTCGGCGTGTCCGTGCTTGTCGTCGACACCACCGAAACCACTCCATCGGCTACGGCCGAGCGGATCGCATCCGCACTATGGGCGCTCCCGGGTAACGTCACCTCCGGCCCGACCGGCCACCCAGCGGCCCCCTGAGCCCGAACTCACCGAACAGACCGGAGCACCACAGATGCAAGACACCTGGGACACCGTCGAGCAACTGGTCGAGTGGCTCGACGCCGAAAGCACCGTCTCCCCCGACACGGCCCGCCTGCTGCGCGTACTGAAGATCACCGAAGAGGCAGGCGAAGTCGCCGAAGCGGTACAGGGGGTGACCGGCTCCAACCCCCGCAAGGGCAACAGCCACACCTGGGACGACGTGCAGAGCGAGCTCTGCGACGTGATCCTCACGAGCATGGTGGCGCTCAAGACCATCACCCCGGACGCGGCAAAGGTGTTCGAGGAACGCCTCGCTCACGTCGCCGAGCGGTCCCTTAGCCGGTAGCCAGTCCCTCGCCGGGTGCTACCGGAGAGCACGCGGGATCAGCTTCTGTGTGCACCGGCCAGGTGAGAGCAATTGCGTGCCGAGCACGGCCTCCCTTTCGGGAGGCCGTGCTCGGCTTTCCTGCGCTCTCGGGGGATACCCGACTCGGCAGTTGTTCCGTTTCGGAACTCGCTGTGTGTTCCGTTTCGGAACGGCCTGTGTTCCGTTTCGGAGCGGCCTTGGCGGAGATCATCGGCTCGCCGAGGGCCTGGCGAGTGCGGACATGGCCCCCCTTCGGGGTTGGTGTCAGCGCCTGCGGCGCATGGTGTCGGCAGGCTGCTGGACGGCGGCTGGTGTGGGGGTCGGGTGGGTGCTGGTTTTCGTCGCTTGGCGGGTGCGGGTGGTGGCCGCGCGAGCGCGGGCGTCTGCCTGGTCGGCGGTGTTGTTGCGGAGTCGCCAGACGAGGACTTCGGCGGGGTGGTCGGCGCTGTCCAGTTCGCGTTGCCCGGCCGCAGTGGCGAGTGCGTGCCGAGGTGGGGTGCCGGCTGATTCGGCTTGGGCCAGGGCTGTGGCAAGGGCGGGCCAGGCCGGGTCGGTGAGGATGCGCTTGGCGTGCTCGGGCACAACCGCTTGGACGACTGCTGTGAGGCGTCGGGTCTCGTCCGGTCCGGGGGTGCGTTTGGCAAGGCTGGAGAGCACAGGTCGGGCGGTGTGCTGGTAGGCGGCCTGCAGGTGGGTGAGGGACTGCCGGGCGGCGGCGGCCTGCTGCTGATGGCCGCGCTGCTGGTGCCAGTCGCCCAGGGCGATCAGTACGTAGACCGCAGTGGCCAGCAGGGCGACGACGGCGGAGCCGTCCTCGCTTCCGCCCAGGGCTCGCATCAGTTCCTTGCCTGCCTGCCGTAGGGCGTAAGCGCTCTGGTGCTCGGCGCGGATCGCCGAGCGGTTCGCCCGGTCGAACGCGACTGCCGCGGCGTGCAGTTCGGCTCGCGCTCCCTTCGGGGCGGTGGCGGCCGTGTTGTGGAGCAGTTCGGCGAACGCTGCTGCCTGGGCTTGTACCTGGCTGTCGAACGCATCCCGGTCCTGACCGTCTTCCGGCCCGAGGAGGAAGGTGTGGGTGGTGCGCAGTTCTGTCTCCGCGCGGCGCCATGCGTCGCCCTTTGCACCCTGGCCGTTGGCGCGGACCGTAGCCGTGACCGTGGTGTCGGCGGGTGCCGGGATGAAGCGTTCACGCAGGCGGTTGAGGGAAAGGTCGGGGGCGAGGGTGGAGCCGGCGTAGTAGATCGGCTCGTCCTTGTCGTCGGTGTCGCCGGGGGCGGCGAGGCTGTAGCCGGTGGTCTCACCGGTCTCTGGGCCGATCCGTGTCTGGACTTTGATGCCCAGGGCGGTGAGTACGGCGAAGTACTCGTGTTCATCGAGCGCGGCTGCTGCGGCGGCGTATGCGTGCTCCCGCAGCCACTGCCGCGCTGTCGTCTTCCGGCCTTGGCGCTCCGCCTTGGCCACTTCAGCCCCGGTGGGCGTCTTCGGGGCGGTGCCGTCGCCGGACTTCAGGCGCCGCAGCCCGAGTTCGATCTCGATCTTGCGGCACTCGGCCTGGGCACGCTGGCCATCGCGCTTGTTGCGTGGGCGGCGACCGTCCTCGCGCACGCTGGTGGCCATGATGTGAATGTGGTCCTCGGCGTGCCGGACCGCGATCCACCGGCAGCCCGAGTCGTCGCCGTGCGGGGCAATGCCGGTGGCGTGGACGACGCGGCGGGCAACCTCGGCCCATTCGGCGTCGGTGAGGTAGCGGTCGCCGGGGGCTGTGCGGACAGGGCAGTGCCATACGTGCTGCGGCACCTTCTTCCCGGTGTGCTGCCGACGCAGTTCGACCGGCTGGTCGAGGTACTGCGCGAGATCGGAGAGCGCGGCCTGGTGCTCTTCGAGGGGGACGCGTCCGGGATCGGTGATACCGGGCAGGGCGAAGGCGGCGACGATGTGCGGGTCGGTGTGCTCATTACGGCGGCCCGGTCCGAAGAGGTAGGAGAGCAGACCGCGCGTGCGATCCCCGGTAGAGACGTCAGGCACCACGGCGACCACCGCCCGCCAGAACCTGCTCCAGCGCGCGACGCGTCAGCCGCGCGACCTGGTGAAGTTCGTCGAGTACCTGCTCGGCGCGGTCGGGCAGGTCGCCGCTGTGGATCGCGCGGACGATCTGGTTGAGGTTCGAACCGATCCGGTGGAACTCCCGCAGCAGCCTGCCGAACAAGACCATCAGCTCCTGGGTCGCCTGCGGCGAGGGCAGCGCGGGGACGGCGGCGGGACGCTGGTCGGGCAGGTAGGCGTGGGCGAACGTCAGTGCCGCGTCCATCAGGAAGGCCGAGCGAGAGCGCTTCGCCTCGCGTGCGGCGCGGTCGATGAAGTCGCGCTCTGCCGGCTCGGCCGAGCACGTCAGTTGCACAGTGCGCTTGATTCCCGAGCGCGGCCGGTACAGGACCTCGCTCAGCCACCGGCGACGTGCCGAGCCGGGTGAGGCGTCGTCATCGACGGGGGCGGGGACGTCGTACGCGGCGACACCGCGGTGAATGAACGCGTCGGCAGTGATCGTCGGTGCGAAACGTGCGTCGGCGTCGGTGGGCTCGCTCGGATCGGCGCGGTCGACGGCGGGCTGGTCCCGGTGGAGGTCGCGCCCGGCCTCCACCTTCCCGTGATCCGTGCCCCGCTGGGCACGGGCTTCGTCCGCCTCCCTCGGGGCGGATCCGAGCGCGAAGTCCGCATCGCCCCCGACGATGTGGACTTCGCCCCAGCTCGCTTCTCCATCGCCTCCAGTCAGGTTGAGGCCGATGCATGCGAGGAATCGGTGCTTCCGGCGGGGGTTTGCGGCAGTTGCTTCCCCGGCTGGCTGCACGGTAGCGGGCCCGGTGGCGGTGTGTCGCTGATGGTCGTGACGAGGCATGTGGAACTCCTGATCTGGTCCCGCTGCGGGGCAGGCGACAGGGGATTGGAAGTGCTGTGGGGAGACTGCGCGGAGGCGTTCACGCAGGGGGCGTACACGGGTGCCCCCCTTCTAAAGGGGGGCACCCGCGTGAACGCTCTGCCGCGTGTACGGCGTGTACGGTGCCGTGATCGCTCTACCTGCGGTTTCGTCGAAATTGTGGACGGTGTGAACGGTTTCGGCTGCCCTTTGGGCGAAGGGGGTGCGTGTACGGTCCCGTGTACGCTCCCGGCCGCTGACGTGGATCGTGCGGGCGGCGCTGACGACGCACGCGACCGCTGTTGAGAGCCGCGCGGTCAGTGCCCCGGTCAGCCGGTCAACGGTCGGGCCACCCTGACCGGACAGCGCGTGGTCGGGACCGCCTCGACCGCAAGGCCGGTCAGGGCGGTCGGGGTGTCCGCTGACGTGACCGGAACTACCGGTCAGACTGACCGGGGATGCGACCGCTCGCGCGTCGCCGGTCAGCCTGGTGTCGGTGACCGTGATCACGAAACAGCGCTGATGTGTCGCACGGAGGAGTAGTAGCGGGCCTGCTGGCCGCCGCCTGCGCCTCCGGCTGCACCGCTGGACTTGGTCGCCAGCCCGCTCTTCACGAGGCGCTCGAGGTGCCGTCGGGCCTTTTCGATCGCGGCCCGTCCCGGGTTGGCCTCCTCGGTCAGTGCCGTAGCGAGCTCACGGATCGTCAGGCCATTGGTGGCCGCGCGGAGGAGGTTGACCGGATCGAGCGTCTGCTCGACGTAGCTGGTGCCGCGCTGGTGATCGTGGATGACCGGAAGCGGACCGATCTCACGGTCGGGGACTTGAGGTGGTGGAGGGTGACCGCTGGGTCGCCCGCCTCACCGGATATGAACAGCACGCTGCCCGCGCCTGTGGTCAGCCAGGTGGACCCGTAGACGCGGTCCAGGTTGGGCCGCTGGTTCCGCGGTGCGTCGCCTGCGAGCTTGCGCTGGTGGTGCAGCTCCATGAGCTCCACGCCCGCACGCAGGGCCCGCATGCGCGCGTTCTGGTAGGCGATGGCCAGGCTGTCGTCCACCAACGTGGTGACGGCGTCCTTGAGGCTGTCGATCACGACCGTGTCAGCTCCGTGCGCGGCAGCCAACTCGGCGAGGAGGTCCGGTTCTTTGTCGAGGCTAGCGGGCAGCGGGCCCTGCCAGACCCGCAGCCGGTCACGGAGCTGGGGCTCGTCGACGTCGAGCACCCGGCGCCTCATGGCGCGGGCGATCTGCTTGGGCCGGTCCATCGCCAGGTACAGCACGCGCTCACCCGGCTGGACGGGCAAGTCCAGGACGGCTTCCTGCAGGCCGAGACGGGCGAGGACGACCTGGTGCGCGAGCGTGGTCTTGCCCACGCCGGGAGCCCCGACAATCATCAGAGCTTCGCCGGATGCCCACGCGGCCTGCTCCTCGGTGCCCCACAGCGGCGTGGTGGCGGCGCCCTCCTTGGTAACGAAGTCCCAGCCATCGACCAGATACCGGGACAGGCGGCTATTGCCGGAAGCCAGGGCGCGCTCTCGCTCGGCCCGTAGCTCCTCCTCCACTGCGGTGCGGATCTCTGCGGGATCGGCTCCCGGCTCCTGCACACGCTCGACTGTACGCAGCCCGGCGTCTCGCAGGCGGCGCAGTTCAGCCTTGCTGCGCACGATCTGCGCGTAGTACCCGGCGTTGCTGACCGAGGGCACCGCGTTCACCAGGGTGTGCAGGTAGGCGGCGCCGCCGACGCGGCGGAGATCGCCGGTCCCGTTGAGGTGGTGGGCGAGGGCGATGGGATCCGTAGGATCGTCCTGGGTCCGCAGGGTGAGCACGGCTCGCCAGATGGTCTCGTGCGCGGGCCGGTAGAAGTCGCTGGGGTCCAGCACAGCCCGGACCTCGTCCACCGCCTTGTGGTTGAACATGGTGGCGCCGAGGACCGCCTGCTCGGCGTCGATGTCCTGCGGGGGCAACTCGGACATGTCGATGAGTGGCGGGGGTGGGCTGGTCGCCGCGCGGGATGACATCTCCGGCGGCGAGGTCGTACTCTGGCGCACAGAGCTCCTCACCCTGCCGGGCTGTATGGGGCGGCAACCCCGGCCTGGCAGGTTGATCGTTCAGGGATGGGCGGTTGTGAGGTTTGGGCTTGTGCCCCTCGGTGTTCGTAGCGCCGAGGGGTTTTTCTTTTGCTGGTTCCCAGGTGGACTCCGGCGGTCTGGTGCGGACGGTGGGCCATAACCATGCCACACGATTGCCGTTCGCAGAAACGCTCTGCACATCGCAGAACGCGTGTTATCGTTTGAGGGTCCCTGCAAACGGCAGGAGGTCACTACGAGACGCAGGAGGGCTGAACCGTGGCAGACGCCCCAGAGCCAGAGGGGGTCTTGCTCAGCGGCGAGGAGAACGTCGCGGTGCGGATCAAGGTGGAGCGGGAAGCCCGCGGCTGGAGCACCAACAACCTCTCCGACCGCATGAACGAGGCGGGCTTCGAGATGAACCCCTCCGCCGTCTGGCGCATCGAGAACCGCAAGCGCCGGATCAACCTCGACGAGGCCATCGGCTTCGCGGAGGTCTTCGGCCTCACCCTGCGCAACCTGGTCGGCCCCCCGCAGCTCGCGGCCCAGGCCCGCGCCATGGAGCTGATCGACGACGTCGTACAGGCGTTCCGTGAGACGCAGAGAGCCAACATGGCCTTCACGCATGCCCGCGAAGCCTTCGACGACTACATGGCCGAACACCCGGACATTCGCGAGGAGGCTGAGGTGATGGTCTCCAACGCCATCGCCGAGGAGGCCATGAGCCGCCCCCTCCCTCTGCCGACTCCGCCGCAGCAGACCACGGACGCCGACGCCCCCGACTCCCGGCAACCCGACGCTTGACCCCACCGGGCGCTACGAACGCCCCGCACAACCGCCCATCCCTGAACGACAGGCCGACAGGCCCCCGGAGTTGCCGCTCCGCCCCTGCCGGCCGAGGAGCACCCTTGCCCAAGAACGACCTGCCCGTTGCCCTGATCGCCCAGTCGCTCGGCGTCCCCGAGGACGCGCTGCGCGCCCTCATGACCGAGCGCGCCACTCCCCAGGGCGACTCCACCCTCGTCGGCCTCACCGTCGCCGAGGCAGCCCGCCGCATCGGCATCGGCCGCACCAAGATGTACGAGTACGTCTCTTCCGGCCAGATCCCCTCCGTGAAGATCGGCAGTCTCCGCCGAATACCCGCCGAAGCGGTGAGCGAGTTCCTCGCCAGGCAGCTCGTCGCCAGCGACTTCTACGCTGCGGCTTGAGGGGAGCGAAGATGACAAACTCCCGTCAGCCCAACGGCGCTTCGTCCATTTACGAGGGCAAGGACGGCCGCTGGCACGGTCGCGTGACTGTCGGCGTGAAGAACGACGGCACCCCGGACCGGCGCCACGTCTCCCGGAAGACCCGTGCGGAGGTCACAAAGGCCGTCCGCGAGTTGGAGCGCCAGCGCGACGCGGGTGCAGTGCGCAAGGCCGGTCAGTCGTGGACGGTGAAGTCCTGGCTGACCCACTGGGTCGAGAACATCGCCGCCCTGCACGTTTCCGAGAACACGATCGACGGCTACCGCGTCGCGGTCTACCACCACCTCATCCCCGGCCTCGGCGCCCACCGCCTAGAGAAGCTGGAGCCGGAGCACCTGGAGCGCTTCTACAAGAAGATGCAGGACAACGGCAGTTCTTCCGGTAGCGCACACCAGGTCCACCGCACGATCCGCGCCGCGCTGAACGAGGCCAAGCGTCGGCGCCACATCACTGTCAATCCGGCGACGATCGCCAAGGCCCCTCGCCTAGAAGAGGAGGAAGTCGAGCCGTACTCGGTCGAGGAGGTGCAGCGCATCCTCCTCGAAGCGGAGCGGCACCGGAACACCGCACGCTGGGTGATCGCGCTCGCGCTGGGCCTGCGACAGGGCGAGGTGCTGGGCCTGCGGTGGACCGACGTCGACTTCGAGGCCGGAGTGATTCTGGTCCGCCGTGGTCGACTCCGTCCCCGCTACAAGCACGGCTGCGGCGACAAGTGCGGGCGTAAACCTGGCTACTGCCCGCAGAAGATCAACACCCGCCGGGAGACCAAGGACACCAAGTCCCGTGCGGGCAAGCGGCCGGTGGGGCTGCCGGAGGAGCTGATCAAGCTGCTGAAGCGCCACAAGGCCGAACAGGACCGCGAGCGAGTGCTCGCCCGCGACCTGTGGGTGGAGAAGGGCTACGTCTTTACCTCGCCTGTCGGCGAACCACTCAACCCCAACACCGACTACCACCGGTGGAAGGACCTCCTGAAGGCCGCGAACGTCCGCGAGGGGCGCCTGCACGACGCGCGCCACACCGCAGGAACGGTTCTGCTGATCCTGGGCGTCCCTGACGTGGTCGTCGACGCGCTGATGGGCTGGGAGCCCGGCAAGTCCGCCCGCATGCGGCGCCGGTATCAGCACCTCACCGGCCGCGTCCTGCGGGACACTGCCGACAAGGTGGGCGGGTTGCTATGGGGTGCAACTGCCCGCTCCGAAGGGACCAACTGACCACAAGGTGCCCGAAGTCCACCGACCGCTTGGCGTTCGGTGGACTTCGCCGTCTAACTGGTAATCAGAGGGTTCTTGAGCCGCGGCGTTCGATGTGCATGACGGGGTTGTCGAGGCTCATGGAGTGCGCCCCTGCTCGGCGTCGAGCTCGGTGATCAAACCGCGGATCCGCGTCTCGATCTCGTCGCGGATCGGGCGGACAGCCTCCACACCCTGGCCCGCAGGGTCGTCGAGCTTCCAGTCGAGGTAGCGCTTGCCGGGGAAGACCGGGCAGGCGTCGCCGCAGCCCATGGTGATGACCACATCGGAGGCTTGCACCGCCTCGACGGTGAGCACCTTGGGCGTCTCGGCCGAGATGTCGATGCCGACCTCGTTCATGGCCGCCACTACGGCGGGGTTCACTGCGTCTGCTGGGGCGGAGCCGGCCGAGCGGACCTGGATGCGGTCACCAGCAAGGTGAGTGAGGAAAGCGGCGGCCATCTGAGACCGCCCGGCGTTGTGGACGCAGACGAACAGCACTGATGAGTTCACGGGAGTCGTTTCCTTGATCTCGAAGCGGGGCGGCCGGTTCACCGGCTGGGGGCAGCGGCGAGTTCGGTCTCGTCGTGGGGCATGACGACATCACTCTCTGCGGCAGCGGGTCGACCGAAGAGAGCGGCGACCAGGCCCAGCCCGACGACCGTCCCGGCGGCCTGGGCGGCGATGAAGGGGCCGACAGAGGCGGGGGCGATGCCCGCGAAGGTGTCGGTGAAGGCGCGGCCGATGGTCACCGCCGGGTTCGCGAAGCTGGTCGATGAGGTGAACCAGTACGCCGCGCCGATCCAGGAGGCCACCGCGACCGGGGCGATCCGCTCCCTGCCCGTACGGGTGAGGCCGAAGATCAGCAGGATCAGCCCCGCCGTGGCGACCACCTCGGCGAGCCACAGATGGCCCGCCGAGCGTTCGTGGGCCGACCAACGCACCAGCGGCTGAGCGAACATGGCGTCGGCCAGTACAGAACCGCCGATCGCCCCGACGATCTGCGCGGGCACGTAGGCGGCGAACTCCCGTGCGCTCAGGCCGCCTTGGCCTCGGCGGCCACTCCACCAGGCCGCCGCCGAGACGACCGGATTGAAGTGGGCTCCGGAGACCGGACCGAGCAAGGCGATCAGCACGCCGAGGCCGAAGACGGTGGCCAGGGAGTTGGCCAGGAGCTGCACACCGACATCGTGGCTGAGCTGAGTGGCCTGGATACCGGAGCCGACGACCACGGCAACCAGCGCCCCAGTGCCGACCGCCTCGGCCGCGACCCGGCGCCCCAGCGGAACCGGGCTGCTCATATCGCCACCTTGCTGTCCACCGGAGCTTGCAGCAGAGCGGCGAGGCGGTTCATGGCCGCGGGCATCACCCAGTAGTAGACCCAGGTCCCCCGCCGCTCCGAGCCGACGAGCCCGGCCTCCCGCAGCACCTTCAGGTGGTGCGAGATCGTCGGCTGCGACACGTCGAACGGACCGGTCAGGTCGCAGACGCACGCCTCGCCGCCCTCGTGCGAGGCGATCAGCGAGAGCAGCCGCAGCCGGACCGGGTCCGAAAGCGCCTTGAACATCCGCGACAGCTCGACCGCGTCGTCCTCGCCCAGGGGCTCGCGAACCATGGGTGCGCAGCACGCGGCGGTCTGGTCGACGACCGACAGGCTCTGTTTCGACATGCCTCAATATTGACAGTCATCTAAGTCAATGCCAACCTCGGCCATATCGATAGCCATCGAAACAGGATCCCGGCTTGAGGAGACCGTCATGTCCCGCGCCCAGCTCGCCCTCCGCGTTGCCGATCTGGAACGCTCGATCGCCTTCTACTCCAAGTTGTTCGGCACCGAACCGGCCAAGATCCGCGACGGCTACGCGAACTTCGCCATCGCCGAGCCCCCGCTCAAGCTCGTCCTCATCCAGGGCGAACCCGGCGCGGAGACCCGCCTCGACCACCTCGGCGTCGAGGTCGAGACAACCGAGCAGGTCACCGCTGCAACGGAACGCCTGAAGGAGGCCGGGCTGGCGACATTCGAGGAGAACGACACCTCCTGCTGCTACGCCCTCCAGGACAAGGTCTGGGTCCACGGCCCCGGCAAGGAGCCCTGGGAGGTCTACGTCGTCAAAGCCGATGCCGACGCCCTCGGCAGGACCGCCGCCATCGGTACGGAAGGTGACGCCTGCTGCGGCACAACCGCCTGCTGCACGCCCGAGGAGCAACCCGTCGACCCCACGCAAACCGCGGAGCAGGCCAAGGCTGCCGCCGGATGCGCTTGCGGAAACTGACACGTGAAGCGGGCGAGCACGCGCCACGTGACGTCGGTCACCTATCCCTGCCGGACGTGGCGAGTTAGCCCCGCTCACGGCCCCGAATGGCCCAACTGAGACCAAAACTGAGACCAAACGCCAACGAGGCCCCGGACCAATGATCGGTCCGGGGCCTCGTCTTGCCTGTTCAGGCAGCGCGGAGGATACGAGATTCGAACTCGTGAGGGGTTGCCCCCAACACGCTTTCCAAGCGTGCGCCCTAGGCCTCTAGGCGAATCCTCCGCCGCAAACATTACAAGACTCCGGGGGGTGGTTGCGAACTCGATCCCCAGTGGGCCGATCGGGTACCCTGGGCGCAGCCCCTCACGTGGCGCTATCTCGCTGAACCCCCCCAGGGCCGGAAGGCAGCAAGGGTAGGTGGGCTCTGGCGGGTGCGTGAGGGGTCTTCTGCTGTCCGGGACCTTCGGTCCCCAGCCTCGCTTCCCGTACCGGCTCGCACCGCTGCGGCGAGGCTGCGCCCGCACAGGCTTGGCCGGTAGGCTTTCCGTGTGATCTTCAAGCGCATCGGAAGCACGCGGCCGTATCCCGAC
Organism: Streptomyces sp. PLK1-5; assembly: GCA_037034305.1. Lineage (GTDB taxonomy): Bacteria > Actinomycetota > Actinomycetes > Streptomycetales > Streptomycetaceae > Streptantibioticus_A. The sequence continues at coordinate 214,381 of JBAGJY010000008.1, forward strand.
CACGGCCGCACGAGCACCCGCGAGTGGGCGGACGTCGCGCCGCGCCCGGTACGCCTCGACCAGTTGGTCACCACGAAGGGCCAGCTCGACCTGGAGACACTCCTGGCCGAGGACTCCACGTTCTACGGGGACCTCTTCGCCCATGTCGTGAAGTGGCAGGGCGACCTCTATCTGGAGGACGGTCTGCACCGGGCCGTGCGGGCGGCCCTCCAGCAGCGTCAGGTGCTGCACGCGCGCGTCCTCGAGATGGACTGACGGGCCTTCCCGGAAGAGGGAATTGATCCTTTCGGGTTGACGGCGGCGCCGATCGTTGATCATTTAGTAGGCCTCGGCGGGTTCCCGCACTACGCTGCGGCTATGAGCATGCTCACACCCCCAGGCATGGGCGGGAAGTACCGGATCACCGGGAACCAGTACCCGCGCATGCGGCGCCCCCGCAACAACCGCCGCATCGTGCTGTCCGCCGTCGCCGCCGTTGCCGTGGTCGGGCTGATCAGCTGGGGGACGGTGCAGCTCATCCATGTCTTCGGCGGGAGGTTCGGCCGCTCGCACACCACGGTGCGCGCCGCGCACTGCGCGGGCGGCGGCAGGGGCGGCACGCTGGCCAGCGTGCCGAAGCCCGGCGCCGTCACCGTCAACGTGTACAACGCCACGCAGCGCAGCGGGCTGGCCAAGACCACCGCGGACGAGCTGAAGAAGCGGGGCTTCGCGGTCGGCAAGGTCGGCAACGCCCCGGCGGCCTACGACAAGAAGGTCAAAGGCGCCGCCATACTGCTCGGCGGCCCCAAGGCGCAGGGCGCGCTCAAGGTGCTGGGTACCCAGCTCGCCGCGGCCGAGGTGAAGACGGATCCGGCGCGCAACGGCGCTTCCGACGTGGACCTGATCATCGGCGACGGGTTCGGGGCGCTGGATCCGCAGAACAGCGCGGCGCACGCGCTGACCCAGCTGTCCCAGGCGGCGCCCAGGGCGTCGGCCTCCGCCAAGAGCTGCTGAGCGGCCGCCGGAACCTTCCGGCAGCCGCCGCGCGCGAGACGGTCGCTATCCCGCCGTGCCGTACATCCGGTCGCCCGCGTCGCCCAGGCCCGGAACGATGTAGCCGTGCTCGTTGAGCCGCTCGTCGACCGAGGCGGTGACCACGGTGACCGGCCGACCGGCCAGTTCGCGCTCCATGACCTCCACGCCCTCGGGCGCGGCCAGCAGGCACAGGGCGGTCACGTCGTCGGCGCCCCGCTCGATGAGCGTGTTGATCGCGGCGACCAGCGTGCCGCCGGTGGCGAGCATCGGGTCGAGCACGTAGACCTGGCGGCCGGACAGGTCGTCGGGCATCCGGGTGGCGTAGGTGGACGCCTTGAGGGTGTCCTCGTCGCGGACCATGCCGAGGAAGCCGACCTCGGCGGTCGGCAGCAGCCGGACCATGCCGTCGAGCATGCCGAGCCCGGCGCGCAGGATCGGCACGACCAGCGGACGCGGACGCGCCAGCCGGACGCCGGTGGTGCGGCAGACCGGCGTGGTGATGTCGACGGACTCCGTACGCACGTCACGGGTGGCCTCGTAGGCGAGCAGGGTGACCAGCTCGTCGGCGAGCCTCCGGAAGGTGGGCGAGTCGGTGCGCTGATCGCGAAGGGTGGTGAGTTTGTGCGCCACCAGCGGGTGGTCGACGACGTGGATCCGCATGCCCTCGACATTAACCGAGGTTCGGGGGTGGACAGCGCCACCTAGTCGGTGGCGGCAGGCGGCGCAAGGGCCGCATCCGGGCATCGCGACGGCCCGCGCCGACGCCCGGCCACCGCCCCGCGAGCATCAAACGCGGTGCTGCGGGAAAGTGTCACGGTACGGCCGTGCGTGACCGTACGTAGAGGTGGTGGCCATGACGGAACGGCAAGGAAGGCGCGACGACCAGTGGGCGCCGGTCGACCCCGGCGCCGAACGCTTCCCGCCCGATCCGGCCGCGCCCGCCCCGCCACGGGCGGACGGAGTCCGGGACACCACCGAGGAGCGCAGGCGGCGGCGCGCCATGTTCCTGCGCGAGTTGCACGAGGCCAAGGAACTGCGCGCCCGGGTGCAGCCCAGGAGGGCCCGCGCGGCCCGGGCCCGCGAACAACTGCGGATGCGGACGTTCCGCTGGTGACCGTGGTCACACCCCACCCGATGGGCCGGGGTGTCCGCCGGTAACACCGCCGCCCAGCCACCCGAGCGCCCTAAAAAGCCCGAAAAAACGTGCACGGCCTGGCACGACGCAGTGCGGAAGACCCTTCCCAACGCTTAGGTTTCTGCCACGATGCCGAGTGGGCGGGACTGAACTGCCGACGTCTCGTCCGTCCCGGCACACCTAGGACCAGTGGGAGAGTCACGGTGTACTTCGCCGCACTGCTCGCGCGCACCGAGGACGGGTGGGAAGCGAGCGATACGGAGCTTGACGATGTGGAGACCCTCGCCGATCTAGCGGACCTCGCACGCGAGGCCTCGGTCGACGAGGACACAGTGCTCGTCTTTATCGAGCAGGAGGACGCGTGGTTCGGCATCGTCCGGGTGGACGGCGAGGACGACCCGCGGATCTTCGTTTCGGACGCCGCCGCCGCGTCCCGCAGTTCGTACGGGGCCATGCTCACGGACGAACTGCTGGGGCGCGACGCGGACGAGGTGGATGAGCTCGACGCCCTCGACCTGGACGGCACGGAGGACGGCGAGGACGAGGGGACGGAGGACGAAGAGGCCGCCGACGAGACCGGACCGGTCCCGGCCGGTCCGCTGGGCGACACCAGGCTGCTGTCCGACCTCGGCGTCAGCGAGAAGGAGTTGCTGGCCCTCAACGACGACGCACTCGGCGAGATCGCCGACGCGCTCGGGTGCTCAGAGGTGCTGGAGGCCGTCCGCTGAGCGCCGAGCCTCCGGCTCGGCCCGGTCCCCATGGCGATCCGCTACGGGGGCCGTGGGCCGCGCCCATGCGGCTCGCTCTGCAGGAGGCCGCGCTGGCCCCGCGCACCGGCGACGTTCCGGTGGGCGCGGTCGTCCTCGCCGCGGACGGCGGCGTCATCGGCCGGGGGCACAACGAACGTGAGGCCTGCGGCGACCCGACCGCGCACGCGGAGGTCCTGGCGATCCGCGAGGCCGCGCGGGCGGTCGGCGAGTGGCGGCTGTCCGGCTGCACGCTCGTGGTCACCCTGGAGCCCTGCACCATGTGCGCGGGCGCCATCGTGCTGTCCCGGCTCGACCGGGTGGTGTACGGGGCGCGCGACGAGAAGGCCGGTGCGGTGGGCTCCCTGTGGGACGTCGTCCGTGACCGTCGGCTCAACCACCGCCCCGAGGTGATCTCCGGCGTGCTGCCCGACGAGTGCGGCCGGCTGCTCACCGACTTCTTCCGCGGCGGCCCGGACCCCGGGCCCGGGTCCGCAGAGGGGGCCGGGGAAGGAACCGATTTCAGCGCACGGCCCAGCGTCCGCTAAGCTCTCTCTCGGTAGCGTGTCCGAGCGGCCTAAGGAGCACGCCTCGAAAGCGTGTGAGGGGGCAACTCCTCCGTGGGTTCAAATCCCACCGCTACCGCCAGCACCCCCTCTGGGACGTGGAGACACGTACCAGAGGGGGTTTCGCGTATGCGCGGGCCCCGCGCCCCGGCCGTCCCGCGCACGGCGCCCACAAGCCCGCGTACGCCCCGGCTCGCACGACGCGGGCCGTGCGGGCCGTACGCCGCGAGCGCCCGGCCCGCCTGCCTACCAGCGCGCCCCGCGGGGGCGTGGCCGCAGGCCGACGGGGCACGGCGGCCCAAACCCCAGCAGGGATACGGGACTTGGCCCCCGGCAACGCCCTCGCCCCCCGGCCGACCAAGGTGGACGGACCCGGAGGCCGGGGGTGAGGGCGCGGCGCGGGCGCACCACCGCGCAATGGCGCTCAGGGAGAGCGGCTCTTCAGGGACACGCGCCCGCTCCCCCCCCTGGCCGAGTGGGCCTCCGGGCTCGACCGCGGTCAGGGACGACCACGGCGCTGCCCCGTAGCGAGGACCCGACGGCCCGCCGGTTTCCTGTCTGACCCGACGGGTTCACAAACAATTCTGAGCGGTTCTGTTCGCCTTCGCGCTCGACAAAGGGCCTGGAGCCAGGGGACCTTGGGCCATAAAAGCGCGCTAAACGACAGGCCCGGACACGGGGTGGCTAGACTCTCGCCACTGCACGGTGCGGGGAAACCGTGGTCGGGCGCCACGGCTGAGGAGGCAGGGCAGGGAATGGCTCAGGCGAAGAAGATAGCGATGTACCTCCTCATCGTCTTCGTGTTGTACACGATCATCACCTCCCCTGCGCGCGCCGCCCAACTGGTCCAGGTAGGGTTCGAGGGCATTTCAACCGCTGCCAAGGGCGTCGGGAAGTTCATGACGTCGCTCGTCAACTGAGAACGCGGCCGACGGCAGGGCCCGACCGCCGACGCGAAAAGGTTCCCTCGCGCCGACCGGACCGGCCCCACGCCGCGCCGCCCGGCGCCTGACGGCAGGCTGTCGGCACGGGCCGCTAAGGAGCGCCACATGATCCGTCACCTGGTCCTGTTCAAGCTCAACGAGGGCGTCGACCGCGACGACCCCCGCGTGGTGGAGGGCGTGCGGGCCTTCGAGCGGCTCGGCGCGCAGATCCCGGAGCTGGCCTCGTGGGAGTGCGCCTGGAACATAACGGACCGGCCGGTCGCCTACGACTACGCGATCAACTGCTCCGTGGCCGACAGTGAGGCACTGGTCCGCTATCTGGAGCACCCCGCCCACCAGGCGGGTGTCGCGATCTGGCAGGAAATCTCCACCTGGGTGATCGCTGACTACGAGATCTGACAGAACGCCATAGGTTTCCGAACGCTCGGCCCCCGCCCAGTGGCGGGGGCCGAGCCGTGTCCGGGGCGGTCCGCCAAGCGGGCACACGGCGGGCGTGGAGCGGCAAGCGTCACCCAACTGCCCACCAACACGGCACTTTACGGTGCTTGCACACAGTGGACATGTCTTGTGATGCTATGACCGCTTTTGCCGGATCTGTGAGCGCCGATGGGTGGTGAGAGTCCTGGCCGCTCGAACCGTGCCTTCGCCATCCACGCCCTCCGCCGACTCCCGCGCAGCCAACTCCCGTACCGCCGCGCCCCGCGCTTCAAAGCCGTCCGCCCCGCCCGAGGATCCGAACGACGGGCATACGGATCCGATCGATCCGCAACCTGATCCGACCGACCATCGCGTTCAACGGACCGACACTGACACGAAACCGACCGCCAAACGCAAGGAGCCGACCGAGCCAGCGCCCCCACCAACCGACGCCCCACCAACAGAAGCCCCATCGGCCGACGCCCCATCCGCCGACGCCGCGGCAGCCGACCCCGCCCCACCCGACGCCGCCGCAGCCGACGCACCGTCACCCGGCAACGGGCAGGCCAGCCGCCCGCCCCGCAACAGCCGGGCCGCCGATGCCCGCGCCCTGACCCAGGTGCTGTTCGAGGAGCTGTCCAAGCTGGAGCCGGGCAGCCCTGAGCACGCCCGGGTGCGGGCCGCGCTCATCGAGATCAACCTGCCGCTGGTGCGCTATGCGGCAGCCCGGTTCCGCAGCCGCAACGAACCGATGGAAGACGTGGTGCAGGTCGGCACGATCGGGCTGATCAACGCGATCGACCGGTTCGATCCGGAGCGCGGAGTACAGTTCCCGACCTTCGCCATGCCCACCGTGGTCGGGGAGATCAAACGTTACTTCAGGGACAACGTCCGCACCGTGCACGTACCGCGCCGACTGCACGAGCTTTGGGTGCAGGTCAGCGGCGCCATCGAGGACCTGACGGTGCTGCACGGGCGGTCGCCCACCACCGCGGAGATCGCCGAGCGGCTGGGGCTGTCCGAGGAGGAGGTGCTGGCCTGCCTGGAGGCGGGCCGGGCCTACCACGCGACCTCGCTGGAGGCGGCCCAGGAGGGCGACGGCGCCCCCGGCCTGCTGGACCGGCTGGGCTACGAGGACCCCGAGCTGGCCGGTGTGGAGCACCGCGAGCTGGTCCGGCACCTGCTGGTGCAGTTGCCGGAACGGGAGCGCCGCATTCTGCTCCTGCGCTATTTCGGCAATCTGACCCAGTCACAGATCAGCGCGGAACTCGGCGTCTCACAGATGCACGTGTCGCGGCTACTCTCGCGTAGCTTCGCCCGACTGCGATCCGCAAATCAGCTCGAAGCGTAGCTGACGAGGACTAACGCCACACGCTGTCACCTGACAAATAAGTCGACATGGCGCTACAGCGTGTTGCCGACATGTGACATTCTGCTTGAACCGCGTTTGTCGCGGCTCGGCCTCCGGTATGCAGGTGGAGGAAACCGTTGCTCGCGACCCGTCCGCGACCTCAAGGGGGTGGCATGTCCGTAGAAGTGGGCAGTCCGAAGGTGCTGGAAGCCGAGGCGCCGTTCGACGCCGACAATGCGGCGCCGCTCAGCGCCGAAGCCGTGATCGGCACCGACACCGGCGAGGCCATCAACACGCGCACGCTGTCCCGCTCCCTGTTCCTGCGGCTCGCCGAACTGCCGCCGGACAGCCCGGAGCGCGGCTACGTACGCGACACGCTGATCGAACTCAACCTCCCCCTGGTCCGCTACGCGTCCGCGCGCTTCCGCAGCCGCAACGAGCCGATGGAGGACATCGTCCAGGTCGGAACGATCGGTCTGATCAAGGCGATTGACCGTTTCGACTGCAACCGGGGGGTCGAGTTCCCGACCTTCGCGATGCCCACCGTGGTCGGCGAGATCAAGCGCTTCTTCCGGGACACCTCGTGGTCGGTGCGGGTGCCGCGCAGGCTCCAGGAGCTGCGGCTGGCGCTCACCAAGGCGAGCGACGAGCTGTCGCAGCGGCTCGACCGCTCCCCCACGGTCTCCGAACTCGCGGGCGCCCTGGGAGTGTCGGAGGAGGACGTGGTCGACGGACTCGCGGTCGGCAACGCCTACACCGCGTCCTCGCTGGACTCCCCGCCGCCCGAGGAGGACGGCGGCGAGGGCTCGTTGGCGGACCGCCTCGGTTACGAGGACGCCGCGCTCGAAGGCGTCGAGTACCGCGAGTCGCTCAAGCCGCTGCTGGCCCAACTCCCGCCCCGAGAGCGGCGGATCATCATGCTCCGGTTCTTTGCCAACATGACGCAGTCGCAGATCGGCGAGGAGGTCGGCATCTCGCAGATGCACGTGTCCCGGCTGCTGACAAGGACGTTGGCGCAGCTCAGGGAAGGACTGACGGCCGAGTAGCGGGCGGTCTGGGCATAACTGACGGTGCGTCAGTATGATGGCGTGGTGCTACGGACAGCCGACCGCCGGGGAAAGCGGAGGCGCAAGCCAAGGGGTTCCGCGCACCGAAGGCCAGGAGCGGGCAGCGGACGGGTCCTCCTGGCCGCCTCGGCGGTCGCGCTCTGCCTGGCGGCGCTGGCGCTGCTGACGTGGGGCACGGGCGGTACGGGCGGCGGCGGCCGGCTGACGGTGGGCGCCGCGGGCGCCTCCGCCGACCCGGACCACGCCGTACCCCCCGACGGCAAGGTCACCCTCGTCCCACTGGACGGCACGCACAGCCCGGCGGCGCCACCCCAGGGCTCCGCGCCAGCCGGGTCCACAGCACCCCGAACCGGTGGCGGCGCCCCGCACCCGGCGGCGGCCGCGCCGAACGGCGCCGCGCCGAACAGCCCGCGGTCCGGCTCCCAGGGCCCCGCCTCCCCGGCGCCGCCCGCCTCCCCACCCAGCACGCCGGGCGCGCCCAGCGCCCCCGTGGGCCGTCCCGCGCACCTGTCCGTCAGCGGACCGCGGCAGGCGGCGACAGGGCAGCGGTGGTGCCAGAACGTCACCGTGGACTTCGCCAACTCCGGTGATCTGCCCGCGACTTCGGGATCGGTGACCTTCGCCACCCATGTCATCGGCCTGCTGGGCGTCGACTGGGCGACCATCGAGACCACCGAGAAGGTGCCGGTGCCGATCGCCGGAGGACAGCGGGTGAGCAGGACCTGGGAGATCTGCCTGGAGGCCTGGCGGGTGCCGCTGGGCATGCACATCGAGACCCGGAGCGTCACGCTCCAGGCCTGAGTGGGTTCGTCCGGTATCGCCGCGGCCATACGGGGCCGACCCCGTCGCGGGGCGCCCCCGCGTGGATCATCCCAGGGCGAAGTAGGCGATCGCGGCGATGACCAGCACCGCCACGACGACGCCCACCACCACACCGGTCCGGGAGCCGCCGCTCGCGCGGCCGTAGGTCGTGCTGGCGCCCGCGGCCGGTCGCGCGTCTGCGCCCTCGTCCACGAAGGCGCGGAACATCTGCGTGCTGCCCGCCGGGTCGGGGTTCTGGTCGGGGTTCTGGTAGTCAGCCATGACGCAGGACCCTAGCGAAGACCAGAAGCGGAATACCAGAGACCCCCGCGGTGCTATGGGTGGCCATGGCACGTATCGGAAGTTCTGAACTCGACGTCTTCCCGCTCGCCTTCGGCGGGAACGTCTTCGGCTGGACCGCCGACGAGAAGGAGTCCTTCGAACTGCTGGACGCCTACACGGCGGCGGGCGGTAACTTCATCGACACCGCGGACGTCTACTCCGCGTGGGTACCGGGCAACTCCGGCGGCGAGTCCGAGACCATCATCGGCCGCTGGTTCGCCGCGCGCGGCAAGAGCAGGCGGGACCAGGTGGTACTGGCCACCAAGGTCGGCGCGCACCCGGACCTCAAGGGCCTGAGGGCCGCCACCGTCAAGAGCGCGGTCGAGGCGTCGCTGCGGCGGCTGCAGACCGATCACATCGATCTCTACTACACGCACTACGACGATCCGGACACCCCGGTCGAGGAGTTCCTCGGCGCCCTCGACCAGCTGGTCAAGGAGGGCAAGGTGCGGGAGATCGGCGCCTCCAACATCAGCGCCGAGCGGCTCACCGAGGCGCTGGAAGCCTCCCAGCGCGAGGGCCTGGCCAGGTATGTGGCCCTCCAGCAGCACTACAACCTGGTGGAGCGCGACCAGTACGAGGGCCCGCTGGCCGAGGTGGTCAGCGCGCACGGCCTGTCGTCGGTCCCGTACTACGCGCTGGCGTCCGGCTTCCTCACCGGTAAGTACCGGCCGGGGGTGAAGGTGGACAGCGCCCGCGCCGGGAAGGCGGGCACGTATCTGGACAGCGAGCGCGGACAGCGCGTCCTGGTGGCCCTGGACGAGGTGGCGCGGGCGCACGGCGCCGAGGTGGCCACGGTGGCGCTGGCCTGGCTGTCGGCGCAGCCGACGGTGGCGGCGCCGATCGCCAGCGCCCGAACCCTGGACCAGCTGCCAGCGCTGCTGGCGGTGGCGGATCTCACACTCTCCGCCGACGAGCTGGCCAAGCTGACCGCCGCCTCGGCCTGAACGGGGCCGCACCAACAGGCAGTTCGGCCACTGCCGCCCGTCTCCCCATGGTGAGGCGGGCGGCAGCTTTACGTCATCTTTACGTACCAATGGCCGGATTCATTTGCGTGTAGCAACTAACTGGGCTTAAGGTTGCTTCAGGCAACTAGTGCTGGCTGGAGGTGCTCCATGGTGACGCGGACGCGGTGCGCGGAACTCGTACAGCAACTCAGCGCACTGACCGCGGTCAGCCGGGGGCTCGGCCGCGCGTTGCCGCCCGACTGCCCGGCCGCCTCGGTCGCGGTGCTCCGGACGCTCAGCCGGTACGGCGAGATGCGGATCAGCCGCCTGACCGAGCTCCTGGACGTCGACATGTCGGTGACCAGCCGCCATGTCGCGCACCTGGCGGCCCGGGGCTGGCTGGACCGCCACCCGGACCCACAAGACAAGAGATCACGGCTGCTGCGGCTCACCCCGCTCGGCGAACAGGTCCTGCGCGCGGCGTCGGACCGGATCGCCGGGGAACTGGCCGACTTCCTCGTGGACTGGACGGACGACGAGGTGACGCAGCTCACCGTGTTGCTGGCCCGGTTGCGGGCGGGCTTCGACGACTGCCGACCGGGCCACCACGACGTGGCAGCCGCCCGAAGGGCCATCCGCTGAGGGTGGCGGCGGGAGACGGGCGGGCGACGCACACAGAGGTTTTCCCCACCACCGCCCCACAGGTGGCGGGGACGAGCAAAGGATGACGATGGCTTCAACCACACCGGCCGGTGTGCGGGAGGCGGATCCGAAGCGCGGTGCCCACCGGGCCCACGGGTCCCACGGCACGCACGGCAACCACGGCACGCATCGGGACCACTCGGCTCCGATGACCCACCGACAGATCATGGAGGCGCTCTCCGGGCTGATGCTCGGCCTGTTCGTGGCGATCCTGTCGTCCACGATCGTCTCCACCGCCCTGCCCACCATCCTCGCCGACATCGGCGGCGGCCAGGAGGCGTACACCTGGATCGTCACCGCGGCGCTGCTCGCGGTCACCGCCACCACCCCGCTGTGGGGCAAGATGTCGGACCTGGTGAGCAAGAAGCTCCTGGTCCAACTGGCCCTGGTGCTCTACATCGTGGCCTCCGTCGTCGCCGGTCTCTCGCAGAACGCCGGAACACTGATCGCCTGTCGTGTGCTGCAGGGCATCGGCGCGGGCGGTCTGTCCGCCCTGTCCCAGGTGATCATGGCCGCGATGATCTCGCCGCGGGAGCGCGGCCGCTACAGCGGCTACCTCGGCGCCACCTTCGCGGTGGCCACCGTCGGCGGCCCGCTGATCGGCGGTGTCATCACCGACACCAGCTGGCTCGGCTGGCGCTGGTGCTTCTACGTGGTGGTGCCGTTCGCGCTGATCGCGCTGGTGGTGCTGCAGAAGACCATCCACCTTCCGGTGGTCAGGCGGCAGGTCAAGGTCGACTGGCTGGGCGCGTTCTTCGTGACCGCCGCGGTCTGCCTGCTGATGGTCTGGGTCACGCTGGCCGGGGACAAGTACCCGTGGCTGTCCTGGCAGACGTACGTCATGGTGCCGGGCTCGGTGGTACTCGGCCTGATCTTCCTGTTCGTCGAGAGCAGGGCGAGCGAACCGATCATCCCGCTGCGGCTGTTCCGCAACGGCACCATCACGCTCACCTCGCTGGCCAGCGTCTTCGTCGGCGTCGCGATGTTCGCCGGAACCGTGTTCCTGAGCCAGTACTTCCAACTGGCCCGTGGCAGGACGCCCGCGATGTCCGGTGTGCTGACCATTCCGCTGGTGCTCGGGCTGTTCGTGGCCTCCATGGCCTCCGGGCAGGTCATCACCCGTACCGGGCGCTGGAAGATGTTCCTGGTCTCCGGCGGCGTCTTCCTGACCGCGGGCGCCGGGCTGCTGAGCCTGATGCGGTACGACACCGCGTACTGGCAGGTCGCCGTGTACATGGCGCTGCTCGGCCTGGGCATCGGTCTGATGATGCAGAACCTGGTGCTCGCTGTGCAGAACCAGGTGGCGCCCAAGGACCTGGGCTCCGCCAGCTCCCTGGTGACGTTCTTCCGCTCGCTCGGCGGTGCGGTCGGGGTGGCCGCGCTCGGTGCGGCGCTCAGCAACCGCATCACCCACTACGCGTCCGAGGGCTTCGCGGCGCTGGGCATTCCGATGCCCGCCGCACAAGGTGGCGAGGCCAACATCCCGGATCTCAAGAAGCTTCCGCTCGCGATCCGTACGATCGTCGAGAGCTCCTACGGGCACGGCATCGCGGATGTCTTCCTCTACGCCGCGCCGTTCGCGTTCGTCGCCTTCCTCCTGGTGCTGTTCATCAAGGAGGTGCCGCTGAAGACCGCGAGTGGTCTCCAGCAGACCGCGGGAGTTCCCGCGCACGACAGGGCGGCGGCGGACGCCCCCGTCACCATCCCAGCGCCGGCTCCGGAATCCGAGCTGGTCGCCGTGGCCGCAGCCGCCGATGCTCAGCCGGCCACCGTGTACGCCTCGGCGGGTAGCGGCCCGTCCGGCCAGGAGGTTCCCATGAACGGCATCACCATCCACGGTTCCGTCCGCAACGCCGAGGGCGTGGGCGTCGGTTCCGCTCACCTGACCCTGATATCCCTGCAGGGCCGGCAGTTGGGCCGCGCCCAGGCCGGGACCGACGGCGGCTACTGGCTGGCCGCACCCGGCGCGGGCTCCTACGTGCTGATCGCGGCGGCCGACGGCCACCAGCCGCAGGCCACCACCGTGGTGGTCGGCGACGCACCGCTCGGCTACGACATCGTGCTGTCCGGCACCAGCGGCCTGGCCGGTGTGGTGCGCGGCGCCGCGGACGCGGCACCGGTGGACGGCGCGATGGTGGTGGTCACCGACGTACGGGGCGAGGTGCTGGCCACCGCGAAGACCGGTGAGTCGGGCACGTTCAGCTTCGAGGAACTGTCCTCGGGCGTCTTCACACTGGCGGTCAACGCGGCCGGGTTCCGTCCGGCGGCGCAGCCGGTGGAGGTCGGCGCCCAGGGCGTCACCAGGGTGGAGATCCAGCTCGCCTCCGGCGCGCACCTGCAGGGCACGGTACGGGCCGGTGCGAACCGCAGTCCGATGGCCGACGCCCGGGTCACGCTGATCGACGCGGCGGGCAACGTCGCCGGAACGGCGACCACCGACGGCGACGGCTCGTACGCCTTCACCGACCTGAACTCGGGCGACTACACGCTGATCGCCAGCGGCTATCCGCCGGTGGCCCGCACGCTCGTGGTGGACGGCCGGGGCGAGGACGCCTTCGACGTCGAACTCGGCCACCCGGCCGAGTGAACTGAAGCGACTGGCGGGCGCGCACAGCGGAGACGCGTTCCGCCAGTTCGGGGGAGACGGGTTCCGGTCGGCGGCCGGAGCAGGGGACGGCCGAGGCCGTCCGGCCGGAACCCGTGACCAAACCAACAGGAGACGCAATGACCACGCACGCGGGTGAGGGCAACACCGGTCTTCGGGCCCGGATCCGGACCAAGGACGGCTGGGCGGTGCAGCACGCGGTGCTGACCGTAACGGATATGACGGGCAGTCAGATACAGCGGGCGACCGCGGACGACGACGGCCTGGTGCGCACCGATCCGCTTCCGGCGGGGGCGTACACGGTGATCGTGACGGCCGTCGGCTACCAGCCCACCGCCTCGACCGCGATCGTCGGTGCCGCGGGACGGGCGGACCTGGGCAACCTGGTACTGGCCCGGCAGGGCGGGGTGGAGTTGCCGCCGCCGGGTCCGTGGACCATCGACCCGGCGCACTCCTCGGTGGGCGCGGTCGCCCAGCACCTGGGCATCTCCAGTGTGCGCGGCCACTTCACCGAGTTCCGCGGCCGGATCGAGATCGCGCAGAACGTCGAGCAGTCGTCGGTGGTCGCGACGATCGGCACGGCGAGCATCGACACCGGCAACAAGATGCGCGACGACCATCTGCGCTCGCCCGACTTCCTCAACGTGGACGTCCACCCCGAGATCATCTACCGCAGCACCGGCGGGGTCGCCCCGGCAGGACCGGACCGCTGGACGGTGCACGGCGAGCTGACGATGAACGCGCTCACCCGCCCGGTGGACCTGGACCTGACCTACCTGGGCACCGGCCCGGACCCGTGGGGCGGTACGCGGGCCGCGTTCCGCGCCACCACAGAGCTGCGGCGGGAGGACTTCGCGATGAACTACAACCAGGTCCTCCAGGCGGGCATCGCCGCCATCGGCACGACGCTGCGCGTGGAACTCGACATCCAGGCGGTCCAGGGAGAGTCCCTGCCGACGGCGTGAGGCGGACGCTTGGGGTTTGGGGGGCTCCCCCCAAACCCGACGGCCGCCGCGGCGGTGCGACGGTGTAGCGGCGGCGCGGCGGTGTAGCGACGCGGCGGCCGTGAGCCGTCAACCGCGCGTTACGCGCGCCCCCGCATCGCCTCGATCCCGGCGATCACGCACTCCAGCGCGAAGCCGAAGTCCCGGTCCCGGAACCGCGTCGACGGCCCCTTCATCCGCTCGCCGATCACCGGCGCGAGTTCCGAGTACTCGGGCAGCTCCCGCACCGCCCCGGCCAACTCGCGGAAGAGATCGTCCTCGCTGGCCCCGGTGCTGCGGCACAGTTCGGCCCAGCGGCCCTCCACCGTGCCGTACCCGAACACGAACTGGTAGACGGCGGCCAGCGCCCCGGGGATCTGTTCCTGCGGCAGGCCGGAGCGTCGCATGACCTTGTGCGCCGCGCTGCCGAACGCCGCCGACTTCGGGCCGACGTTGGCGTACTCCCCCATCAGCCGGGACGCCCATGGATGCGTGGCGAGCGCCCTGCGGTAGCTGGTCGCCAACTCGCGCACCGCGTCGCGCCAGTCGTCCGCGCTCTCCGCGGCCGGTAGCGGAATCTCGCCGAACACCTCGTCCAGCGCGTATTCGAGCAGGTCGTCCTTGTTGTCCACGTACCAGTAGACGGACATGGGCGTCACCCCGAGTTCGGCGGCGAGGCGGCGCATCGAGAAGTTCTGCAGACCGTGCGCGTCCAGCAGTTGGACCGTGGTGCGCACGATCTTCCCGTGGTCGAGCCCGACCGGTTGCTGGGACGAGCTCTTGCGTCGGCCGTCCCGCGCGCCGCCGCCCAGCCAGACGCTCGCTTGCGGCTTGCTGGCGCGGGGGGCTGCGGGGACCATCGGCTTCTCCTCGGTCGAGCTTGGTCAGCGATGCGCTGCGTACGTGATGCTAAGCCGCCGCCTCGACGGGGGCCGGACCGCGACGGCCGGAGTCGGCACGGTCCGCACGGTGCAGCAGGAACGCGGCGAGCAGCCCACCGGCGAACACGGCTCCCGCGCCGACGAGTTGGCTGACGCCGACACCCGAGGCGAACGCCTCCGCCACAACGGCGCGTTCCGCATGGCCGTGTGCGGCGGCCAGCGCCGCGGGCAGTGAGCTGGCCCCGATGGTGGCCGGAAGCAACGCGGCGAAGCGGGAGTTGAGCACCGCGCCGAGTACCGCGTTGCCAAGCCCGTTGCCGAACTCGGTCAGTGTGCCGTTGACGCCCGCCCCGATGCCCGCGCGCTCCGGCGGGATGGCACCCATGATCGCCGAGCCCATCGCGGGCGAGGCCATGGCGATGCCCACGCCCATCGTGACCAGGCCGATGACCATGCCGCCGTAGCCGTGGCGGCCCAGCACGGAAACGAGCGCGAGGCCGAGCGCTATCAGTGTCATACCCAGCACGACCACACCTGGTGTGCCGAGCTTGCGCAGCAACCGGGCGCCGACACCCAGGATGTTGAGCAGGGCGATGCTCAATGCCAGCGGAACCGTGCACAGACCGGCCTTCAACGGTCCGAATCCGAACACGAACTGCAGGTGCTGGGTGAGCAGGAAGAGGGACCCGCCCATGCCGAACGCGACGAGGATGCCGCCCGCCACCGCGCCGACGAACCGCCGGTCACGGAAGAACCGCATGTCGAGCATCGGATGCGGAGTGCGGTGCTCCCAGAGCGCGAACCCGGTCAGACCGGCGATGCCGGCGAAGGCCGGGAGCAGCACCTCACTGGAGCTCCAGCCGTGCACCGGCCCGGAGATGATCGCGTAGACGATGCCGAGCATGCCGATGACGGACAGGCCGGCGCCCGGCAGGTCGGGCCGATCCCCCAGCGGGTTCCTGGACTCGGGGATGTATATGGCGACGGCGGTCAGCCCGAGCAGCGCCACCGGCACGTTGACCAGGAAGATCGATCCCCACCAGAAGTGGTTGAGCAGCACTCCGCCGATCAGCGGCCCGGCGGCGAAGCCGAAGGTGAGGACGGTGCTCCACAGGCCGATGGCCCTCACCCGCTCCTCGGCGTCGAAGACCTGGACGATCACCGCGAGCGTGCTGGTCATCAGGATGGCACCGCCGACGCCCATTCCCGCGCGAGCCGCGATCAGTTCACCAGGGCTCTCCGCCAGCGAGGCGATCAGCGATCCGATGCCGAAGAGGGCAAGTCCGGTCAGCAGCGCGCGTTTTCGACCGTACCGGTCGGCGGCGCTGCCGACGGTGAGCAGCAGGCCGGACTGCGCCAGCGAGTAGGCGCTGATCATCCACTGTATGTCCGCGGTGCTCGCGCCCATTCCCCTGGTGAGGGACGGGATGGCCACGTTCAGAACGGTGTTGTCGAGCAGCACGGTGAGGTGGGCGAGGCAGATGACACCGAGGATCAGCCAGCGCCGGGGGTGGGGCTGGATCTGGGCAGGGGTGGTCAAGGCAGCTCCTTGTGCGGCGTACGGGACCACGCGGTGCTGTACACCGTAGAAGTACTCCCGTACGCCGTACAAGGCAATTGTTCCGACCGGGCCGTGGACCGCCTTCTGACTGAAATGCCCCTTGGGAAAGGGAAGTTGACTGGGGCCCCCGCGGGGCGTGTGTGACAGCGGTTCGATCCGTACGCCCGGTGGCCATCGCGCCCGCCCACCCGGGCCCACGGACCGAGCGCGGCGGTCACACCGCTTCGGCGGGCTTGATCAGGTATCCGGCGCCACGGCGGGTGTGGATCATCGGCGCCCGACCGGCATCGATCTTGCGCCGCAGGTACGAGATGTAGAGCTCGACCACGTTGGCCTGACCGCCGAAGTCATAGCTCCACACCCGGTCCAGGATCTGGGCCTTGCTGAGCACCCGGCGCGGGTTGCGCATCAGATAGCGCAGCAGCTCGAACTCCGTGGCGGTCAGGTGGATGGACCTTCCGGCGCGGCTGACCTCATGGCTGTCCTCGTCCAGCGTGAGGTCTCCGACGACCAGCAGCGACTCCGAACGGATGGCCGCCGCCCCGGACCGGCGCAGCAGCCCGCGCAGCCGGGCCACCACCTCCTCAAGGCTGAACGGCTTGGTCACGTAGTCGTCCCCGCCCGCGGTGAGTCCGGCGATCCGGTCCTCCACGGCGTCCTTGGCGGTCAGGAACAGCACCGGCACATCGGGCAGTTCACGGCGAAGCCGGGAGAGCACATCGAGCCCATCGGTGTCGGGCAGCACGATGTCGAGCACCACCGCGTCGGGCAGGAAGTCACGCGCGGCCCGCAGGGCGGCGCCGCCGTCGGCCTCGGTGCGCACTTCCCAGCCCTCGTAGCGCAGCGCCATGGAGAGCAGGTCGGCGAGCGCCGACTCGTCGTCCACGACAAGCACCCTGACCGGCGACCCGTCGGGTCGCAGTAGTTCGGTACGCCCACCGGCCACGGGCGCGGCGGCGGTCTGACTGGTGGCGGTCCGGCTGGCGCCCGTGGCGGTCCGGCCGCTCTGCGTGGAAGAAGGAATGGCAGGCATGGCCAACACCTTCGACCGTGCCGGTGAGAGCATCCTTTCCCCAATCTGTGAGTTGTCTGAGAAACTTCAGGCCGCCTCGTCGAGGAATAGCCGGAGGAATCCTCCGGTTGTCGCTGCCGAGAGGCACCAGCGGCACACCGCAACGGAGGGAACAGCGCCATGGCACTGGGACGGTACGGAATCTGGAGCGTCGATCTGCGGGCGCAGCCGGGCGCGGACAACGGCGAGGTCATCGAGGCCGTACGGGAACTGGAGGAGCTGGGGTACGGCGCCCTGTGGATCGGGGGCAGCAGCGATGTCTCCCATGCCGTCCCGCTGGTCGAAGCCACATCCTCGATCGTCCTGGCGACCGGCATCCTCAACATCTGGGAGCACGGCGCCGCCGATGTCGCGGCCCGCCACACCGCCCTCACCGCCGCGCACCCCGGCCGTTTCCTCCTGGGCCTCGGCGCCAGCCACGCCAAGCTGGTCACCGGCTACGAGCGGCCGTACTCGAAGATGGTCGGCTATCTCGACGCGCTCGACGCCGCTGAGCCCCCGGTGCCCGCCAACGAGCGCGTACTGGCGGCCCTCGGCCCGAAGATGCTCAAGCTCGCCGCCGACCGGTCGGCGGGCGCCCACCCGTATCTGGTCACGGCCGAGCACACCGCCGAGGCCCGTGCCGTTCTCGGCGAAAGCGCTTTGCTCGCACCAGAGTTGAAGGTCGTGCTGGAGGCCGACCCGGAGCGCGCCCGCGCGACCGCACGCGACTACCTGGCGCACTACCTCGCGCTGGCCAACTACACCAACAACTTCCTGCGTCTCGGCTTCACCGAGGACGACTTCGCGAACGGCGGCAGCGACCGGCTGGTGGACGCGGTCTTCGCCTGGGGCGATGCGGAGCGGGTACGGGCACGGACCGACGAGTTCCTGGCGGCGGGCGCCGACCACCTCGCCCTGCAGATCGTGCAGCCGTCCGACGCCAAGGGCCTGCCGCGGGAGGGCTACCGCCGCCTGGCCGAGGTACTGAGGCTCAAGGGCTGACCGCTCTGGCAACCTACCCTCGAACCCGGCTCATCGACCCGGCCCCAACTCCCCTCGGAGGAACCATGCGTGTGATCGACTTCGACCACCTCGTCCTCAGTGTCGACGACATCGAACGCTCGTTGGCCTTCTACAGCGGCCAGCTGGGCCTGGCACCGGTACGGGTGGAGGAATGGCGCGCGAGCCAGGCGCCGTTTCCCTCGGTACGGGTGAGCCCGACGACCATCATCGACCTCGTCCGCCGCCCGGACGGCTCCGCTCAGGGCTCCAACGTCGACCACATCTGCCTGGTCGTGGAGCCCCTCGACTGGCAACAGGTCGTCGACTCCGGCGAGTTCACCATCCTGGACGGCCCCGGCCCCCGCTTCGGCGCCCGCGGCACCGCCCAGTCCCTGTACGTCCGCGACCCTGACGGCAACACGGTGGAGCTCCGCTGGTACCCGGCGGAGGGGGACGGGGAGAACACGGTTCTTTCATGACGCTCCTTGCGATATCGGGCAGCCTGCTTGGCCGCCTCTTCCAACGGCGTACTGCTGGGTGCGGTGCTCGAACTGGCGCAGGCTGGGGGCTGGGACGGGACGGCGGTGGCCGGGATCTCCGAACTCCCGCTGTTCAACCCGGACTTGGACGGCGAGGGGACCGTGCCACCCAAGGCCGTGGGCGCGTTGCGCCGGGCGGTGGCCCAGGCTCACGCGGTGGTGATCGTCAGTCCCGAGTACGCGCACGGCGTTCCGGGTGCGTTGAAGAACGCGCTCGACTGGCTGGTGAGCAGTGCGGAGTTCGTGGACAAGCCGGTGGCGGTGATCACCGCTTCGGCGAGCGGTGGTGCGTACGCCAACGCGCAGTTGCGGGAGACGCTGCGCATGATGACGGCCACGGTCGTCGACGAGGCGTGCCTCACCGTTCCCGGTGTCGCCGCCAAGGTCGACCAGGCGACCGGTGGCATCACCGACGGCGCGCTCCACGAGGAGTTGCGTGGGGCGCTCGGCGCACTGGGGGTGGCCGTGCGGTCCGCGAGCCGGACGGCGGGCTGAACCCGTCGACGGCACGCCGGATCAGGCGACGAAGTCGCTTATGAGCCGCACCAGTTCGTCAGGGCGCTCATAGATCACCAGGTGGCCGCTGTCCAGTTCCTCATAGCGGCTGCCGGGGATCGCCTTGTGCAACTCCACTGTGTAGGTGACCGGAACTATCTGGTCCCGGGTCGCGCCTATGACCAGCGTGGGCGCGGTGATGCCGGGCAGCAGTGCACTGATGTCCAGTTCGGCGTCGAGGTCTATCTGACGTCGGGCACCTTCCGGAAAGCTGGTGTCCGCCACGGCCTGCTCGACCTGCGTGTACCCCGCGCCGTCCAACCAGGCCGGGGACCAGCCCTCGGCGGTGACAAAGCGCGCGAACAGCTCCGGATCCGCCGACCACAGCCGCCGCCACAGGTCGAACGCCAGGCGCTGGCGCGGCCCGGTGACCGCCCATCCCGCCACCAGTACCAGCCGACTGACCAGTTCCGGCCGCAGGGCCGCCAGCGCCGCCGCCACACCGGCGCCGAGTGAGAACCCCACCACGGCCACCGGGCCCCTCACCCCCGCGTCCGCGACCGCCGCCTCGACCTGCCGGGCGAGGCCCTCGACGGTCAGCGGACCGCCGGAGTCCTTCGTACCGCCGCTGCCCGAGTAGTTGGGCGTGATCACCGTGTGCCGGTCGGAGAACCGGCCCACCAGATGGCCGTAGTTGCTCTCCGCGTCACCCCCTGTGCCGTGCACCAGCACCAGCCCGGGCCCACTACCCACCGTCGCGTACTCCACCAGCTCCGTACCGTTCGCCACGTATCGCATGGCACACCCCTCCCGTAACCGCGCGGCCATTCCATAATGACCGCTACAGAAAGACCATAGCACGCCGCCTATCGATCGCTATAGAATTTCCACATGACCGCAACACGGCCGCGGCAGCGGCAGGAGGAGAAGGAGAGGCCCAAGGGCCGCCCCCGGAGCTTCGACCGGGAGACCGCGCTGGAGCGGGCCCTCACCCTCTTCTGGCAGCACGGCTACGAGGCCACCTCGATCTCCGGCCTGACCAAGGCCATGGGCATCAGCCCGCCCAGCCTCTACGCCGCCTTCGGGGACAAGCGTTCGCTGTTCGAGGAGGCCATCGCCCGGTACCAGCAGTCGTACGGCGCCTTCACCCCCCGCGCCCTCGCCGAGGAGACCACCGCCCGGAGCGCGATAGAGCGCGTACTGCGCGAGGCCGCCGCCGAGTTCACCACCCCCGGTCGGCCACGCGGCTGCCTGGTGATCTCCGCCGCCGTGAACTGCGGGCCGGAGTCCGGCGATGTGGAGGAGGCACTGCGCGCGCAGCGCGCGGAGGGCACCCGCGCGATACGGGATCGCATCGCCTCCGGCGTCCGCACCGGCGAACTCCCGGCCGACACCGACACGAAGGCCCTCGCCCAGTACTACGCCGCGGTCTTCCAGGGCATGTCCACCCAGGCCCGCGACGGCGCGACCCGCGAACAACTGGAAGCCCTGGCCGAACTGGCCATGCGCGCCTGGCCGAAGTAGCCACGACCGCCGGGCGGTTACGAAAACGCCACGGTCCCGGCACTCGTGAGTACCGGGACCGTGACCTTGGTAGCGGGGACAGGATTTGAACCTGCGACCTCTGGGTTATGAGCCCAGCGAGCTACCGAGCTGCTCCACCCCGCGTCGGTAGACACCATCCTACACGTCCGGGGACCCGCCGGTGCACCGCACCACCTCGCGGTGCACCACAACGCCCCCGCGAGGCCCCAGGGGGCGCACGAAGCACCTGGGAGGCGCGCGCCCCACACCCAACGCGCGGGCGCACGTGAACAGGCCGGTGGGGTATGCCCGGTGCTCTACCGACAGCCGCGAGGCCCTGCCATCATTCACCCTCAGGAGGAGACGTGACCTGTCCCATGTGCGGCTCGACGGACGGCAGGCAACTCAACAATGGAAACTGGCAGTGCAGCAAGTGCGGAGCGGTCACGGCAGGCCAGGGCCGCGTGGGAAGCCCTGGATCCCGAGACGCGCGAGCGCGTGCCGTTCTTGTCGCCCGAGGAGTTCACGGTCGCCGACGGTGAGGAGTCGGCCCAGCAGTGGCAGCGCTTCGTCGACGTCCTCGACCGCGCGGAACGCCACGAGGGCCTGTGACCAGGGCGCGTACCGCCGCGCCAACCACCGAACGCGCCGCATCCAGCCGCCTGACCACGCCCCGAGAGGCGCGCTGCCCCGAGGCGCGCGACCGGGAGCACGCGGGAAAAGCCCGCTCCGGTTCTCGGAGCGGGCCTGCCGCCCGCTGTGCACTCGGCACGCCTCGAAAGTCCGCCGCCCGCGGAGGCACTGACCCGCGCAAGCGCGGCACCCCTCGCATCGCCTCCGCAGCCCGCGAGAATCCGGTATGAGGGATGGGCCTCCCGGTAGTGGCAGCGGCGTTGGGCCCCCGCACACCGAGAGGTCCCGTCGTGCCCGGGCGGCGCTACCGACCAAGCGCTCCATGGGGAGTGCGGTGATGTGCCGCCGCCCATCCGCGGCGCCATCGTGGCTGGTCGCGCAGTTCCCCGCGCCCGTTCAGGGCGCTGCCGAACCTCAGCGGACTTCGCCCGCCCCGCTCAGCACTGGTTGGGAACTCCTCCCGTGTCGTTACCGCGCAGGTAGGCGCCCGGGACGTAGCCGTAGGCGCCGCTGTTGAGGTGGAGCTTGACCCACTTGTAGTTCTGCTCGGAGCTTCCCGGGATCGTCACCGGGTCACCGTAGGTCCAGCAGACCCCGGTGTACGTGTATCCCGCGTTGACGTAGGAGACCGTGCGCTCACCGTTGGCCGGTCCCGCTTTGACGTCGCCGTGGGTCCACGCGGTCACGGTGGTGTCGGCGAAGGCGGGGTTCGCGCCCACCAGGCCGATCGCGGTCAGCGCCGCGGCTGCCGACATCGTGCCGAGTGCGAGCTTGAAGGCGTTCCGGGTCATTGCCATCATCCTTCCTGCGTGTCCGTGAGGTAGCACCTCGCACACAGCACGTGTTCGCGAGGTCGCACTCCGTATACGCAGCGGGGCGGCGGGATGTATGACGCGGCGCAATGTGACCTGCGTCACATCCGAAGCGCCGCCCCGAAACGACCTCCTCGGCCCGGGATCGCTGACCGGCCTACGCGACCGCGGACGCCGACCCGTCCTCGGGGTGGAGCGACAGAGCCGCGTTCCACTTCCGGCGATGAAGCAGTCTCGAGGCCGACTGCGCGCGGCGGTTGTCCACTGAACGCGACCCCGTCCTCCGCGCCTGACGGGTGGTCACTTGAGAAACTTCGCCATCCGGGATGTCGCACGGGCACCGTGATGCTGGGCCCCGTGCAGGTGCCCACGCTGCACAGCGGTAATGGCGCGGACGACGAAGATGCCGGCCACAGCTGCGCCGATGACGGCCGCGTCGGCAACCAGCAGCAGCGGTATGTCCGTGTAGGCGCGGGCGATCACCACGTCAGTGGTGCCGGTGTACATCACGCCCGCCCCGCTCAGGGCGCCGACCAACCACAGGCCCCACCACCAGTTCACCGCGCGTGGCACGTTCTCGCCGGGGGCGCTGGCGCGGTGGATGTCGACAATGATCCCGCGGGGTATCCACAAATTGGCGACGGGCACGATCCATCCGGCGTAGACCCATGGCCAGGCGTACCGCGGGCGCTGTCCGGAAAGCGCCCGCGCGTTGTCCCGAACCCGCCACAGCCAGGCCAGGAAGGCGATCGCGCACAGCGCCGTGGCCACGTCTCCCAGGGAACTGACGACGTGATAGGCGTTCTCCAGCGCGGTCAGTGGGCGGTGCCGACCGTCCCCTTGGTCCGGCGGTCCGGACTCCGGTTGTCCAGCCGCGGCGAGCCGGATCTGCCACACGGCTCGAACTGTCCAGGCGGTTCCGGCGAGCACGAGGGCGGCGACGGCACAGCGGGCCGCTGGCCGGACCGGGCGCAGGTCGGACGGTGCGGTGCGTTGGTTCATACTCATGACCCTTTCCCACCGCGCATCCCGTGCGCCATATACGGCACCCACGGCCCGCCCACGCGACGCCCACGCGAATCGACAAGTCTCGGGCGGAGAACTCAGGCGGCCCGCGGCGATCGGTTCGGCTCGTCCAGGAGCGATCGCCGTCAACCACCGCCGTCACGCGTAAAGCAAGAGGCCCTCTCGATCATTCGAGAGGGCCTCTTGCCTGCTGTGCACTCGGCAGGATTCGAACCTGCAACCTTCTGATCCGTAGTCAGATGCTCTATCCGTTGAGCTACGAGTGCTTGGCTTCCCGGTTTTTCTTGCCGGTCGGCGTTGCGGGAACAACATTACATGAACCCCGCCGTCAGGCGAAATCCATTCCCCGAACCGCACCTGACCTGGGGAAACGCCACAACGAGCGGGCGTGGGGCGAGTGGCGGTCGGGAAGAAGCGCGACAGCCCCGTCCGGGGAACCGGACGGGGCTGTCGGTGAGAGCGGAGGCTCCGGGATTTGAACCCGGGATGGGCGGTTAACCCAAACCGCATTAGCAGTGCGGCGCCATAGACCAGACTAGGCGAAGCCTCCAGCACGCCCGCGCGAGCGCAGGGCGTGTGCAGATGATGGCACATCCCCGAAGGGCGTTACCAATCGCAGCTTACGGTACAAGGCCGCCGGTCGGGAGGGCAAAGCCGTTACGAGCCGGAGCGGCGACATGCCCACGATCGAGTGGAATGCCGGGGCGGCGCCCGGCGTGGGCGGTAGGGAGAGGCGCGTCCGCACCCTTCACTCCGGCGCATCACCATCTCCGGGAGCCGCCTCATGTTCCGTCTCCGTGACCGTGCTCACACCAAGGGCCACAGCCGAACCCGTTCGCCGCGAGCGCTCGGCCGCTCGCTCACCGCCACGGTGGTGCTGGCACTCGCCGCCGTGCCCGTCCCGGCCTCCGCGGCGGCGCGGATGGCGCTGCCGCTGCCCCTGCCGCTGCCCGAGGCGGCGGGCGACCAGCTCACGGTCGCGTACGACGACGGCAGCGGCGCCATCGTCACCAACACCCTCAGCTGCCATCCGACGGGCGGGTCGCTGCCGAACGCGCAGGCGGCGTGCGACCGGCTCGACGCACTGGGCGGTCCGCTCGGGCCCGTACCGCACGACCAGATGTGCACCGAGTTGTACGGGGGACCGCAGAGCGCGCGGATCACCGGAACCTGGCACGGGCGGCACGTCGACGACTCGTACACCCGCAACGACGGCTGCCAGGCGGCCCGCTGGCAGCGGATGGAGCCCGTGCTGCCCGCGCCGGGCCGGATGTCCGGTGCCCCGGTGCGATGAGCCGCGCGGGCACGCCCACCCGGCCGACCGGGTACCGGAATCACCCGCGCGGCCAACCGCTCAGCGCACTCGCGCATCCCACGCCGGGGAACGGTCCACCGCAGGCGGAAACGATCCGGCTTGGTCGGCATTAGTCGGGGTTAGTCGGACCCGGACAAGATCGTCACGGAACCTCTTCTTCCTCTACGTCATCCGCCACCGTGCCCAGGAGCGCGCCCCTTACACTCCTGTGGTGACATGCCACGGGGGGAAGGGCAAGATGGGCCATCGGCGATAGCGGCACGCCGTCGCCGGCCAGCTGAGCAAAGAGCGGTATCAGCAAGTGCGGTATCAGGGAGGACGCGTCTCGTGAGCAGCAGGCCATCCCGAGGCGCTGCTCGCCTCGCGGCAATACTCGACGCCCTCCCCGACGCGCTGTTGCTGGTGAACGCCAACGGTACGGTCGTCAACGCCAACGCCATAGCCCTGGAAACGTTCGAGGCCCCCGGCACCGCCCTGGTCGGCCGGGGTCTGCTCGATCTGCTGCCCGCCTTCGACTCCCGGCGCATCCCCGGTTCGATGCGCCGCCCGGACACGGAGGAGGACCGGCGCACCAAGCCGACCCGGATGGTCGCCCGGCGCACCGACGGCAGCGAGTTCCCGGTCGAGGTGACCAGCGCCAACCTGGAGGACGGGCGTACCCCGTACGCCGATCCGCACCATCTGTACACCGGCGACGAGCTGCTGATGCTGGTGGTGCGGGACCTGACCGGCACCCTGGACACCGAGGCGGAACTCGCCCGTCAGCAGCGGCAGACGGAGATGATCCTGCGCGCCGCCAGCGAGGGCGTGGTCGGCGTGGACACCGAGGGCAAGGTCGTCCTGGTCAACCCGGCCGCCGCGCAGATCCTGGGCTTTCGGGCCAGCGATCTGGGCGGTCAGGAGCTGCATCCGCTGATCCACCACTCGCGGGCCGACGGCAGCGCGCTGCCGTGGGAGGAGACACCGCTCGCCGACACCCTGCGCTCCGGGCGCAAGCACCGGGTGCGTGGCCAGGTGCTGTGGACGAAGAACGGGCGTCCGGTGCCGGTCGACCTCACCACCGCGCCGGTGCGCGAGGGCGACCAACTGGTCGGCGCCGTGATGTCGTTCACCGACCGCAGCCGCTTCGACGCGCTGGCGGCCCGGTACGCACAACTGCGCGAGGTGCTGGACGCCTCGCTGCGCGCGCCGTTGGCCGAGCTGCGCGCCGAGCTGTCCGGGCTGGCGGACGACCCGGCCGGGCAGTTGTGGCCGGAGGCCAACCAGACACTGCACCATCTGGCCGCCGGATACGCCCGGATGACCACGCTCATCGACAACGTGCTGGCCTTCCAGCGGCTGGACTCCGGCAAGGAGAAACTGGACCGGACGGCGGTCGGCCTTGACGACGTGGTCGCGGCGGGCGTGGAAGGGGCGATCGACCTGATCGGTCCGGGCCGCGCGCAGTACGCGGTGCACGCGCCGCCGATCGAGGCGGTGGTCGACGGCCCCCGGCTGTCGCAGGCGCTCGCGCATCTGATCGCCGACGTGGCGGGCGTGGACGCCACCGGACGGACCGCGGTGGTCGCCGGAGGCGGTGATTCCACGATCGTGGTCGCGGCGGCACAGCGAGGCGAGGTGGTACGGATCGAGGTGCGCGGCCCGCACAGCGGGGGCAGCCCGGTCCATCTGCCGATCACCCGCGGGATCGTGGAGCGGCACGGCGGAGTGCTGCAGACCCACGACGTCCCGGGGCAGGGCGGCAGCGCCTATGTGCTTGAGGTGCCGATCGGCGAAGGCGGCGGTGACGCCGCGCACGGCAAGGCGGCGGCACGGGAGTCCGAGACGACGGTGCTGCCGATGCCGTCCGCCCCGGCGCGCGGCACCCAGGGCACGGCGGACGGCCCGAAGCCGGGCGATGCCGCCGGGCGGGCGCCGCGGCCGCGGCGCCCGGTCGACGAGAGCAGCGGCGGGCCGATCGCGCTTCCGGCCGGCCCCTCGGCGAACGCCGCCCCGCAGGAGCAGCCCACCGGGAGGCGCCGTGCGCTGCGCCCCGCTGAGCCCGGCGGCGTCGAGCAGCAGCCCGTCCCGGATGGCGCCGCGGGGAACGGAAGCGGCGGCTCCAACGCGGCCGGAACGCAGGCCCGGCCGACCGGTCGCCGGGCCCGGCGCACGCTGGCCGAGGGCCAGCAGCCGGAGCTGCCCGCGCGGCCCGCCGCGTACGCGCTGCCGCCCGCCGCGCCGAGCGAGCCCGAACTCGCCGAGGCGCTGCCCGCCGCTCAGCAGCCCGAGCCCGGCCACCCGGCGCTGCCTGAACAGGCGGCGGCCACACCGCGGGGCCGCCGGGCGCGTCCCGCGCTGCCGGAGCAGGCGGCCGCGCTGCCCGAGCAGGCGGAACCGCTGGCGATCGAACCGGCGTCGCCCTCGGGCACCGCGGAGCAGGCGCCCCGGCCGTCCGGTCGCCGGGCCAGGAAGCCCGCCGCCGGGCAGCCCTCGCCCGGTGCGCTGCCCCCGGCCGCCCAGGCCGTTGACGACCCGGTGCACCAGGGTCTGCCGCCAGGCGAGGGCGGCAGCCCGGCGGAGCCGGTTCGTCCGGCTGCGCGCCAGGCCAACGGCCAGCCGGGTCCGGCCGGTTGGCAGGCCGCGAACGGAACGCCGCAGGGTGCCGAGTCGCCGCAGTCGGAGGGCCGGGCGATCAGCGTGCGGACCCTGGGGCAGGGCGTGGCGTACGCCCAGCCCGGGCAGCAGACGCCGCCCGCCGGCCAGCCCGCCGCGGGCGGTGGTTCCGGGCGGCGCCGGAAGCTGACCGCCCCGCCGCAGCCACAGGCCGCCGAGCCCGCCCGGCAGCATCCGACGGAGCAGGCCGCGACGTCGAATCCGGCGTTCCAGGCCAGCGACAGTCAGGGTGAGGGCCAGGCGTTCGCCATAGGCGCGCCCGCCGAAGGCGACGAGGGACCCGAGCATCTGGACGGCCCGAACGGCGCGGTGGAGGTCAGCGCGGCCCCGGCGGCGCCCGCCGCCGAGGCGGACGGCGCCGAGGTGGAGCTGAGCAGCCCGCGCCGACTGCTGGTCTGGCCGGAGCCCGATGTCTCGACCCGGCAGGCGTTGACCGACCGCGGCTACCGTCCGGTGACGGTGCGCTCGCGCGAGGAGGTGGACGCGCAGGTCGCCGAGTATCCGGCGGCGCTGTTCGTGGACCCGCTGACCGGGCCGATCACCCGGACCGCGCTGCAGTCGCTGCGGTCGGCGGCGGTGGCCGCCGAGGTGCCGGTGCTGGTGACCGCGGGGCTCGGCCAGGCGACGCGGGAGGCGGCGTACGGCGCCGATCCGGCCGTGCTGCTCAAGGCGTTGGCGCCGCGCGACAGTGAGCAGCACCCGCCGCGGGTGCTGCTCGTGGAGAGCCACCGGGACATCGCGGCGGCGTTCACCGCGACGTTGGAGCGGCGCGGGATGCAGGTGGCGCACGCGGCGTCGGAGGGCGACGCGGCAGCTTTGGCCGCACAGTTGCGGCCGAACCTGGTCGTGATGGATCTGATGCTGATCAGGCGGCGCCGGGTCGGGATCGTCGACTGGCTGCGGGCGAACGGTCTGCTGAACCGCACCCCGCTCGTCGTCTACACCTCGGTGGACATCGAACCGGCCGAACTGCCGCGGCTCGGCTCCGGCGAGACGGTGCTGTTCCTCGCGGAACGTTCCACCAGTGCCGAGGTGCAGGGCCGGATCGTGGACCTGCTGAGCAAGATCGGTACCGAGCTGTAGTACGTGGCCCGGCGGTCACCGACCGCCGGGCCACGCCGATCACCGGACGCGGACGGCGACTCAGAACACCGTGACGTCCAACTGGCCGTCCGCGTACTGGCGGCGGATCACCTTCTTGTCGAACTTGCCCACCGACGTCTTGGGCACGGCGGAGACGATCGTCCAGCGCTCCGGAACCTGCCAGCGGGCGACGCGTTCGGTGAGGAAGACACGCAGCGTGGCGTAGTCGGCCACCGCGCCCTCCTTCAACACCACGGTGGCGAGCGGCCGTTCACCCCACTTCTCGTCCGGGACCGCAACGACGGCCGCCTCCGCCACGTCGGGGTGGGCCATCAGGTGGTTCTCCAACTCCACCGAGGAGATCCACTCACCGCCCGACTTGATGACGTCCTTCGCACGGTCGGTCAACGTCAGATAGCCGTCCGCGGAGATCGCCCCGACGTCGCCGGTGCGCAGCCAGCCGTCGTGGAACTTGTCCGCGGGGGCGAGCGGTTCGGCTCCGGCGCCGCCGAAGTAGGCGCCCGCGATCCACGGCCCGCGCACCTCCAGTTCGCCCGTGCTCTCGCCGTCCCACGGCATCACCTCACCGGACGGGCCGATCAGCCGGGCCGCCACCGAGGCGGGGAACCGGCCCTGGGTGAACCGGTACGCCCAGGCCTCCTCATCGGTGGCTCCGGCCGGAGGGTGGGAGGTGGTGCCCAGCGGCGAGGTCTCGGTCATCCCCCAGGCGTGGCAGACCTCGATGCCGTGCCGCTCCTGGAAGTCCCGCATCAGCGACGGCGGGCAGGCCGAGCCGCCGATGATCACCTGACGCAGCGAGGAGACGTCCCGTGGCCGTTCGGTGAGTTCGGCCAGCAGTCCCTGCCAGATGGTGGGCACAGCGGCGGCGTGGGTGGGCCGCTCGGCCTCGATCATCTCGGCGACGGCGGCGGGTTGCAGGAACCGGTCGGTCATCAGCATGTTGATGCCGGTCATGAACGCGGCGTGCGGGATGCCCCAGGCGTTCACGTGGAACATCGGGACGACGGGCAAGGTGGTGTCCCGGTCGGTCAGCGAGAACGACTCGGCCATGTTGACCTGCATCGAGTGCAGGTAGATGGACCGGTGGCTGTAGAGCACGCCCTTGGGGTCGCCGGTGGTGCCCGAGGTGTAGCACATCGCCGCGGCCTGCCGTTCGTCCAGCTCCGGCCACTCGTACCGGTCCGGGCGGTCGGCGATCAGCGACTCGTACTCGTGGACGGCCGGACGGCAGCCGTCGAGTACGGAGGTGTCGCCGGGGCCGACGACCACCAGGTGCTCCACGGACTCCAGCCGCGGTAGCAGCGGGGCGAGCAGCGGCAGCAGCGTGCCGTTGACGAGGATGACCCGGTCCGCCGCGTGGTTGACGATCCAGGTCAGCTGCTCGGGGGGCAGCCGCAGGTTGAGCGTGTGCAGCACCGCGCCCATGCAGGGGATGGCGAAGTACGCCTCGACGTGCTCGGCGTTGTTCCACATCAGCGTCGCGACCCGGTCGTCGGGGGCGACGCCGAGTTCGTCGCGGAGCGCGTGCGCGAGCCGGGCGGCGCGCGCGCCGATCTCGGCGAAGCTCCGGCGCCGCGGTTCGGCGCCCGCGGCCCAGGTGGTGACCCGCGCTCGACCGTGCACGGTCGAGCCATGGGTCAGGATCCGCGAGACCAGCAGGGGTACGTCCTGCATCGTGCTCAGCACCGGGAAGCCTCCTCGTTGACGCGCTACGCGGGAGTAGGTTTCCCGTGATTGTGCTGGCATACCGTGCGGTATGGCTAGGCCGCGGCGGGTTCCTTTCGGTCGGCCGGTGCGCCTCGGGCAGGCCGGGCCCGGCTTTCGCCTCCGTCCGCCGGGGCCGCCGCGAGCGGCGCGTTCGGCTTCCGTACCGCCCCCGCTACCAGGCGAGCAGTTCCGGGTCGGTGCGCAGCTTCACCAGGGCGCGGGAGACCGAGCTCTTGACCGTGCCCACCGAGACGCCGAGCAACTGGGCGGTCTGCACTTCGGTGAGGTCCTCGTAGTAGCGCAGCACGACCATCGCGCGCTGGCGGGCCGGTAGCCGCCCTATCGCGCTCCACAGCGCGTCGCGCTGGGCCTGGTGCTCGGCCGCGTCGGGGCCGGGGGCGCTGCTCTCCGGCAGTTCCTCGCAGACGAACTCGTCGATGCGGCGCTTGCGCCACTGCGAGGTGCGCGTGTTGACCAGCGTGCGCCGTACGTATCCGTCCAGCGCGCCGTGGTCGGCTATCCGGTCCCACGCCAGGTAGGTCTTGGCCAGCGCCGTTTGCAGCAGGTCCTCGGCATCACACGGGTTGGCGGTCAGGGAACGGGCGGTACGCAGCAGCACCGGTCCCCTGTCCTGGACGTAACGGGTGAACTGCTGCTGAGCGCTGGTGCACACAGGCGTGGTCATGCCCTCAACGCTATGAGCGCCGAGGGCTCCGGGGATCGGCCGCAGGTCCAAAAGCCGGGTCACCCTGAAGTCGTAGGGGTGGGCGTCCGCCTACCTCCCGAGGGTGGCCCCGGGTCGGGGTTCCACCCGAGGGGACGCCACGGGCCACGGCGCGCGTTGCCTGCCGGGCGCGGGAACCGCGCGTCACCTCGGGTGACGGCGTCCTCGCGGCACGGCCGCGCGCCGGGCGTGGCCTGGCGTCACGCGTCCTCGCGTCATCCGTCCTTGCGGATGATCGCCACCGGTGCGTCGACGAGGTCCCGGTCGATGACGAGGGTCTGACCGCCGTGCGTCTCGCGTCTGTCACCGGCGTACTGGTGGACGCGGCGGTGCGGGCGCCAGGCGCCGCTGGACAGCTTCGGCTCCTCGTAGACGTCGGGCTCCACGCCCCAGTGCGCGAACCACACCAGGTCCGGCAGGTCGGAGTGGCCGTGTCGGCGGGCCCGCTCCATCTGCGCGATTCCGGCGTTGACGTTGCTGTAGAACCCCGGCAGATAGCCGCGGCTGCGCACTTCCCGGCTCCACGCCTGGACGAACTCCAGCACCGGACGCGTGCAGAACCGGTACTTCGTGTCGTACGACTCCATGTCGAGGTAGATCGGGCTGTTGCGGTCCATGTCGAGGCGCTCCGCGTTGTAGACCGCGTCGTCGGCCTCGTGCGTGGCCTGGCCCTCGATGTCGTCCTCGTCGATCACGTTCGCCCGGTGCGACTCGGCGGTGGCGCACGGCGACTGCGAACCGACGTAGACCGGCAGCAGTCGCCAGCCCATCCTGGTGACCTTGTGCACCCAGTGGCGGGTGAGGTTGTCCTGGGGGCAGCTGCGGGATCTGCCGCCGATGTACACGCCGATCGCGCCGTACTTGGAGTCCCGCCAGGCCCGCATGGTGTCCAGCGAGGGGGCCGAGCAGACGTCGAATCCCCAGCCCCGGAAGATCTGGGCGCCGTGGTGGCGGGGGTCGTCGGTGGTGGGCCACACCCGCGACTGGGCGGCGCGCTGGTGCGGGTCGCGCGTGCTGGGCGGGGCCGGAGTGGGGCTCGGCGCTTGGGGGGGCTGGGTGCGCGCCGGGTCGCCGGGAATGTCCACGCCGCGCACGACTCCCACGCCGCCCAGGTCGCCGAGGTCCCCGAGGTTGCCCAGGTCCCGCAGGTCGCCCATGTCCGGCAGCCGCAGGTCACCGGGCCAACCGGGGAAGGGGTTGTCGGGCTGGCCGGGGTCGGGCACCGGACCGGGTCCGAGCTGTGCCGGTCCGGAACCCGGACCGGGGTCGCGGGGCCGTCTCGACGGTGCGCGGTGGACGCCGCCGCGCCTGTGCGACGGGGCCCGGCCGGTGCGGTGTCCGTCGGCGGTGGTGACCCTCAGGTGCGGGCCGGGCCGTCGGGCCGAGCCCTTCGCCGCGACGGGCGCGCTGCCCGTGACCGCGCAGGCGAGGGACACCATCATGACAAGCACAAGTCGGATGATCCGGTTGTTATCACGCATGACGGGGAGTCAAAAGGGCGGCGGGCACGGTACGCGGGAGGCGCGCCCCTTGAAACGTCCGGTTCAGCCGTCTGCACCCCTCGCGTCCCCCGAAAGGGGTACCGCCGCGGGCGTCAGCCGTCGCGGCCCAGCAGCAGCCCCGAGGTCGGCACGCCGGTGCCCGCGGTCACCAGTGCGCAGGAGGCGTCCGGGACCTGGTTGACGCTGCTGCCGCGCACCTGCCGTACGGCCTCGGCGATGCCGTTCATGCCGTGCAGATACGCTTCGCCGAGCTGGCCGCCGTGGGTGTTGACCGGCAGCCGCCCGTCGATCTCCAGCCCGCCGTCGGCGGCGAAGTCCGCGGCCTCCCCCCGCCCGCAGAAACCGAACTCCTCCAGTTGCATCAGCACGAACGGCGAGAAGTGGTCGTACAGCACAGCGGTGTCCACATCGCCTGGCCCAAGACCGGAAGTGCGCCACAGCTGGCGGGCGACCACCCCCATCTCCGGCAGCCCGGTGAGGTCGTCGCGGTAGAAACCGGTCATCTGCTGCTGCGCGCGGCCCGTGCCCTGTGCCGCCGCGATGATCACGGCGGGGCGTCGCCGCAGGTCACGGGCTCGCTCCAGGGAGGTGACGACGATCGCCTGGCCGCCGTCGGTCTCCTGGCAGCAGTCCAGCAGCCGCAGCGGTTCGGCGATCCAGCGCGAGGCGGCGTGGTCGGCGAGGGTGATGGGCCTGCGATGGAAGTAGGCGGCCGGATTGGTGGCCGCGTGCCGCCGGTCGGCGACCGCCACCGGCCCGAAGGCGTCCGGGCCCAGCCCGTACGTGTGCAGATACCGCTGGGCGGCCATCGCGACCCAGGAGGCGGGCGTCAGCAGCCCGAACGGCAGCACCCAGCCCAGCGCCACGCCCTCGGCGGACGGTTCGCGGTGCTGGACGCCGGACCCGAAGCGGCGGCCGGAGCGCTCGTTGAACGCCCGGTAGCAGACCACCACCTCGGCCACCTGGGCCGCGACCGCGAGCGCGGCCTGCTGGACGGTGGCGCAGGCCGCGCCGCCGCCGTAGTGGACGCGGGAGAAGAAGGACAGCTCGCCCATGCCGGTCGCCTGGGCGACGGTGATCTCCGGGCTGGTGTCCATGGTGAAGGTGACCAGCCCGTCGACGTCCGCGGGGCGCAGCCCCGCGTCGTCCAGC
This sequence comes from Streptomyces sp. PLK1-5, assembly GCA_037034305.1. Lineage (GTDB taxonomy): Bacteria > Actinomycetota > Actinomycetes > Streptomycetales > Streptomycetaceae > Streptantibioticus_A. The sequence continues at coordinate 247,687 of JBAGJY010000008.1, forward strand.
GCGGCGCGCACCGCCTCGGCGGCGAGGGCCAGTTCGCTGCGGCCGGAGTCCTTGGTGAACGCGGTGGCACCGATCCCCACGATCGCGGCGCGCCCGCCGAGGGCGTCAGGAGCGCGCAGGCTCATGGCCGCCTCCCCGTGGCAGACGGACGGTGACCCGTCCGGTGACGTGCGCGCCGAGCGCGTTGGCGCCGGTCACCTCGATGACGGCCGTGCGGCCCTCCTCGTCGGTGTCCACGGAGGCGACGCGTCCGCTCAACTCCATCTCGTCGCCCGGGTAGTTGGGCACGCCCAGCCGGATGGCGACCTTGCGCAGTTCGGCGGCCGGTCCGAGGTGTTCGGCGACGTAGCGGCCGACCAGGCCGTTCGTGGTGAGGATGTTCATGAAGATGTCGGGCGAGCCCTTGGCGCGGGCGGCCTCGGCGTCGTGGTGAACGTCCTGGTAGTCGCGAGTGGCTATGGCACCGGCGACGATCAGCGTCCGGGTGATCGGTATGCGCAGCGGCGCCAGTTCGTCACCGGCACGCATCTAAACCTCCCCCCTCGCCCGAAACACCGGAAGCGTCAACTCCGGGTCGACGCCGGTGAATTCGAGCTCCACCGGCATGCCGATGCGCACCTTGTCGTACGGCACACCCGTCACGTTGGCGACCATCCGCACCCCCTCGGCCAGTTCCACCAGCGCCACCGCGTACGGCGGATCGAAGGCCGGGAACGGCGGATGGTGCATGACGACGTACGAGTAGACGGTGCCGGAACCGCTCGCCCTGACCGGGTCCCACCGCTGTCCGCCGCACTGCCCGCAACCCGGCAGCCAGGGGAAGCGCAAGGCTCCGCAGTCCGCGCAGCGCTGTATGAGCAGTTCACGGCGCGAAACCCCGTCCCAGAAACCGGCGTTGTCCCGGTTGACGACCGGACGCGGCCTTCTGGCGGGCGTCTCGCGCCGTACGGGCGCGTACTTGAGGATCCGGAAGCGGTGGGTGCCGACCGGTTCGCCCGCGCTGCGCAGGTCCATCCTGGTGGTGATGAAGTGCCCGGCGCCCAGCTTGGTGGTCTTGCGCGGCGAGACCGACTCGATGACGGCGTCGAAGACGATCCGGTCGCCGGGGCGCAGCGCTCGCAGGTACTCCTGCTCGCAGTCGGTGGCGACGACGGCGGTGAATCCGGCGGCGTCGAGCACGCCGAGCAGATCGTCGTACGGCCCGGACCGGTCGCCGTGGCCGGGGAGTCCGGCCATGGTCCACACCTGCAACATGGTGGCGGGCGCGGAGCCGTCGGCGGGTACGGGATGGCCCAGCGCCTCGCACCAGTGCCTGATCATGGGGGAGTTGACGGGGTCGCGCCCCTCGCCCCCGGTGACGGCCGACCGCCCCTCGTACGCCTTGATCCGCTCGTCGAACCCCGCATCCGCCATATTCTGACTGTCCGTCAGGTCGCCTGGGAGCGTCAAGACACCGGGATGTTGTCCACACCCTGTGGACAACATCCCGGAGGCCACTACGGCACCAAAAAGGGCCGTGCGACGGCATCGATCACGCCGTCGCACAGCCACCTCACCGACCTGCCGCGCGGAACCCCGGCCGCCATGAACTACGGCGGCACGCCGGGGACTCGCGCCGCGTTCACCAGAACCTGGAGAAGATCACCCGCACATTCTGCTGCTCGATTCGCGCGTCGCCGGATCCGTTCACACTGGCGGTGTTGCTCTGGTTCGTGGCGCCCTCGCCCGAGGACACCTGTCCCGTGCTGTTGACGCTCGACTGCGAGTGGTCGTTGGCGAAGGAGCCGTCGTCCGCCGCTGCCGTACCGGCGAACAGAACCGCGGTGAGCGGCAGCGCTGCGAAGGCGGCCAGGACACGGGCGGTACGGATCTTGCTCATGTTCGATTCCTCCCAGGAACTGGTGTGGGCGAGCGGCCGGCCAGCCGCTCCGCCACCTCTGCGGCGCCGCGAATCCAGACTTGCCCACGGGAACCCCCAGGAACCACTCCTGGCACCCCATTTACCCCGCAAGCGTGAGGATCTGTCGATAAACATCGTTTCGCCACAGTCGACTTGGCGAATGCGGGACGCCCACACAACGCGGCGGACGGGCCCTCTGTGAGTCCGCCGCCACGGTAGGCGCCGCCGTCCACCGGAACCGGACCACTCGGCAGCCGAGCACCCGCCGTTCCGGCGCCCTCACCGACCGGTCACCGCGCGAACGACAAGCGGGGGGGGCACCCGGATCCTGCGGGCGCCCCCTCGCTCACCTGCGCGTCAGCGCTCACGCGCAGAGTGTCGGTCTCGCGACCGCCGTCATCCGTGCCTTCGGCAGCCCTGCACGTGCTGAATCACGCGTGGTGGGAGAGGCTGGTGTTACAGACGCGCAAAACCGGAAAGCGCGGGAGGTACCTCATGAGGCGCATATACGCCACCGGCGCCGCTGCTGCCGCCACCGCCGTACTCCTCGCCGGTGCGGGACCCACGGCCGTAATCCGTGCCCGGCCCCGCGCCCCACAGACGGCCACAACGCAACTGCCCCCACGCCGACAGATCGCGGCGTTGTTCGACCAGTGGAACGCGGCACTCGCCACCGGTGACCCGAACCGCGTCGCGGACCTCTACGCGCCCGACGCCGTGCTGCTGCCGACAGTCTCGGCTCGAATCAGCACCAACCGAGCCGAGATCATCGACTACTTCAAGCATTTTCTCCAAAGCAAGCCTGTCGGCAGGATCCAAAGACGGGTCATCAACGTCCTCGGCCCCACCGCGGCCGTCGACACCGGCCTCTACCAGTTCACGCTCACCGACGCGAACGGCACCAAGTCCAAGGTCGACGCCCGCTACACCTTCGTCTACGTGCTTCGCGGCGGCCGGTGGCTCATCATCAACCACCACTCCTCGGCACTGCCGACCGGAGGCTGACTACCGCGCCGGCCATGCGCGTCTCAACGGCGTGTAGCAGCGCCCAGTGCGGTCCCGTCATCCAGAGCCCGACATGAACTGGACGCCTCAGCCACCGCCACCCGAGAGGACCGGTTGAGCACCCGGACACCGAGAGCGGAATGAACCGTTTCTTGACCTTCCATCCCCTATTCGCCTGTTCGCTCGCCTGTCAGGGTTCTCGTGCGTACCGCCGAGGTACGGGGAGAGAGGACTCTCGGTGAACTTAAAGGTGAGATCGGCACTGGCGGCTGGCGTGCTGGCGGCCGCGGCAGTGGCGGGAACAGCGGGCACCGCCCAAGCGAACACCTACCAGTACAACGTGATGCTCCAGGACTACGCCACCGGCTACTGTCTGGACTCCAACGGCGGCGATGTCTACACCAATCCGTGCCAGCCCGGTAATCCGTGGCAGCGGTGGAACGTCGTGTCCTACGACAGCAGCGTCGGTGGCTACTACGACCGGGTGCAGATCGTCCATCGCAAGGAGGGCAACTGCCTGCGAGTCCAGTGGTCGCGGTCCACCCCGGATCCCAATGGCTGGTTCGCGACCCGCGCGGCCGGGTGCAATTCGAGCGACTACCACGACCAGTGGAACATGACCTGGGTCGGTAACAGCTCCGGCAACCCTAGCAACAGTTGGCAGTTCGCCAACTACCAGCCGGACTTCAACGATGTGCTCTGCCTTGATCGCGGACAGGACGGACACCGGAATCAGCTGCTGTGGCAGCAGGGCCCCCCGCAGGGCGCCCCGGTCGCCAAGACCACCTGCTACAACCACACCAACCGGTACCAGATGTGGAACATGGTCCATTAGACGGCGCCAAGACCCAGCTCGGTAGCACGAGCCCTGACCACACATGGCCCATACACACTGGTCAAACCTGGGACACGGGCGGCTCGCTTGAGACAGGGGGCATGCAGAAGGGGCGCCCCGTTCTCAGGGACGCCCCTTCTGGCCAGCTAATTCGCCAGCCTCGGCGGAGAGTGTGGGATTTGAACCCACGGTGACATCGCTGCCACGACGGTTTTCAAGACCGCCATGGGTACAGGCGGCGCACCCATTCTGACCAGCGGTGCAGTAGGCAGGCTCCCCCATGGCAGTTGCTCTCTGGCCGGAGGTTGGCCGGAAGCCTCGCCTGCCGGGGACCCCCGATCGCCCAGTTGGGGCTGGAGAAGCTGAACGGATCACCCCCGCCTGCGCGGGGACCACCCGCTCCATCGCGGTGAGCGCGGTGTACCCGTCGGATCAGCCCCGCCTGCGCGGGGACCACGCCCCGGCCGCTGCGTAAGGCCGGGGCTCCACCGGATCACCCCCGCCTGCGCGGGGACCACACCCGGCCGCATCATCTGCCAACTCACGGACCCGGATCACCTCCGCCTGCGCGGGGACCACTCAAGCGCGACCTTGTAGATCTCCGAGGTGGGCGGATCACCCCCGCCTGCGCGGGGACCACAGTGGCCGGGCAGCGCCGCCTGGGCTTCGGTGAGGATCACCCCCGCCTGCGCGGGGACCACACGAATCGACGGACCAACGGGTGGGGGGATGGCGGATCACCCCCGCCTGCGCGGGGACCACTCGGCCGGGGCCGGGTCGGCGGGGGCTTGGGGCGGATCACCCCCGCCTGCGCGGGGACCACTCGTCAGCGGACTTCTGGATCTCGCCCATGGTCGGATCACCCCCGCCTGCGCGGGGACCACCCAACCCCAGGAGGACTCATGCCACTTCATACCGGATCACCCCCGCCTGCGCGGGGACCACGTGTAGGTGTACAGCCACGGGCTGGCACCCGTCGGATCACCCCCGCCTGCGCGGGGACCACTGGGAGCAGTTGGCGGCGACGGTGACGAGCTCCGGATCACCCCCGCCTGCGCGGGGACCACTCGTCACCGACCCCGCGCGACTGACCCGGCGCGGGATCACCCCCGCCTGCGCGGGGACCACTTGTAGAACCCTTCGAAGAGGGATTCGTTGGCCGGATCACCCCCGCCTGCGCGGGGACCACATCAGGTACCCGACCAAAAGTGCAGCATGTCTAGGATCACCCCCGCCTGCGCGGGGACCACTAGTCGGCCTGTTCGACGCCCTGCTGAGCCTGCGGATCACCCCCGCCTACGCGGGGACCACACCGCCGACCGATCCGCCGCCGCCGGATGCGCCGGATCACCCCCGCCTGCGCGGGGACCACCCGTACACGTTCGGCGTCGGCGCCATTGTCGATGGATCACCCCCGCCTGCGCGGAACCCACTCCCCGATCACGCACTTCCACAGACCCAGCTTCGGATCACCCCCGCCTGCGCGGGGACCACTTGGCGTTCACGTAGCCGTACTGGTGCTCCATCGGATCACCCCCGCCTGCGCGGGGACCACACGAACTGCCCTCGAATCTTCTCGACGTACTCCGGATCACCCCCGCCTGCGCGGGGACCACCTGCGTGTCCTCCTCGACGACAACCAACCGGCCGGATCACCCCCGCCTGCGCGGGGACCACGCCGCCGCCCGAGCGCTCCGGGGGTGCGTCGTCGGATCACCCCCGCCTGCGCGGGGACCACCCACATGCCCCAATCGAGCACGGCGCCCAGTACGGATCACCCCCGCCTGCGCGGGGACCACGATTGCGGATATGGGTCCGTCCTCTGGTGCTGCGGATCACCTCCGCCTGCGCGGGGACCACTCTGCGCCGTCGACGTGACCGTGGTCGCGGTGGAGGATCACCCCCGCCTGCGCGGGGACCACCCCCATGACTACCGGCATGGGGTCGCAACCGCCGGATCACCCCCGCCTGCGCGGGGACCACCTACTCGCGCAACACGGACGTGGGCGAGTTCGCGGATCACCCCCGCCTGCGCGGGGACCACTTCCAGACCACGTTCGTCGGCAACACCATCACCGGATCACCCCCGCCTGCGCGGGGACCACGATCTCTGCGTCATCCTCGGCGTAGACGACGGCGGATCACCCCCGCCTGCGCGGGGACCACCTGGGTGGCCCCGCTGATGCTGGCGCTGTTCCTGGATCACCCCCGCCTGCGCGGGGACCACGTCTCCGCCAAATTCGCCATCTTCCCCGTCGGCGGATCACCCCCGCCTGCGCGGGGACCACCGCATGTAGTTACACGAATCCCAGTCAACCGTCGGATCACCCCCGCCTGCGCGGGGACCACGTTGCCGTAACCGCCAAGCTGTGCGTGCCTGACGGATCACCCCCGCCTGCGCGGGGACCACCGGGCACGAGCCGCCTGGTTGGCGGCGAACTGCGGATCACCCCCGCCTGCGCGGGGACCACATGGACGTCAACACCGGTCCGTGGGAGTTGGTCGGATCACCCCCGCCTGCGCGGGGACCACGTGCCGCATGCGGTCCCGGGGACGGCCGACGGCGGATCACCCCCGCCTGCGCGGGGACCACTGTGGCGGATGCCAGAGAGGGGATCCGCCACACGGATCACCCCCGCCTGCGCGGGGACCACTACCCCAGCTGGCTCTCTCCCCGCGCCCACGGCGGATCACCCCCGCCTGCGCGGGGACCACCCGAACGTGCCCAGCACACCGCCGGGATTGGACGGATCACCCCCGCCTGCGCGGGGACCACTGGTTGTAGGCCCACAGTGGAACGTGGGTCGGTGGATCACCCCCGCCTGCGCGGGGACCACTGGAGGACGGCGGCTAAGAGATTGGCGGGTTCCGGATCACCCCCGCCTGCGCGGGGACCACATCAAGTGGCTCACGAAGGACGGCCGGGAAGACGGATCACCCCCGCCTGCGCGGGGACCACTACGCCCGGCCCGGCGACGAGCGGCCGACACTCGGATCACCCCCGCCTGCGCGGGGACCACATTCGGCAGCCCCGGCCCGACGACGCATCGCGCGGATCACCCCCGCCTGCGCGGGGACCACGAGCTTGTCCACCACCGTGCCGCGAAGGACGTCGGATCACCCCCGCCTGCGCGGGGACCACCATACCTATCTCGGGATGGCTGGCTACGGCGCCGGATCACCCCCGCCTGCGCGGGGACCACCGTTGTCCGAGGCTAGGCCGGTTGGACAGTAGCGGATCACCCCCGCCTGCGCGGGGACCACAGTCTCAGCAGTTCGGCCACCTCTTTGAGGAGCGGATCACCCCCGCCTGCGCGGGGACCACTACTCTCACGCCGCTTACGCTGCGACTTCGGCGGATCACCCCCGCCTGCGCGGGGACCACGACGGAAGAAGGTATCGCTGTCGTGTCATGTCCGGATCACCCCCGCCTGCGCGGGGACCACTTACGGATGACCGGCACCGGGTGGAACCGCGACGGATCACCCCCGCCTGCGCGGGGACCACTTCGCCCACCTGCGCCAGGTGGTGAACGATGTCGGATCACCCCCGCCTGCGCGGGGACCACACTTAGTGACCTGCAACTTCTAAGGGGCTTTGCACTTCCTTGACGGAGCTGAGTGGCCATCACCAACACATGATGTCAGAGGCGTGTGGTGGAGTACGCGAATCGGGAGCGCGCACACGAGGGAGGGGCGAGGCGTGATCGATACGCGGTTGTGGGGGAAGTCCAAGGGGCTTGCGAGACCCTATCCGTTGATTGGGCATCTCCTGGACACAGCGATGGTTGCTGGTGCTGTCTGGGGCGAAGTGCTGACGAAGACTCAGCAGGAGGCGATAGCTGCTTCGCTGTGCGTTGGGCCCACCACGGCCCGGGAGCTGGTGATGTTCTGGGCGGGGCTCCATGACATCGGAAAGATACTTCCTCAGTTCCAGGACATGGCCCGCCAGGACGCGCCTGGTCACTGTTCGTTTCTCGGGGAGTCTCAGTACGTCCACGACAGGACGCTGGACAGCCACACGTCCAAGATTCGCCACGAGTTCGCTACGAACCGGGCGCTCCCGCACATGCTTGCCGCCCTTGGGTACCCCTCCTCGGGACGACCCGCTCGCCTTCTCCTCACACAGGTTGCCCAACTGCTTGGCGGCCACCACGGACGGTATCCCGTGGCGGTTGAGGCGCAGCACCTGCGCGATCCCCTGCGCGACCTTCCTGAACTAGGCGGGGGTGGCTGGGCGGAGCAGCGACGGGAGCACGTCGCGGCTCTCCATGACGTGCTCGGTCGGCCAGAGGCGCCCACCACACGGGCGATGCCCGTGGAACTAGCCGTGATCACCGCTGGCGTGGTGATCTTGTCCGACTGGCTGGCGAGCCAGGATCACTTCGTTTCTGCTCAGCAGACCGCGGCTGAAGCGAATGGTGGGCTCGCATCTTCGGAGTTGATGGCTGCCCACGCCAAGCGTGCCTCACGGGCGGCCAGCGGCCTTGTGGCGGATGCCGGCCTTGGACAGGCGTCCTTCCGCCCCGAGGGGTTCGCCGGACTGTTCCCCGGGATCCGTCACCCTTTTCCATTGCAGCTCAGCCTCGAAAGAGGCCTGCCCGCTGCGGTGTCCGGGCCAGGTGTCCTGCTGGTGACAGCGCCCCCCGGCGAGGGAAAGACGGAGGCCGCGCTGTACGCCGCGACGGTGATGGGAGCGGCCTGCGGCAGCGGTGGGCTCTTCTTCGCCCTTCCGACACAGGCCACGGCGAACCAGATGTACGACCGGGTGGTCGGCTTCGCCCGGCGGAACCTGCTGCGATCGGCTCAGGTGACCCTGCTCCATGGTTCCGCGGACCTGTATGAGCCCTACACCGACGGTGCATCGGAAGACGAGGCTGCGGAACCGCGTGTTCTCACCGACCATGACGGCGGCGAGGTAGCTGGCGAGGTCCGCGTCGCGGCCAGCCGTTGGCTGCGGTCGCGCGGACGGGGCGTTCTCGCCCCGGTCTCGGTCGGAACGATCGACCAGGCCCTCATGGGGGTCCTTCCGTTGAAGCGGAACGCTCTGCGTCACCTGGGGCTGTCGGGTAAGACGGTCGTGGTCGACGAGGCCCATGCCTATGACGCGTACACCCATGCGTTGCTGTTGCGGCTGCTTGTGTGGCTGGGCGCCATGGGAGTACCCGTGGTGCTCCTGTCCGCCACCCTCACCGGTGAGACGGCTACCGGGCTGCTGGACGCCTACTTGACCGGCGCGGGCCGACCGGCCGGGTCTCACGAGCTTCCCGTGCCCATGTACCCGGGTTGGGTGCACGTGGACGTGCGGAGCGGCTCCGTGACCGTGCCGGAAGAACCCGTAGGCAGCGAGAGGGCAAGGGAGTTGTCGGTGACGGTCCGGTCTGTCGCCCACACGTATGAAGCTGACCGGGCAGATGGACGCCGGGCCACGCTGCTCAGGGAGCTTCGAGCTGTGACAGCCCGGGGCGGTTGCGCGGCCGTGATCTGTACAACCGTCGCTGAAGCCCAAAAGACCTATGAGGTGCTGCGCGAGCACTACCGGGCCCTCTACGGGCCCGACTACTCCGGCTGGGACGACCGCTCATCCGAGGACCAAGCGCGAGAGGATGCCGAGGCTGGCCCTCGCCTTCGGCTGCTCCACGCCCGTTTCCCCGCGAACCGCAGGGCTGCGATCACCGCAGAGGCGGAGAGCTGGTTTGGCCGCATCGACAGGGAGAACGTCCGGCGCCCCAGGCCACCGCGGGGCGCCGTGCTCGTATCCACCCAGGTGATCGAGCAGTCCCTCGATCTGGATTTCGACCTGATCGTCTCCGACCTCGCGCCGATGGCCCTTCTTCTGCAGCGAGCCGGGCGGGTATGGCGGCACTCGAAGCCAGGGCCGTCAAGGCCAGCGTGGTGCAAGGAGCCCAGGCTGGTGGTCCTCGCCCCGACAGGCACCGACGGCCGCATGTTGGTACCGGCCGCCTGGGGTGACGTGTACGCGCCTTCTCTTCTGCAGCGCACCCTGGAACTTCTCGAACGGCGTGGGAGCACGCCGGTGCGGGTCCCCGAGGACGTGCAACAGCTGGTCGACGAGGTTTACGTGCCGGAGTTCGCGTCGGCCGATGCCGACACGCTGATCGAACGGGACGTCCGGCGACTGACCGACGACATGGCACGTCGGGCACTCGCCGGGATGGTCATGCTGCCCGCGCCATCGATGGTCGGCTCTCTGCATGAACTGACCGCCAGTGAAGCCGACGAGGACCTTATCGCTACCAGGCTGGGCGCGGAGACGATCCAGTTGCTGCCCGTTTTCGACGACGGCGTGAACCTGTGGCTGGACGAGGAGTGCACGATTCCGATGCCGGAGCGCGGGAGCCGACGTGACGGCCGATTCTCGCGCGCCCAGGTCCGCGCGCTGCTCGGCTGTGTCGTGCCCCTGGCTCACGGGCCATGGCGGCAGGCGTGCACCGACGCCAACGAGCCCCCTAAAGCCTGGCGGGTTGAGCCGCGACTGGCCCGCCTGGTGCTGCTGCCACACCGGATGACGGCGGACGGGTGGGAGGGGCCAGCCCTGGGTGCTCGAAGGCTGACAGTCACACGTCCGCTCGGCCTTGTCGTTCGGAAAATTAGCGGGGCACCTTCTACCGCAACTTCAACTTAGCACCTTCCCCAAACGCCAGACGGGTTGGCAGATGCCGTCCTACGCTGAGGGCACTCGGATGCAGAAAAACTGACATCCAGCCAGGTCGCTATGTCCTTGAGGCCCCCGCCTGCGCGGGGAGGGGTTGCTGCCGTACTGCTGCCCCAACTGAGCACTGGGCCACCTCCGTCTGCACGGAGAGAACCCCACGCTAAGCCACCACGCCGCTCATCATGCCTAGCCGCACGCTTCCTTCACCGATCGAGGTGCTACCTCGCGATGTCCACTAATCCCGTTGACTGCTATGACCTTCGTGATCGCCCCTGGATTCCCGTCCGCACCGAGGGTGGCGTCCCCACCGTCGGTCTTCGTGAGCTGTTCCTGAAAGCTCATCGGATCGACGGACTGGCCGTGGCCCTCCCGCCCGCTGCCTCGGGTCTGATGCGCGTGCTGTGCGCGATGGCAGCGCGCATAGTCGGCCTGCACACCGCTTCGAACATCGACGACTGGCAGGACCTGCGGTGGGATCTGCTGGAGGCGTCAGAGGGGTTCGATCCCCAGACCGTGGACGCTTACCTGGCCGAGCACGGCAGCCGACTGCGCCTGCACGACCCGGACCGACCGTTCCTCCAGGACCCCCGGCTGGTGGAGCAGTCCGCGGGACGGTCGGGCGTCAACAAGCTGGTGATGGGGCGCCCAGCCGGTAACAACCAGGTCTTCTTCGGTCACTTCACCGACGACGAGCAGCTGCCGCTGCCATCCGGGCAGGCAGCCCTCCACCTCATCGCTCAGCTCTACTACGGGCCGTCCGGTCAGTGCACCCCGCGCACCGTGTCTGGCCAACGGTTCGGGAACACCGTAGCCGGGCCGCTTCGCCGATCACTGTCGTTCCACCCGACAGGCAGGACGCTCTTCGAGTCTCTTGTCCTCGGTATACCGGCGCCCGGCACCTGGCCCCAACCTGGCCGTTCCTCGGCCATCGACGCCTGCCCATGGGAGCGGGAGGAACTTCCCGACCCTCTTGCACCGCCCGCTGGAGCTGTTGGCCCCCTGTCCGCGCTCACCGAGCAGTACCAGCACGCCATCCTGCTGTACCCGGGGCCGGACGGAGAGACCGTGGTGGACACGGCCATCACCTGGGCGTTCCGCGAGAACCGGCCCCCGTACACCGACCCGTTCCTCATCTGGGATGAAAGCAAAGACGGCACGCTGCGCCCGCGCGACGCCGTGGCGGAGCGGTCGCTGTGGCGAGACCTGGACTCCCTTGTCCTCATGAACCGAGGCGACGGCGGTCGCCGCCCGCCCATCCTCGACGGCCTCGTCGGCAGCCAGATTCCGGAACCCGTCTTCCGATCGCTGCGCGTCTCGGCCTACGGCTTCGATCAGGACGGCCAGACCCGGGACCGCACCTATTTCAGCGCCTCCACCCCACCACTCTTCTCCCTGCTCCAAACCTCCGAAGAGGCCCGGGACAACGCCCTGGCCCTCGGGGTAAAGGAGGCTCGGGAAGCTGCCGAGAAGGCTGCCTGGCGCCTCACAGTCGCACTCCGCAGCGCCTGGCGCACCTACGCCTCCCCGTTTACCGACGACAAACCGAGCGGAAAACCGACCGAAGGCCCCGCCAAGCCAATGAAGGGCATCGGCCCCTGGCCAGCCACCGCACTCGCGGCGTACTGGCCGACAGCGGAAGAGCACTTCTGGGAATGTCTCGACTCGGGGCAGTTCGTGCACGCCCTGAGTTCGTTCGGCCGCATCGCCTTGCGCATCTACGACGAGGTCACCAGGCCGGTAGCCGGTAGCCCACGCGGAGCGAAGGCCCGCGAGAGCGCTCGGGGGCTGGTGCGCAGCCTCCTCGACGACCCCACCCGGCGGCTCTCGCCCCCGACAGGAGCGCAACACACAACGGAAACGGAGAAGGCATCAGCATGAGCACGACTGTCTCCGAGACCTCATCTGGTGGTGCCCCTCCCGAGCCCCGCCACGACTTCCTGAAGTCATACGACGGCTTCGTAGCAGGTGTGCGTGCCGCATGCGCCGACCCAGGCACGCAGCAGGCACTACGCCGCGGTCTGGCCAAGCCGGTGGACGAAGTTCCCGCCCGCACCCACGCCGCGCTCCTACGCAAAGGGCTGGTCCCGAACGACGCCAAAGGCTCTCGCAGAAGGGCCTATTACGCCGTGGCGGCTCTGATCGCGGCGCGGCCACGAACTCAGCGGCTGGCCGACACGAACCCCGCGAACACGGACGCCACGGCCGAAGAGGAAGCCGTTGTGGCTCCCTCCGGCTTCCGCGCACGGGGCACGAGCCTCGGCGAGAGTTTGGCTCTGGCCGTTACTCGACCGGGAGCTGACAGCCTCAAGGAGGACGGCACGGAGTCCCGCCTCCACCTCATGGTCCGCCAGGAAGTGGACGGCATCCATCGCATGCTCCCCGGCGTACTGCGCCAGTTGGGCTCAGTCGGCGTCGCGCCGGACTACGCCTGCCTGCTGCATGACCTGACCACGTGGCAGTACAACCGCGACCGGGTGACAACCCGGTGGCTGGAGGACTACTACCGCACTCTGCACCGCGAACGTGCAGCAGCCGAAGCCCGACGTGCCTCACCTGAAGGGCCCTCTAGCGCCTCCGTCCCGCATGAGGACTGAGCCACACCCCGCGCTTTCAGTCGGCACACCGATCCGTTCCAATTCATCAGCCTTTGCGAAGGAACCGCACATGGCCAACCCCGCCATCACGCCATCAAGTACGTCCCGTTTCCTGGACATCCACATCCTCCAGACGCTGCCGTACAGCAACGTCAACCGGGACGACCTGGGCTCACCCAAGACCGTCACCTTCGGCGGTACCACCCGCACACGCGTCTCCAGCCAGGCGTGGAAGAGGCCCACCCGGCTCGCCGTCGAAGAACAGATCGGCGAACACGCCATGCGCACGCGGCGTCTTCCCCAGCAGGTCGCGGGTGAATTGGTTGACAAGCGCGGCTGGCCCGCCGACCTGGCCGAACTCGCCGGGGCACAGGTCATCCGTTCCACTGAGTCCAAGCTCGCTCTGGATAAGGGCGACCGTGCCACCGCCTCCCTGCTGTTCCTTCCCAGCACGGCAGCGGCGGCCCTCGCGGACATCGCGCAGGAGCACCGCGAGGCATTGGCGAAGGCGCTTGGCAAAAGCGCCGCGTCCAAGCCCCTGCTGCCAAAAGAGGCCATCCACGAGGTGATGCGCTCCCGCAACGGCTCCATCGCCCTCTTCGGCCGCATGCTGGCCGAGATCCCCGGCGCTGGGGTGGACGGCGCCGTCCAGGTCGCCCATGCCTTCACCACCCACAGCACCTCCGTCCAGGCGGATTTCTTCACGGCGGTCGACGATGCCGACGAGTGGGCCACTGACGCGGGCAGTGCCCACATGAACACCGCGGAGTTCAGCAGCGGCGTCTTCTACCGCTACGCCACCCTTGACCTACGCGACCTCTCCGAGAACGTCCCCGACGCCGACACCGCCCGCACTCTCGCGACTACCTTCGTCATGGCGTTCATCAACGCGCTCCCCGCCGCGAAGAAGACCTCCACCGCGCCGCATAGCGTTCCCGATCTGGTCCACATCGCCGTCCGCTCGGACCGCCCGCTCTCCTTGGCGGCCGCCTTCGAGAAGCCGGTTCAGGCTCGTTCGGAGGGCTGGGGCCGCCTGTCCCGCGAGGCCCTGAACGACTACGCAACCCGCATCCACCGCCTGCTCGGTGACGCCGGAGTGGTCCACAACGCTCACGCGTCCGTGGACGACAAGGCATGGGACGGGCTCGGCGAGCAGATCGCCTCCTACCCCGAGCTGATCGCTGGCGCCATCGACACCGCCTGGCCCGCAGAAGGGAACGGCCAGGAGTGACCGGCTTCCTGCTTCAACTCGGCGCTCCGCTCCAGTCCTGGGGGGAGCACAGCGCCTTCACCAACCGCGACACCGCGGCCCACCCCACGCGCTCCGGTCTGATTGGAATGATCGCCTCCGCACTGGGGATTCCCCGGGCCGAAGCAACCATGGAAGACGAGGCCAACGGGAGGAAGTTCGCCCAGCTAGCCCGTCTGCGGTTCACCGTCCGGACCGACCGGCCCGGCACCCGCCTGATCGACTACCACACCGTAGGCGGCGGATACCCGCAACACCGAACCGTGCCCACCGCCAAGGGCGGCCGTCGCGGCGCCACCGCCGCGACGATCATCTCCCACCGCCACTACCTGAGCGACGCCGTCTTCACCGTCGCGGTCACCGCACCCGGTGCGGACACCCTGCTCGCAGAGTGCGCGGAAGCACTGGCCGTCCCCCGGTGGCCCCTCCACCTCGGCCGACGCTCCTGCCCGCCTGGGGCTCTCCTCCTTCTCCGCACCATCGTTCCCGACCCGGTCGGCGAACTCGACCGGGTGCCCCTGGCCCGTTGCAGACCACAAACGGTCACCCAGGCGGACGGCCAGGAGCAAGACCCCACGGTCACGGTGCGCTTCACCGCGGACACCCCCTTCCCGGAAGCCGCAGGCGCTGCGCCGTCTGGTAGGGCCGCCATGACCGTCCTGAACGACGAGCCGACCCGACTTACGCCGCGTGACCGTGTCTACGGCGCACGTCCCGTGTACGCGACCAGCCGACGGCTGCCCGCCGCCTTGTGCGGCGGCTACGGCACGGACTACCTCGACGCCCTCGACGCCTACCTTCATCCCGCGCATCCCGAAGGAACCGCCTCATGACCACCACAGCTCCCGCGGTTGCCGAAGCGGTCGCCGAGGCATGGCTGACCAGGCTCCGTCTCAACTCGGCCGACCCCCAGGTGCAGCAGGATCTCCACAACGCGGCCAATCTCCACCGCCGCATCATGAAACTCGTACCGGACGGCCTGGGCGACAGCCCACGCGCCCAGGCCGGTGTCCTCTTCCGCGTCGACACCGACGGCGTCGGCGCGCCAGTCGTCCTCGTCCAGACCCGCGTCGCCCCCGATCCCAGCCGCCTGCCCGCCGGATACGCGCAGGCACAGACCCGGGACATGCGCCCCATGCTCACCGCCCTGCTGCCCGGGCTGCCGGTCCGATACCGCCTGCTCGGCAATGCCATACGCCGTTGCGGCCGCAACAGCACCGCTGGCAAGTGGAAGCAGGCCATCGTGCTCCATGGCACCGAAGCGGACCGGTGGTGGGCCGAACGCTCGGCTGCCGCCGGGCTGCAGCTGCACACGATCCTGTCGGAAAGCGCCGACACCCTGACCGCCTGGCACAACTCCAAGGACAAGGATCACAAAGGCCGAAGCGGTGCAACCCGGGTCTCTCATGCGGCGACCCTCTTCCAGGGGATCGCGACCGTGCGTGATCCCGAAGCGCTGCGGTGCGCCCTGCTTCACGGCATCGGACGCAGCAAGTCGTACGGATGCGGGCTGCTCAGCCTGGCACCCGGCGGTTCCGGGATGTGAACGACGTATGCCGACCACCGATCACACCCAGGCAACAGCGCGGCGCCGGATCGCCGCTCCCACGCTCGCCATGCTGCCCCGCATCGGAGACTCACTCTCGTTTCTCTACGCCGACGTCGTGCGCATCGTCCAAGACGACACCGGCGTCTGTGGCGAGACCACCTCGGCCAACGGCGAAGTCACGCGCGTGTACCTGCCCACCTCGGCGCTCTCCTGCGTTCTGCTGGGCCCCGGTACCTCGGTCACCCAACGCGCCATGACCACCTTCGCACGCCACGGCACCACGGTGGTCTGCACAGGTTCCGGGGGAGTCCGCTGCTACTCCGCGACCACGCCGGACTCGCTCTCCACCCGGTGGCTCGAACACCAAGTCCGGCAGTGGAGTGATGCCGAGCGCCGTCTGACCGTGGCAACGCGGATGTATCTCATGCGGTTCAAGGCACAGGTAGCGCCCACCACGACGCTGCAGCAACTGCGCGGCATGGAGGGACAGCGGATGAAGGCCATGTACAAGCTGCTCGCGCAGCAGCACGGAATCGGACGTTTCCGCCGCGCCTACGATCCGGCCGCCTGGAACGACCAAGACCCCGTCAACCTCGCGCTGTCGTCCGCCAACACCTGCCTTTACGGCATCGTCCACGCCGCCTTGGTGGCCCTTGGATGCTCACCGGCTCTCGGATTCGTCCACCAAGGGACGCAGCACGCCTTCGTATACGACATCGCGGACCTCTACAAGGCCGAACTGACCGTGCCGCTGGCCTTCTCCCTCCACGACTCGCCCCAGCCGGAGAGGGAAGCACGACGGCGGTTCCGCCAGGACCTGAGGCTGTTCAAGCTTCTGCCCCGGATCGTTGCCGACGTCCAAGCGCTCCTGGCGCCCGAGGAAGCCACACCCTTGCCCGATGGCCACACCGTCGACATGGTCAACCTGTGGGACCCACACCAAGGGACCGTCCCTGCCGGAGTCAACTACGCCACGGAGGCGGACCCAGCATGACCCGCCACCCCACTGTCGACGAGCTGCCATCGTCCCGGACCACTGCCCTGGAAGGCATCCGAAGCCCGTGCCGTCCATGACCGTTCTGGCCGCCACGGCCGTCCCAGACCACGTCCGAGGTGCTCTCACCCGCTGGATGATCGAGCCGACGCCTGGCCTCTACGTCGGCACCCTCTCCACACGCGTCCGTGAAGAGCTCTGGTCCGTCGTACGGGCATCCATCGGCGAGGGCGCCGCCGTTCTCATCCACCCGGACAGCAACGAACAGGGCTTCAGCCTTCAGACGGCAGGGGAACGGCGCCGTATACCGGTCGACTTCGACGGGCTGACTCTGATCGCCTTCCGACCGCAAGAGTGCCAAGAAATTGCAAATCCGCTCTAAGGGCCCAGGTCAGGAAGGGTGGTCCCCGCGCAGGCGGGGGTGGTCCGCGCGCGGTCCTGCTGCTCATCCGTCCACGCTTGTGGTCCCCGCGCAGGCGGGGGTGGTCCGTTCGGCGATCCGGGCATCAGGCCCTGCACGGTGTGGTCCCCGCGCAGGCGGGGGTGGTCCGCTGCTGGTTCTTGCTCGGCGCGTCGCTGTGCGGTGGTCCCCGCGCAGGCGGGGGTGGTCCGCGCGCGTTTCGGTTGTGGTCACCGGTTCGCGCGTGGTCCCCGCGCAGGCGGGGGTGGTCCGACCGTCTTGGAGTCGGCTCAGTCGGTCCCGGAGTGGTCCCCGCGCAGGCGGGGGTGGTCCGATCCGCCCCGAGATCGCGGCGCTGCTGCGGGCGTGGTCCCCGCGCAGGCGGGGGTGGTCCTGTCTATGGAGCAGTCGACAAGGTCTCCAAGATGTGGTCCCCGCGCAGGCGGGGGTGGTCCGACCTCACGCTCCGGCTCGAAGACCGCGCCTTTGTGGTCCCTGCGCAGGCGGGGGTGGTCCCGCCACGGTCTGCTCATCCCGCAGGTCGAGTACGTGGTCCCCGCGCAGGCGGGGGTGGTCCGTCGAGTCTGGCCGCGACATCGCACTGGTCGCCGTGGTCCCCGCGCAGGCGGGGGTGGTCCGACCGACTACACGCAGGGCATTATCGGCGGGTTGTGGTCCCCGCGCAGGCGGGGGTGGTCCGAACGTCTCCAGTCCGGACTCTTTGCGGCGTGTGTGGTCCCCGCGCAGGCGGGGGTGGTCCGGTGACTGGCGCCAGCGTGGGGGAAGGCTCGCCGTGGTCCCCGCGCAGGCGGGGGTGGTCCGTGGCGGCCTTCGCGAGCCTTGAGCCAGTGACCGTGGTCCCCGCGCAGGCGGGGGTGGTCCGCAATATCAACACCCATGACTGACATGGGCATCGTGGTCCCCGCGCAGGCGGGGGTGGTCCGGAGTGGCTGGCCCGGCGTGCAGCTGCTGCGGGGTGGTCCCCGCGCAGGCGGGGGTGGTCCGACCGGACCGGATGAGGGCGATGACCTCGCCGTGTGGTCCCCGCGCAGGCGGGGGTGGTCCGCTCGGGGAAAACGAGTTGGCGTGGATCGCGCCGTGGTCCCCGCGCAGGCGGGGGTGGTTCGTTCGGCATCCACCGACCGCGCGATGTCCGAGGCCCAGTTTGCGCCCTCCTGGCCCGCTTTGTGTATCACCATGAACCGCTGCAACTGCCGGATAAGCGGTGGTCAGCCTGATCGGCTGGTGACCCCCGCTTTACAAGTTCGTCCGCAGCGCGCCAGCGCTGGCGGAGCGATGCCCTCCTCGGCAGCGAACCGCTCCATCTAGGGCGGTCAGGCATCGCCTACGTCCGACGATGTTGG
>JBAGJY010000009.1:0-261594 GCA_037034305.1 Streptomyces sp. PLK1-5
TCTTGGCGGTGCACCCGTCCGTCACTGTCGGTGCCGCCCCCTATCCTCAATGACCATGCTGGAGAACCAAACGGACCGTGCGGCCGAGCCCGAGCCCCCCTCCTCGTGGCCCACCGCCTATCCGCAGGGGTACGCGGTGGTGGACGTGGAGACCACCGGTCTCGGCCGGGACGACCGGATAGTGTCGGCGGCCGTCTACCGGCTGGACGCGCACGGCGACGTGCAGGACCACTGGTACTCGCCGGTCAACCCGCAGCGCGACCCGGGACCGGTGTGGATCCACGGGCTGACCAGCGAGGTGCTCGCCGACGCCCCGCTGTTCGCGGACGTCGCCGACGAACTGGCCGAGCGGCTCCGCGGCCGGGTGCTGGTCGCCCACAACGCCGTCTTCGACTGGTCGATGCTGGCCCGTGAGTACACCCGCGCCGACCACCGGCCGCCGGTCGAGCAGCGGCTGTGCACCATCATGCTCTCCAAGCAGTTGCGACTGCCGCTGCCCAACCACAAGTTGGAGTCCCTGGCCGCGCACTACGGCGTGGTCCAGCAGCGGGCGCACCACGCCCTCGACGACGCCCGGGTGCTTGCCGAGGCGTTCCGGCCCAGCCTGCACCTGGCGGCGGCCAGCGGACTGCCGCTGCCGCTGCACGCCTGCCGCCCGCTCACCGAGTGGTCGCCGACCGGCGGGCCGCTGCGCTCGGCCGGTTACCCGCCGACCAGTTGGCGGCACTCGCGCAGGCGACCGCCGTGCCCCTATCCCAACCCGGGTCGGCTGGTGCCGGACGGGCCGTTGGTGCAGGGGATGCGGGTGGCCTTCTCGGGAGACACCGCCGTCGACCGCGAACTGCTGGAGGACCGGGCCACCGAGGCCGGGCTGCATGTGGCGTCCAGCGTCTCCCGGCTGACCAGCCTGCTGGTCACCAACGACCCCGGCTCCCCCGCCGGCAAGGTGGTCAACGCCCGGCGGTTCGGCACCCCGGTGGTGGACGAGGCGCGGTTCCGCGAGCTGCTGGAGAACGTGGCCGCCGCCGAGGGATGAGCGGCGGGTAGGCCGTACGGGCTAAGTCACCGCGACCCGCCAGCGGCAGCGTTGTCCGGGCGGCGCGGTGCCCCGCACTCTGACCGCATGGGACATTGCGAGGTCTGCGGTAACGAGTACTCCATGACGTTCGAGGTGCACGCACAAGGTGGCGCGGTGCATGTCTTCGACTGCTTCGAGTGCGCCATCCACCGTATGGCGCCGATCTGCGAGCACTGCCGGGTGCAGGTCGTCGGCCACGGCGTCGAGGCTGAGGGCCGCCAGTTCTGCAGTGCGCACTGCGCCAAGGCGGAGGGGGTGCAGGGCATGGTCGACCGGGTCGGCGCGCCCATGGCGTGACCCCACGGTGATCACCCCACGACGGAGTTGTACCGTCGTGGGGTGTACCGCTTCCTGCTGTCAAGGCAATGGGTGATCCTCACCCTCGTCGGCCTGGTCCTGATGCCCACCATGGTGGAGCTCGGGCTGTGGCAGATGCACCGGCACGAGAGCCAGAACCGGCAGAACTCCGAGATCGCCCGTAGCCTGGCCGCCCCCCCGGCCCCCGTGGAGAAGCTCACCGCGCCCGGCGCCAAGGTGCCCGCGCAGGACAACTTCCGCACCGTGACGGCCAGCGGGCACTACGATCCGGCGCACCAGGTCGTGGTCCGGCACCGCACCTCCTCCGACGGCTCCACCATCGGGTACTACCTGGTCACCCCGCTGGTCATGGACGACGGCAGGGCCGTCCTGGTCAACCGGGGCTGGATCGCCGCCCCGCAGTACGGTGACGGCGTCTCGTTCCCACCGGTGCCCGGCACGCCGTCCGGTGAGGTCACGGTCACCGGCCGGATGCGGCCGGACGAGACCACCGCCAGCACCAGCATCCGCGACAAGTCCGGGCTGCCCCCGCGGCAGATCATGCTGATCAGCAGCTCGAAGCTGGCCGGTTCCCTCTCCGAGCCGCTGCTCGGCGGCTACGTCGAGCTGACCGGCACCTCCCCCAAGCCGTCCGGCGCCCAGCCGGAGCTGGTCCCGGCGCCGACGCCCGGCGACAGCGGCGGCTGGTACAGCCCACCGCACCTGGCCTACGCCTGGCAGTGGTGGCTGTTCGTGGTGATGATCCCGGTGGGCTGGGTCATCCTGGTGCGGCGTGAGGTCCGGGACCAGCGCAAGGCCCGGGAGAAGGCCGCGGCCGACACGGCGGCCGAGCCCGCCGAGGCGCCCGCCCAGGCCTGACCCCAACTGCGCGGCGCCGCAACGCGGTTGACCGGCGGCAGGGTCCCCGCGTGGCCCGCCGCCAGGCCGTCGGGCACGATGACGCCATGGATCTCGGGCTCAAGGACAGGGTGTACGTACTCACCGGGGCCACCCGTGGGCTGGGCTTCGCCGCCGCCCGCGAACTGGTGGCCGACGGCGCCAGGGTTGTGGTGAGCGGACGCCGGCAGGAGTCGGTCGGCGCCGCCGTCGAGGCGCTGGGCGGCCAGCGGCAGGCGTGCGGCGTGGTCGCGGACAACGCCGACCCGCACACCGCGCGGCGGCTGGTCACCGCCGCCCGGGAGCGGTTCGGCCGCTTCGACGGAGTGCTGATCAGCGTCGGCGGGCCGCCCGCGGGCGCGGCCACCGCGATCGGCGACGACCAGTGGCGCGAGGCTTTCGAGACGGTCTTCCTGGGTGCCGTTCGGATCGCCCGGGCCGCCGCGGACGAACTGGGCTCCGGCGGGGTCGTCGGCTTCGTGCTGTCCGGCTCGGTGCACGCTCCGATCCCGGGCCTCGCGGTCTCCAACGGGCTGCGGCCGGGGCTGGCGGGAGTGGCCAAGACCATGGCCGACGAGCTGGGGCCGCGCGGCATCCGGGTCCTCGGTCTGCTGCCCGCCCGGATCGACACCGACCGGGTACGCGAACTGGACGCGATCGGCGGTGACCCGCGGGCCGCCCGCGAACGGAACCAGGCGTCGATCCCGCTGCGCCGCTACGGCACCCCGGAGGAGTTCGGCAGGACCGCGGCGTTCCTGCTGTCGCCCGCCGCGTCCTATCTGACCGGGATCATGCTGCCGGTGGACGGCGGCCTCCGCCGCGAGTTCTGACGCCACGTCAAACGACGGTCGCGCTCGTGCCGCCGGAACCGCACCGGCGGCCGGAACGACGCGGCCACCGGCCCGTACCGCCGGGCGCGGTGGCCGCCGCCGTTCGGGCGGTGGGCCGCTACTCGCCCACTCCCGCGAGGTCGCGCAGCCGCCGGCCCTGCGCGGCCCGTTCGGCGACGCGCTGCTCGTCGTAGGTGCGCGCGGGGGCCTCCCGCAGCAGCGCCTTCGTCTCGATGACGGCGTCGCGCGGGGCGGCCAGCAGGGCCGCGGTGAGGTCCCGCACCGCCGCGTCGAGCTCGGCGGGCGGCACCACGAGATTGGCCAGGCCGACACGCTCGGCCTCCTCGGCGTGCACGTAGCGGCCGGTGGCGCAGATCTCCAACGCCCGTGCGTAGCCGACGAGCCCGGTCAGCGGCTTGGTGCCCGCGAGATCGGGCACCAGGCCGAGGCTGGTCTCACGCATCGCGAACTGCACGTCGTCGGCGCAGACCCGCAGGTCGCAGCCGAGCGCGAGCTGGAATCCGGCGCCGATGGCGTGCCCCTGCACGGCCGCGATGCTGACCAGGTCGTTCCGCCGCCACCAGGTGAACGCCTCCTGGTACTCGGCGATGGTCGCGTCGAGGTCGGCTTCCGAGCCGCGTGCGAGGTCGATGAAGGACGGCTCACCGTCGAACCCCTCGGGGGTGAACGCCTGCCGGTCCAGCCCCGCGGAGAAGGAGACGCCTTCGGCGCGCAGCACGACGACCCTGACGCTACCCGGCAGCAGCCGTCCCGCCTCGACCAGCGCCCGCCACAGCGCGGGCGACTGGGCGTTGCGCTTGGCGGGGTTGCACAGGGTGACGGTGGCGACGGCACCGTCAACGGTGAGCCGCACCCCGTCACGCAGCAGCAACGGATCCGCCTGCGCAGCGGTGGTCGGAGCGTTGGTTTCGGACATCGGGCACCTCCGAGCGGGCCACGGACAAGGATTACCGAACAGTAACCACTTGGCCGTGAACAGCGGTGACCGGGTGGTCACCACGGCTGTGTCCGTGGCCGCCGGATGCCCGGCCGTCAGACCGAGGCCGCCTTCTTGCCCCTGGTCGCGCCTCCACGACCGCGCAGGATCACACCGGACTCGGTGAGCATCCGGTGCACGAATCCGTAGGAGCGGCCGGTTTCCTCGGCCAACGCCCGGATACTCGCACCGGCGTCGTACTTCTTCTTCAGGTCTGCCGCGAGCTTTTCGCGCGCGGAGCCGGTAACCCGGCTGCCCTTCTTCAGAGTCTCGGCCACCCGTGCCTCCTCTAGGGAAGTGCGCTCTGGACTCTCATGATCACCCCTCCAGGGCTTCCTGGCCACCCATTCGACAAGGTCTTAGGGAACTGGGTGAGCGACACCCGGAATTGACCGGCTGGGCGGCGCCGGGCACCGGGAAAGGATTTCCGGGCGTCGCCTTTCCCCACCACGCCAAGGATGATCGAGAAATCGCTGGTCATCACCGTGCGTAAGGAGCGTCACACGGCTACGCGACTGATCAGCGGCGCACGGGCGCTGGTCCGGACCTGGCACAGCGGTGGTACGAACCGTACTCACGCAGATGACGGATCACCGATAAGCCGAATGATCCAGATGAATGATCCAGAAGACCGATCACGGCACCGGACGCGGCCGAACCGGCGTACCGGCCGGTCGTCGCGGGCGCGCGATCAGGCGAGCGAGACCAGGTCCACGTAGTCGTCGCCCCACAGGTCCTCCACGCCGTCGGGCAGCAGGATGATCCGCTCCGGCTGGAGCGCGTCCACCGCGCCCTCGTCGTGGGTGACCAGCACGACCGCTCCGGTGAAGCCGCGCAGCGCGCCCAGGATCTCCTCCCGGCTGGCCGGGTCGAGGTTGTTGGTGGGCTCGTCGAGCAGCAGCACGTTGGCGCTGGAGACCACCAGGGTGGCCAGCGCCAGCCGGGTCTTCTCGCCGCCGGAGAGCACGCCCGCGGGCTTGTCCACGTCGTCCCCGGAGAACAGGAAGGAGCCGAGGATCTTGCGGACCTCGACCAGGTCCATGTCCGGCGCGGCCGAGCGCATGTTCTCCAGCACGGTGCGGTCCGGGTCCAGCGTCTCGTGCTCCTGGGCGTAGTAGCCCAGCTTGAGGCCGTGGCCCGGCTCGACCTTGCCGGTGTCGGGCTGCTCGACCCCGGCCAGCAGCCGCAGCAGCGTGGTCTTGCCCGCGCCGTTGAGGCCCAGGATGACCACCCGGGAGCCCTTGTCGATGGCCAGGTCGACGTCGGTGAAGATCTCCAGCGAGCCGTACGACTTGGACAGCCCCGAGGCCGTCAGCGGGGTCTTGCCGCACGGCGCGGGTTCGGGGAAGCGCAGCCTGGCGACCTTGTCGGAGGCGCGTACCTCCTCCAGCCCGGACAGCAGCCTCTCCGCGCGGCGGGCCATGTTCTGCGCGGCGACGGTCTTGGTCGCCTTGGCCCGCATCTTGTCGGCCTGCGCGTTGAGCGCGGCGGCCTTCTTCTCGGCGTTGGCGCGCTCGCGCTTGCGGCGCTTGTCGTCGGCCTCGCGCTGGGCCTGGTACAGCTTCCAGCCCATGTTGTAGACGTCGATCACCGAGCGGTTGGCGTCCAGGTAGAGAACCTTGTTGACCACCGTCTCCATGAGGTTGACGTCGTGGGAGATGACCACGAATCCGCCGCTGTAGGTCTTGAGGTAGTCGCGCAGCCAGATGATCGAGTCGGCGTCGAGGTGGTTGGTCGGCTCGTCGAGCAGCAGGGTGTCGGCGTCCGAGAACAGGATCCGGGCCAGCTCGACACGGCGCCGCTGACCGCCGGAGAGGGTGTGCAGCGGCTGGCCGAGCACCCGGTCGGGCAGCCCGAGCGCGGCGGCGATGGTGGCGGCCTCGGCCTCGGCCGCGTAGCCGCCCTTGGTGAGGAACTCGGTCTCCAGGCGGGCGTACTTCTTCATCGCGTTGTCGCGGGTGGCGCCCTTGCCGTTGGCCATCCGCTCCTCGTTCTCCCGCATCTTGCGCAGCACGGTGTCGAGTTCGCGGGCGGACAGGATGCGGTCGCGGGCCAGGGTGTCGAGGTCGCCGGTGCGCGGGTCCTGCGGCAGGTAGCCGATCTCGCCGGAGCGGGTCACCGTGCCCCCGGCGGGCTGGCCCTCACCGGCGAGGACCTTGGTGAGGGTGGTCTTGCCCGCGCCGTTGCGGCCGACCAGGCCGATGCGGTCGCCCTTGGCGATGCGGAAGGAGGCGGACTCGATGAGGACTCGGGCACCGGCGCGCAGCTCAAGGCCGGAGGCAGTGATCACGGAAGGGGCTCCAGGACATGGGGGACGGCAGGACGGGCGTCTTTCCGGCTGGGGTCAGCCGCAGGCTGCCGTCTAATGCGCGAGGAGAACTGCCATGCGAAGCAGTCTACCGGGGCCTGGCAAACGCTTTTCCCGGCCGCCCGGGCCCGGCCGCGGGCCGGTCACTCGGCGCCGTGGTGGACCTCGAACGCCGCTCGCCGCACCGCCTTGGCGAAGGCGGGGTCGGGGTGGGCCGCGGCCAGCGCGATCAGCACCTGCACGGTGCGCGGATGGCCCGTGCCGCGCACCTCGTCCAGCAGCGCGGGCAGCGACTCCTGCACCGCCGTCTCCAGATGGCCGACCAGCAGATGGGCTTCGCCGTGGTCCGCGACGGCCGCCGCGGTGTCCACCCACAGCCAGGTGGCCTCCTCCCGGGTGAGCAGCGCGGCCTGCTCCTCCGGTTCGCCGCCCCGCTGTTCGGCGAGCCACAGCAGCGCGTAGGGGCGCAGTTGCGGCTCGTCGACCACCGCGCCCACGGCGGCCTCCGCGGGGGCGCCCACGGTGCGCAGCGCCTCGAAGGCCAGGCCGCGCAGCAGCGCGTCGTCGCCGCGTGCCGCGTCCAGCAGTTCGTTGACCGCCTGGGCGATCGGGCGGGCGGCCAGCCAGGCGCGGTACTCGACCCGGGCCGGGCCCGGTGAGTAGTGGGCACAGGCCCGCAGCAGGTCCTCCGCCGACTGTTCGATGTGCCCGGCGGGCGACTGCGCGGCCACGCAGATCTGCTCAAGCTTGACCCACACCGCCCAGTTCCCCAGCGCGGTGAGCGCCACGTCCTCGCCGTCGCCGCGCGACCGCAGCGCGCCGACCGACACCAGCGCCTCCCAGGTCCAGTCCAGCAGCGCGGGCAGTGGGTCGGCGCCGCCGTCGGTGGGCGGCTCGTGCCGTTCGGTGCGCAGTTCCGCGACCCGCTGCCGCAGCAGGTCGAGCAGCGCGGGGGCCGGTGCCGTGCCGCTGGACAGGTGCAGCAGCGAGAGCAGTTGCGGTACGGCCTCGATGACCTCGGCGACCAGCGACGGGTCGGAGCCGGAGGGCGCGGTGCGGCACAGTGACCAGGCGTCGAAGAGGGCGACCCAGCCGCGCAGCACGGCGGTGTCGTCGCGGTCCCAGGCGCGCAGCCGCCAGCCGGACCGGGCCGCGCCGTCGCGCAGTTCGACCAGTCCGGCCAGCCGGGCGTGGTTCCACGCCGCCCGCACCCGATGGGCCGTCAATCCCAGTGCGTCGGCGGCGCGTCGTACGTCGGGGGCGGGCAGTATCCCGTTCGGCTCGGGCCGCAGGGGGCTGGTACGGCCGCCGCCGTGCCCCGCGCCGTCGGCCCAGCGGGCCAGCCGTACCGCGTCGACCAGCACCAGCCGTGCCAGCGCGGCGAGTTCGGCGGGGGCCGGGGTGCCCTCCGGTGGCCGCGGCGGCCGGGAACGACGGGCCTCAGTGGCCCGGCGTACGGCCGCGATGGGCTGCCTGGTCACGAGCCGGAGCCTGGTGTCACGCTGGGAACGGGACGTCACGGGAGCAGTCTTACGGGTGAGCCCCCGGATTCCCAAACGAGCACCCCTCAACCGCCACCCCTTGGTTACGGCATGATCACATCAGCGGGGTCAGAAAGCGCCGCAGCGCCTCCTCGTAGCCCTCCGGGTCGGCGTTCCACATCGCCTGGTGCTCTGCGTCGCGAACGGTGTGCAGGGTGACGAGGTCGCGCCGCCGCTCGGCGAAGTCGCGCGACGCCTGCCAGGGCGCGAGGGTGTCACCCGGACCGTGCACGATCAGGGTGGGCACGGACAGCAGCGCCGGGTCGGCGGAGCGGGCGAGCCGGTCCGCGTGCAGCCCGGTACGGCCCGCCGCCGCGCGAACGCCCAGCGGCACCAGCGGCCCCGGCACCCCGCGGTCGCGCGCCAGCCCCCGCACCGCGGCCTGCCAGTCGAGCACCGGGGAGTCCAGCACCAGGCCGCCGACCCGGTCCCGCAGCGGCGAGTGGTCGGCCACCCGCAGCGCCATCGCGGCGCCGGTCGACCAGCCGTACAGCACCACCCGGCTGGCGCCCTCGCGCACCGCGTACCGCACCGCGGCGTCCACGTCGCGCCACTCGGTGTCGCCCAGGTGCCCTATGCCGTCGGGCGACGCCGGGGCGCCGGGATCGTTGCGGTAGCTGATCATCAGCACCGGGAAGCGCAGCCGGTGCAGCAGCGGCAGCACGACCAGCGGATGGCGTCGGGTGGTGCCCAGGCCGTGCACGGTGACCACCCATGTCTCGCGGGCCCCGGCCACGAACCAGCCGGGCATCGGCCCGAGTTCGCCGTCGACCTCCACCTCCCGGTAGCGCAGCCCGTGCGCGCCCAGTGGCTCACCGGTGTAGGCCTGCGGCGTCATGGTCACCTGGGCGCCGTCCAGCAGCCTGCCGAACTGGACGCGTTCCAGGCGGCGGGTGACGGTGTCCGGGGTGGTGGTCAGCACCGGGCCGACGGTGGCGTGGCAGTCGGGGGCGCTCAGCCCGTAGACGCCGGGGCGCGCCGAGGCCAGGGAGCGGGTGAGGGTGATCTCCCCCGCGCCGACCGCGTGCACGGTCAGTTCGCCGTGGGCGGAGGCGGCCGGGCCGAGGGCCGGGCCGTCGGGGCGAGGGTTGAGGGCGAGCCCGGAGACCCATCGGCCGGTCGCCACGGCGACCGCACCGACACCGAGGGAACCGGTGGCGGCCAGGGCGGCGGCAGTTCGAAGGCGCATCGACTCCAGTGTCGACCGCACCACCGGCGCGGTCCACCCGTGCGGGCGCGGGGGTGAAGAGACTTTGCCCGCGGGGGCGGGCCCCGGAGCCTCCTCTTCCGGGGCGGGCCCAAGGTCGGCGAGGTCGTACCCCCTCGGGCCACGGCGGGCCTCCCGCCGGGCCGCGCCCGCGGCTATCCGCGTTGCCCGTACCCGCGCAGCCGCTCCGCCACCCTGGCGATCTCCGCCTCCGCGAGCACCGACGGCGTACCCGCCGCACGGGCGGTCAGCCAGACCCGGCACATCCATTCGAGCTGGGCGGTGTTGTCGTAGGCCGTCTCCAGGGTGCCGGCGTACACCACCGTGCCGTGGTTGCGCAGCAGACAGCCCGTACGGTCGCGAAGCGCCGCCAGCATGTGCCGGGCCAGCTCATCGGTGCCGTACGTCGCGTACTTCGCGACCCGCACCGCGCCTCCGAGCGCCGCGCACATGTAGTGCACGGCGGGGAGTTCGTCCACCAGGGTCGACACCGCGGTGGCGTGCACGGCGTGGGTGTGCACGACGGCCCGGGCGTCCGTCGTCCGGTAGAGCGCGAGATGCATGGGCAGTTCGCTGGTCGGCCGCAGCGTGCCGATCCGCTGTTCGCCGTCGAGCCCGACCGCGACCAGGTCAGCGTCGCCGAGCCGTTCGTACCGCACCCCGCTGGGCGTCACCAGGACCAGGTCGCCGACCCGGGCCGAGACGTTGCCCGAGGTGCCGACCACCAGTCGCTCGTCGGCCGTCCGCCGGGCCGTGGCCACCACCTCGCGCCAGGCCGCCACCAGTTCGCTGTCCGCCGTCATTGACCGCACCTCCGGGTGGTGATCCTGACACGTTGTCCATTGCCGGTGCGCACACAGCCGAAGTAACGTCCCGCCACCAGCAGCGATCACGACACGAGGGCACTCATGGCAACCGTCAACGGCGGTATCTCCTTCTGGTACGCGACCACAGGCGTCCCCGCCCCGCGCGAGCCGTTGCCCGGCGACACGGCGGCCGACGTGTGCGTGGTGGGCGGCGGCTACACCGGGCTGTGGACCGCGTACTACCTGAAGAAGGCGGTGCCGTTCCTGCGGGTCGTGGTGCTGGAGAGCCGCTTTTGCGGGTACGGCGCCTCCGGCCGCAACGGCGGCTGGCTGTACAACGGGATCGCCGGGCGCGACCGGTACGCCAGGCTGCACGGGCACGACGCGGCAGCCCGGTTGCAGCGGGCGATGAACGACACCGTGGACGAGGTGATCCGGGTCGCCGAGCAGGAGGGCATCGACGCCGACATCCACAAGGGCGGGGTGCTCGAAGTCGCCTACACCCCGGCCCAGTTGGCGCGGCTGAAGGCGTTCCACGAGGCCGAGACGGCGTTCGGCGAGAAGGACCGGCTACTGCTGGGCGCGGCGCAGTCCGCCGAGCGGATCCGGGTCGCGGGCACCGTCGGCGGCACCTGGACGCCGCACGGCGCGCGGATCCATCCGGTGAAGCTGGTGCGCGGTCTCGCGGCGGCGGCCGAGGCGCTGGGCGTGGTGATCCACGAGTCAACCCCGGTGACCGAGATCCGGCCGAAACACGCGGTCACCCCGTACGGCACGGTTCGGGCGCCGTACGTGCTGCGCTGCACCGAGGGCTTCACGGCCGCCATCCGGGGGCAGCGGCGGTCCTGGCTGCCGATGAACTCCTCGATGATCGTCACCGAGCCGCTGCCGCGGCACGTGTGGGACACCATCGGCTGGGAGGGCCGCGAGACGCTGGGCGACATGGCGCACGCCTACATGTACGCGCAGCGCACCGCCGACGACCGCATCGCGCTGGGCGGGCGGGGCGTGCCGTACCGCTTCGGTTCGCGCACCGACAACGACGGCCGCACCCAGGACGCCACGGTGGCGGCGCTGCGGGAGATCCTGGTCCGTTTCTTCCCGGCGACCGCCGGGGTGGCGATCGACCACGCCTGGTCGGGCGTGCTGGGCGTGCCGCGGGACTGGTGCGCGAGCGTCCAGTTGGACCGGGCGACCGGCCTCGGCTGGGCGGGCGGCTACGTGGGCAGCGGTGTGGCCACGGCGAACCTGGCCGCCCGTACGCTGCGCGACCTGGTGCGGCTCGACTCCGGTCAGGGCGGCCCGACCGAGCTGACCGGGCTGCCGTGGGTGGGCCACCGGGTGCGGCGCTGGGAACCGGAGCCGCTGCGCTGGCTGGGAGTGCACGGCCTGTACGCGGCCTACCGTGCCGCGGACGGCCGTGAGCTGGCCGCTCGCTCCACCCGCACCGATCGGCTGGCCCAGCTCGCCGACCGGGTTTCCGGGCGGCACTGACCGGGCTCGCCGGTAGCCCGAAGCCGCGCCGTTGCGGCACTTCGAAGGTTCCGCGCCAATCCGTTTCCTCGGTGAAAGCTGGCCCGATTCGCACCCTCGCACCGACAGGGCGTGTCCCGTTAACCTCTCGTTCACTCTTAGTCCGTACGGTCGCCGCGTCGCTGCCCGCCCGAACGATTGTCTGGGTGAATGGAACACCTCACGCTGCTCATCGGAGTCGTGATCGTCACCGCTCTCGTGTTCGATTTCACGAACGGTTTCCATGACACCGCCAACGCCATGGCCACCACCATTTCCACCGGGGCGCTCGCGCCGAAGGCGGCAGTGGCGATGTCGGCGGTCCTCAACCTCGTCGGCGCGTTTCTCTCGGTCCAGGTGGCCAAGACGATTTCCGGCGGAATCATCGACGAAAAGGCCGGGGTCAAGCCCGAAGTGATCTTCGCGGCGCTGGTCGGCGCCATTGTGTGGAATCTGGTGACCTGGCTCGCCGGACTGCCGTCCAGTTCCTCGCACGCCCTGTTCGGCGGCCTGATCGGCGCGACGCTGGTGGCCGTCGGAACGCACGGCATCCACGGCAGCGCCATCGTGATGAAGATCCTCATCCCGGCCGTGGTCTCCCCCTTCGTCGCCGGTCTCGCCGCGATGCTGGCGACCAGGCTGACCTACCGCGTCGGCCGGGGCGCCGACCCCGAGGCCACCTCGAAGGGCTACCGCGCGGGCCAGATCGCCTCCGCCGCCCTGGTCTCGCTCGCCCACGGCACCAGCGACGCGCAGAAGACCATGGGCGTCATCACCCTGGCGCTGGTCACCGGCGGCATGGTCGCCCCGCACTCCGACCCGCCGCTGTGGGTCATCCTGGCCGCCGCGACCGCCATGGGCCTGGGCACCTACCTGGGCGGCTGGCGGATCATCCGCACCATGGGCAAGAAGCTCACCGACATCCAGCCGCCGCAGGGCTTCGCCGCCCAGACCGCCGCGGCGGCCACCATCCTGGCCTCCTCCCACCTGGGCTTCGCGTTGTCCACCACCCACGTGGTCTCCGGCGCGGTCACCGGCACCGGGTTCGGCCGCAAGGGCGCCGTGGTGCGCTGGGGCGTGGTGCAGCGCATGGTGCTGTCCTGGCTGATCACCCTGCCCGCCGCCGCGCTGGTGGCCGGGGGCGCCACGTTCGTGGCGCTGCAGGGCGGTTGGGGCGTGCTGGTGGTCGGCCTGCTCGGTGCCGCTGTGTGCGTCGCCTCCTGGCTGTTCTCGATGCGCAAGCCGGTGGACCACAGCAACGTCAACGACGTCGAGGAGCTGGTGGCGGGGCAGCAACCGCCCGCCGCCCCGGCGTTCGACGCCTTCGCCCCCGACCCGGCGCTCACCGCCACCATCCCGGCCCCGCAGCCGCAGACCGCCCGGAAGGAAGCCGCACTGTGAACATCGACTGGGGTGCCCTGGCGTCGGTCGCGGCAGTGAGCCTGCTGGCGACGGTGGGCCTGGTGGGCCTGTTCACCGTCGGCATCGTCGGCCTGTCCCGGCAGCAGCAGTCGGCGCGCGCCACCGGTTACGCGGCCTTCGCGGCCTGCGCGGCGGCCGTCGCCTACGGCATCTACCTCATCGTCGGCTGAGCGCGGGGCGCGCACGCCGCGCGCGCCCGGCGTGTGGGCCTCGGCACACTCACCCGCGGTCAGCGAACGCCCAGTTGACTGCCGTTCCCGCAGCGTGGTGGACTGCCCGGTGCCATACGGCGCCAACAAGCCCAGACGGCGACAGGAGAGGAAGCCGGTGTGAGTCCGGCGCGGTCCCGCCACTGTCACCGGGGAGTGCGCCCCCACCCGAGGGTCACGGCCGAGCGATCGGCTGGAAGGCCAGGGGGCGCGCCGATCCGGGAGCCAGGAGACTCT
This sequence comes from Streptomyces sp. PLK1-5, assembly GCA_037034305.1. Taxonomy (GTDB): domain Bacteria; phylum Actinomycetota; class Actinomycetes; order Streptomycetales; family Streptomycetaceae; genus Streptantibioticus_A. Next base: position 13,342 of record JBAGJY010000009.1, read on the forward strand.
CATCGCCGGTCACGTCGAACCAGGGCGCGGACCCTGAGTGAGGACTCCTGCCATGCCCGGCACACCACCCTTCGCCCTGACGCCACGCCCGCGCCGGGGAACGACGGCGGTCTGACCCATGCGTGCCGACCGTCTCTTCGGGTACGGCGCGGTCCTTGGCTTCGCGGGCGACCTGCTCACCGGTGACCCGCGCCGCGGGCATCCGGTCGCCGCTTTCGGCCGGGCCGCCGCCGCCGGTGAACGTGCCCTGTGGCGTGACGACCGCGCCCGCGGCGCCGCCTTCACCGCGCTGTGCGTCGGCGGCGCGGTGGCCGCGGCCACCGCGGCCTGCCGGACCGCCCGCCGCTCCCCCGCCGCCTCGGTCGCGCTGACCGGCGCGGCGACCTGGGCCGTGCTGGGCGGCACCTCGCTGGCCCGGGAGGCCCGTACCGTCGGCGCCGCACTGGCCGCCGGAGACCTGCGCCTGGCCCGGGAGCGGCTGCCGCACCTGTGCGGCCGGGACCCGCGGGCGCTGGACGGGCAGCAGATCGCCCGCGCGGTGGTGGAGTCGGTCGCCGAGAACACCTCCGACGCGGTGGTCGGCGCCCTGGTGTGGGGCGCGCTCGGCGGTGTGCCGGGGCTGGTCGGGTTCCGCGCGGTCAACACCCTGGACGCGATGGTCGGTCACCGCTCGCCGCGCTACCGGAGGTTCGGCTGGGCGTCCGCCCGGCTGGACGACGTCGTCGGCTACCCGGGGTCCCGGCTGACCGCCGCCCTCACCGTGCTCGCCGCGCCCAACCCGCGTGCGGCCTGGCGCACCTGGCGCACCGACGGTGGCAAGCACCCCAGCCCGAACGCCGGTCCGGTGGAGGCCTCGTTCGCGGGCGCCCTGGGCGTACGGCTGGGCGGAACGCTCTCCTACGGCGGCCGGATCGAGCACCGCCCGGTGCTGGGCGGCGGCAACCGGCCGGTTGAGGTGGCGGACATCGAGCGCGCGGTGCGGCTGTCCCGCCGGGTGGGCGCGCTCGCGCTGGCCACCTGTGTCGCGGGCCGGTACGCACTGCGCCGAATCAGCAGCGCAAGCGCGGGCGGAACCGTAAGCGGAAGGGGGACGCGGTGAGCGGCGGGCTGCTGGTCGCGGGGACGACGTCGGACGCGGGCAAGAGCGTGGTGACGGCGGGCATCTGCCGCTGGCTGGCCCGCAAGGGCGTCAGCGTCGCCCCGTTCAAGGCGCAGAACATGTCGCTGAACTCGTTCGTCACCCGAGACGGCGCGGAGATCGGCCGTGCCCAGGCGATGCAGGCGCAGGCCGCCCGGGTCGAGCCGAGCGCGCTGATGAACCCGGTGCTGCTCAAGCCCGGCGGTGACAGCACCAGCCAGGTGGTGCTGCTGGGCAGGCCTGTCGGCGAGTTGAGCGCCCGCGGCTACCACAGCGGACGCCAGGAGCGACTCCTCGGCACCGTCACGGACTGTCTGGAGCAGTTGCGCGCCACCCACGACGTGGTGATCTGCGAGGGCGCCGGCAGCCCGGCGGAGATCAACCTGCGCCGCACCGACATCGTCAACATGGGCCTGGCGCGCGCCGCCCGGCTTCCGGTGGTGGTGGTCGGCGACATCGACCGCGGCGGGGTCTTCGCGTCCTTCTTCGGCACCACCGCGCTGCTCAGCCGCGAGGACCAGGCGCTGCTCGCAGGATATCTGGTGAACAAGTTCCGCGGTGACGTCTCGCTGCTGGAGCCGGGGATGCAGATGCTGCGCGGCCTGACCGGACGCGCCACGTTCGGTGTGCTGCCGTACGCCCACGGGCTGGGCATCGACGAGGAGGACGGCCTGCGGGTGTCGCTGCGCGGCACGGTCAGGGAGTCCAACTCCGCTCCCCCGTACAGCGAGGACGTGCTGCGGGTGGCGGTCGCCGCCGTACCGCTGATGTCCAACTTCACCGACGTGGACGCGCTGGCCGCCGAACCCGGCGTCGTGGTGCGCTTCGTGGACCGGCCGGAGGAGTTGGCCGACGCCGATCTGGTGGTGCTGCCCGGCACCCGCGGCACCGTCAAGGCGCTGCGCTGGCTGCGCGAGCGCGGGCTGGCCGACGCGGTACGGCGGCGGGCCGCCGAGGGCAGGCCGGTACTGGGCGTCTGCGGCGGCTTCCAGATCCTCGGGCAGACCATCGAGGACGACGTCGAGTCGCGGGCCGGAACCGTCGAGGGGCTCGGACTGCTGCCGGTACGGGTCCGCTTCGCGCCGGACAAGACCCTCGCCCGGCCGTCCGGCAAGGCACTTGGTGAACCGGTCGAGGGCTACGAGATCCACCACGGTGTGGCCCGACTCGGCGACGGCGGCGAGCCGTTCCTGGACGGCCTGCGCCTCGGTGCCGTGTGGGGCACGCACTGGCACGGCTCGCTGGAGAGCGACGGCTTTCGCCGGGCGTTCCTGCGCGAGGTGGCGCGGGCGTCCGGCCGCCGTTTCGTACCGGCGCCGGACACCAGCTTCGCGGCGCTGCGCGAGGAGCAGTTGGACCGCCTCGGCGACCTGATCGAGGAGCACGCCGACACCGCGGCGCTGCTGCGGCTCATCGAGGACGGCGTGCCCGCCGGCCTGCCGTTCCTGGCCCCGGGGGCACCGTGACATCCCACACTCGTAGGAGGAATCCCGGCGTGAGCACCCACTACCCCTTCACGGCGATCGTCGGGATGGACGACCTGCGGCTGGCGCTGCTGCTCAACGCGGTCTCCCCCGCGGTCGGCGGTGTGCTGGTGCGGGGCGAGAAGGGCACCGCCAAGTCGACCGCGGTACGGGCGCTTTCGGCGCTGATGCCCACGGTCGAGGTGGTACCCGGCTGCCGCTTCTCCTGTGATCCGCACGTCCCGGACCCGGCCTGCCCGGACGGCCCGCACGACGCGGCCGACGGCGGTGCGCACCGTCCGGCGCGGATGGTGGAGCTGCCGGTGGGCGCCTCCGAGGACCGGCTGGTGGGCGCGTTGGACATCGAACGCGCCCTGGCCGAGGGTGAGAAGGCCTTCGAGCCGGGTCTGCTGGCCGCCGCGCACCGCGGGGTGCTCTACGTCGACGAGGTCAACCTGCTCCACGACCACCTGGTCGACCTGCTGCTGGACGCCGCCGCGATGGGCGCCTCGTACGTCGAGCGCGAGGGCGTCTCGGTGCGGCACGCCGCGCGCTTCCTGCTCGTCGGCACGATGAACCCCGAAGAGGGCGAACTGCGCCCGCAGTTGCTCGACCGGTTCGGGCTCACCGTGGAGGTGTCGGCGTCCCGTGAGCCGGACCAGCGGGTCGAGGTGGTGCGCAGGCGGCTGGCGTACGACGAGGATCCGGCCGCGTTCACCGCGCGCTGGGCGGCCGAGGAGGACGAGCTGCGGCAACGCATCCGCGCCGCCCGCCAGTTGCTGCCGTCGGTGCGGCTCGGCGACGCCGCGCTGCGCCAGATCGCCGCGGTGTGCGCGGCGTTCGAGGTGGACGGGATGCGCGCGGACATCGTGACCGCCCGTACCGCCACCGCGCTGGCCGCCTGGGCGGGCCGCACCGAGGTGCTGGAGGAGGACGTGCGCCAGGCCGCGCTGCTGGCGCTGCCGCACCGGCGCCGCCGCAACCCGTTCGACGCGCCGGGGTTGGACGAGGAGAAGCTGGACGAGGCGCTGGAGGAGTCGCACGGCCAAGGCGACGACCCCGATCCGGACGGCCCCGACGGTCCGGACGGCGGCGGGCGGCCCCCGCAGGACGGTCCGCCGGGCGACCCGGCCGTCCCCGACCAGCGGCCCGGCGAGCGGCCCGACGAGCGGCCGCAGCCGGAGCCGGGCGGTGACGCGGCGCAAGGCGCCCCCGGTGGCGCCGAACAGCCCGCGGTGGCCGCCGCCGACCCGTTCCGCACCAAGGCGTTCACCGTGGCGGGACTGGGCGACGGCGCCGCCGGGCGGCGCTCCCGGGCGCGCACCGAGCACGGCCGCACCACCGGCGCCCGACACCCCAGGGGCGCGCTGACCAAGCTGCACCTGGCCGCCACCGTGACCGCCGCCGCCCCGCACCAGCGGGCGCGCGGGCGCAGCGGTCCCGGGCTGGTGCTGCGCAAGGACGACCTGCGGCAGGCGGTACGGGAGGGCCGCGAGGGCAACCTGGTGCTGTTCGTGGTCGACGCCTCGGGTTCGATGGCGGCCCGGCAGCGGATGGCCGCGGTGAAGGGCGCGGTGCTCTCGCTGCTGCTCGACGCCTACCAGCGGCGCGACAAGGTGGGGTTGGTGACCTTCCGCGGCACCGGCGCCGAGCTGGCGCTGCCGCCGACCTCCTCGGTGGAGGCGGGCGCGGCGCGGTTGGAGAAGCTGCCGACGGGTGGCCGCACCCCGCTGGCCGCCGGACTGCTCAAGGCCCGCGAGGTGCTGCGGGTGGAGCGGCTGCGGGACGCCTCCCGGCGTCCGCTGCTGGTCGTGGTGACCGACGGCCGGGCCACCGATGCCACGGCGGCGCGCGGCGCCTGCGGTGGGCGACGGGCCGGGAACGAACCGGTGGCGCTGGCGGCGCGCGCCGCGCGACTGCTGGCCGCCGAGGGCGTGGCGTCGGTGGTCGTGGACTGTGAGAGCGGCCCGGTACGGCTGGGGCTCGCGGGCACGCTCGCCCGTGAACTGTCCGGCACCGCCGTGACTTTGGACGAGTTGCGCGCGGACGCGGTGTCCGCGCTGGTACGCGACGTCAGGAGGGCCGCGTAATGCCGCAGGGTAAGCCGAGTGTGGTACCGGAGGACGGATTGACGACCCGTCAGCGGCGGAACCGTCCGCTGACGATCGTGCACACCGGCACCGGCAAGGGCAAGTCGACGGCGGCCTTCGGCATGGCGCTGCGCGCCTGGAACCAGGGCTGGCCGGTCGGGGTGTTCCAGTTCGTCAAGTCCGCCAAGTGGCGGGTCGGCGAGGAGCGGGCGCTGCGGGTGCTCGGCGACTCCGGCGAGGGCGGCACGGTCGCCTGGCACAAGATGGGCGAGGGCTGGTCGTGGGTGCAGCGCGACCTGGAGTCCAGCGAGGAGGCGGCCCGCGAGGGCTGGGCGCAGGTCAGGCGCGACCTGGCCGCCGAGACGTACCGGCTGTACGTGCTGGACGAGTTCGCCTACCCCATGCACTGGGGCTGGGTGGACACCGATGAGGTGCTGGCGGTGCTGCGGGACCGTCCCGGCGCCCAGCACGTGGTGATCACCGGCCGCAACGCGCCGCACAAGCTGCTCGACGCCGCCGACCTGGTGACCGACATGACCAAGGTCAAGCACCCGATGGACGCCGGGCAGAAGGGCCAGCGGGGCATCGAGTGGTAGCCGTTCCACGTCTGGTGATCGCCGCGCCGTCCTCCGGCAGCGGCAAGACCACCGTAGCCACCGGTCTGATGGCCGCCTTCGCCCGCCGCGGGCTGGCCGTCTCACCGCACAAGGTCGGCCCGGACTACATCGACCCCGGGTACCACACGCTGGCCACCGGCCGTCCGGGCCGCAACCTGGACGCCTATCTGTGCGGCCCGCAGCGTGTCGCGCCGCTGTTCCTGCACGGTGCGCGCGGCGCCGACCTGGCCGTGGTCGAGGGCGTGATGGGGCTGTACGACGGGGCGGCCGGTCAGGGCGAGCTGGCCTCCACCGCGCAGGTGGCCAAGCTGCTGCGGGCGCCGGTGGTGCTGGTGGTGGACGCCTCCTCGCAGTCCCGTTCGGTGGCCGCGCTGGTGCACGGCTTCGCCTCCTGGGACCCCGAGGTGCGCATCGGTGGCGTCATCCTCAACAAGGTCGGCTCCGACCGCCATGAGGCGCTGCTGCGCGAGGCGCTGGAGGAGTCGGGCGTCCCGGTACTGGGCGTGTTGCGCCGAGCCGCCCGACTGGCGGTACCGGCCCGCCATCTGGGCCTGATCCCGGCAGCGGAACGCCGCACGGAAGCGGTCGAGGCGGTCCGGGAAATGGCAGCGCGCGTCCTGGCGGGCTGCGACATGGAAGCGCTGCTGTCCTTGGCCCGCACGGCTCCCCCGCTGCTGGAGGAGCCCTGGGAACCTGGTTGTGTGTCGTCGCTCCCGCACTGCCTTGAGGGCGTGGGAGGTACCCCCCGCGCAGCGGGCGGGCACAACCGAACGACGGACCCGCACCCGGTGGTGGCGCTGGCCAGCGGCCCGGCCTTCACCTTCTCCTACCCCGAGCACGAGGAACTCCTCACCGCCGCGGGCGCGCAGGTCATCCCGTTCGACCCGCTGCGGGACGAACAACTGCCGCCCGGAACCAAGGGCTTGGTGATAGGCGGCGGCTTCCCGGAGGTGTACGCCCCGGAGCTGTCCGCCAACGAACCGCTGCGCAAGGCGGTGGCCGCCCTCGCGGCCGAAGGCGCCCCCGTGGCCGCAGAATGCGCCGGACTGCTGTACCTGGCACGGGAGTTGGACGGCGCCCCCATGTGCGGCGTGCTGGACGCCACCGCCCGCATGACGGAAAAGCTGACGCTGGGCTACCGGGAGGCCGTCGCGGTCACCGACAGTCCGCTGGCGCAGGCCGGTACCCGGCTGCGCGGCCACGAGTTCCACCGCACCGCCGTCGAACCGGGCGCGGGCCGGACCCCCGCCTGGGGCTGGTCGCGCCCGACGCGCCGCCTCGAAGGCTTCGTCGCCGGACCGGCGGGCGGTGTGCACGCCTCGTACCTGCACACCCACTGGGCGGCCGAACCCCGGCTGGTCCACAGGTTCGTCGCCCGGTGCGCCGATTGAGCGGGCGGCGGATCGTCGTGGGCGTGGGCGCCAGCTCGGGCGCGCCCGCCGACGAGGTGTACGAACTGGTCGAAAGCGTGCTGGCCGAGGCGGGCGTGTCCGCGGACCGTCTCGCCGCGCTGGCGACCGTCGCCGCGAAGGCGGACGAGCCCGCGATCGTCGAGGCGGCTCGGCGGCTCGGCGGCGTGCCGGTGCTGGCGTACGACGCGGCGGCGCTCGCCGCGATCGCGGTCCCCACGCCGTCGGCCGCGCCGCTGGCCGCCGTCGGCACCCCCAGCGTCGCGGAGGCCGCCGCGCTCGCCGCGGCCCCGGGCGGTCAACTCCTGGTCCGGAAAAGGAAGTCCACCCCGCGCGCCGACCGCCCTTCGGCGGCCACCGCCGCGCTGGCGTCCCGGCCCGGCGAGTAACCCATGACAACCCCGCGACCAGCCGGTTCCGCCGCTGGACAGGGCCGGTACGGTGTGCCGCACGCACGCAACCGGCACCCCCGCCGCAAGGAGACACCCGTGACCTCGCCGCCCGCCCTCCTGCTGATCGGTCCTGGTACGCGCGACGCCGGGGAGGCCGCCGCGCTGCGCTCGCTCGTCGCGGCGCTCGCCGAGCGCGCCCCGGCGCTGCCGGTCGGCGGCGGGCCGGTCGAGTCACTGGCCGACACCGTCGACGAGTTGCTGGCCCGGCACGGCGTACGGCACTTCGCGGCCGTTCCGCTGTCGCTGGCCGCCAGCAGTGTGCGGGACGCGCTGCGCCGCGAGGCGCTGCGGCAGCCCGGCACCTCGTACCGGCAGTTGCCGCTGGACGCGCGCCCCGAACTGCTGGAGGCGTTGGAGCGCCGCCTGGACGCGGTGCTGGGCGCGGGCCGCCGCTCCCCTTCCGACCGGGCGGCGACCACGGTGCTGCTGGTCGGCCGGGGCACCACCGACCCGGAGGGCAACGCCGAGGTGCACCGGGCGGCCCGGCTGCTGTGGGAGGGGCGCGGCTACGCGGGCGTGGAGGCCGCGTTCGGCTCGATCGCCGCGCCCGATGTGCCCTGGGGACTCGACCGCTGTGTGCGGCTCGGCGCACGGCGGGTGGTGGTGCTGCCGTACCTGCTGTACGGCGGCCCGATGGTGGGCCGGATCCAGCAGCAGGCGGAGGGCTGGGCGGAGGCGCATCCGGGGGTCGACGTGCGGTACGCCGAGGCGGTCGGCGTACCGGAGCTGGCCGATCTGGTGCTGGCCCGGTACCGCGAGACGCTGCGCGAGGAGTGCGAGGTGTGTGCGCCGTGACGGCCGCACCGACCGACACCGACGGGCACGACCTGCGCCACCACGGTGACGCGGAGGTACGCGACGACGGGGCGGACCTGGTGGACCTGGCCGTCAACGTCCGTACCGGAACGCCGCCTTCGTGGTTGTTGGACCGGATCACGGCTTCGCTGGCCGGACTTGCCGCCTATCCGGACGGGCGGGCGGCCCGGCGCGCGGTCGCCCGGCGGCACGGACGGCCGCCCGAGGAGGTGCTGTTGACCGCGGGCGCGGCGGAGGCGTTCGTGCTGCTGGCCCGTGCCTTCGCGCCGCGCCGGGCGGTCGTGGTGCACCCGCAGTTCACCGAGCCCGAGGCGGCGCTGCGGGACGCCGGTCACGCCGTGCACCGGGTACTGCTGCGGTATGAGTCCGGCTTCCGGCTGGACCCGGCGGACGTGCCGGAGGACGCCGACTTCGTGGTGGTCGGCAATCCGACCAACCCCACCTCCGTGCTGCACCCCGCGCGCACCCTCGCCCAACTGGCCCGCCCCGGCCGCACCGTGGTGGTCGACGAGGCGTTCATGGACGCGGTGCCGGGCGAGCGGGCGTCGCTGGCGGCGCGCCGCGACCTGCCCGGTGTGGTGGTGCTGCGCAGCCTCACCAAGACCTGGGGTCTGGCGGGGCTGCGCGTCGGCTATGTCCTCGCCGCCCCGGAGACGATCGCCGCCCTGGAGCGGGCCCAGCCGCTCTGGCCGGTCGCCACCCCGGCCCTGGCGGCGGCCGAGGCGTGCTGCGCCCCGACCGCCGTGGCGGAGGCCGAGCAGGCGGCCCACCGGATCGCGCGGGACCGCGACCACCTGCTCTCCCGGCTGGTGGACCTCCCGGCCGTCGAGGTGGTGGGCCCGGCGCGGGCGCCGTTCCTGCTGCTGCGCATGCCGGACGCGGCGAAGGTACGCGAGCGGCTGCGCGAGTCGGGCTTCGCGGTCCGCCGCGCCGACACCTTCCCGGGGCTCGGCCCCGACTGGCTGCGGGTGGCGGTACGCGACCCCGGCACGACCGACGCCTTCGTCACCGCTTTGACCAGCGCCGTCCTCCCGTAGGATGCGTGATCATGTTCACCAGACTCGACTTCCTGGAACGCCGGTTGATCCGGATGGAGAAGAAACTCGACCTGATCATGGAGCACTTGGGAATCACGGTGGACCAACCCGAGCTTCGCGAGGTCCACGAGCTCGTCCGGGAGGGCAAGTTGGTCCACGCCGTCAAGGCCTACCGCGAGGCCACCGGCGCAGGCCTGCGGGAAGCCAAGGAGGCGGTCGACGAACTGGCCTCCCGGGCCTGAGCCATCCCCTCACTCCCCGCCGAGCTCCTGCGGCGGGGTGTCGCGGCCCGGTACCTCGTTGGGGGCGAGGATGCGGTGGTCGCCGGGGTACGGGCGGGTCCAGCCGGTGGCCTGGTACCAGTCGACGCGGTTCAGTTGGGCCGGGTTGACCTGGTCCAACTGGGGCTTGGCGCCGCCGGTGCGTTGCAGGGCGCTCCACGACTGCCACTGGCGGGCGATGCCCTGGTAGCGCTGCGGCACCGTGTCGGCGGCGGAGTTCTTGAGGCCGTAGTCCAGCGGGACCTGGTTGGGCAGGGCGGTGTACGGGGTGAAGTCGGGGTGGTCGGTGAACAGGTCGGACATCGGCTCGGCGGCGCGGTCCACCTGGTTCATCGGCTGGGCGCCCAGGATCTGCTCGATCGTGCGGACCACGTTGACCTGCGAGTAGTACGTGGAGACCACGGCGTGGCGCTTGGCGTACGGGCTGATCACCCACAGCGGGGCGCGGTGGCCGTCCACGTGGTCCACGCCGTTTTGCGAGTCGTCCTCCAGGACGAAGACGGCGCTGTCCTTCCAGAACCTGCTGTGCGAGATGGTGTCCACGATGCGGCCGACGGCGAGGTCGTTGTCGGCGGCCATCGCGGTCGGATACGGGTCGGTGCCGCTGATGCCGTTGGTGTGGTCCTGCGGCAGCTGAATCATCGTCAGGTTCGGCAACTTCCCCGACCGCACCGAGTCGTTGAAGTGCCGCTGCCAGATGTCGACCCGGTACTGGTCGGGGATGTCGGTGTCGAAGGTCGGGTAGTCCGGGTGGTTGATGGCGTTCACCGACGGCACGTCGGAGGTGGTCGGGTACTTGCCGATCGGGGTGTGCAGCGGGCCTGACGCCTTGCCTTCCAGCACCTGGGAGTCGTGGTACCACTGCGCCCAGGTCGGCGCGCCGGTGGCGGGCAGTGCGATGTTGCCCGCGTACTCGGAGAAGTCCTGCGCCGTCTTGCCCGCGCGCTGCACCGCGTTCCACAGGAAGCCGCTGCGCTGGTAGGCCAGCGCGTCGTTGCCCAGCGCGGGGTAGCTGCGGACGAAGGCGCCGAACTCCTTCTCGATGTAGTCGTTGTTGTCGGCCTGCACCAGCCAGTTGTGGCCGTCCGCGGACAGCGTGCCGATGTCGTAGAAGTTGTCCATCACCCCGTAGTCGGCGGCCAGCGCGTGCAGGTTGGGGGTGACGTGGGCGCCGAACTGGGCCAGCGAGGGGTCGCCGTCGCCCTTGCCGATGTCGCCCAGCACCTGGTCGTAGGTGCGGTTCTCCTTGTCGATCAGGAAGACGTGCTTGATCTTCGAGGGGCTGCCGAGGTGCGCCGGGATGACCGACTCCGGGTCACCGGCCGAACCGTAGGACGATCCGGAGCGCAGCAGTTTCTCCCAGTCGTTGTCGACGAACACCTGGTGGGTCAGCTCACCCAGCGCCTGCTGGGTCGGCTGGCGGAAGGTGGTGACCGATCCGGTGTCGTCGTAGGTGTTGTGGCCGGTGGCCGGGGTGGTGCCGGGGCCCTCGCTGATCGTGGAGGGGGCGCCCCGGGCGCCGATGCCCTTGTCGTTGGTGACCACGATCCGGCCGGTGGCGGCGCTGCGCTGCACGTTGACCGGGTACCAGTCGGTGGGGATCAGCCCCTCGTAGCGCACCGGGGACCGGCCGCCGTCCCAGTGGTACCGCGCCAGGGCGTTGTCCCGGCCCACGCTGACCAGCAGGGTGTGCGGGTCGGTGAAGGCCAGGGCGTTGGGGTAGCTGCCGACCGAGGAGCCGGGCAGCGGGTTGACGTTGAAGGTCTGGGTGACCCGGTGGGCGCGGGTGTCGATCACCGAGACGCTGTCGTCGTTGGAGTTGGCGACCAGCAGTGAACCGCCGTGCGCCACGAGCGCGGTGGGCTCCAGGCCGACCTTGATGGTGTCGGTCTGGCTCTGGCGGCGCAGGTCCACCACCGAGACGGTGCCGTTGGTGACGGCGCCGTTGGTGCGGTCGGCCACGACCGGTGTGCCGTCGGTCAGGTTGGTGTTGTCCCCGCTACCGGCCGGGCGGCCGCCCTCGTTGGACACGAACGCCTGACCGCCGCTGAGCACCACCTGGCGCGGGGCGACGCCCACCGGGATCTGCCGGACCAGCGTGTTGCTGGCGGTGTCGATCACGCCGAGGGTGTTGCTGCCGTTCAGCGCCGTGTACAGGGTGCGGCCGTCGGACGACAGTGCCATGCCGGACGGCAGGTCCGGACCGCTCGTACCGGTGAGCCGGATGACCACCGGGGGCGCCGAGGTCACCTTGCCGTCCGCGTCCAGGCTGAACCGGACGAGGTCGGAGGCCTGCGGGAACCACAGGGTGCGGCCGTCCGGCGAGTACAGCGGGCCGTCGGCGGCCACCTTGCCGTCGCCTATCCGCTTGTCCGTGCCGACCCCGGTGCCGACCTGCTGGACGACGCGCCCGGTGCGCACGTCCATGATGGTCAGGAAGCCGGTGCCCTGACGGTAGGTGAGGGCCGCGAGCCTGCTGCCGTCGGGGCTGAGGGTGCTGGACAGCAGCCGCCCGTCGGCCACGAGGTGCCGGGTGCCGAGCGGGGTGACGCGCTGGTTGGACGGCAGCAGGATGCCCTTGGCGGTCTGCTCGCCGTCCACCTTGTCGGTGCCGAAGCCGCCGAGGGCGCCCACGGCGGTGGCCGCCGCGGTGACGCCCAGCACGGCCGTGACGGCGAGCGCGGCGGCGGTCGTTCCGCCAAGTCCCCTGGATCTGGCCCGGTTTCGGCGGAAGGTGCGGTGTGGCTTGCTCATCGGTGTCCCCTGTCGAGTGCCGTGGCGTGGGAGCGGTCGCTCACGCCGTGTCGAAGCAGCCGTCGAACTCGTAGAGCGGATTGGTGTGTTGGTGCCCGTCGGCGCCCTGGATACGCTGCTGGCCCACCAGGCTGGCCGGGCCCTGCGCGCTGTAGCAGCCGGTGGGCCGCACACTGACCTCGTACGCGATGGGCTGGGTGATGCCGCTCGGCGCCGGCCAGTGCACCAGGCAGACCCAGTCGTCACCGGGACCGCTGCCGCCCGAAGGGCGGCCGCCTTTGGCGCAGTTGGCCCAGGTGTCGGGGGACGGCGCGTTGTCGGTGCCGTGCAGCTCGGTCTGCTGCAGGACGAAAAGGTTCCGGTACGTTGGGCCCAGGGCGTGCTCAAGCCGCCCGCTGGTGATGCCGGAGCCGCCGCATCCGGCGGTCGCGGCGAGCAGCGCGATCGCGCTGGCGGCCAGCGCCGCGCGCCTGACGGTCGTGTTCAACGGTCAGCCCTTCGTGAAGTCGCGGCGCCGCAACAGCAGATACCCGGCCGCCAGGCAGACCACGGTGTAACCGGCACTGACCGCACAGCCCTCGACCAGCGGCCGGTAGTAGGGAGTGGCCGTAACCAGTCCGTGCCAGGCGTCGAACGGTGTGGTCAGCAGCGCGTGCCGGACCGCGTCCAGCGCGGCGCTGCCGTCCAGGTACACGTACAACTGCATCAGCAGACCGACCAGCACCGGCCCGGTGATCCCGGCGGCGCTGTGCCGGGTGGCGATGGAGAACAGCACGCCCAGCGCGGTGAAGCCGAGCGCCGGAGGCAGTACGCACAGCCAGCTGAGCACCGCCAAGGCGGCCGCGCGGCCGGACGGTACGAGGCTGCCGTCCAGTGCCACCAGCGGTTGGTGCCCGACCAGCAGCACCCCCGCCGCGATGCTGCCCGCGCCCGCCAGCGCCACCACGACGACGCAGAAGGTGGCGGCGGCCAGCACCTTGCCGGTGAAGATCTGCCCCCGGGTCCGGGACCGGGTCAAGATGGTCTGCCAGGTCCCGTGGTGGTCCTCCGAGGCGAAGATGTCACCGGCGACCACACTGGTGAGCAGCGGGAACCCCCACTGACCGGCGAATCCCAGCACCACCAGGGGCGTCGCGTAGCCGGTGTCGTGCACCCAGCGGCCGAACAGCGTGTCGGACGGCACGGTGTCCTGGGTCTTCAGCGCCAGCACGAACGCCAACGGCGCCAGCAGGCAGACCGCGGCGACCGCCCGGACCCGCCACTGGGCGGTCAGCTTCTCCAACTCCCACAGATAGACGGTGCGTACCCCGCCGCGCGGGCGGGCGGTCGGCTCGTCCAGCGCGACGGCGGTCACCGCTCGGCTCCTTCGGTCAGCGTGAGGAACAGCGACTCCAGCGAGGTCGCCTCCAGCCGCAGGGCCCGCACCGCGATGCCGCGGCGGCCGAGCGCCAGCACATAGGCGTCGAGTTGCTCGGGCCTGGCCCGTACCGTCAGGCCGCCGTCGGGGTGGTCGCCCACCCGCACCCCGGGCTGCTCGGCGGCCACGGCGGTGGCCGACTCGTCGTCGCTGGTGGTGAGGTGGTGGGCGGGGTCGGGGGCGCGGGAGCGCAGTTCGGCGAGCGAGCCCGCGTAGGCCACCCGGCCGGTGCGCAGGATGGTGACCGTCTCGCACAGTTCCTCGACCTCGGCCATGTGGTGGCTGCTGAGCAGCACCGTCAGCCCGTCCGCGGCGAGCGAGCGGACCAGCCCCCGCATGTCGCGGATGCCCGCCGGGTCCAGGCCGTTGCCGGGCTCGTCCAGTACCAGCAGGTCGGGTGCGCGCAGCAGGGCGGCGGCGATGCCGAGGCGCTGGCGCATGCCGTACGAGTAGCCGCCGACCTTGCGCCCGCCGTGGTCGGCCAGGCCGACGCGGGTCAGCACCTCGTCGATGCGGTCGGCCGCGGCGCCGCCGTCGTAGGCGGCGAGCAGCGCCAGGTTGCGCTCCGCGCTGAGGTACGGATAGAAGCGCGGGCTGTCCACGAAGCCCGCCAGCCGGTGGGGGTGGTCGGCGAACAGCCGCAGGCTTCCGGCGTCCTGCCGCACCAGCCCGAGCAGCACGCGCAGCAGCGTGGTCTTGCCCGCCCCGTTGGGGCCGAGCAGTCCGTGCACCCCACCGGCCGCCACGGTCAGGTCCACGCCGTCCAGGGCCGTCGTCCGACCGAACCGTTTGACCAGGCCGCGGGCCTCCACCGCCTGCCCCACCGCACCCCCTCCTCCCGGACAACTGGCCCGAAGGTACGGCCTGTTGGCGTACGCCGGAAGAAGCGGGAACGAACACTGGGTGCGCCCGGGGGAGACGGCGTGCGCCGCCTCCCCCGGAGTGCCGCGGCTACTGCTGTCCGCGGGCCTTGCGGCGCCGCGTCACGTACATCACCGCACCGCCCGCGGCGACCAGCGCCACCGCGCCCGCGGCCAGGTACGGGGTGTTGGAGTCGGCACCGGTCTCGGCGAGGTTCCGCTTCGCCGCGGCCGAGTCGGTCCTGGCCCCGCTGCCCGCGGTGCTGCCGCCGTTCGGTGAAGCCGCGCTGTCCGTACCGGCGTTGGTGGCGCCCTTGCTGCTTCCGCCGTCGTCGGCGCCGCCGCTTCCCCTGCCGCCGGTGTCGCCGCCGTTCGGCGCCTGGCAGGTGGCGCGGGCCAGGGTGACGTCACCGGTCACCTGGGCGACGTTGAGCGCCGCGGGGTTGACCGACACCTGGAGGTTGAGCGCGGTCGCGGCCGAACTGCTGGAGGTGGTCGCGGTCTTGGACAGGTCGAGGCGGACCTCGCCGACCCCGGGCACCTCGACCTTCGTGCTGCCGCCCGCGGTGAGCCTGACCCCCTTGCCGAGGACCTCGACGTCGCCGAGCAGGTTGGAGTAGGCGGTCGGCTTGCGGCCCGCGTCGCAGGTGGCCTTGGAGGTGACCTGGTGTACCCGGATCAGCGGCGTGTCGGGCAGTCCGGGCAGGTGCACCCGGGCGTTGAGGAGGTTCACGTACCCTTCGGCGCCCCGGTTCTCGGAGGTGGCCTTGGCGGTGGCCACGTCCGCGTCGAGGACGCTGAACGGCCTGCCGTCGTCAACGCCGTCGAGGTGGGCGCTGAGCGCGGTCCGGTTGGCGTCGGCGGGTGCGTGGACGTCGTTGAGGGTGACGTTCAACGGCAGGTCGACGGCCTTGTTGAGCAGCGAGACGTCGAGGCCGGTGTTGAGTACGGAGGCGGTCGAGTGACCGCTGCCGCTACCACCGCCGCCGGAGCCGGTGGTGGCCTGCGCGACCGGGGCGAGGGCCAGTGCGCTCGCGGTGAGCGCGACGGACGCGCCGATCGCCGCCGCGCTGCGGCGTGCGGGCAGGCTGAGGACAGAGCTGTACAACTGAGGAACCCCCACAGATGACTTGGCGTCGTCGGCGCCGCTGGAACCGCGAAGACCGCGAAAAGACTGCCAGCGCGCCCGCCGACGACATCGACCCGGCAATATTTACGCACCGGGCGTACATGGGCAGCTACCTGGAGCCACTTCACCCCAAAGGGTGGTTTCTGGGCGCGAGTTCGACAGAAGACGCCCGTCAACCGAGGGTTGACGGGCGTCGTTGCGACAACCTACGGTTGACGCATGTCGAAGCAACCCGTACGGCTCGACGACCTCATCGAGCACGTCATCAGCCAGCATCCGGACGGCGGCGCGCTCCAGCACCTCGCGGACGCCGTCGAGACCTCCACCCAACTAGGCGAGATCGCCGACCACCTGATAGGCCACTTCGTGGACCAGGCCCGCCGCACCGGCGCCTCCTGGACCGATATCGGCCAGTACATGGGAGTCAGCAAGCAGGCCGCGCAGAAGCGGTTCGTCCCCAAGGAGACCGAGGCCGACGAGATCGACCTGCCCACCTCGGGGCTGTTCTCCCGGTTCACCCAGCGCGCCCGCAACGTGGTGGAGGCGTCCGAGCGCGGGGCCCGGGAGCTCGGGCACGCCCAGATCCGCTCCCAGCACCTCGTCCTGGCGCTGCTCACCGAGCCGGAGGGGCTCGCCGCCAAGGCCGTCGCGGCGCTCGGACCGACCCCCGAGAAGCTGCGCGAGGCGGTGCTGGCCACGCTGGGCCCCGCCGACGAGGAGGTGCCCGAGCGGCTGAAGTTCACCCGCGGCGCGAAGAAGACCCTCCAACTCACACTGCGCGAGGCCCTGCGCCTCGGCCACAACTACATCGGCACCGAACACATCCTGCTCGGCCTGCTGCGCAACGAGGACGAGATCGCCGCGCAGGTGCTCATGGGCCTGGGCATCACCCGCGACGAGACCGAGCAGTGGCTGCTGGGCGCCTTGGAGGAGATGAAGAAGAAGTTCGGCCGCTGACCGTCAGCCGACCACACGGCCCCGCAGCACGATCTGACGCGGGGCCGCCAACACCCGTACGTCGGCGCGCGGATCGGCCTCGTACACCACCAGGTCGGCGGGTGCGCCCTCCTCCAGCCGCGGTCGTCCGAGCCACTCCCTGGCCCGCCAGGTGGCCGCCGCCAGCGCGTCAACCGCCGGGATCCCGGCGGCGACCAGCTCCGCGACCTCGTCCGCGACGAGCCCGTGCGCCAGCGAACCGCCCGCATCGGTACCGGTGAAGATCTGGATACCGGCGTCGTACGCCGCCCGCACGGTGTCGTGGCGGCGGGCGTGCAACCGCCGCATGTGCGCTGCCCAGGCGGGGAACTTCGCCTCTCCCCCAGCCGCCAGTTCCAGGAAGGTCGCGATGTTGACCAGCGTGGGCACGATCGCCACGCCGCGCCGCGCGAACAGCGGGATGGTCTGCTCGGTCAGCCCGGTGGCGTGCTCGACGCAGTCGATGCCCGCCTCCACCAGGTCGGTCAGCGAGTTCTCCGAGAAGCAGTGCGCGGTGACCCGGGCGCCCTCCTCGTGGGCCGCGGCGATCGCCTCGTCGATCGCCCAACGCGGCCAGCACGGCGTCAGATCGCCGACCTCGCGGTCGATCCAGTCGCCCACCAGCTTCACCCAGCCGTCCCCGCGCCGCGCCTCCCGGCGCACGTAGGCGGCCAGGTCCCCGGGCTCGATCTCATGCGCGTAGTTGCGGATGTAGCGGCGGGTACGGGCGATGTGGCGGCCCGCCCGGATGATCTTCGGCAGGTCCTCCCGGTCGTCGACCCAACGGGTGTCGGCGGGCGATCCCGCGTCCCGCAGCAGCAGCGCGCCCGCGTCCCGGTCGGCCAGTGCCTGCTTCTCGCTGGTCGCCTCGTCCACCGCGCCGTGCGCGTCAAGGCCCACATGGCAGTGCGCGTCCACCAGCCCCGGCAGGACCCACCCGCTGACGGTGGCCACCTGACGGGCATGCGCGGGGCGCTCGTACGTCACCCGCCCGCCGACCACCCACAGTTCGTCGCGAACGTCCTCGGGCCCGACCAGCACCCGCCCCTTGATGTGCAACACCGCGGCATCCGTCATGCACAGGACTCTACGGCGCGGGTATCGCGGGGCCACCGGGACGGTCACCCCACGCGTCTGCCCGGAGCCGGATCCGTCAAACCCGCCACTGGACGCTGAATCATTTCTGCGGCATGCTTCACAGAATTACCCGGCGAATTTCCGGTACGGCATTCGCCCGTCTTCTTCTGCCCAGCCCACCCGAGGCTAAACGCCAAGATTTCGCTAACCCCGAATGACGCGGACCGGGCCACCCCGAGGGCGTTATGGAGTTGTGACCGACTCCACACGACTTCCGCTTTGCCCGGATATATCCGGGCAAACAGCCACTCCGGAGCGCCGATCCGAGGAACGGTCGCGTGCGCGCGATAACACATTCCAGCGCCACAGGTAACCCCGCCCCCCGATGCATTTCGCTTTCCGGCTCGGTAAGTTCAATTCGCATGACCGCCGCACAAGACGACCTTGTACGCGAAACCGTGGACCTCTCGAATTCCCCCTGCTGGTTGGATGCGCCCACCGTCGACGACGGTGCCGCGATCTGGCGCATCGCCCGCGACTCCAAGGCGCTGGACCTCAACTCCTCCTACAGCTACCTGCTGTGGTGCCGGGACTTCGCCCGCACCTCGGTGGTGGCCCGGGACGGCACCGGTGAGCCCGTGGGATTCGTGACCGGCTACGTACGCCCCGAGCGGCCGGGGACGCTGGTCGTCTGGCAGGTGGCGGTGGACCACTCGTACCGCGGCCGGGGGCTCGCCGCCGCGATGCTCGACGGACTGACCGAGCGGGTCGCCGCCTTCGGCATCGACCGCGTCGAGACCACGATCACCCCGGACAACGACGCGTCCAACCGGCTGTTCACCTCGTACGGCGAACGGCACGACGCCCGTATAGAGCGCGAAGTGCTGTTCCACGGTGGCCAGTTCCCCGACGGCCACGACACGGAGGTGCTCTACCGGATCGGCCCCCTGGCGGCCTCCCGGTGAACGGGTTCCTCCTGGGGGCCGCCGCCCCCGGGCCACGCTACGCGCGATGAGGATTTCCTTCTGGGGGCCGTGCCCCCAGGCCCCCACTAAGGAGCATCACGGTGACCATCACCCCGCCCGCACTCAGTGTCTTCGAGTCCCTTGAGTCCGAGGTGCGCAGCTACTGCCGCGGCTGGCCCGCGGTGTTCGACCGTGCGCAGGGCAGCCGGGTCCACGACGAGGACGGACACAGCTACCTCGACTTCTTCTCCGGCGCTGGCGCGCTCAACTACGGCCACAACAACCCGGTGTTGAAACGCGCGCTGCTGGACTACCTGGAACGCGACGGGATCACCCACGCCCTGGACATGAGCACCACGGCCAAACGCACCTTCCTCAGCACCTTCCAGGATGTGGTGCTGCGTCCGCGTGAGCTCGACTACAAGGTGATGTTCCCCGGCCCCACGGGCACCAACGCCGTCGAGGCGGCGCTGAAGCTGGCCCGCAAGGCCAAGGGGCGGGAGGCGATCGTCTCGTTCACCAACGCCTTCCACGGCATGTCGCTGGGCTCGCTCGCGGTGACCGGCAACGCCTTCAAGCGGGCGGGCGCCGGCATCCCGCTGGTGCACGGCACCCCGATGCCGTTCGACCACTACCTCGACGGCCGGGTGCCGGACTTCCTGTGGTTCGAGCGCCTGCTGGAGGACCAGGGCTCCGGCCTGAACCAGCCCGCCGCGGTGATCGTGGAGACCATCCAGGGCGAGGGCGGCATCAACGTGGCCCGCGCCGAGTGGCTGCGCGGCCTGGCCGAGCTGTGCAAGCGCCGCGACATGCTGCTGATCGTGGACGACATCCAGATGGGCTGCGGTCGCACCGGCCCGTTCTTCTCCTTCGAGGAGGCCGGGATCGTCCCGGACATCGTCACCTTGTCCAAGTCCATCAGCGGCTACGGCCTGCCGATGTCGCTGACGCTGTTCAGGCCCGAGTTGGACCTGTGGGAGCCCGGCGAGCACAACGGCACGTTCCGCGGCAACAACCCGGCCTTCGTCACCGCCACCGCCGCCCTGGACGCCTACTGGGCGGACGGCCAGATGGAGAAGCAGACGCTGGCCCGCGGCGAGCAGATCGAGTCCGCGCTGCGCGAGATCGTCCGCGAACACCCGCGCACCGGCGCGCAGTTCAGGGGCCGCGGCCTGGTGTGGGGCCTGGAGTTCACCGACAAGCAGCGCGCCTCCGCGGTGTGCGCGCGCGCCTTTGAACTCGGGATGCTGCTGGAGACCTCCGGTCCGGAGAGCGAGGTCGTCAAGCTGCTGCCCGCGCTGACCATCAACCCCGACGAACTGGACGAGGGCCTGCGCACCCTCGCCCGCGCGGTCCGCGAGACCGCCTGACTCCCCCCACCGAGCACCAGCACAGAAAGGCACCGCACCACCGTGATCGTCCGATCGTTCAAGGAACTCGAAGGAACCGACCGGCATGTGAAGGCCGCGTCGGGCACCTGGGAGAGCAAGCGGATCGTCCTCGCCGGGGAGCGGGTCGGCTTCTCGCTGCACGAGACCGTGATGTACGCGGGGACCGAGACGTCGATGTGGTACGCCAACCACATCGAGGCCGTGGTCTGTGTGGAGGGCGAGGCGGAGCTCACCGACGAGGAGACCGGTGAGAAGCACTGGATCACCCCGGGCACGATGTACCTGCTCAACGGCCATGAGAAGCACACGATGCGGCCCAAGACCGATTTCCGCTGCCTGTGCGTGTTCAACCCGCCGGTCACCGGCCGGGAGGAACACGACGAGAACGGGGTGTACCCGCTGCTGACGGAGGAGGCCTGAGCGATGACCACGATCACCGACCTGTACCCGACCCGCGGCACCGCCGAGGTCAGCACCGCCCGCCAGGACCCGGTGGTGTGGGCCGCTCCCGGCACGTCAGGCCCGATCCAGCCCGCTCAGCTGCACGGCTACGAGCGGGACGGCTTCTTGACGGTGGACCGGCTGCTGGCGCCGCAGGAAGTGGCCCGATATCGCGCCGAGTTGGACCGGCTGATCGCCGACCCGGCGGTGCGGGCCGACGAACGCGCCATCGTGGAGCCGAAGTCCCAGGACATCCGCTCGGTCTTCGAGGTGCACAAGATCAGTGAGGTGTTCGCCGAACTGGTCCGCGACCCGCGGGTGCTGGACCGCGCCCGGCAGATCCTCGGCTCCGAGGTGTACGTCCACCAGAGCCGGGTCAACGTCAAGCCGGGCTTCGGCGCGAGCGGCTTCTACTGGCACTCGGACTTCGAGACCTGGCACGCCGAGGACGGTCTGCCGCGGATGCGCACCGTGTCGGTGTCGATCGCGCTGACCGAGAACCACGACACCAACGGCGGCCTGATGATCATGCCCGGCTCGCACCGTACGTTCGTCGGCTGCGCGGGCGTGACGCCGAAGGACAACTACAAGCGGTCGCTGCGGATGCAGGAGGCGGGCACCCCGTCGAACGAGGCGCTCACCGAACTGGCCGGGCGGCACGGCATCAAGCTGTTCACCGGTCCGGCCGGTTCGGCGACCTGGTTCGACTGCAACTGCATGCACGGCTCCGGCGACAACATAACGCCGTTCCCGCGCAGCAACGTGTTCATCGTCTTCAACAGCGTGGAGAACACGGCGGTGGAACCGTTCGCGGCACCGGCCCCGCGCCCGGAGTTCATCGGGGCGCGGGACTTCACGCCGGTGCGGTGAGTCGGCACTCAGCCTGACCAGCTATTACCCGCCCACCCCGCGAGACGGTTGGCCTCAAGGGACATAGGCCCGCCGTCTCGCGGGGTGGTGATCGAGGGGTGCCGTATGGCGCAGCCTCCCGCCGTTCGCAGCAGCGTCCGACGCGGCAGCGGTGCGGTTTCTGACGGTGGCCAGGAGCTTCCTGATGTCGCTTGACATGCTTCCGCCGGAGCGTAGCGTGGGAAGCGAAGTTGAGTTGAGCGCCGCTGTTCCCAGTGGCACGAAGGCGCGGTGCGCAGCCGTTGCGGGTGTCGTTGACCTGGTCGTATACCGGGAAGCGGTGAACGCGAAGCCTAAGCTGATTTTGTGCGATGCGCATGCGCGCGGTGGAATCATTTCCCCAAGTGCGAGGCGGAAGGTCTCGTTCCTCTCGTGTGGTGACATCATGCGCAAACTTTTCGTCGCAGCTGTTGCGGCATTCGCGGCTTCAGGTTTCGTCATGCCAGCCGCCGTCGCGGCCTCACCGGTCAGCGCCGCCTCAGTCGCCAGCGCTGGCCACAACGTCTCCTTTGGGCGCCCTGCTCAAGGGGGTTGGAGCGCGCAGGGGAGTTTCTCCTCACAGCAGGACTGTATGGCCGCCGGGTCTGCCCAGAACACCGTGCACGGCGACTGGTACTGCTCAAACTTCAGCAATATCAACGGGTCTTGGACCCTCTACGTCAATCTAGACAGCACCCCCGGCTCAGGCGGGTGATCCACTCGTTGCGGCCTGAGCGGCTGGCACTACAGCCTGGTCCCACGGTGACCGAGCGCGGGCACGGGCGGTCGAGCCGTTCGCGGCCCCCGCGCCGCGCCCCGAGTTCATCGGGGCGCGGGACTTCACGCCGGTGCGGTGAACCTCACTCTCCGGCGGGCCAGTTGAAGCTGGTGGGGACGTTCACCTTCTGGCCCGCCGGTCCGTAGACAAGGGCGATCTCGTCGTGTGCCCTGAGCACGATCGCGGCGGGATCGCCCTTGGTCTGCCTTCCGTTGACGTAGGCGCGCAGTTCCTTGCCCGCGCCCGTCTTCAGTCCGCCGATCTGGTCGGCGCTGAGCGCGACGTTCCATTCGGTCATGAACTGGCCGAGGGTGAAGTCGGCCTTGACCGGCGACTCGATGTGGATCACACCGTCCGGGGTGTGGGTGTGCAGCGGGCTGATCCGCTGCTGCTTCATGTCAATGCCGATGAACGCGGGTACGGTCACCGGCTTCCCGTTGACCAGGATGTCGAGGTGGGTGTGGATGTGCATCACCTGGCCCTCGGCGCCCAGCATCGGCAACTGGGCGGCCCTGGCCCGGGCGCTGGCGTCACCGGGTGCGTCCCACGGCGGCAGGGTGGTGCGGCCCTGCGCGGTGGTCCGGGGGGCGGCCGGGACACCGGCCCGGTCGGTGCCCTTGGGCGTGGCGGCGGCGGCGCTGGCGGCGGTCTTACCGGAGGCGCTGCCGCCGGAGCCGCACGCGGCGAGCGTGAGGCCGACGGCGGCGGTGAGCGCGATGACGGCGCCGCGCAGGGCGGTGCGGTGGTTCGTGCGGTTCGTGCGGTTCGTGCGGTGAGACACGGCAGGCGGTCTCTTTCTGTGCGGCTGTGTTGCGGTACGAGCCCGAGCGGCGCCCAGGATAGCCACAGCGCACTGCCGACTCATGGGTAGCGCTGACCGTCGACGCGTCGCGGCAGCCCGAGCGGATTGTCGTCCCGCAGTTCCGGCGGCAGCAGTGCGGGCGGGGTGTCCTGGTAGGTGACCGGGCGCAGCCAGCGCTCGATGGCGGTGCCGCCGACGGAGGTCGACTGCGAGGTGGTGGCCGGGTACGGCCCGCCGTGGTGCTGTGCCGGGGCGACGGCGACCCCGGTCGGCCAGCCGTCGACCAGTACGCGTCCGGCGAGCCGGGTGAGCGCCGCGAGCAGTTCGGCGGCCGTGCCCTGTTCTGCGGCGGCCTCGGCGGTGGACAGGTGGACGGTGGCGGTGAGGTTGCCGGGCAGCCGGGCCAGTACGGCGGTGGCCTCGGCGTCGTTCTCGTAGCGGGCGATCACGGTGACCGGTCCGAAGCACTCCTGGGTCAGCAGTTCGTGAGGGCCGTCCTGGGTGAGCCGGAACGCGGGTACGGTCAGGAAGCCCGGCCGTACCGCCGAGTCGCCGTCCGCGCCGGGTTCCACCGGCGCGCTGACATCGCGCAGCCTGGCGCGGTCGCGTACCCCGGCGAGAAAGTGACGGCGCGTCCTGCCGTCCAGCAGGACGCCGGGCGGTGCTTCGGCGGCGGCCCGGGTGAGCGCGGCGACCAGGCGGTCGCCGTCCGCACCTGCGGGCGCCAGGACGAGCCCGGGTTTGGTGCAGAACTGGCCGACGCCCAGGGTGAAGGAGGCGGCGAGCCCTTCGCCGATCCGCTCGGCGCGCTCGGCGGCAGCGGCGGCGGTGACCAACACCGGGTTGAGGCTGCCGAGTTCGCCGTGGAACGGGATCGGCCGGGGCCGGGCCGCCGCCGCGTCGTACAGGGCGCGCCCGCCGGGGATGGAGCCGGTGAACCCGGCGGCGCTGACCACCGGGTGCTCGATGAGGTCGACACCGGCCCGGAAGCCGTGCAGCAGGCCGACGGTGTCCTCGGGCAGCCCGGTGTCAGCGGCGGCCCGGCGCCAGATCGCCGCGCACAACTCGGAGGTGGCGGGGTGGCCGGGGTGCGCCTTGACCACGACCGGGCAACCGGCGGCCAGCGCGCTGGCGGTGTCCCCGCCGGGGACGGAGAAGGCCAGCGGGAAGTTGCTGGCGGCGTAGACGGCGACCACCCCGAGCGGCACCTTGTGGCGGCGCAGGTCGGGGCGGGGTACCGGCAGGGCGTCCGGGTCGGCGTGGTCGATGATCACGTCCAGGAAGGCGCCCTCGTCCACCACGTCGGCGAAGGCCCGCAACTGGTGGGCGGTGCGGGCGAGTTCACCGGTCAGGCGGGTCGGGCCCAGGGCGGTCTCGGCGTCGGCGGTGGCGACCACCCGCTCCCGCTCGGCGGTCAGCAGCTCGGCCGCGGTGCGCAGCAGCGCGGCGCGGGCGGGGCGGGGGGCGAGTGCGGGCATGGCGTCGGCCGCCGCCCGTACCGCCTCGCCCACCTGGTCGGCGGTGGCTTCCACGGTCACCTGTTCCCGCTGCTTCCCAGTGCGGGGGTCGACGCTCCAGACTGGTACGGCCGCCGGTCCTGCCACCGTGAACCTCCAGGGCTCCCTCAACCGGAACATTACCTGTTCGGTATAGTGAACACCGTCTTTGTATGTGAATCCTGTGGGGAGCGTACTGGCGGCGACCCACTCGGACAAGAGGGGTTCGGATCATGACTACGGGCGAGGGCGGCGGGTCCCAGGTCAAGTCGGCGGTCCGCACGGTGGAACTGCTGGAGTTCTTCGCGGGCCGCCCCGGGATGCACAGCCTCGCCGCCGTACAGGAAGCCGTCGGGTACCCCAAGTCCAGCCTCTACATGCTGCTGCGCACCCTGGTGGACCTCGGCTGGATCGAGACGGACGCCACCGGCACCCGCTACGGCATCGGGGTGCGCGCCCTGCTGGTCGGCACCTCGTACATCGACGGCGACGAGGTGGTGGCCGCCGCCCGCCCCACCCTCGACCGGCTCTCCGACGACACCACCGAGACCATCCACCTCGCCCGGCTCGACGGCACCAACGTGGTGTACCTGGCGACCCGTCAGTCCCAGCACTACCTGCGCCCGTTCACCCGCGTCGGACGCCGACTGCCCGCGCACAGCACGTCGTTGGGGAAGGCGCTGCTCGCCACGTACACCGACGAGCAGGTGCGCCAGCTGCTGCCGGAGACCCTCGATCCGCTCACCGAGCACACCATCACCGACCGCGAGCGGCTGATCGAGGAGCTGCACACCATCCGCGAGCAGGGTTACGCGGTGGACCGCGAGGAGAACACCCTCGGCCTGCGCTGCTTCGGTGTGGCGATCCCCTACCGCACGCCCGCCCGCGACGCGATCAGCTGCTCGGTCCCGGTGGCCCGGCTCACCCCGGCCCACGAACAGACGATCAAGGACGCCCTCTTCGACGCCCGCGACCGCCTGACCCTGGCCACCCGACACCTGTGACCGGGCTGCTGTCATGGGCTGGTGATCCTAGAGTGCTGCCATGACTGATGATGCTCAGGTCCTCAAGTCGCATGCCCGGCGGGCCAGTTCGTTCGGCGGGCATGCCAGCGCGTACGCGGAGCACCGGCCGGACTATCCACGGGCCGCGGTGGACTGGGCGGTCGAGCCGGTGGCCGACCAGCCGGAACCCAGGGTGCTCGATCTCGGCGCGGGTACCGGCAAGTTGACCGAGGTGCTGTCGCGCTGCGGCTTCCAGGTGACGGCGGTGGAGCCGGACGCCGCGATGCTGGCGCAGCTGCGGCACCGGATGCCTCAGGTGGACGCGCGGGAGGGCGCGGCGGAGGCCATACCCGCGCCGAACGCGTCGTTCGACGCGGTGCTGGTCGGGCAGGCCTTCCACTGGTTCGACCACGAGCGCGCGCTGCCGGAGATCGGCCGAGTGCTGCGCCCCGGCGGGGTGCTGGCCGCGCTGTGGAACCGTGACGACGACCGCGTCGAGTGGATCGCGGGGCTACAGGAGGTGGCGCGTAGCGAGGCGTCCAACACCAAGCGGTACGACCAGCGGCGGCTGCCCGCGCATCCGGCGTTCGGTGACTGGGAACTGGCGGAGTTCCCGCACACCCAACGGCGTACCGCCGACTCCCTGACGGCCACCATCGGCACCCACTCGCACACCCTGGTCATCCCGCCGGACGAGCGCGCGGCCCTGCTGGGGCGCATCCGCCGGTATCTGGGCTCCCGGCCGGAGACCGCGTGTGGTGAGTTCGAGGTGCCGATGGTGACGCTGACCGTGCGGTGCGCTCGACTGCGGTGAGCGCGGGCACCGGGAGTCCCCGCTGCGGAGGTCGCGCGCCCTCGCGGCGGGGACTGCTTCGGGGGCAGGCCCGCGGACCCGCTTACAGCGAGGCGATGTCGATCACGAACCGGTACCGCACGTCGCTGGCGAGCACCCGCTCGTACGCCTCGTTGATCTGGTCGGCGTTGATCAGCTCGATCTGAGCGCCCAGCCCGTGCTCGGCGCAGAAGTCCAGCATCTCCTGGGTCTCCCGGATGCCGCCGATCATCGAACCGGCGAGCGTGCGCCGCATGGCGAGCAGCGAGAAGACGCTGAACGAGCTGGGGTTCTCCGGAGCGCCGACGTTGACCATGGCGCCGTCCAGCCTTCAGCAGCCCCAAGAAGGCGTCCACGTCGAGGTTGGCCGAGACGGTGTTGACGATCAGGTCGAAGCTGCCCGCCAGCTCCTGGAAGGTGGCCGGGTCGCTGGTGGCGTGGAAGTGGTCGGCGCCCAGCTTCAGGCCGTCGTCCTTCTTGCGCAGCGACTGGCTGAGCACGGTGACCTCGGCGCCCAGCGCGTGCGCGATCTTGACGGCCATGTGGCCGAGGCCGCCCAGGCCGACGACGGCGACCTTCTTGCCGGGACCGGCGTTCCAGTGCCGCAGCGGCGAGTAGACGGTGATGCCCGCGCACAGCAGCGGGGCGGCGACGTCCAGGGCTATGCCCTCGGGGATGCCCAGCACGTACGCCTCGTCGACCACGATGTGGGTGCTGTAGCCGCCGTAGGTCGGCTCGCCGTCCCGCCCGGTCGCGTTGTACGTGCCGATCATGCCGCCGGTGCAGTACTGCTCGTCTCCGGCACGGCAGCTGTCGCACTCCCGGCAGGAGTCGACCATGCAGCCGACACCGACCCGGTCGCCGACCGCGTACCTGGACACGCCAGAGCCGACCTCGGCGACGACCCCGGCGATCTCGTGGCCGGGCACCATCGGGAAGGCGGCGCCGCCCCACTCGTCGCGGGCCTGGTGGATGTCGGAGTGGCAGATGCCCGCGTACTTGATCTCGATCAGGACGTCGTGCTCGCCCACCGCACGGCGCGGGATCGTGGTGCGCTCCAGCGGCGCCTTGGCGGCGGGGGCGGCGTATGCGGTGACGGTGGTCGTCATCGGGAGGGTTCTCCTTGGGTGGCGTTTGCCGTGGATGGTGTGGCCCGCGGCGCGTTGCCCGCCGTCCAGTTGGCGAGCAGCCGCAGTGCGGTTTCCGAGGAGGAGCCGGGCTCGACGGTGTACACGCACATCGTCTGGTCGGGGTCCCCGGGGAAGGTCACCGTCTCGTAGGCGACGGTGAGGTCGCCGACGACCGGGTGGTGGTAGCGCTTGCTGCCGTGGGTGCGTTCCCGCACGTTGTGGTCGGCCCACCAGGTGCGGAACTGCGGGCTCTTGATGCTGAGTTCACCGACCAGGTCGGTCAGCCGGGGATCGTCGGGGTGGCGTGCGGCGAGCAGCCGCAGGGCGCCCACCGTCTCGGCCGCACAGGTCTCCCAGTCGACGTACAGCTCGCGCGCGGACTCCTCAAGGAACATGTGCCGGGCCATGTTCCGCTGCCGCTGCGGCAGCGCGTCGAAGTCCGTGATCAACGCGCGGGCCAGCCGGTTGGCGGCCAGCACGTCCATCTGGCGGCCCAGGACGAACGCCGGTGCGTGCCCGTCGAGGGTCTCCAGCATCCGGTGCACCCCCGGGCGCACCCGTTGCGGGCGGACCGCCGGGCGACGGCGGGTGCGCTTCGGGCGGGCCAGCTCGAAGAGGTAGACCCGCTCGGTGTCGCTCAGCCGCAGCGCCCCGGCCACCGCGTCCAGCACCGCGTCGGAGCAGTTGGAGGTGCGCCCCTGCTCCAGTCGCGTGTAGTAGTCGGTGCTCACCCCGGCAAGCCGGGCCAACTCCTCGCGCCGCAGGCCCGGCACCCGGCGCGGACCGCCGTCGGTCGGCACCCCGGCCTCCTGCGGGGTGAGACGGGCGCGGCGCGAGCGCAGGAACTCGCTCAGCTCGGCGTGGTGATCCATGCGTTCCAGTATCGGCGGGGAAACGGCTGGTCGGGGGCGTGAGGGTAGGTCTGTTGGAACCAGGACGGCAGGAATAGCGGCCTTGAGCGCGCACCAACCCGGACGGTCGCCACAACGCCCCTGCCACATCGGCGGCAGGGGCATGCCGGAAGCGGTCAGCGGCCGCTCAGCGCCTCGTGTACCGCCGCCAGATCCGCCCGCGAGGCCAGTCCTGCGTGGTAGAGCCGCAGTTGAGTGGCGCCCAGCTCCATCGCGTGCGCCGCGTCGGCGGCCAGGGTGTGGGGGCTGCCGCCCATCGCGGAGACGACGGTGAGGTTGGCGGCGATCACCGCGCGCCGCCCGCCGACGCAACGCCCGCCGAAGGGGCCCAGCACCGCCTCCCGCTCCGCCGCTCCCCCGGTGCAGGGCAGCACCACGCCGTCGGCGTGCGCCAGGACGTCCACCGGGTCGACCCCGGCGTTCGCGCCGCAGCGGTGCGCCGCCGGATCGGCGTGCAGCAGCACCTGGAACCCGTCGGCCGCGGCAGCCGCACGCACCGCCGCCACCACCGCCCGCTGGAACCGGCTCGCCGCCTCGCGGCGCCAGCTGAGCGTCAGCGCGGCGAGGTCCGCTCCCAGCAGCCGCTCCACCTCGGCCCACTCCCCCGCCCGGTCGGTGGGGCCGGGGCCGCGCTCCCCCGCCCACACCGGGCCGAGCGCCGCGCGCACCGAACGTCGAAGATCCTGCGGGTGCGCGCCGAGGTCCGCGTACCCCGCGCGGCACACCTCGCAGAAGCACAGCGACATCAGATAGCCCGCGCCGCCGCCCAACGGCACCCCGCCGATCTTGTCATGGGCGTGCGGATGCGCCAGGCCGTACCAGCCGCAGGACTCCAGCTCGGTCCCGCGGGCGCCGGGCCGCGCCCCCGCCTCCACCGCCAGCGCGGCGGCGTACCGCCGCACCTCGGGCCGGGCCACGCACAGCGCCCACGGGTAACCGTCGCCGTAGGCGTTGCGCACCTGGGCGGCCGGATGTTCCTCGCCCAGCAGGGAGTTGTGGGCCAGCACCACCCAGCTGTGCACGTCGAGGCCCTCGGCGCTCAGCGCCTCGGCCGCCTCGTGCCAGGGGTCGGCCGCCGGTAACCACGTCTGGGCGCGGGGCCGCAGCCGGTGCCCCGCCCAGTGCCGGGCGGACGGCGGGTAGAGCACCGCGGAGTGCCGGGCGGTGATGACGCGGTGCCGGGGGTGGTGCGGGGTGAGGGCACGGGTGGAGTGGTAGGCGGAGGCCAACGTGACCTGCTGGACGCCGAGTTCGGCGATCCGGCACGGTGCGTCCGGGTCGCCCAGCACGTCCCACGGGTAGAGGAACACCGACGCCCGGGGGCGGTTCACCGGCCGCCGCCCACCAACGACAGCCCGCGGTCGAGGAGTTGCCGCAGTTCCTCGATGTGGGCCGCCGACGGTTCGCTCAACGGCGGCCGTACCGTGCCGACCCGCCCGCCGCGTAGCCGTACCCCCGCCTTGACCAGCGACACCGCGTATCCCCTGCCCTGGCCGCGCAGTTCCACCAGCGGCCGGTAGAAGCCGTCCAGCAGTCGGTTGACCGTGTTGTCGTCGCCCGTGCCGAACGCCTGGTGGAAGGCGAGGGCGATCTCGGGGGCGAAGCAGAAGACAGCGGAGGAGTACAGCGTGACGCCGATGCCCCGGTAGGCGGGGGCGGTGAGTTCCGCGGTGGGCAGTCCGTTGAAGTACCGGAAGTCGCGGTCGGGCAGTTCGGTGCGCACCGCGCTGACGACGCGCTGCATCAGGTCGAGGTCGCCGAGGCCGTCCTTGAGGCCGATGATGTTCGGCACCCTGGCGAGTTCGACGACGGTCGCCGGGGTGAAGACGGCGTTGTCGCGCTGGTAGACGACCAGGTCAAGGCCGGTGCCCGCGGCCAGCGCGGTGTAGTGCCGCAGCAGCCCGGGCTGGTCGGGGTGCACCAGGTACGGGGGCATGGCGAGCAGCCCGTCGGCGCCCGCGCGCTCCGCGAGCGCGGCATACCGCAGGGCCAGCGCGGTGCCGTATCCGGTGCCCGCGACCACCGGCACCCGTCCGGCGGCCACCTCGACCGCGGCGGCCACGCAGTCACGGAACTCCTCGGGGGTCAGCGCGTGGAACTCGCCGGTGCCGCAGCAGGCGAAGACCGCGCCCGCGCCCGCCTCGACACCGGCGCGCACATGGTCGCGGTAGGCGTCCAGGTCCAGCTCACCGGTGGGGCGGTAGGCGGTAACGGGAAAGAACAACAGTCCGCCGAGTCGTTCTGCCAGCGGTGCCGCGGCCATCGGAACACCCCCATCGTTCTGCATTCTGATTCGCGTACGCATGTGTGAACGACGCCACGCTAGGGTAGCCAGCCGAGGCAGGTCAATGCGCATGCCATCCGCCGCCACGGCGGAACCGGGCGGAAGCCAGACCGAAAGCGAGGAGACCAACCGATGCCAACTCCCCGTACGCTCCTGCTCACCGGCGCCGCGGGCGGCATGGGCACGCTGATGCGCGAACTGCTGCCGCGGTACGGCTATGCGCTGCGACTGCTCGACCTGGCGCCGATACCTGAGGAACCGGACGCCGTCACGGCCGACTTGGCCGACCGGGACGCGCTGCGCGAGGCGGTGCGCGGGGTGGACGCGGTGCTGCACCTCGCCGGGATCTCGCTGGAGGCACCGTTCGAGCAGATCCTGCGCGCCAACATCGAGGGCACCCACAACCTCTACGAGGCCGCACGTGCCGAGGGCGTACGGCGGATCGTCTTCGCCTCCAGCAACCACGCGGTCGGCTTCACCCCACGGCCGGTGGGCGGCGACCCGTTGATCCCGGTCGGCACCCCGCACCGCCCGGACACCTTCTACGGGCTGTCCAAGGCGTTCGGCGAGGACCTCGCCTCGCTGTACTGGGACCGGCACGGCATCGAAACCGTCTCGGTGCGCATCGGCTCCTGCCTCCCGGCGCCGACCACGGTGCGCATGCTGTCCCTGTGGCTGAGCCCGGCGGACGCCGCCCGGCTGTTCCACGCGGCACTGACCGCCGAGCACGTGGGGCACACCGTGGTCTACGGCAGCTCCGCCAACACCCGCCTGTGCTGGGACCTCGCACCGGCGCGCGCGCTCGGCTACCAGCCGCTGGACGACTCGGAGCCGTTCGCGGCCCAGCTCATCGCCGAACAGGGCGAGCCCGGACCCGACGATCCGGACCGCCGCTACCTCGGGGGCCGCTTCTGCACGGAGCCGCCGATGTGGCGGCACTGAGGTCGTCCGCCGATGTGGCGGCACTGAGGTCCACGGGTTGCGGCAGGTTCGGCACCGCCGGTCCCGGCCATCGTCGTTGCTCGCCGTTGCGGCGGGACATTTCGCCGGGGGCAGGCCCCCGGAACCCCCCGGGCGCCCCGTTCAGGGTCTGGGGGCGCTTGCCCCCAACCGGGCCCGGCGCCTCGGCGCTTGACCCAAACCGGCCGGGGGCATGGGGGCTTGCCCCGGCAAGACCTGGGGGCGCCGGGGGCAAGCCTCCGGCACTGTGGCCCGCCGCGACGGCGAGCAACCCCCGCGGCGGGGACCGGCGGTGCCGAACCCACCGCGACTCGGGCCGGACCCCGACATGGCCTCAGCGGCGAGCGCTCAGCGGCCCGCGGAGCGGGCCTTGAAGGCCGCCTTGCGGGCCTCCTTCGCCGTCTTGCGATCCGGGTGCAGGCGTCCCATCGCCTCCAGGACGTCGGCGGTCGCCGGATGGTCGACCCGCCAGGCCGCCTCGAAGAAGCCGTCGTGCCGCGCCACCAGATCGTTCACCAGACCGCGGAGCAACTCGGGGTCGTCATCGACGTCGAGCTGCGCGGCGATGGTGTCGACGGTGAGCCAGAAGACCATCGCCTCGTCAGGTGACGGCACGTCGTCGGCCGCCCGCTCCACCAGCCAGACCCGGGCGAGGCCGCCCAGCTCCCGGTCGTCCAGCACCTCACGCAGCGCGGGCTCGGCCTCGATGCCCAGTCGGCTGAGCGTCTGCTGGCAGACCAGCCGCCGGGCGGGCGCGCCCTGGTCCCGGCCGCGCGCGGCGGCCAGCAGTTCCCGGGCGGCGTCCACCGGCTGGCGGGCCGCCAGCCACTGCTCGCCCTCCAGGTCGGCCGCCGCCTCGGGGTAGCCCACCAGCGCGTCCAGCAGCACGGTGGCGTCCTGCCCGGCGAG
Organism: Streptomyces sp. PLK1-5; assembly: GCA_037034305.1. Classification (GTDB taxonomy): domain Bacteria; phylum Actinomycetota; class Actinomycetes; order Streptomycetales; family Streptomycetaceae; genus Streptantibioticus_A. The sequence continues at coordinate 45,648 of JBAGJY010000009.1, forward strand.
GTCGCCCAGGGCGGGGGCGCGCACCCCGGCGTCGGTCAGCCGGTCGCGCACCCCCAGTACGCCGAGCGGGGTCAGCCGGACCATGCCGTACCGGGAGACCTCCTCGTCGCCCAGTTCCTTGGGCAACTCCTCGACGGTCTCGGGGTCTTCGGGCTCGTCCGAGATCAGCCGTTCGTCCACCGGCTGGTAGTCGACCACTCCGGTGGGCGCGAGCAGCCGGAAGTGGTCGTCGAGGCGCATCATCGCCTCCGACACCTCCTCCAGCACGGCGTCGGTCGGCACGTCCATGTCGTCCGGCACCACCATCGAGGCGGCCAGCACCGGCAGCGGCACCGAGCGGGCGGCGGGGCCCTCGTCGTTCGAGGCGCCTTCGAACGCCTCAAGCGCGCTCAGCAGATAGAGGTTGGCCAGCGCCCCGTCCAGGAAGTCGGCCTCCTCCTCGGGGTCCCACTCAGGATCCGGCGCGGCGCCCTGCTCGTCGAGGTCGTCGTACAGCTCGGGCAGGCCGAGCGCGGCGGACTCGGCGAGCACCGCGTCAAGGCCGATCCGCCACAGCTCCAGTACGTCGCGCGGCCCGCCGCGGCTCAGCAGCTCCAGCGCCTTGCCGGGGACTGCGGTACCGCCCTGCGCCGAGTGGTCCGCGTCGTCGGCGAGGTCCACCTCGACCAGGCCGGTGTCCACGGCGAACGCCCAGGCGTCGGCGCTCTCCGCGTCGCCCTCGGGTGCGTCGTCCAGGCCCAACTCGGCCGTGGCGCGGGCGAGTTCTTCGGGGACGAGCTCGGCTGCCGCGTCGATGCGCACCTGGGGCGCGGCCCAGCGGGCGAGTCGCACCGCTCGTTGGAACAGCGGTGCGGCGAGCGCGATCCGCGCGAGTTCGGCGTCGGGAAGCAGCCGCACCGGCGGCATGTCGCGGCTGTCAGCAGCCATGGGGGGTGTTCTCCTCGTACGAGATCAGGATCGGCACCGGGACCGGAATCCGAGAGGCGCACGGACGCTCACGACCCAGCCTAGACGCAGAGCGCGGGCCACCGCCCGATTCACTCCTTCCGGACCCGTGTTACCCCGAACCGGAACGCACATTACGGTACGCGAGCCGGTTCTTACGCAATGCGAACGCACAAGGTGGACAGGAGTTGACCGCGGGAGGGTGATCGAGATGCCGTCGAGGTGTGGCACGCCGGGGTGCGGGCGGTGTCGTGGAGCCGCCCGCACCCGGCTGGACTTCCGCCGGAGCGGGGTCAGTTGTGGCTGTGCAGCACCGCGTTGAGGCCGCCCCACGAGCCGGTGCGCGGCAGCGCCTCGACGGTGCCGGTCATGGAGTTGCGGCGGAACAGCAGGTTGTCCGCGCCGGACAGTTCGAGCGCCTTGACCACCTGGCCGTCCGGCAGGGTGACCCGGGTGCCCGCGGTGACGTACAGGCCCGCCTCGACGACGCAGTCGTCGCCGAGCGCGATTCCCAGGCCCGCCTCGGCGCCGAGCAGGCAGCGTTCGCCGATCGAGACGACCTGCTTGCCGCCGCCGGACAGGGTGCCCATGATCGAGGCGCCGCCGCCGATGTCGGAGCCGTCGCCGACGACCACGCCCTGGCTGATCCGGCCCTCGACCATGGAGGTGCCCAGGGTGCCCGCGTTGAAGTTGCAGAAGCCCTCGTGCATCACGGTGGTGCCCGAAGCCAGGTGCGCGCCGAGCCGCACCCGGTCGGCGTCGGCGATGCGCACACCGGACGGCGCCACGTAGTCGGTCATCCGCGGGAACTTGTCGATGCCGTACACCGACAGGTGCTGGCCCTCGGCGCGGGCGGCGAGCCGGGCGCGTTCGATGTTGTCCACCGGCACCGGGCCGAGGGAGGTCCAGGCGACGTTGGCCAGCAGGCCGAAGATGCCGTCCAGGTTCTGTCCGTTGGGGCGGACCAGCCGGTGGCTGAGCAGGTGCAGTCGCAGGTAGACGTCGTGGGTGTCCAGCGGCTTGTCGTCCAGCGAGGCGATGACGGTACGGACCGCGACGACCTCGACCCCGCGCCGCGGGTCGGACCCCAGGGCGTTGGGCGCGGTCTCGCCCAGCAGTTCCGCGGCGCGCTCGGCGGACAGCCGCTCGGTCCCGGCCGGGCCGGGCTCCGCGACGAGTTCGGGGGCCGGGAACCAGGTGTCGAGCACGGTTCCGTCGGCGGCGATGGTGGCGAGCCCGGCCGCGGCGGCGCCGGTGGCGCGGGAGGGCGTCGTGGCAGTCGTTTCAGTCATGCACCGAACGCTAGTCGCTGGCCGCGGCCGATGCCCAACCGGCCCGGATGGCGGAAGATCCGTTCCGCGAGGCGGTGGTGGGTCGGGTCGGACCGGGTCAGTCCAGGAGCCGGGCGATCATCGCCCGGGCCTGTTCCCGGTCGAAGTCGCGGCCGGTGAGCAGTACCTGCAGCGAGATCCCGTCGATCAGCGCGACCAGCGCCTGCGCGGTGGCCCGGTCGGTACGCGGGGTGAGGACGTCGACCATGCCGTCCACGCTCTGCGCGGCGATCGGCCGGACCGGGGCGCGGCGCAGCGCGGTCAGATAGATCTCGTACTCCAGGACGCTGCGGTCCCGCTGCGCGGTCAGCAACTCGCCGACCAGGTCGGCGAGTTCGGCGGCCAGGTCGGCGTCCCGGGCGATCCGCTCGACCCGCCGCCCGAGGTCCTCGAAGAACGCCGTGTTGATCTGCCGCAGCGCCGCGACCAGCAGTTCGTCCAGGGTGGCGAAGTGGTACGTGGTCGACCCGAGCGGTACGTCGGCAGCCGCGGCCACCGCGCGGTGGCTGAGCCCCGCGATACCGCGTTCGCCCACCACGCGGATCGCCGCGTCTATGATCCGCTGCCGTCGCTCGGGGTCGTACCGCCGGGCCATCTCAGTGCGCTCCTCCGAGATTGAGCACGACGACTCCCGCTATCACCAAGGCGACCCCCACCAGTTTGGCGAGGCTGGCGGTCTCGTCCAGGAAGGCCATCCCGATGACGGCCACGGCGGCTGTCCCCACCCCGGCCCATATCGCGTATGCCGTCCCGACCTGCATCGTCTTCAACGTCCGCGCCAGCAGCACGAAGGCCACCAGATATCCGGCCAGCGTCCCCAGCGAGGGCCACAGCCGGGTGAAGCCGTGGCTGAGCTTCATCGACGTGGTCCCCAGCACCTCGGCGAAGATGGCCCCGGCCAACGTGAGATACCCCATGCGTACAAGTGTACGCATGGTTGTGTACGGCCGTACACAAACGCGAGGTGAACGCATGCGAAACGGCCCCCGCGCATGGGCGGGGGCCGTTTCTGCGTAAGCGTTGACGGTCAGACGTTGAAGCCGAGCGCCCTCAGCTGCTCCCGGCCGTCGTCAGTGATCTTGTCGGGGCCCCACGGCGGCATCCAGACCCAGTTGATCTTCAGGTCGTTGACGATGCCGTCGGTCGCCGACCGGGCCTGGTCCTCGATCACGTCGGTCAGCGGGCAGGCCGCCGAGGTCAGGGTCATGTCCAGGGTCGCGACGTTGGAGTCGTCCACGTGGATGCCGTAGACCAGCCCGAGGTTGACCACGTCGATGCCCAGCTCGGGGTCGACCACGTCGTAGAGCGCCTCGCGGATCTCGTCCTCGGTGGCGGGGCTGGTCGTGGTGGTCTCGTTCTCGCTCATGCCGTCTCCTTCGCGCCGTCGCCGGACAGTGCCTGTGCGGTCGCGTCCTTCCACGCCATCCAACTCAGCAGAGCACACTTCACGCGTGCGGGGTACTTGGAGACACCGGCGAACGCCACCGCGTCCTCCAGCACCTCCTCCATGGCGTCGTCCGGCTCGATCTGGCCCTTGGACTGCATCAGTTCCAGGAAGACCTCCTGGACCTCGCGCGCCTCGGACAGTTCCTTGCCCACCAGCAGCTCATGCAGCACGGAGGCACTGGCCTGGCTGATCGAACAGCCCTGGCCCTCGTACGACACGTCCTCGATCCGCTCGCCGTCGAGCCTCACGCGCAGCGTGATCTCGTCGCCGCACGTCGGATTGGTGTGGTGCACCTCCGCGTCGCCGTCCCGCAGACCCCGCCCCTGCGGGTGCTTGTAGTGGTCCAGGATCACGTCCTGGTACATCGAATCAAGCTTCACAGCGTCAGCACTCTCGTCAGCCGAAGAAGTTCCGGACCTGCTCCAGACCGTCGACCAGGGCATCGACCTCGGCCGGGGTGGAGTACAGATAGAACGACGCCCGCGTGGTCGCAGGAATTCCGTAGCGCAGGCAGACCGGCCGTGCGCAGTGGTGTCCGACGCGGACCGCGATGCCCTGCTCGTCCAGCACCTGCCCGACATCGTGCGGGTGGATGTCCCCGAGCGTGAACGAGATCGCCGCGCCGCGGTCCTCGGCCGTGGTGGGACCGATGATGCGCAGGTCCGGCACCTCCAGCAGGCGGCGCACCGCGTACTCGGTGACGGCGTGCTCATGGGCCTGGATGTTCTCCATGCCGATGCCGCTCAGGTAGTCCACCGCCGCGCCGAGCCCGATCGCCCCGGCGATCGGCGGGGTACCGGCCTCGAACTTGTGCGGCGCCGGAGCGTAGGTGGACGAGTGCATCGAGACGGTCTCGATCATCTCTCCGCCGCCCAGGAACGGCGGCAGGTCCTCCAGCAGCTCCTGGCGGCCCCACAGCACACCGATGCCGGTCGGGCCGCACATCTTGTGGCCGGTGAAGGCCACGAAGTCGGCCTGCAGCGCCTGCACGTCCAGCACCATGTGCGGCGCGGCCTGCGAGGCGTCCACCACCACCAGGGCACCGACCTCCTGGGCCCGGCGGACGATCGCCTCCACCGGGTTGATGGTGCCCAGGATGTTGGAGACCAGCACGAACGAGACGACCTTGGTCCGCTCGGTGATCACCTGGTCGATGTCGGACAGGTCGAGGCGTCCGTCGTCGGTGAGGCCGAACCACTTCAGCTTCGCGCCGGTGCGCTGCGACAGCAGCTGCCACGGAACGATGTTGGAGTGGTGCTCCATCTCGGTGATGACGATCTCCGTGCCGCGGTCCACCCGGTACGGCTCGTCCGCCCAACCCAGCATGTTGGCAACGAGGTTGAGCGACTCCGAGGCGTTCTTGGTGAAGATCACCTCGTCCCGGCTGGGTGCGTTGATGAACGCGGCCACCTTGTCCCGGGCACCCTCGTAGGCGGCCGTGGCCTCCTCGGCGAGCACGTGCACGCCACGGTGGACGTTGGAGTTGTGGCGCTCGTAGTACTCGTTCAACACGTCCAGCACCTGGCGCGGCTTCTGCGAGGTGGCCGCGTTGTCCAGGTAGACGAGCTTCTTCCCGTCGTGGACCGTACGGTCCAGCACGGGGAAGTCCTTGCGGATCGCCTCGGTGTCGAGGAGGCCGGGGAGACCGCCACGGGGGGATGTCACTGAGATGCGCCGCCTTCCACGTATGCCGCGTAGCCCTCTTCCTCCAGCTTGTCCGCGAGTTCGGCGCCACCGGACTCGACGATCCTGCCCTTGGCGAAGACGTGGACGTAGTCGGGCTTGATGTAGCGCAGGATGCGCGTGTAGTGGGTGATCAGCAGGGTGCCGACCTGGCCGGACTCGCGGACCCGGTTGACGCCCTCGGAGACCACGCGCAGCGCGTCGACGTCCAGACCGGAGTCGGTCTCGTCCAGGATCGCGATCTTCGGCTTGAGCAGTTCGAGCTGGAGGATCTCGTGCCGCTTCTTCTCACCGCCGGAGAAGCCCTCGTTCACGTTGCGCTCGGCGAAGGACGGGTCCATCTGGAGTGCCTCCATGGCCTCCTTGACCTCCTTCACCCAGGTGCGCAGCTTCGGGGCCTCGCCGCGCACGGCGGTGGCCGAGGTGCGCAGGAAGTTGGAGACCGAGACGCCCGGGACCTCGACCGGGTACTGCATGGCCAGGAAGACACCGGCCCGCGCCCGCTCGTCGACGGACATCGCCAGCACGTCCTCGCCGTCGAGGGTCACGGTGCCGCCGGTGACCTGGTACTTGGGGTGGCCGGCCAGCGAGTACGCCAGGGTGGACTTGCCCGAGCCGTTGGGGCCCATGATGGCGTGCGTCTCGCCCTGCTTCACGGTCAGGTCTACGCCGCGCAGGATCTCGCGGGGGCCCGACTCGGCTTCGACGGAGACGTGCAGGTCGTGGATCTCAAGCGTTGCCATGGGTGCTTCAGGACTCCTGGGTGACGGAGACGAGCACGTCGTCCCCTTCGATCTTGACGGGGTATACGGGGACGGGCCGGGTCGCGGGCAGCCCGGACGGCTTTCCGGTGCGCAGGTCGAAGCTGGAGCCGTGCAGCCAGCACTCGATCTGGCAGTCCTCCACCTCGCCCTCGGACAGCGAGACGTTCGCGTGCGAGCACGTGTCGTTGATCGCGAACACCTCGCCCTCGGTGCGCACGATGGAGACCGGGGTGTCGCCGACCTCGACACGCTTGGGCGTGTCGTCTTCGAGCTCGCTGAGCGCGCAGACGCGGACGAAGCCGTTGGCGGCGGTCATGCGACGGACGCCTCCAGCTCCTGCTCGATCTTGGCCAGCAGCCGCTCCTCGATGTCGGGCAGGCCGATCTGCTGGACCAGTTCGGCGAAGAAGCCGCGGACTACCAGACGGCGCGCCTCGTCGTGCGGGATGCCGCGGGCCATCAGGTAGAACAGCTGCTCGTCGTCGAACCGGCCGGTCGCCGAGGCGTGCCCGGCGCCGATGATCTCGCCGGTCTCGATCTCCAGGTTGGGGACCGAGTCCACCCGGGCCCCGTCGGTGAGGACGAGGTTCCGGTTCAGCTCGTAGGTGTCGGTGCCCACCGCGACCGCGCGGATCAGCACGTCGCCGATCCACACCGCGTGCGCGTCCTTGCCCTGCAGCGCGCCCTTGTAGGTCACGTTGGAGCGGCAGTGCGGCGTGTCGTGGTCGATGAAGAGGCGGTGCTCCTGGTGCTGGCCGTTGTCGGTGAAGTACAGGCCGTACAGCTCGGCCTCACCGCCCGGGGCGCCGTAGACGACCCGCGGGTGCAGCCGGACCACGTCGCCGCCGAAGGTGACGATCACGGACTTGAAGCTGGCGTCCCGGCCGACCAGCGCGGTGTGCTGGGCGACGTGCACGGCCTGGCGGTCCCAGTCCTGCACCGAGACGACGGTGAGCTTGGCGCCGTCGCCGATGAGGTACTCGACGTTGGCGGCCAGCGTGGCGTCACCGGTGTGGTCGAGGACCACCACGGCCTCGGCGAACGCGCCGACCTCGACCACCTGGTGGCCGTAGGCGACACCGCCCTCGCCGTGCACCGAGATGCGCACCGGCTCGGTCAGCACGGCGTCCTTGGCGATCGAGACGACCGAGGCCTTCTCGAAGGAGCTGTACGCCTGGGCGGCCACCCGGTCGACCGGCTTGCCCGCCTTGCCGAGCCGCGGATCCGTGCGGTCCACGGTCTCGACGGTGACGCCCTCGGGGGCGGTCACCTCGACCCGCAGGCCACCGGTGGCCTCGGCGGTGCCGTCGTGCAGGCCGCGCAGCCGCTCCAGCGGGGTGAAGCGCCACTCCTCCTCGCGGCCGTGCGGCACGGGGAAGTCGGCCACGTCGTAGGACGGGGCGGCGCTGACCCGCGCGTCGGCGGGCTGGCCAACCTGGATCGCACCGTCGGTGGTGCTACCGGCCGGGATCGTTTCAGCCATGGCTGTCGTAGAACTTTCTCTCGGTAAGGAAGTCGTCGCTGCGGTCGAGGCGGGGCTCAGCCGACCGCGCCCTCCATCTGCAGCTCGATCAGCCGGTTGAGTTCCAGCGCGTACTCCATCGGCAGCTCGCGCGCGATGGGCTCGACGAAGCCGCGGACGATCATCGCCATGGCCTCGGTCTCGCTCAGGCCGCGGCTCATCAGATAGAACAGCTGGTCCTCGCTGACCTTGGAGACGGTCGCCTCGTGGCCCATCGACACGTCGTCCTCGCGGACATCCACGTACGGGTAGGTGTCGGACCGCGAGATGGTGTCCACCAGCAGCGCGTCGCACAGCACGTTGGACTTGGCGCCGCCCGCGCCCTCGCCGATCTCGATCAGACCGCGGTACGAGGTGCGGCCGCCGCCGCGCGCCACCGACTTGGAGACGATGTTGGACGACGTGTTCGGCGCCATGTGCACCATCTTGGCGCCCGCGTCCTGGTGCTGTCCGGCGCCCGCGAAGGCGATGGACAGGGTCTCGCCCTTGGCGTGCTCGCCCATCAGGTAGACGGCCGGGTACTTCATCGTCACCTTGGAGCCGATGTTGCCGTCCACCCACTCCATGGTGGCGCCCTCGTAGGCGACGGCGCGCTTGGTGACCAGGTTGTAGACGTTGTTCGACCAGTTCTGGATGGTCGTGTAACGGCAGCGGGCGCCCTTCTTGACGATGATCTCCACGACCGCGCTGTGCAGCGAGTCGGACTTGTAGATCGGCGCGGTGCAGCCCTCGACGTAGTGGACGTAGGCGTCCTCGTCGACGATGATCAGCGTCCGCTCGAACTGGCCCATGTTCTCGGTGTTGATCCGGAAGTAGGCCTGCAGCGGGATCTCCACGTGCACGCCCTTCGGCACGTAGATGAACGAGCCGCCGGACCACACGGCGGTGTTCAGCGAGGCGAACTTGTTGTCACCGGCCGGGATGACGGTGCCGAAGTACTCCTTGAACAGCTCCGGGTGCTCCTTGAGCCCGGTGTCGGTGTCAAGGAAGATGACGCCCTGCTCCTCAAGGTCCTCACGGATCTTGTGGTAGACGACCTCGGACTCGTACTGGGCGGCGACACCCGCGACCAGCCGCTGCTTCTCCGCCTCCGGGATGCCCAGCTTGTCGTAGGTGTTCTTGATGTCCTCGGGCAGGTCCTCCCAGGACTCCGCCTGCTGCTCGGTGGAGCGCACGAAGTACTTGATGTTGTCGAAGTCGATGCCCGACAGGTCCGAACCCCAGGTGGGCATGGGCTTCTTCTCGAACAGCTTCAGCCCCTTCAGGCGCAGCTTGAGCATCCACTCCGGCTCGTTCTTCTTCGCCGAGATGTCGCGGACGACCGCTTCGCTGAGGCCGCGCCGTGCGGAGGCGCCCGCCACGTCGGAGTCGGCCCAGCCGTACTCGTAGGTGCCCAGGCCTTCGAGCTCCGGGTGAGTGGTCTCCGTGGGAGCAGTCATGCGGGGTTCCTCCCGGACTTGCTGGCAGATGCGGATGCGGACGCAGGTGCGCTGTCGGACGTGTTGGCTTGTGGTGCTTTCGGAATGAACGTCGTGCACACTCCGTCGCCGTGGGCGATGGTGGCCAGACGCTGCACATGGGTTCCGAGCAGGCGGGAGAAGACCTCGGCCTCCGCCTCGCACAGCTGCGGAAACTGTTCGGCGGTGTGCGCCACCGGGCAGTGGTGCTGGCAGAGCTGCTCGCCGGCCGAGGCGTGCGCACTGCGCGTGGTAGCAGCGTACCCGTCCTCGGTCAACGCCTTGGCGAGCGCCCTGGCCCGATCCTGCGGGGCGGCGGCCTCCACCTCGGCGCGGTACCGCTCGGCCTGGCCCGCCGCGCGGGCCCTGGCGAACGCGGCCACCGCCGCCTTGCCGGTCTCCCCGTCGCCCGCGCTCTGCGCGATCCAGCGCATGGCGTCGGCGGCGAGCTGGTCGTACGCCTGGTAGAACGCGTCCCGGCCGCAGTCGGTGAGCGCGAAGACCTTCGCCGGGCGGCCGCGGGAGCGCGATCCGTAGATCCGCTGCTCGCGGGGCTCGACGAGGCCCTCGGCGACCAGCGCGTCGAGGTGGCGGCGAACCGCCGCGGCGGTGAGTTCCAGCCGTTCGGCGAGGTCGGCGGCGGTGGACGGGCCGTGGTCGAGGATGGAGCGGGCCACCCGGTTACGGGTGCCGCGGTGGGCCTCGGCCTCGCTGCCCTCGGGCACGGGCGCTACGGAGGCGGCGGCCGCGGCGGCGGTCGCCCTCTCCTTCGCTGCCTTGCCCGTGTATTTCACAACGCCATTGTTGCGTAATTCCGCGCGCAACGACAAGCGGGGAGTGGATCACCCGCCGGTTAGGTGCATCACGTAAGGCAAACCTCACTTTCCGTACCGGCGCGCCGGAGTTTGCCGGACCCCGTGCCGACACCGCCCGGCGGCTCCCTAAACTCGGGCTCATGCAGAGCACCCCCGCGGTCGAGGTCGTCGGCCTGGTGAAGCGGTACGGGGCCAAGACCGCGGTGGACGGGCTCGAACTGTCCGTCGCGCGGGGCTCCCTCACCGCCGTACTGGGACCGAACGGCGCCGGAAAGACCACCACCATCGAGACCTGTGAGGGGTACCGCCGCCCCGACGCGGGCACGGTGCGGGTCCTCGGTCTCGACCCGGTCACCGAGTCGGCCCGGCTGCGGCCCCGCATCGGCGTGATGCTCCAGTCCGGTGGGGTCTATCCGGGCGCCCGCGCCGAGGAGATGCTGCGGCACACCGCCAGGCTGCACGCCAACCCGATCGACCCCGCGCTGCTGATCGAGCGGCTGGGCCTCGGCTCCTGCGGCCGCACCCCCTACCGGCGGCTGTCCGGCGGACAGCAGCAGCGCCTCGCGCTCGCCATGGCCGTGGTCGGCCGACCGGAACTGGTCTTCCTGGACGAGCCCACCGCGGGCCTTGACCCGCAGGCCCGGCGGGCCACCTGGGACCTGGTCCGCGAGCTGCGCGCCGACGGGGTGACCACCGTGCTGACCACCCACTTCATGGACGAGGCCGAGCAGCTCGCCGACGAGGTGGCCATCGTGGACGGCGGCCGGGTGATCGCCCACGGCACCCCGGAGGAGCTGTGCCGCGGCGGCGCCGAGGACACCCTGCGGTTCTCCGGGCGGCCCGGCCTGGACCTGCTCTCGCTGCTCAAGGCGCTGCCCGCGGACAGCGCGGCGGCCGAACTCACCCCCGGCAGCTACCGTGTGGAGGGCAGGGTCGACCCGCAGATGCTGGCCACCGTCACCTCCTGGTGCGCCCAGCACGGCGTCCTGCCGGACCGCATAGCGGTCGAGCGCCGCACGCTGGAGGACGTCTTCCTGGAACTCACCGGCAAGGAGCTGCGCTCGTGACCGCCGCAACCCCGAGCACCTTCGCCCCGGACCCGGGCGCCGCCCCGCTGCCCCGCATGATCGGCGCGCAGACCGCGCTGGAGACGCGGATGCTGCTGCGCAACGGCGAACAGCTGCTGTTGACCATCGTGATCCCGACGGTGCTGCTGGTGCTGTTCAGCGCGGTGCCGATCATCGACACCGGCGGCGGCAGGCGGGTGGACTTCCTCGCCCCCGGTCTGCTGGCGCTCGCCGTGATGTCCACCGCCTTCACCGGCCAGGCCATCGCGACCGGCTTCGAGCGGCGGTACGGGGTACTCAAGCGGCTCGGCGCCTCGCCGCTGCCGCGTTGGGCGCTGATGACCGCGAAGACCGGTTCGGTGCTGGTCACCGAGGCCCTCCAGGTCGCGCTGCTGTCGGTGATCGCGCTGGCGCTCGGCTGGTCGCCGCACGGCAACCCGGTGGCGGTGGCGCTGCTGCTGGTGCTCGGCACGGCGGCGTTCTCCGGGCTCGGGCTGCTGATGGCCGGAACGCTCAGGGCGGAGGCCACGCTGGCCGCCGCCAACCTGGTCTTCCTGCTGCTCCTGGTCGGCGGCGGGGTGATCGTGCCGCTGGCGAAGTTCCCGGCCGGGGTGCACTCGGCACTGGGCCTGCTGCCGATCTCCGCGCTGTCGGACGGCCTGCGCGCGGTGCTCCAGCACGGGGCCGCAACGCCCTGGTCGGACCTGGGGATCCTGGCGGTGTGGGCGGGGCTCGGACTGGGCGCGGCGGCGCGCTTCTTCCGCTGGGAGTAGCCCGTTTCGGGACCCTCGTGAAGGAATGCACAAGCGCCCGCCTACGATGGGCGGGTGCCGAAATCGCTCAATCCCCTCGCGCTGATCGCCGAGCGCTGGCAGCCCTCCGCCAAGTTCGTGGAGCGGGCCGCACTGGCCACCGTGGTGATGGCCGTGGTCATCGTGGTCACCGGCGGCGCGGTACGGCTGACGGACTCCGGTCTGGGCTGCAACACCTGGCCGACCTGCACCCCGCAGAGTCTGACGCCGACGAAGGCGATGGGCCTGCACGGCATCATCGAGTTCAGCAACCGCATGCTGACCGACGTGCTGTGTGTCGTGGTCGGCCTGGCAATCATCGCCGCCCGCGCCCGCACCCCGTGGCGGCGCGGCCTGACCAAGCTGGCCTGGGCGCAGTTCTGGCTGGTGATGAGCAACGCGGTGCTCGGCGGCATCGTGGTGCTGACCGGCCTGAACCCGTACACCGTCGGCGCGCACTTCCTGTCCGCGACGGCGCTGCTCACCGTCGCGCTGCTGATGTGGCAGCGCTCGCGGGAGGGCGACGCACCGGTGCGCGATCTGGTGGTGCGGCCGGTACGGCAGCTGGCCTGGCTGCTGGTCACCGCGGCCGGGCTGCTGATCGTGGTCGGCACGCTGGTCACCGGCGCGGGCCCGCACGCGGGCGACGCGCACACGGTGCACCGGATCCCGGTGGACTGGCGGGAGATCACCCAGCTGCACGTGGACTTCGTGTACGTCGTCGTCGGCCTGACGGTCGCCCTGTGGTTCGTGCTGCGCGCCGTGGACGGCCCGACCGCCGCCCGGCGACGGGTGGTGGAACTGTTCGCGGTGCTGATGTCGCAGGGCGTGGTGGGCTATGTGCAGTACTTCACGCACCTGCCGGAGGTTGTCGTCGGCATCCACATGCTGGGCTCGTGCCTGGTGTGGATCGCGGTGCTGCGGGTGCCGCTGTCGCTGCGCGAGCGGCCGCGCCAGGCGGGCGCGGCGGACATCCCGGCGCAGGACCCGGGCGTTCCGGCCGCCGTCTGAGGGGCCTAAGCGGTTCGGGCGAGGTCCGCTGCGTCAGGCAGCGCCCGGAAGGGGCGCGGGGAACTGCGCGACCAGCCACAACGGCGCTGCAGACGACCGACGGCAGATCGCCCCGCTCCCCATGGGTTCGGGGGCGACGCCCGCGAAGCAGCCCCGTGAAGTGCGCCCGGGACCGGCACCGGTCACGGCAGCCGGTACACCCGCCGGGCGTTGTCGGCCGCGATCATCGCGGCGACCCGGGCCGCGTCCCGCTCGGCCCAGGCGCCCTCCTCGACCCAGCCGGTGAGCAGCCGCTGGAGCGCCTCGGCGAACAGCCGGGCGCCGACCACGTACAGCTCGGGCAGCCCGTAGGCGTCCGTGGAGAACAGCACCTTGCCGAAGGGCGCCAGTTCCAGCGTCTCGGCCAGCACCGCCGCGGCCCGCGCCCCGGTGTGGCTGAGGGCCAGCCCGACGTCGGCGTAGACGTGCGGGAACACGTTCGCCAGATAACCGGCCTGCCGGTGGTACGGATAGCCGTGCAGCAGCACCAGATCAGCGCCCAGTCCGTCCACGGCCCGGACGAAGTCGGTGAGCAGCGTCGGGTCGGCCTGGTCGAGCCGTAGGTCGGGATCGCCGAACCCGGTGTGCAGTTGCAGCGGCAGCCCGGTGGCCACCGCCGTCCACAGCAGGTGCCGCAGCAGCACCGGGTCGCTGACCCGGGCGCCGGTGGGGCGCCCGGCCAGCCACTCCTCGGCGGCCCGGCGCACCTCGGCGGGCCGCGGCGGGTCGGGGGCCAGCGCGAGTCCGTGCCGGTAGGCGGCGATTGACTTGAAACCGACGGCGGCCCGCGCCGCGGTGTGCACCGCCTCGGCGAGGTCGGCCACGAAGGCGGTGGCGGTGCCGCAGTTGTCGGCGACCTGCTCGGCCAGCGTCTCCAGGCGGACCACCTCCCGCGCGGATCCGCCCGCCGCGGCGGCGAGTTCGTCCGGTTCCATCAGGTCGCCGGGCAGGCCGGTGTCGACCAGGAACGTGCTGATGCCGGTGCCGCGCAGCAGCAGCCGGGTCGCCTCGTACGCGCCGAGTTCACGGCGGCGGGCCAGATAGTGCGCGGGCGGGCAGTGCGGCTCCAGGCCGAGCAGCGGCGGGCACCAGCGGCGCACCGCGAACCCGGTCTGGGTGTCGAAGTACGTGGTGCCGCGCGCGGCGGGCGCGTGCGCCTCGGTGAGGTACGGCTCGAAGGAGCCGAGGCCGAGGTCGTGCCGGACCACCCCGTGGCAGTGCTGGTCGACCAGCGGCGGCAGTGGCGGCGGTTCGGCCATCAGTAGCGCCAGCGGATGGCCGAGGCGATCTGCTCCGGATCGGCCTCGGCGAACTGCCGCGCCTCGGCCCGGCGTACCGCGAGCACCGCGCCGTGCGCCGACTCACCGAGCGCGGCGCGCAGCGGCTCGTACCGCGCGAAGCGGTCCGCCGCCTCGGTCAGTGAGCGCGGCAGCCGGGGTGTGTCGGGCGCGGTGCTGGCCGGGTCGCCCCGTACCGGGTCGGGGAGCCGCAGGTCCGCGTCGAGGCCGTGCAGTCCGGCGGCGATGACGGCGCCGACCACCAGGTACGGATTGGCGGCGGCGTCGAAGCACTTGACCTCGGCGTTGGCGCTGCCGGTCTCGTCCGGCGGGCCGGGTACCAGGCGTAGCGCGGCCTCCCGGTTCTCCACTCCCCAGCAGTGGAAGGCGCCCGCCCAGTGCGAGGGCACCAGCCGCAGGTAGCTGGCGGGTGAGGGGGCTCCGATCGCCATCAGCGCGGGGAGCGCGTCCAGCACCCCGGCGAGGAAGGACTCGGCGGTGCCGGTCAGCCCGTGGCGTCCCGCGCCGCCGCGGAACAGGTCCTCGCCGTCGCGTCGCAGGCTCAGGTGCAGATGGCAGCCGTTGCCCACCTGTCCGGCGACGACGGTGGGCGCGAACGAGGCGCGCAGCCCGTGCTGCCGGGTCACGGCCCGTACCGTCTCGCGGGCCAGGACCAACTCGTCGGCGGCGCGCAGCGGATCGGCGCTGGCGGTGGAGATCTCGAACTGACCCGGCGTGTACTCGGGGTGGATCTGCAGCAGTTCGAGGTGCTCGGCGGCGAGCGCCTCGACGATGTCGCGCAGGTAGTCGCAGAGTTCGACGATCCGGGTCATGCCGTAGGCGGGCGCCGAGGTGGCGGGGGTGGGCGGCTCACCGGGCCGCATGGCCACCCATTCGGTCTCGAAGCCCATGCGTGCCTCAAGCCCACGCTCCGCGGCCTCAGCGATCATGCGGCGGGCGAACAGCCGCGCGCACCCCGGGTGCGGGGCGCCCTGCTGGTCGTGGCGGTCGACCGGGGCCCAGGCCCAACCGGGTTGCGCGGCAAGGGTGGTGAGGCGGTCGAGGTCGGGGATGAGCCGCAGGTCGCCGTCCGGGCTGCCGAGGCCGAGTTCGGGCACCGCGGCGATGGAGTCGTCGGAGGTGTAGACGTCGAAGACCGGTGACATGCCGACGCCGTGCCGCACGGCGTGCGCGAGGCGGCTGGTGGGCACCACCTTGACCCGAGTCACTCCGGCGTTGTCCACCCAGGTGAGGGCGACCGCGTGAACGCCCTCGGCGCCGAGCCGCGCGGCCTCCTGGCGCGCGAGCCGATGCCGTTGTTCCCGTACTTCCCGCACGCCCATACAACTCCCCTAGTCCACGTCCGGTTCACCACCCGCGGTGGTGATCGTGTACATGGTGCTAACGGGGCAGGAGGGTGTCAGGTGTTTGCGGGTCCCCCGACCTGAATTCCAGCCATCCTGGACCACTCGTAGGCGCCGGTGCGGACCTTGGCCGCGAACTCGCCGTCGAAGTTCTCATGGAGGGTGATTCCGGACAGTTCCACCGCGCGCTGGGCGATGTCGTACGAGGGGGCCACCAGATCGCCCCACTCGCCGTTCTCGCCGACCAGGACGATGCGGGTGCCGGTCTCGCCGATGTACGCGATCTGGCCTTCGGCGCTGCCGCCGTGACCGCGCGCGAAGGCGCCGATCTGCTGGGCGAGTCGGTGCGCGCGGCGCTCCGCGCGGGCGTCGGGGGTGTGTTGCGGGGCCTCGGTCTCTGCCATGGACCAAATGCTACCCGCGGGTAATCACTGCTGGAAGGTCCGGCGGAAAAGGTGTCCCAGCCCACGTGGACAGGGCGGGGACACCACAGGGGAAGCGGCGCGGATCAGCGCACGAAGGGGTCCACGGCGACCACCACGAACAGCAGCGTCGCATAGGTGATCGACCAGTGGAACAGCCGCATCTCCTTGAGCTTCGGGCCGGTCACGCCGTTCTTCGCGCGGGAGTACAGCGCGTGCGCCTCCTTCAGCCAGAAGCCGCCGAGCAGCGCCGCCGCCACGGGGTACAGCCAGCCGGTGGCGCCCAGCGGCCACCACAGGGTGAGCGAGACCAGCACCATCACCCAGCTGTAGGCGAGGATCTGCTTGGCCACCACCAGGTTGCCCGCGACCACCGGCAGCATGGGCACGCCAACGCGCTCGTAGTCGTCCTTGACCTTCATCGACAGCGGCCAGTAGTGCGGCGGCGTCCAGAAGAACAGCACCAGGAAGAGCACGAACGGCGCCCAGGCGAGTTCGTCGCGCACCGCGGACCAGCCGATGAACACCTGCAGGCATCCGGCGATCCCGCCCCACACGATGTTCTGCGTGGTACGGCGTTTCAGCCACAGGGTGTAGACGAAGACGTAGTAGAGGATGGCCGTCAGCGACAGCGCGGCCGACAGCCAGTTGACCAGCAGCCCGAACCAGAGCGTGGAGACCACCGACAGGCAGACGCCGAAGACCAGGCACTCGCGCGGCGAGACCATGCCGGTGACCAGCGGCCGCTGCTCGGTGCGGTGCATCAGCGCGTCGATGTCGCGGTCGATGTACATGTTCAGGGCGTTCGCGCCACCCGCCGACATGTAGCCGCCGACAACCGTCGTCAGCACCAGCCACAGGTCGGGTACGCCGTGCGCGGCCAGGAACATCACCGGCACCGTGGTGATCAGCAGCAGCTCGATGATGCGCGGCTTGGTCAGCTCCACGAACGCCTTGACCCGCGCCCCGAAGGGCCGGTGCCGAGGGCTCGTCCCGACGACCCCGGGGGGTCGGGTTTCGACGGCCGTCACGAACACCTCTGAGAGGAAGAAAGACCAGCAAGGCCCTCCCAGTTGTGAAGACCGGGTAAGTCCCTGCGCGTACCACGCCACTCTAGACGTTGCCGTTACGGGACCTGTCGCGGGGGGCACCCGTGTTGGCGTAGAGCCTCGCGCGCGGCCGTGAGGCGGTGCGCGGGCAACACGCAAGGTGACATTCACGCAACCGTCGCACCCACTTCACCGGGCGGAACGGGCCCCCATGGACCACATTGGAACCGAGGGGAGAGACTATGTACCGGGAATGAACAAAGTCGGTTTCCCGTTGCCTGAGACGGAGCCGAACGCCCGCCCGCACGAGGGTAGGCTCGAATTCGCCGGTGGCCGCAAGGGCTGACGGCGTTGGAGACATGTGGAGAGGAGCCCTGACCCAGGGTGAGCACGCAGCCGACCACCGCAGACCTCGACTGGACCGATCTGGACAAGCGGGCCGTGGACACCGCCCGGGTACTGGCCATGGACTCCGTCCAGAAGGTCGGAAACGGCCATCCGGGCACGGCCATGAGCCTGGCACCCGCCGCCTACCTGCTGTTCCAGAAGCTGATGCGGCACGATCCGGCCGACCCCGACTGGACCGGGCGTGACCGCTTCGTCCTGTCGTGCGGCCACACCAGCCTGACCCTCTACACCCAGCTCTACCTGTCGGGTTACGGCCTGGAACTCGACGACCTGAAGGCCTTCCGCACCTGGGGCTCGCGCACCCCGGGCCACCCCGAGCACGGCCACACCGTGGGCGTGGAGACCACCACCGGCCCGCTCGGCCAGGGCGTCGCGAACGCGGTCGGCATGGCGATGGCCGCCCGCTACGAGCGCGGCCTGTTCGACCCCGAGGCCCCGGCGGGCGAGTCCCCGTTCGACCACACCATCTGGGCCATCGTCTCCGACGGTGACCTGGAGGAGGGCATCTCGGCGGAGGCCTCCTCGCTCGCCGGGCACCAGAAGCTCGGCAACCTGGTCGCGCTCTACGACGACAACCACATCTCCATCGAGGGCGACACCGAGACCGCCTTCAGCGAGGACGTCGCCAAGCGCTACGAGGCGTACGGCTGGCACGTCCAGCACGTCACCCACTCCGCTGACGGCGACATCGACGTGCACGCGCTGTACCAGGCGCTGAAGGCCGCCCAGGCCGAGACCGAGCGCCCGTCGCTCATCGTGCTGCGCACCATCATCGCCTGGCCCGCGCCGACCGCCCAGAACACCGCGGCCGCGCACGGCTCCGCGCTCGGCGCCGAGGAGGTCGCCGCCACCAAGCGGGTGCTGGGCTTCGACCCGGAGCAGCACTTCGAGGTCGCCCCCGAGGTCCTGGCGCACGCCCGGGCGGTCGCCGACCGGGGCCGTGAGGCGCACAGCACCTGGAACAAGCGGTTCGAGGAGTGGCGCACCGCCAACCCCGAGCGCGCCGCCGAGTTCGACCGGATCAACGCGGGCGAGCTGCCCGCCGGTTGGGAGCAGGCGCTGCCGGTCTTCGCGCCCGGCAAGGCTGTTGCCACCCGCAAGGCCTCCGGTGAGGTGCTCAAGTCGCTGGGCGCGGTGATCCCCGAACTGTGGGGCGGCTCGGCCGACTTGGCCGGGTCGAACAACACCACCATCGACGCCTCGTCGTCCTTCCTCCCGGCGGGCAACCCGCTGCCGGAGGCCAGCCCGTACGGCCGCACGGTGCACTTCGGCATCCGCGAGCACGCCATGGGCTCGACCATGAACGGCATCGCGCTGCACGGCAACACCCGTGTCTACGGCGGCACCTTCCTGGTCTTCTCCGACTACATGCGTCCGGCGGTGCGGCTGGCCGCGCTGATGAAGCTGCCGGTCACCTACGTGTGGACGCACGACTCCATCGGCCTCGGCGAGGACGGCCCGACCCACCAGCCGGTGGAGCACATGGCCGCGCTGCGGACCATCCCCGGGCTGAACATGGTCCGCCCGGCCGACGCCAACGAGACCGCCATCGCCTGGCGGGAGATCCTGCGCCGGCACTCCGCCAAGCCCGCCCCGCACGGCCTGGCGCTGACCCGGCAGAACGTGCCGACCTACGAGGCCAACGAGGACGCCGCCAAGGGCGGTTACGTCCTGCTGGACGCCGAGGGCGGCCAGGCCCAGGTCATCTTGATCGGCACCGGTTCCGAGGTCCAGCTCGCCGTGGAGGCCCGCGAGGCGCTCCAGGCCGAGGGCATCCCGACCCGGGTGGTCTCGATGCCGTCGGTGGAGTGGTTCGAGGAGCAGGACCAGGCCTACCGCGACCACGTCCTGCCGCCCAACGTCAGGGCCCGGGTGGCGGTCGAGGCCGGAATCGGCCTGACCTGGCACCGGTTCGTCGGTGAGGCCGGACGCATCGTCAGCCTCGAACACTTCGGCGCCTCCGCCGACTACAAGGTGCTGTACCGCGAGTTCGGTCTCACCTCGGAAGCGGTCGCCGACGCCGCCCGCGACTCCATCGCCGCCGCGAACCGCTGATCTGACAACGACCTTACGAGGAGATGCAGAACCCATGACAGACGCACTCAAGCGCCTCTCCGACGAAGGCGTCGCGATCTGGCTGGACGACCTGTCCCGCAAGCGGATCACGTCCGGCAACCTCGCGGAGCTGATCGACGACAGCCACGTCGTCGGTGTCACCACCAACCCGTCCATCTTCCAGAAGGCCATCTCCGGCGGCGACGGCTACCAGCAGCAGGTCGCCGACCTCGCCGCCCGCAAGGTCACCGTCGAAGAGGCGATCCGGATGATCACCACGGCGGACGTCCGGGACGCCGCCGACATCCTTCGCCCGGTCTTCGACGCCACGGACGGCCAGGACGGCCGGGTGTCCATCGAGGTCGACCCGCGCCTGGCGCACAGCACCGCGGCCACCATCGCCGAGGCCAAGCAGCTCGCCTGGCTGGTGGACCGGCCCAACACGCTCATCAAGATCCCGGCGACCAAGGCCGGACTGCCCGCGATCACCGAGGTCATCGGCCTGGGCATCAGCGTCAACGTCACGCTGATCTTCTCCCTCGAGCGGTACCGCGCGGTCATGGACGCCTACCTGTCCGGTCTGGAGAAGGCCAAGGCGGCCGGGCAGGACCTGTCCAAGATCCGTTCCGTCGCCTCGTTCTTCGTCTCCCGGGTGGACACCGAGATCGACAAGCGGCTGGACAAGATCGGCACCGACGAGGCCAAGGCGCTGCGCGGCAAGGCGGCGCTGGCCAACGCCCGGCTCGCCTACCAGGCGTACGAGGAGGTGTTCTCCTCGGAGCGCTGGCTCGCGCTGGAGAAGGCCGGTGCCAACAAGCAGCGCCCGCTGTGGGCCTCCACCGGCGTGAAGGACCCGGCGTACCCGGACACCCTGTACGTCAGCGAGCTGGTCGCCCCGAACACGGTCAACACCATGCCGGAAGCCACCTTGCAGGCCACCGCCGACCACGGCGAGATCACCGGCGACACCATCCGCGGCACGTACGAGCAGGCCCAGGCCGAACTCGACGCGCTCGCGGCGGTCGGCATCTCCTACGACGAGGTGGTCCAGCTGCTGGAGGACGAGGGCGTGGAGAAGTTCGAGGCGTCCTGGAACGACCTGCTCAAGTCCACCGAGGCGGAGCTCAAGCGCCTCGCCCCCGCGGAGGCGTGAGAACAGTGACCACCAGCGGCAATCCGCTGCGTGACCCCCAGGATCGACGGCTCCCGCGCATCGCGGGGCCGTCGGGCCTGGTCATCTTCGGGGTCACGGGCGACCTGTCCCGTAAGAAGCTGATGCCCGCGGTGTACGACCTCGCCAACCGCGGGCTGCTGCCGCCGGGCTTCTCGCTCGTCGGCTTCGCCCGCCGCGACTGGGAGGACGAGGACTTCGCCCAGGTCGTGCACGACGCGGTCAAGGAGCACGCCCGGACCCCGTTCCGCGAGGAGGTCTGGCAGCAGCTCGCCGAGGGCTTCAGGTTCGTACCCGGTGAGTTCGGCGACGACGACGCCTTCGAGACGCTGCGGGCCACCATCGACGAGCTGGACAAGGCCCGCGGCACCGGCGGCAACTTCGCCTTCTACCTGTCGGTTCCGCCGAAGTTCTTCCCCAAGGTGGTCCAGCAGCTCAAGAAGCACGGGCTCTCGCAGGGCCCCGGGGACTCCTGGCGGCGCGCGGTCATCGAGAAGCCGTTCGGCCACGACCTGGCCAGCGCCCAGGAGCTCAACCGGGTCGTGCACGAGGTGTTCGAGCCGGTGGACGTCTTCCGGATCGACCACTACCTGGGCAAGGAGACAGTCCAGAACATCCTGGCGCTGCGCTTCGCCAACACCATGTTCGAGCCGATCTGGAACCGGTCGTACGTCGACCACGTCCAGATCACCATGGCCGAGGACATCGGCATCGGCGGCCGGGCCGGGTACTACGACGGCATCGGCGCGGCCCGTGACGTCATCCAGAACCACCTGCTCCAGCTGCTGGCGCTGACCGCGATGGAGGAGCCCGGCTCCTTCCACCCCAAGGCGCTGGTGGCCGAGAAGCTCAAGGTGCTCTCCGCGGTCGAACTCCCGGAGGACCTGGGCAAGCACACCGTACGCGGCCAGTACACGCACGCCTGGCAGGGCGGCGAGGAGGTGCTCGGCTACCTGGAGGAAGAGGGCATCGACCCCAAGTCGAAGACCGACACCTACGCCGCCGTCAAGTTGACCATCAACAACCGCCGTTGGGCGGGCGTCCCGTTCTACCTGCGCACCGGCAAGCGGCTCGGCCGCAGGGTGACGGAGATCGCGGTGGTCTTCAAGCGCGCCCCGTTCCTGCCCTTCGAGTCCGGCGCGACCGAGGAGCTGGGGCAGAACGCCCTGGTGATCCGGGTGCAGCCGGACGAGGGCGTCACCGTGCGGTTCGGCTCCAAGGTGCCGGGCACCTCGATGGAGGTGCGGGACGTGACGATGGACTTCGCCTACGGCGAGTCCTTCACCGAGTCCAGCCCCGAGGCGTACGAGCGCCTGCTGCTGGACGTGCTGCTGGGCGACGCGAACCTCTTCCCGCGCCACCAGGAGGTCGAGCTGTCCTGGAACATCCTCGACCCGATCGAGGAGTACTGGGACAAGCACGGCAGGCCCGCCCAGTACGCGGCCGGGACCTGGGGTCCCGCGGAGGCGGACGAGATGCTCGCACGAGACGGTAGGAGCTGGCGTCGGCCATGAAGATCGATCTCACCAACACCACCTCCTCGAAGATCAACTCCGGTCTGATCGAGGCCCGCAGGGCGATCGGCACCCCCGCCGTCGGCATGGTGCTGACGCTGGTCATCGTCACCGACGAGGGCAACGCCTACGACGCCCTGAAGGCGGCCGGTGACGCCTCGCGCGAGCACCCCTCGCGCATCCTGGCGGTCATCCGGCGGCCGGGCCGCACCCCGCGGGACCGGGCCAAGTCCCGGCTGGACGCCGAGGTCCGGGTCGGCTCCGACGCGGGCACCGGCGAGACGGTGCTGCTGCGGCTGCACGGTGAGCTGTCCGGGCACGCCGAGTCGGTCGTGCTGCCGCTGCTGCTGCCGGACGCACCCGTCGTGGTGTGGTGGCCGGAGGACGCCCCCGACAAGCCCGCCGAGGACCCGCTGGGCAAGCTGGCCCAGCGCCGGATCACCGACGCCGCATCCGCCGAGGACCCGGTCGCCGCGCTGGCGGTGCGCGCGGGTTCCTACTCCCCCGGTGACACCGACCTGGCCTGGACCCGCATCACCCCGTGGCGCAGCATGCTGGCCGCGGCGCTGGACCAGAAGCACTCGGCGATCAGCTCCGCGGTGGTCGAGGGCGAGCCGTACAACCCGAGCACCGAACTGCTCGGCATGTGGCTGGCCGAACGGCTGAAGGTGCCGGTGGAGCGCCGGGTCTCGGACGGCCCGGGGCTGACCGCGGTACGCATGACCACCGCGGACGGCATGATCTGCCTGGACCGCGCCGACGGCGCGCTGGCCGAGCTGGCGATGCCGGGGCAGCCGGACCGCCATGTGGCGCTCAAGCGGCGGGAGACCGCCGAGCTGATCGCCGAGGAGCTGCGCAGGCTGGACCCGGATGAGATCTACCGCTCCGCCGTGCAGTTCGGCGTGGACCGGCTGAACACCCAGGCGCCGCAGGACGGTTCGCAGGCGTCGGCGACCGGCGGTACGCAGAAGAAGGCCGCCGCGCCAGCCAGGAAGACGGCGGCGCCGAAGCCGGACGCCACCGCCAACTCCGCTGCGGGGAAGGCGAAGTGAGCACGCCTCAGGTCGTGGTGCACCGCGACAAGGAGCTGATGGCGAAGGCCGCGGCGGCCCGGCTGATCACCAAGGTGGTGGACGCCCAGGCTGCCCGCGGCTCGGCCAGCGTGGTGCTCACCGGCGGGCGCAACGGCAACGCGCTTCTCGCGGCGCTCGCCGAAGCCCCGGCCCGGGACGCGGTGGACTGGTCGCGGCTGGACCTGTGGTGGGGTGACGAACGGTTCCTGCCGGAGGGCGACCCGGACCGCAACGTCATCCAGGCGCGGTCCGCGCTGCTGGACGCCGTGCCGCTGGATCCGGCCAGGGTGCACCCGATGCCCGCCTCAGACGGCCCGTTCGGGGGCGACGTGGACGCCGCCGCGGAGTCGTACGCCGAGGAGCTGGCCAGGGCCGCCGGGCCGCAGGACCATGGCCCGGTGCCCACGTTCGACGTGCTGATGCTGGGCGTCGGCCCGGACACCCATGTCGCCTCGCTGTTCCCGGAGCACCCGGGGGTGCGGGAGAGCGAGCGGATGGTCATCGGGGTGCGCGGGGCGCCCAAGCCGCCGCCGACCCGCGTCTCGCTGACGCTTCCGGCGATCCGGGCGGCGCGTGAGGTGTGGCTGCTGGCGGCCGGTGCGGACAAGGCCAACGCCGCCGCCATCGCGCTGTCGGGCGCGGGCGAGCTACAGGCCCCGGCGGCCGGGGCGTACGGCCGCGGCAGGACGCTGTGGCTGCTGGACCGGGCCGCCGCGGCCCAACTGCCCAGGCAGCTGTATCCGTTGGCGTCCGCCTGACGCAGGCGATGCGAAGAGGGTCCGGGGTAGTGGTACCCCGGACCCTCTTGGCGTGTTCAGATCTCGCCGCGCAGCTTCGCGAGCGCCTCGGCGAGGATGGCCTCGCCGTCCGCGTCGCTGCGCCGCTCCCGTACATAGGCCAGGTGGGTCTTGTACGGTTCGGTACGCGGCGGGTCCGGCGGGTTGTTCTCGTCCTGCCCGGCCGGGAATCCGCAGCGGGGGCAGTCCCAGGTGTCCGGGATCTGCGCGTCGCTGGCGAAGCTCGGCTGGGTCTCGTGCCCGTTCGAGCACCAGAAGGAGATGCGAAGGCGCGGCGCGGACTCACCGCGCTCTGCCTCCCCCATCGGCCCCGCTCCGACCCGACTGCCACGGATCGCGTTGCCACTTGCCACGGTCGTAACTCCCTGCGTGATGGTGCTGCGAGGTCGTCCAGCGGCTCACCCCCACCGTGGTGGGGGACTGTACCTGGGCTCGCGGACGTCGTTCAATGATAAGCCGCCGGAGCAATGGGGCGTCAGTTATGCCCAAACGAGCCGAAGTAGGGCGATGTGGGCGTGGTGTCCCCGCGTGCCCCGCGCCACGGCTCAGTGCTGGAGCTTGAGCACCAGGCCGAGTCCGATGATGCAGGCGAACCACAGCAGGCCGACGATGACGGTGATCCGGTCGAGGTTGCGCTCGGCCACCGAGGAACCGCCGACGGAGGACTGCATACCGCCACCGAACATGTCGGACAGGCCGCCGCCCTTGCCCTTGTGCATCAGGACCAGCAGCATCAGCAGCAGGCTGAAGATGATGAGGGCGATGGAGAACCCGATGACCACGGCTGGACCAACTCTCTCGGGGACGTAAGTGATGTAGAAGGGAATCGGGGACCGGGCGGCGTGTTACCGACCCAGTCCCCGACAGGGTACTTCGCGGCGAGTGCGTCAGCCTACTGCCTGGTCACCGAAGCGGACGATCTTGACGAACTCCTCGGCGTCCAGCGAGGCGCCGCCGACCAGCGCGCCGTCCACATCGGGCTGCGCCATGATCGCGGCGATGTTGCCGGACTTCACCGAGCCGCCGTACTGGATGCGCACCTCGTCGGCCACCTCCTGGCCGTACAGCTCGGCCAGTCGGCCGCGGATCGCCCCGCAGACCTCCTGCGCGTCGGCGGGCGTGGCGACCTCACCGGTGCCGATCGCCCACACCGGCTCGTAGGCGATGACGATGCTGCGCACCTGGTCGGCCGGGACGTCGCTGAGGGCGCCGTCGACCTGGGCGAGGGTGTGCGCGACCTGGTTGCCCGCCTTGCGGACGTCCAGGCCCTCGCCCACGCACAGGATCGGGGTCAGCCCGTTGCGGTAGGCGGCCTTCACCTTGGCGTTGACCAGCGCGTCGTCCTCGCCGTGGTACTGGCGGCGCTCGCTGTGGCCGATGACCACGAAGGCGCACTTGAGCTTGGCGAGCATGGCACCGGAGATCTCCCCGGTGTACGCGCCGGACTCGTGCGCGGACAGGTCCTGCGCACCGTACTTGATCTTCAGCTTGTCGCCGTCGACCAGTGTCTGCACCGACCGCAGGTCGGTGAACGGCGGCAGAACCGCGACCTCGACGGCCTCGTAGTCCTTGTCGGTGAGGGCGAAGGCGAGCTTCTGGACGTGCGCGATGGCCTCAAGGTGGTTGAGGTTCATCTTCCAGTTGCCCGCCATCAGCGGGGTGCGGGTGCTCAAGGTCAGTCCTCCAGTGCGGCGAGGCCGGGCAGCGTCTTGCCTTCGAGGTATTCCAGGCTGGCGCCGCCGCCGGTCGAGATGTGGCCGAAGGCGTTCTCGTCGAAGCCCAGGGTGCGTACGGCGGCGGCCGAGTCGCCGCCGCCGACGACGGTGAAGCCGTCGCTGTCCACCAGGGCCTGGGCGACGGCGCTGGTGCCCCCGGCGAAGTCGGGGTGCTCGAAGACGCCCATCGGGCCGTTCCAGAACACCGTCGCGGCGTCCGCGATCTTCGCCGCGAACAGTTCACGGGTCTTCGGGCCGATGTCCAGACCTTCCTTGTCGGAGGGGATCTTGTCGGCGTCGACGGTTACGTACTCGGCCGGGTCCTTGGTCTTCAGGTCCGGGAAGTCGTCCGAGGCCAGCACGTCCACCGGCAGCACCAGTTCGACGCCGCTCTTCTCGGCGCGCGCCAGGTACTCCAGGACGGCCGGGACCTGGTCCTCCTGCAACAGGCTCTTGCCCACCTCGTGGCCCTTGGCCTTGAGGAAGGTGTACGCCATGCCGCCGCCGATCAGCAGCCGGTCCGCCTTGGCCAGCAACTGGTCGATGACGGCGAGCTTGTCGGAGACCTTGGCGCCGCCGAGCACCACCACGTACGGGCGCTTGACGTCCTCGGTGAGCTTCTTGAGCACCCCGAGTTCGGTGGCGATCAGGTCACCGGCGGCGTGCGGCAGCCGCTTGGGCAGGTCGTACACCGAGGCGTGCTTGCGGTGCACGGCGCCGAAGCCGTCACCGGCGTACAGGTCGGCGAGCGCCGCCAACTCGTCGGCGAACGCGCCGCGTTCGGCGTCGTCCTTGCTGGTCTCGCCCGCGTTGAAGCGCAGGTTCTCCAGCAGCGTGACCTCGCCGTCGGCCAGGGCGGCGACGGTGGCCTTCGCGCTGTCACCCACGGTGTCGGTCGCGAACGCGACCTGCGTGCCGAGGAGTTCACCGAGCCGCCTGGCGACCGGTGCGAGCGAGTACTGCGGGTCCGGCGCGCCCTTGGGGCGGCCGAGGTGGGAGGCGACGATCACCTTGGCGCCGCGCGCGGCGAGCCTGGTGATGGTCGGCACGGCGGCCCGGATGCGGCCGTCGTCGGTGATCCGGTCACCGTCCAGCGGGACGTTAAGGTCGGCGCGGACGAACACCCGCCGCCCGGCGACCTCGAGGTCGTCGATCGTCTTCATGGTGAAGGGCTCCTAGGTCGTGGGACGGGGCCCGTACGACATGTGTGTCGTATGGGCCCCGTCCGTCACATCTACTCGTGGGTCAGAGCTGGCCGCCGACGAAGACGGTCAGGTCCACCAGGCGGTTGGAGTAGCCCCACTCGTTGTCGTACCAGCCGACGACCTTGACGCTCTTGCCCTGGACCATGGTCAGGGAGGAGTCGAAGGTGCAGGAGGCGGGCCAGTTGACGATGTCCGAGGAGACGATCGGGTCCTCGGTGTACTCCAGGATGCCCTTGAGCTGGCCCTCGGAGGCCTTCTGGAACACGGCGTTGACCTCGTCCTTGGTGACCTCGCGGTCCAGCTCGATGACCAGGTCGGTGACGGAGCCGGTGGGGACGGGGACGCGCATGGCGATGCCGTCCAGCTTGCCCTTGAGCTGCGGGAGGACCAGGGCGGTGGCCTTCGCGGCACCCGTGGTGGTCGGGATGATGTTCTCGGCGGCGGCCCGGGCGCGGCGCAGGTCCTTGTGCGGGAAGTCCAGGATGCGCTGGTCGTTGGTGTAGGCGTGGACGGTCGTCATCAGGCCCTTGACGATGCCGAAGTTCTCGTCGAGGACCTTGGCCATCGGCGCCACGCAGTTGGTGGTGCAGGAGGCGTTGGAGATGACGTGGTGGTTGGCGGCGTCGTACTTGTCCTGGTTGACGCCCATGACGATGGTGATGTCCTCGTCCTTGGCGGGCGCCGAGATGACGACCTTCTTGGCGCCCGCGGCCAGGTGCTTGGCCGCGTCCTCACGCTTGGTGAAGATGCCGGTGGACTCGATCACGATGTCCGCGCCCAGCTCGCCCCACGGCAGGTTCGCCGGGTCGCGCTCGGCCATCGTCTTGAAGGTCTGGTCGCCGACGGTGATGGTGTCGTCGGTGTGGCTGACGTCCTGCTTGAGGCGGCCCAGGATGGTGTCGTACTTGAGCAGGTGCACCAGGGTCGCGTTGTCGGTCAGGTCGTTGACACCGACGATCTGGATGTCCGCACCCTGCTCAAGCGCGGCCCGGAAGAAGTTACGACCGATGCGGCCAAAGCCGTTGATGCCTACGCGGATCGTCACGAACCGATCTCCTCGTTTATGTACCGGAATACACTCCGGCTGCGGCGAATGGATGTCCCCGACCACCCATGACCCTACCTCGCCGCGATGTCCAGGGTGACATCGAGCACGCCCGGTTCGCGGGCGGCCGTGCCGCCCGGCGGGGCGGCCGCCCGGGCACCTGGGGTCCGGGGCGGAGCCCGCAGTTCCGGGAAGGGGCGGGCCCGGGCGACCGGCCCGCCGCGGGCACGGTCCCAACCCGCCGCCACCGCACGGCGGTTAGCCGACCATCTCCTCGGTGAGGTTCGACTCGGTACCCGGAATGCCCAGATCCGCGGCGCGCTTGTCGGCCATCGCGAGCAGCCGCCGGATGCGTCCGGCGACCGCGTCCTTGGTCAGCGGCGGGTCGGCGAGCGAGCCCAGTTCCTCGAGCGACGCCTGCTTGTGGTCCATCCGCAGCCGCCCGGCGGCGGCCAGGTGCTCCGGCACCTCGTCGCCGAGGATCTCCAGGGCGCGCTGCACCCGCGCCCCCGCGGCGACCGCGGCTCGCGCCGAGCGGCGCAGGTTGGCGTCGTCGAAGTTCGCCAGCCGGTTCGCGGTGGCCCGCACCTCGCGGCGCATTCGGCGCTCCTCCCACGCCAGCACCGACTCGTGCGCCCCCAGCCGCGTCAACAGCGCGCCGATCGCGTCACCGTCCCGTACCACCACGCGGTCCACGCCGCGCACCTCGCGGGCCTTGGACGGGATGCCGAGCCGCCGGGCCGCGCCGACCAGGGCCAGCGCCGCCTCCGGTCCGGGGCAGGTCACCTCGAGGGAGGACGAGCGGCCTGGCTCGGTCAGCGACCCGTGCGCCAGGAACGCGCCCCGCCAGGCGGCCTCCGCGTCACAGGTGGCCCCGGACACCACCTGCGGCGGCAGCCCGCGGATCGGACGGCCCCGGCCGTCCACCAGACCGGTCTGCCGGGCCAGCTGGTCACCCCCGGCGACCACCCGCACCACATAGCGGCTGCCCCTGCGCAGCCCGCCCGGTGCCATCACCACCAGGTCGGAGGGGTGACCGAAGATCTCCAGGATGTCCTTGCGCAGGCGCCGGGCCGCGATACCGGTGTCCAGCTCCGCCTCGATCACGATGCGGCCACTGACGAGGTGAAGCCCGCCAGCGAACCGCAGGATCGACGACACCTCCGCCTTGCGGCAGCAGGTACGGGTGACGGGGAGCCGGGAGATCTCGTCCTTCACCGCTGCCGTCATCGCCATGGGCCGATCCTTCCATGCATCCGAAAAATCCGGTCATACGCGGCGGCCAGCTGCTCGGGGTCGTGCCGCGGCCCGTCCGGGGCGGCGACCGCGGCCAGCTCGACCGTGCCACCCAGGCGCGCGGCGGCCTGGTCAAGGCTCTCGCGGTCGGGAACGGCGGCCTCGTCGGCCAGCACCACGTCGATGGTGAGTTTAGGGGCGTGTCGGGCCAAAACCTCCAAGTGACGCTGCGGAGAAAATCCGTCGGTCTCTCCTGGCTGCGGTGCCAGGTTGAGGGTGAGCACCCGGCGCGCCCTGGTCTGCATCAGCGCCTCGGCCAGCTCCGGCACCAGCAGGTGCGGTATGACCGAGGAGAACCAGGAGCCGGGGCCGAGCACCACCCAGTCGGCGTCCAGCACGGCCTGCACGGCCTGCGGCACCGCCGGCGGGTCCTGCGGCACCAGCCGCACCTCCTGCACCTCGCCCGGGGTGAGCGCGACCGTCGCCTGCCCGCACACCGTGCTGATCGCGTCCGGGTGCGCCGGGTCGTGGCCGCGCACGGTGGCCTGCAACTCCAGCGGCACCGCGGACATCGGCAGCACCCGGCCGTGCGCGCCCAGCAGCCGGCCGACCCACTCCAGGGCGGCCACCGGATCGCCCAACTGCTCCCACAGGGCGACGATCAGCAGATTGCCGACCGCGTGCCCGTGCATCTCACCCTTACTGGTGAACCGGTGCTGGATCACCCGTGACCAGGTGCGCCCCCACTCGTCGTCGCCGCACAGCGCGGCCAGCGCCTTGCGCAGATCACCTGGCGGCAGTACGCCCAATTCGTCCCGGAGCCGTCCGCTGGAGCCGCCGTCGTCGGCGACGGTGACCACGGCGGTCAGGTCCTGGGTGATGCGGCGCAGTGCGGCGAGCGAGGCCGACAGGCCGTGGCCGCCGCCGAGCGCCACCACCTTCGGGGTGGCGCCGGTGCGCTGGCTGGTGCGCCGCAGCCGCCTCGCGGCCCTGGAAGTGATCACTCGCGCCCCATGTCGCGGTGGACCACGACGGTCTCCACCCCGTCCGACGACAGCCGCCTGGCGAGCCGCTCCGACATCGCGACGCTGCGGTGCTTGCCGCCGGTGCAGCCGACCGCGATGGTCACATAGCGCTTGCCCTCCCGCCGGTATCCGGCGGCGATGATGTGCAGCAGCTCCGCGTAGCGGTCCAGGAACTCCTTGGCGCCCGGCTGGTTGAACACATACGTGGCGACCTCGTCGTTGAGGCCGGTGAACGGGCGCAGTTCCGGAACCCAGTGCGGGTTGGGCAGGAAACGGCAGTCGACCACCAGGTCGGCGTCGACCGGCAGCCCGTACTTGAAGCCGAACGACATCACGGTGGCCCGCAGCTCCGGCTCCTCCTCACCGGCGAACTGGGCGTCCATCTTGGCGCGCAACTCGTGCACGTTGAGACTGGAGGTGTCGATCACCAGGTCGGCCTCGCCGCGCAGCTCGCGCAGCAGGTCGCGCTCCTGCGCGATGCCGTCCACGATCCGGCCGTCGCCCTGCAGCGGGTGCGGGCGCCGCACCGACTCGAAGCGGCGCACCAAAGCGTCGTCGGACGCCTCCAGGAACAGCACCCGCCGCTTGACGTTCTTGGTGTCCAGGTCGGCGAGCGACTCCCGCAGGTTGTCGAAGAAGCGGCGGCCACGCACGTCCACGACCACCGCGATCCGCGCCACGTTGCCCTGCGAGCGGGCACCGAGGTCGACCATGGTGGGGATCAGCGCGGGCGGCAGGTTGTCGACCACGAACCAGCCCAGGTCCTCCAGGCACTTGGCCGCGGTGCTGCGGCCCGCCCCGGACATGCCCGAGATGATCACCAGTTCCGGGATGGCCTCGGCAGCTTCGCCCGCTCCGCCCGTCGTCACCTGTGCTCCGTACGTGTCGTGGTCATCGCTGTGATTGACCTGGTTCATCTTTCCTGCCCCCGCTCGGCCGGGGCGGTCCCCTGCGTGGCCGCCAGCTCGTCTTCCATGATCTCTCCTGTGGCGGTGTTGACAGCGGGAACAGCGGGTGAAGCCTGGGCGAGCGTCGCGGCGACGGCCTCCGCCGTCTTGCGGCCTATGCCCGGTACCTCACAGATCTCGTCAATGGTGGCGGCACGCAGCCGCTTCAGCGAACCGAAGTGCTTCAGCAGCGCCTGCCTACGGGCCTGCCCCAGCCCCGCGACGGCGTCCAGCGCCGTCGCCTTCATCGCCTTGCCGCGCTTGCCGCGCTGGTACCGGATGGCGAAACGGTGCGCCTCGTCCCGTACCCGCTGCAAAAGGTACAGGCCCTCGCTGGTGCGCGGCAGGATCACCGGGTCGTCCTCGCCGGGCAGCCACACCTCCTCCAGCCGCTTGGCCAGCCCGCACACCGCGACGTCCTCGATACCCAGCTCGTCCAGCGCCCGCCGGGCCGCGGCGACCTGCGGCTGGCCGCCGTCCACCACCAGCAGCTGCGGAGGGTAGGCGAACTTGCGCGGCCGACCGGTGTCCGGATCGATCGGGCCGCCCACCGGCTCCCCGGTGTCCTCGCGGGCCCCGGCGGCGTCCTGCTCCTGCCACTCCCCCGCCTTCTGCATCTCCCGCAGATAGCGGCGGAACCGCCGGGAGACCACCTCGTGCATCGCCCGTACGTCGTCCTGCCCCTGGAACGTCTTGATCTGGAAGCGACGGTACTCACTCTTACGAGCGAGCCCGTCTTCAAAGACGACCATGGACGCCACCACGTCCTCGCCGTGCAGATGCGAGATGTCGAAGCACTCGATACGCAGCGGCGCCGAGTCCAGATCCAGCGCCTCGGCGATCTCCTCCAGGGCGCGCGAGCGGGTCGTCAGGTCCGAGGCCCGCTTGGTCTTGTGCAGCGCCAGCGCCTGCTGGGCGTTGCGCTGCACGGTGGCCATCAGGTCCTTCTTGTCGCCGCGCTGCGGCACCCGCAGACTGACGTTGGACCCGCGGCGCCCGGTCAGCCACTGCGCCAGCGGCTCGACCGGCTCCGGCAGCGCGGGAACCAGCACCTCCTTGGGCACACCCTCGCCGCTCTCCTCGCCGTACAACTGCTGCAGCGCGTGCTCGACCAGCCCGGCGGTGTCGACCGCCTCCACCTTGTCGGTGACCCAGCCGCGCTGACCGCGCACCCGCCCGGCGCGGACGTGGAAGATCTGGACGGCGGCCTCCAGTTCGTCCTCGGCGACCGCGACCACATCGGCGTCGGTGGCGTCCGCGAGCACCACCGCGTTCTTCTCCATCGCGCGCCTCAGCGCCTCGATGTCGTCGCGCAGCCGGGCCGCCCTCTCGTACTCCATCGCGCCCGCCGCGTCCTGCATCCGCCGCTCGAGGCGGCGCAGATAGGTGCCGGTGCGCCCGGCCATGAAGTCGCAGAACTCCTCGGCCAGTTCACGGTGCTCCTCGGCGGTCACCCGGCCCACGCAGGGCGCCGAGCACTTGCCGATGTAACCGAGCAGGCAGGGACGGCCGATCTGCTGCGAGCGCTTGAACACCCCGGCGGAACAGGTGCGTACCGGAAAGACCCGCAGCAGCAGGTCGACCGTCTCCCGGATCGCCCACGCGTGCGCGTACGGCCCGAAGTACCGCACGCCCCTGCGCTTCGGACCGCGCATCACCTGAACACGCGGGAACTGCTCGCCCATCGTGACGGCGAGCGACGGATAGCTCTTGTCGTCGCGGTACTTGACGTTGAACCGCGGGTCGAACTCCTTGATCCAGGAGTACTCCAGCTGGAGCGCCTCGACCTCGGTGGTCACCACCGTCCACTCCACGGCGGCGGCCGTGGTCACCATGGTCCGGGTCCGCGGGTGCAGACCCGCGAGGTCCTGGAAGTACGAGGAGAGCCGCTGCCGCAGGCTCTTGGCCTTGCCCACGTAGATCACACGACCGTGCTCGTCCCGGAACTTGTACACCCCGGGAGAGTCCGGGATCTGTCCCGGCTTCGGGCGGTAGCTGGAGGGGTCGGCCATGAGGTCAACCCTACTGGCGCCCACCGACAATCCCGGCCCCGGCGGCGCGTGCGGGCGCCACCAGGGCCGGAACACCCGGTTCGGGATCACTCGTGCGGTCAGGCCGCGCGGCGGGAGCGGCGCGGTCGGCGGACGGCGAGCGCCGCCGCCCCGGCGACCAGGACGCCCAGCGCGGCCGCGGCACCGGCCGCGGCGGCCGACGTGCCGGTGGCGGCGGCCCGTTCACGCACCGCCGCCGGGGCGGCCCGCCCGCCGTAACCACCGGCCCTGCCCGCCCGGTCATACGCGGAACCCGGCAACTTGTCGCCGTACTCGCGGTGTACCAGCCGCTGGTAGCCGGCCAGGGTGACACCACGGGCGCCCACCGCTTGCCGTGCCTGGGCGTCCAGCGGCAGCACGCGGCCGCCACGCAGCACGTACCACGCGTCGATCTGCGGCTCACGGAACACCGTGCCGCTGCCGTGAGCCTCGACGACGTGATCGACCTCGTCACCACCGGTGGCGATGTTGACCACCTTCCAGCCGGAGGCGGTGCGCACCGTCCACAGCGACGCGACCTGGCCATCGGCGGAGACCGCCTTGCTGGCGAGGAAGTCCGGGTCGGCCACCGGGGCGCCCGCGCGTCCGGCGACGAACCCCGGGTCGAGGGTGAACACGGTGACCGTCGGCCCCACCAGGTGCGGTTCGGCAGCCGCCGCCGGGTGCCCGCCGTCGCGGTCGAAGAACCGCGAGAGCGTGGCGAGGGTGGCCGGGGCCTCCGCCGCGGCGCGCGCCCGCGCGGTCTGCGCGGCGGTGAACGGGGCCGGGACGGACGGGGAGTCGGCGTGCGCCGCGGACGCGGCGCCGAGAGCCAGCGCGGTGGCCGCCAGCACGCCAGCGGCGCGGGTACGGATCGGCTTCACGGCGTCACGCTCCGATCCGGTAGAGCGAATGGGTCCACGTGAACGAGTCGTTGCCCACGTAGTAGTCGTAATCCGCCCAGTTGTAGCGGTTGTTGGACGGCCACGGGTCTCCCCAGTACACCCAGTTGCCGGAGTTGTCGTAGCCGTACAGCACGTGCATGTGGCCGCCACCCGAACTCCACTCGATACGGGTCTCGATCGGGCGGTTGGCGTTGATTTCGCTCTGCACCGTGCTGTAGCGCAGATAACCGGTCACGTACGAACCGGAGTTGATGCCCATCCAGTCCAGTGCGTTCTGCACATCGTCCAGTGCCGCCTGCCAGTTGCCGCACTGGGTGCCCTGCGGCTCGTTGAAGGCCGCGTCGCAGAACTGGTTCTGCGTGTAGTCGCGACCGAACCAGGTGGCGATGGTGTCGCCGCTGGCGGCCCAGCACCAGTTGCTCCGCTGCTGCGCCTGCATGCTGATGTTCAACTGCTTCGAACCGCTGTCCGCACTCGCGCCGCCGGCCGTCGCGACACTCGCGGTCAGCGCCGCGACCAGCGCCAAGGCCGCCGCCGCGAGGCGACCGCGACCGTGACCACGCGGCCTGATGTGGGGGTTTTCGAACATGGCGTTCCTCGCTGTCAGGGGCTGATGGAGGAGCGCGTCCGGACGCTGGAACAGAGCATCAAGGCATCGTCGGGTTCAGGTCAACGAAGTTATCCACAGGGGTGGCTGCGATGTGAACCCCAGCCGTACTTTGTGAACACCACCGCCGACAAAGGCGGTTACCCCCGGCACGCGCATACCCCTCCCGCGCGTCCGGAAGTAAACGTTCACATCACGTCACATCACACCAACGGCAATGACTCACTGCGGCAACGACTTTCACCAGACGCGGGGAAGACACCATGGCAACACAGCAAGCCTTACAACAGGCGAATCCAAAGGGCAACGCGGCCCGCCCCAGAACACGCCAAACCAGCCGCCTCGAAGCCGACCTGGCTGAGGCGCTGCGCACCGGACCGTTCCCGGTCGCACTGCGCACCGCCCTCGCCACCCGCGGGCTGGCCCTCAACCGAGTCCAGCACCGACTGGCCCAACGCGGCATAAAGGTCGGCGTCACCAGCCTCAGCTACTGGCAACGCGGCATCAGGCGACCCGACCGACCCGAGTCGCTGCGCGCCGTCACCGCACTCGAAGAACTACTCGAACTACCCGCACACGCCCTGACCAGACTGCTGGGACCACGCACCCCCGAACAGCCGGTCGCCCGCCCGTACCGCACCGTACTGGGATCCGCATCAGCACTCGAAACCCTCCTCGCGAGCCTGGAGGCCCCCACGGACGGCGGACTGCACACCGTCGTCCACTACGAGCAGGTACACATCGGCGCCCACCGCGAACTGCTGACCCGCGACTCCCACCACGTGATACGCGCCCACCGCGACGGCGTCGACCGCTACCTCAGCATCCACCAGGGCGACCCCGGATGCGACGTGGAACGCATACGGGTGACAGCGGCCAACAACTGCCGCGTCGGCAGAGTCCGTCGGCACGCCGACTCCGCGGTGATCGTCGCGGAACTCCTCTTCGACGCCCGGCTGCGCACCGGCGACACCGCGGTAATCGGCTACCGCTTCGAAGACGGCACCGGGGCACCGTCCGACGAGTACGTCCGCGGCTTCACCTACGGCGGCGGCGAATACGTCCTGCAGATCGCCTTCGCCCGCGAAGCACTGCCGGTCCGCTGCCGCCGCTTCACCCGCACGTCCCCGGGCGCCGCCCGCACCGGCCTGGCCGAGCTCACGCTCAACGCACACAGAACGGTGCACCTGGTGGAACCCGAAGTCCGTGCCGGGGTACTCGGCATCACCTGGGACTGGGACTGAGAACGCGCCTTGCGGCGCCGGAGGTCCGCAGGAACGCCATGACGATCGCGGGAGGGGGCGGGGGGTGGGGGGGTGGGGGGAGGGGCGGGGCCCCCTACCCAGCGATGAGCTTGCCCCCCTGCACCCGCACCGCCACCTCCGGAAGCGGCGAGGCCGCGGGGCCCTGCTCGACCGCGCCGGTCAGGGCGTTGAAGCGGCTGCCGTGGCAGGGGCAGGAGATGACCGTTCCCTCGACGTTGTCCACGACGCACCCCGCGTGCGTGCAGACGGCGCTGAACCCCTTGTACGTCCCCTTGGACGGCTGCGCGACGACGACCTTGTCGTCGCGGAACAGCTTGGCGCCGCCGACCGGGATCTGGTCGGCGCCCCCCAGATCGGTGGGCGAGGCCGGCGCCGACGACGAGGTTCCGCCGCCGGAGCAGGCGGTCAGGCCGAGACCAGCGACTCCGGCGAGGGCTGCGCCCTGGAGCAGGGTGCGGCGGCAGGTGGGCTGTTCGGTCATGGTGAAGCTCTCCGCGCTCGTTACTCAGGACGCGCGCGGCAGTGTGCGCACGTACTCGCTGACGGGCGGAACGCGCCGCGTCAGCGAGTCGTACCCTACGCCTCGCGGAACAGGGGCTGCTGGTCAGCCCTTGGCGCTGCTCCCGCCGGTCCGCTTGCGCGGTGCGGGCACCTTCTTGGTCGCGGTGGCCACGGTCCGCCCGGCAGCCGCCTTCTTGGCCGCGCCCGCGGTCTTCGTCGCGCTCGTGGCCTTGGCGGTGGCCGCGCTCTTGACCCGCTTCGCGTTCTTGGCGGCACCGGACCCGTCGCTTGCCGCCGACACGCGCCGCCTGGTGGCCGCTCCGGGCTGGGAGGCGCTGTCGCTGACGCGGTCGCCCAGGATGTCCCGGAGGAACTTGCCGGTGTGGCTGGACGGCACGCTGGCGACCTGCTCGGGGGTGCCCTCGGCGACCACCAGGCCGCCGCCGCTGCCGCCTTCGGGGCCCATGTCGACCACCCAGTCGGCGGTCTTGATCACATCGAGGTTGTGCTCGATGACGATGACCGAGTTGCCCTTCTCCACCAGCCCGGACAGCACCTTGATCAGCTTGCTGATGTCCTCGAAGTGCAGTCCGGTGGTCGGCTCGTCCAGTACGTACACCGTGCGCCCGGTGGAGCGCTTCTGCAGTTCGCTGGCGAGCTTGACCCGCTGTGCCTCGCCGCCGGAGAGCGTGGGGGCGCTCTGTCCGAGCCGTACGTATCCCAGGCCCACGTCGTGCAGGGTGCGCAGGTGGCGGGCGATGGCGGGCACCGCCTCGAAGAAGTCCAGCGCCTCCTCGATCGGCATGTCCAGCACCTCGGCGATGGACTTGCCCTTGTAGTGCACCTCCAGCGTCTCGCGGTTGTAGCGGGCGCCGTGGCAGACCTCGCACGGGACGTAGACGTCCGGGAGGAAGTTCATCTCGATCTTGATGGTGCCGTCGCCGGAGCAGTTCTCGCAGCGGCCGCCCTTGACGTTGAAGGAGAAGCGTCCTGGCAGGTAGCCGCGGACCTTGGCTTCCATCGTCTCGGCGAACAGCTTGCGGATGTGGTCGAAGACGCCGGTGTAGGTGGCGGGGTTGGATCGCGGGGTCCGGCCGATGGGCGACTGGTCGACGTGGACCACCTTGTCGACCAGGTCGTCGCCGTCCACGCGGGTGTGTCGGCCGGGCACCGCGCGGGCGCCGTTCAACTCCCGTGCCAGATAGGTGTAGAGGATGTCGTTGACCAGGGTGGACTTGCCGGATCCGGAGACTCCGGTGACCGCGGTGAACACGCCGAGCGGGAAGGACACCGAGATGTCGCGCAGGTTGTTCTCCCGCGCGCCATGGACGGTCAGCTTCCGCTTGGGGTCGACGGGGCGGCGGATGTCCGGTGTGGCGATCTCGCGCTTGCCGGAGAGGTACTGGCCGGTCAAGGACTCCTTGTTGGCGAGGAGTTTGTCCAGCGATCCGGAGTGCACCACCTTGCCGCCGTGCTCGCCCGCGCCGGGGCCGATGTCGACGACCCAGTCGGAGGTGCGGATGGTGTCCTCGTCGTGTTCGACCACGATGAGGGTGTTGCCCAGGTCGCGCAGCCGTACCAGGGTTTCGATCAGTCGGTGGTTGTCCCGCTGGTGCAGGCCGATGGACGGCTCGTCCAGTACGTACAGCACGCCCACCAGGCCGGAGCCGATCTGGGTGGCCAGCCGGATGCGCTGTGCCTCGCCGCCGGAGAGGGTGCCTGCGGCCCGGTTGAGTGAGAGGTAGTCCAGGCCGACGTCGACCAGGAAGCGCAGCCGCTCGTTGACCTCCTTGAGCACTCGCTCGGCGATGGTCTTCTCGCGTGGGGTGAGCTTGAGCGAGCGCAGGAACTCGGCGCAGTCGCTGATCGACATGGCCGAGACCTCGGCGATGGAGCGGTCGGCGACGGTGACGGCGAGGACGATGGGCTTGAGTCGGGTGCCGTCGCAGGTGGGGCAGGGCACCTCGCGCATGTAGCCCTCGAAGCGCTCCCGGCTGGAGTCGGTCTCGGCTTCGGAGTGGCGCCGCCGGACGAACGGGATGACGCCTTCGAAGGCGGTGGTGTAGGAGCGCTCGCGTCCGTACCGGTTGCGGTAGCGCACCGCGATCTGGGTCTTGTGCCCGTGCAGCAGTGCCTTCTTGGCGCGCTGTGGCAGCCCTGCCCAGGGGATGTCGGTGCGGAAGCCGAGTTCGTCGGCGAGTGCGCCGACGAGTCGGGCGAAGTAGTCCTTGGTGTGGCCGAGCGACCAGGGGGCGAGGGCTCCTTCGTCGAGTGACTTCTCCTCGTCGGGGACGATCAGCTCGGGGTCGACCTCCATGCGGGTGCCGATGCCGGTGCAGTCGGGGCATGCGCCGAAGGGCGAGTTGAAGGAGAAGGAGCGGGGTTCGAGTTCCTCGAAGGACAGGTCGTCGTAGGGGCAGTAGAGGTGCTCGGAGAACATCCGCTCGCGTTGCGGGTCGTCCTCGGGCAGGTCGACGAAGTCCAGGATGACCATGCCGCCGGACAGTCCGAGGGCGGTCTCCACCGAGTCGGTGAGCCGGCGCTTGGCGCTCTCCTTGACGGTGAGGCGGTCCACCACCACCTCGATGGTGTGCTTCTCCTGCTTCTTGAGCTTGGGCGGGTCGGTGAGCTGGATGGTCTTTCCGTCCACCCGGGCCCGGCTGTAGCCCTTGCTCTGCAGGTCGGCGAAGAGGTCGACGTACTCGCCCTTGCGCTCCCTGACGAGCGGGGAGAGGACCTGGAAGCGGCTGCCCTCCTCCAGTTCCAGCACCCGGTCGACGATGGCCTGCGGGGACTGCCGGGAGATGGGGCGGCGGCACTCGGGGCAGTGCGGTTTGCCGATGCGGGCGAACAGCAGGCGCAGGTAGTCGTAGACCTCGGTGATGGTGCCCACGGTCGAGCGCGGGTTGCGCGAGGTGGACTTCTGGTCGATGGATACCGCCGGGGAGAGTCCCTCGATGAAGTCGACGTCGGGCTTGTCCATCTGGCCGAGGAACTGCCGGGCGTAGGAGGAGAGCGACTCAACGTAGCGACGCTGGCCCTCGGCGAAGATCGTGTCGAACGCCAGGGACGACTTGCCGGATCCGGAGAGCCCGGTGAAGACGATGAGCGAGTCCCGCGGGAGGTCCAGTGAGACGTTCTTGAGATTGTGCTCGCGAGCGCCGCGGACAGTGAGTCGATCGGCCACGCCGGTCCGTACCTTTCGTAGAAACGGAGGGGCAGCACCCCCCGATCAGCGTAGCCGGGGCGCCTTCCGTTCTTCCTGTCGAATTCTTCGAGTCTGTCATCTACGTGCTTCCATCGAGCTTATAGCACGCGCATTCGATTTTCGGCCGACTCGCGCCATGTTCACTCGACCGAGTGAGCCGCGCTAGCGTCGTACGTGATCGGGATCGTTCCGCGCGGATCGTCCGTTGAAGATCGGCAGAGGGCGACGAAGATCGCAAGAGCCAGAGCCGACGAGCGGGAGGCCTCCTTGTCCGTCCAACGACCTGATCCCGTCAGTGATGCGGCCGCCGTGCGCGAAGCCACGCGGCAGCTCGTCGAGGCGGTTTCGGCGCTCGAACCGCCAGCCGTCACCGAACCCTCGCTGCTCCCGGGCTGGACCCGCGGCCATGTGCTGACCCATCTCGCCCGCAACGCCGACGCCATGGTCAACCTGCTGACCTGGGCGCGCACCGGCGAGGAGACGCCGATGTACGTCAGCGAGGAGGCGCGGGACAAGGACATCGAGGACGGCGCCGGGCGGCCGCTGTCCGAGCAGCTGGACGATCTGCGGCGCAGCGCCGACCGGTTCGACCAGGCCGTCGCGGCGCTGCCGCCGCAGGCGTGGGCGGCGCAGGTGCAGACCCGGCAGGGCGGGGTGCTGCCGGCGGCCGAGATCCCGGCGAAACGTCTCGCCGAGGTTCATCTGCACCATGTGGACCTCGGTATCGGCCGCACCTGCGCCGACCTGCCGGACGACTTCGCCGCCCGTGAGGTCGCCTCGATCATCGACCGGCTCTCCGGGCACGAGGGGATCCCCGCGGTCCGTCTGCACGACACCGGGACGGGCGAGACCTGGGACATCGGCGCTGCGGAGAGCCCGGAGCTGACCGTCGGCGGCACCACCCACGCGCTGCTCGCCTGGGTCAGCGGACGCGGCGGCGGCGAGGAGCTGAGCCGCGATCCCGACGTGCCCCTGCCCACACTCCCACCGCTAGGGTGACGCCATGTCATACACCGGAGCAGTAAAGGTCGGCGGTCCGCCCGACGTGCACGAGCTCACCGACCTCATAATCTCCAAGGTCGCCGTGGGTCCGATGGACAACAACGCCTATCTTTTGCGCTGCCGTGCGACCGACGAGCAGTTGCTGATCGACGCCGCCGCCGAGCCGCACACCCTGCTGGCCATGATCGGTGACGGCGGCATCGCGTCCGTGGTCACCACGCACCGGCACGGCGACCACTGGAGCGCGCTGCGCGAGGTGGTGGACGCCACGGGCGCGCGTACGTATGCCGGGCGCTATGACGCCGAGGGGATTCCGGTTCCGACCGATGTGCTGGTGGAGGACGGTGACTCGGTGCGGGTCGGGCGGGTCGAGCTGACCGCGCGGCATCTGGTGGGCCACACTCCGGGCAGCATCGCGCTGGTCTACGACGACCCGCACGGCCACCCGCATGTCTTCACCGGCGACTGCCTGTTCCCGGGCGGGGTGGGCAACACGCACAACGACGCGGCGGCGTTCGCCAGCCTGATCGACGATGTCGAGGCGAAGCTGTTCGGCGAGTTGCCCGACGAGACCTGGGTCTACCCGGGGCACGGCGGGGACACCACGCTGGGCGCGGAGCGGCCGCATCTGGCGCAGTGGCGGGAGCGGGGCTGGTAGCGGGCTGCCGGTGCCGCTGAACGGGAGGGGCCGCTTCGGCGGCCCCTCGCACGTTCGGGTTGAG
Source organism: Streptomyces sp. PLK1-5 (assembly GCA_037034305.1). GTDB lineage: Bacteria > Actinomycetota > Actinomycetes > Streptomycetales > Streptomycetaceae > Streptantibioticus_A. The sequence goes on from JBAGJY010000009.1 coordinate 87,062, forward strand.
CCCGGGAAGGGCGCGCGGGTCTATCGGCGGCCGGTGTTGCGGCGGACGCGTTCGGCTACCTCGCCGCCCTCGGTCTCCCACCAGGGGCGGACCATCTCCGGGGCGGGGGCGGGCGTGGTCTCGGGCGCGGCGGGGGCGGGGGCGGCCGTGGCCGGGACGGTGACCAGTTCGCGGTCCAGGCGGGCGTCGAGCTCGGCGGTCCTGGCGCGTTCGGCGCGCCACCACTCGGTGAACACGGCGATCAGGAACGGCAGTCCGACCAGTTCGGCGAGGGTGAGCATCAGTCCGCCGCCGATCTGCTGGTCCCGTTGCAGGGTGGGGCCCCAGGTGCGGGGGTGGGCGGCGTACCAGTGGCCGGCCACCAGGGTGCCGCTCAGCATGACCACGATGCCGGGGATGGAGTCGAACAGTCCGTCCAGGAACACCAGCAGCGCGCGTACCGGGTGGGTGCACCAGCGGGGCAGCAGTTCCTGCCGGGTGAGCATCGGCAGGACGAACAGGCAGCCGGTGAGCAGCAGTTGCAGGTGCATCAGTTGGCGTACGCCGCTGTTCCGCAGTGCGGTCTGGAAGTACGGGGTGAAGTAGATGGTCAGCTCGGAGACCAGCACCAGGACGGTGCTGACGAACGGGAAGGTGAGCAGTCGCACCGCCTTGCTGCCCGTCACGGCGTCCAGTCGCCGTCGCGCCGGGTCGGACAGTGCCCGTCCGGCGAGGGCGAGCGGGTCGCCGAGGGCGAGGCCGAGCGGCGCGATCAGGTCGAGCACGATGTTCTGCACCGCGGCGGGCCAGAACAGCACCCTGCTGTACACCATGAGGGCGGACATGGTGGCGAAGACGATCATGCCGAGCCCCATGATCGCGAAGGTGAGGGTGCGGGCCAGTGGCCAGGGTTCGCCGCGTCCGCGCAGCCGTACCAGCGCGGCCGCGTACAGCGCGCCGAGCAGCACGACGAACGCGAGCGCCACCGGGTCGAGTTCCCAGCTGCTCAGGAAGCGGGAGACCGTCAGTTCCGGCAGACTCTCCACCGCCAAGGTGCTCACCGGCGTCCACCTGCCCTCTTTAGGGATGTCTGATTCGGCTCGATTGCCGCATCCACGTTAGACGCTGGGTGGTGCCGGTCCGTACGCGACCCTACGGATGGGCGCCGGTGGTGTTCTTCTTCGGGGCCAGCAGGCTCGCGGCGGTGGTGACCGCGAGGACGGCGGCGATCACGCCGAGCGAGACCGGAACGGAGAACTCGGGGGCCGGTACCCCGGACTCGTGCAGGGCGTGCAGCACCAGCTTGACGCCGATGAAGCCGAGGATGACGGACAGCCCGTAGGACAGGTAGACCAGCCGCTTGAGCAGGCCGCCGATGAGGAAGTACAGCTGGCGCAGTCCCATCAGGGCGAAGGCGTTGGCGGTGAAGACGATGTACGGGTCCTGGGTGAGGCCGAAGATGGCGGGGATGGAGTCGAGGGCGAACAGGATGTCGGCGCTGCCGATCGCCAGGACGACGATGAGTATCGGTGTCATCAGGCGTTTGCCGTTTTCGACGACGATGAGTTTGGTGCCGTGGTAGGTGTCGGTGGACGGTACCCGCTTCTCGATGGCCTTGAGGAGCTTGTTCTCCTCGTACTCCTCGTCGGGTTTGTCGGCTCTGGCTTCCTGGATCAGCTTCCACGCGGTCCAGATGAGGAAGGCGCCGAAGATGTAGAAGACCCAGGAGAAGCTGGCGATGAGGGCGGCGCCCGCGGCGATGAACGCGGCGCGCAGCAGCAGTGCGATCAGTACGCCGATGAGCAGTACGCGTTGCTGGTACTGGCGGGGCACGGCGAACTTGGCCATGATCAGCACGAAGACGAAGAGGTTGTCGACGCTGAGTGACTTCTCGGTGATGAAGCCCGCGAGGAACTCCCCGGCTGGTTTTCCGCCCTTGAAGAGCAGTAGGCCGAGGCCGAAGAGGGCGGCGAGGACGGTCCACACGACGGTCCAGATCGCGGCTTCCTTGATCGAGACCTCGTGCGGTTTGCGGCCGACGAAGAAGTCGACCGCGATCAGGGCGGACAGTCCGAGGATGGTCGCGATCCACAGGGCGAGAGAGACGTCCATCCCCGGAACGGTACAGGAATCGCCAAGCGATGGTAAAGCACAGACCAAATGCGCAGGTGGTTCGGCGTGCCGGTGCGCGTCGCTCGGCGTGATGCGGCGGTGTCGGTGCTCGTCAGGCCACCCCGGCCTCCCGCATCTGCCGCAGTTCCTTCTTCAGCTCGCCCACCTCGTCGCGCAGCCGGGCCGCCACCTCGAACTGCAGGTCGGCCGCGGCGGCGCGCATCTGCTCGGTCAACTCGCCGATGAGGTCGGCGAGTTCCTCCGCGGGCAGGCCCTTCTTCTCGGCGCGCTTGTCGCCCGCCTTCGCCGACAGTCCCGGCACCGGGGCCTTGCCGCGGGAACGCTGCCGACCGGATCCCAGCAGTTCCTCGGTGTCGGCGTCCTCGCGGGCGAAGGAGTCGAGGATGCCCGCGATCTTCTTGCGCAGCGGCTGCGGGTCGATCCCGTTCTCCGTGTTGTAGGCGATCTGCTTCTCGCGGCGCCGGTTGGTCTCCTCGATCGCCCGCTCCATACCCGGGGTGATCTTGTCCGCGTACATGTGGACCTGGCCGGAGACGTTGCGCGCCGCCCGGCCGATGGTCTGGATCAGTGAGGTGCCCGAGCGCAGGAACCCCTCCTTGTCCGCGTCGAGGATCGCCACCAGGGAGACCTCGGGCAGGTCCAGGCCCTCACGCAGCAGGTTGATGCCGACCAGCACGTCGAACTCGCCCGCCCGCAGTTCGCGCAGCAGCTCGACGCGGCGCAGCGTGTCGATGTCGCTGTGCAGGTACCGCACCTGGATGCCCAGCTCCAGCATGTAGTCGGTGAGGTCCTCGGCCATCTTCTTGGTGAGGGTGGTGACCAGCACGCGCTCGTCCTTCTCCGCGCGCACCCGGATCTCGTGGACGAGGTCGTCGATCTGGCCCTCGGTGGGCTTGACGATGACCTGGGGGTCGACCAGGCCGGTGGGGCGGATGATCTGCTCCACGACGCCCTCGGAGCGGGAGATCTCGTACGGTCCCGGGGTGGCCGACAGATAGACGGTCTGGCCGATCCGCTCCAGGAACTCCTCCCACTTGAGCGGCCGGTTGTCCAGCGCGGACGGCAGCCGGAACCCGTGCTCGATGAGGGTGCGTTTGCGGGACGCGTCACCCTCGTACATCGCGCCGATCTGCGGCACGGTGACATGCGACTCGTCGATGACCAGCAGGAAGTCCTCGGGGAAGTAGTCGAGGAGGGTGTTGGGCGCGGAGCCGGGCTCACGGCCGTCGATGTGCCGCGAGTAGTTCTCGATGCCGGAGCAGGTGCCGATCTGCCGCATCATCTCGATGTCGTACGTGGTGCGCATCCGCAGCCGCTGGGCCTCCAGCAGCTTGCCCTGCTTCTCCATCGTGGCCAAGGTGCCCTCGAGCTCCTGCTCGATACCGGCGATCGCCCGCTCCATGCGCTCCGGGCCCGCCACGTAGTGGGTGGCGGGGAAGACGTACAGCTCCTGGTCGTCGGTGATGACCTCGCCGGTGAGCGGGTGGAGGGTGGACAGCGCCTCGATCTCGTCGCCGAACATCTCGATGCGCACCGCGAGCTCCTCGTAGACCGGGAAGATCTCGATGGTGTCGCCGCGCACCCGGAAGGTGCCGCGGGTGAACGCCATGTCGTTGCGCGTGTACTGGATGTCCACGAAGCGGCGCAGCAGCTGGTCGCGGTCGATCTCGTCGCCGACCCGCAGCGGCACCATCCGGTCCACGTACTCCTGCGGGGTGCCCAGGCCGTAGATGCAGGAGACGGAGGCGACCACCACCACGTCGCGCCGGGTCAGCAGCGAGTTGGTGGCGGAGTGGCGCAGCCGCTCGACCTCCTCGTTGATGGAGGAGTCCTTCTCGATGTAGGTGTCCGTCTGCGGGACGTACGCCTCGGGCTGGTAGTAGTCGTAGTAGGAGACGAAGTACTCGACCGCGTTGTTGGGCAGCAGCTCGCGGAACTCGTTGGCGAGCTGGGCGGCGAGCGTCTTGTTCGGGGCCATGACCAGGGTCGGCCGCTGGAGCTTCTCGATCATCCACGCTGTGGTCGCCGACTTGCCGGTGCCGGTGGCGCCGAGCAGCACGACGTCCTTCTCCCCCGCGCGGATCCGCCGGTCCAGCTCGGCGATGGCCGCCGGCTGGTCCCCGTTGGGCTGGTAGGGGCTGACGACCTCGAAGGGCGCCACCTTGCGTTCGATCTCAGATACGGGCCGCATGGATTCACCGTACGACCCGCCACTGACAATGGGCGGACCGAGCCACTCGATCCTGATGCCGGTGGGGCTGATGTGACCGCAGTGCACGCGAGCGTTCGACTGTCAGTGCCCGGTCCTACGCTGGCCGCGTGACGGAATCGAACCGGACCGTGCACTGGTCCGTACAGGACACGCCGATCGGGCCGCTGCTGCTCGCCGCGACGCCGGACGGCCTGGTCAACGTCGTCTTCCGGGCCGGGGAGGAGACGGCGGGGGACGCCGTGGCCCGGCTCGCCGCCCGTTTCGGCACCGAGCCGGTCCGCGGCCGGTCCGCCCATCTGGACCAGGCGATACGCGAGCTGGACGGGTACTTCTCGGGGGCGCGGCGTGAGTTCGCCGTCGCGTTGGACTGGTCGCTGTGCACCGGGTTCAACCGCCGGGTGCTGCAGGAACTCGCCGACGGCGTCCCCTACGGCACGGTCGTCGGCTACCAGACGCTGGCCGACCGGGTGGGCGAGCCGGGGGCCGCCCGGGCGGTCGGTGTGGCGATGGGCGCCAATCCGCTGCCGGTGGTCGTGCCGTGCCACCGCGTGGTGGAGAGCGACGGCGGGATCGGCGGCTTCGGCGGCGGCCTGGAGACCAAGCGGGCACTGCTGGCGCTGGAGGGCGTGCTCCCGCAACCGCTGTTCTGAGCGGCCGCCGGGCGGTGCGGCACCGCGGGGCGGGAGCGGACTCGGGGGCGTAGCCTGCCCCCGAGCCCTGGGATGCCGCCGTGTTGGGCACGCCGAACCGGTTCACAGCGCGGATCAGTTTGATGTCGTCGTGTTCTGCCTTTGAACTACCACGCATCGTTGGCTGCGCGGGCCGGACTTGAACCGGCATCCGACGACGAGCTCCGGCTCGGTCGGTTCGGCGATCGGCGGCGAATGCTGAGTCTGGAGCGAGAGTCTGAGATTGATCGTGCTCCGGTTGAGTGTCCGGACCACGCCGTCACGACAAGCTTCAGCTTCAGCTTGCGCTCCTCGCGCACCCCGACCGCGCTGCGGCGGCCGGGGAGTTCACCACGGTATACGAGGTGCTACCCGAAGAGGTAGCCGAATACCGCGTCGCCGACGCGCTGGTCGGTGATCTCGGTGCCGTTCGCCTCCTCGCGGGCGAACTTCACGGCCTGCTGCAACTTCTCCACCCGGGCGAGCAGTTCGTTGACCCGCCGGGCCGGAAGCGCGCCGGAGAACTTCACGGTGGTCCAGTAGCCGACCGGCACGTCCTCGTAGTACACCTCGACCTGTGCGGGGTGCTTCTCGGTGGCCTCGGCCTTGACGTGGTTGCGCGGTACCTTCTTCGTCCGCACGGTGCGCACCGGCTCGGTGCGCCACCAGTCGGTGGACGGGTCGAGCGACCAGGACTCGGCGCCGTCCAGCACGGGCAACTTCCGGACGAAGGCGGCCAGTTCGGCCAGCTGCTTCTCCAGGAACAGCAGGTAGGACACCGGCACCTCGCGCAGCAGTACCTGTCCGTCGACCGTGATGTCGGCGCGTGCGGTGCAGTTGGCCCAGTCCTTGGTGGCGGTGATGTCGAACAGCCGGGTCAGCGTGGTCGCGGTGTCCCGCAGCACGTCCTCCGCCTTGACCTGTACCCGGGTGGACTCCGGCGGCAGTTGCTCGCCCTCTTCGTCCTTCGGCTGGTAGGTGCGGGATATCCCGGCGAGCAGCGCGGGCTTGGTCAGGCCGTGGTGAGCGGCCGCCAGGTCCTGGTGGGAGCTGGCCTTGACGCCCTTCTCCACTGCGATGATCTGATTGAGTTTCGCCACGGCATGGACGGTAGCAGGCACGGCTGAGCCGCTTCGAGCGGTTATCCGCCCAGCTCGACGCGGGTGTTGGCGCTGGCAGCGGCGCTGGGCGGGCGCTGCGGCGGATGCCGACGTGCGTTCAGTCCTCGCCGTCGAACCCCGCCGCCTGCACGTACTCGGGCCTCGGGTCGAGGGCGGCGGCCAGCCGGAAGTGGCGTTTGGCCTGTTCGGCCCGGTTGGCGCGTTGCAGGGTGCGGGCCAGGGCGAAGTGGGCGTAGGCGTTGGTCGGCTCGCGCTCCAGGACCATCTCGAAGTCCGCTTCGGCGGAGCGCAGTTGGGCGGACATGAAGTAGGCGCGGGCCCGCAGCAGCCGGGCGGAGATGCTCTCCGGATGGGCGGCGATGACGGCGTCCAGCAGCTTCACCGCGCCGCGCGGATCACGGGCGGCGAGCAGGTGCTCGGCGGCGCGGAAGTCTATGACGTTGGTCTCCGGGGTGCGCTCGGGCACGTCCGCCTCCTTCCAGGGGCGCGGCCGACTGCCGTCCACCGTCCCAGGACTACCCAACATCGACTGGCACAACCGCATTCCCGGCCGACTGCCGGGGTGGCCCGTCTGGAGCAACGCCCGCCACCGGTTCGCGGGGCGGGAGACGGCCCGCTGGCGGCCGTGCCGCGGGCGCCGTGCGCGGCGCCTGCCGCTGCGGGGAGCACGCGATCGTCGCACGGTGGCTGCGTGGACCCGAGCGCGTGGGTCACGCACTGTGCGCGTGGGCGTGCGCATGGTGATGCCGTCGTATCGAGGAGCACCTCATGGGCAACGCGGAGTGGGACCGTCGGCACTTCCTCGGCGCCGCGGCGGGCATGGGCGCGGGCGCGCTGGCGGCCGGATGCACCCCGGGCGGCGGCTCGGCTCGCCCGACGGGCAGCACGGATCCGGTGGCGGCGGAGAACGCGCTGCCCGGCGACCGCGACTGGGGGCTGGCCCGCCGCGGCACCGACCGGGCGGTGGAGGGCTATGCGGACCAGGTCAGCGTGCTGCCTGGCGAGACGTTCCACCTCCATGTCTCCACCACCGGCCGGGGCTTTCGCGCCGAGGCGTTCCGGATGGGCTGGTACGGGGGTGCGCAGGCCCGCAGGGTGTGGGCCTCGGAGCACATACCCGGCGGCGCCAGGCCGATTCCGGCGGCGCACGGCGACACGCGCACCGTCGCCGCGGGCTGGCAGCCGTCCCTGGCGGTCAGCACCCGGGGCTGGCCGGAGGGCGCCTATCTGGTCCGGCTCACCGCGGACACCGCGGAGCAGCGGTACGTGCCGATCACCGTCCGCTCCGCGTCCACCGCGGGCAAGCTGGTGCTGGTCAACGCGGTCGGCACCTGGCAGGCCTACAACACCTGGGGCGGTCGCAGCCTCTACCAGGGGCCGGGCGGCAAGTCGGACTACGCCAACCGCTCACTGGCGGTCAGTTGCGACCGGCCGTACGACCGGGACGGCGCGCCGCTGTTCACCACCTACGAGCAGCCCGCGATAGCGCTCGCGGAGAAGCTGGGGCTGCCGCTCGCCTATGTCACGAACATGGACATCGACCGCGACCCTCACCTCCTGCACGGGGCGCGGGCGATCGTCTCGCTCGGCCATGACGAGTACTGGACCCCGGCGATGCGTGAGCGGGTGACCGCCGCCAGGGACGCGGGGTGCAACCTGGCCTTCCTCGGCGCGAACGCCTGCTTCCGCCGGATCCGACTTGAGGCGGCGCCGACCGGCCAGCGCCGCCTGGTCGTCTGCTACAAGACCGACTGGCCGCACGACCCGATGAACGGCAAGGACGACGCGGCGGTGACCACCGACTGGCGGGCCGCGCCGGATCCCCGGCCGGAGAACTCGATGACGGGCACGTTGTACGAGTCGAATCCGACGTCGGCGCCCTATGTGGTGGCCGATCCCGGGCACTGGCTGTTCGAGAGGACCGGCGTCACCCATGGCAGCAGCTTCGCCAATCTGGTCGGTACCGAGTACGACCGGGTCAACTCCGGTCAGGACACGCCTCGTCCGCTGGAGGTCGTCGCCCACTCCCGGCTGGTGTGCCGTGGAGTGCGTTCCTTCGCGGACTCCGCTTACTACACCGCAGGGAGCGGCGCGGGGGTGTTCAACACGGGCACCATGCGCTGGGTGGAGTCGCTCACCGATGATCCGGGACATGGCATCGCGCCGCGAACGGCCGAGTTCACCTCGCGGGTCACCGCGAACATGCTGCGCGTCTTCGCGGCGGGGCCCGCCGGGCGCACCCATCCGGCGAGGGACACCCTGGAGGAGTTCCACCCCTACGACGGCGACCCGACCTGGAGCAAGCAGGACCTGTGGTAACAGGTGCGAGGAAGCGCCCGCTGCGCGGCACGCGTCGCCGCCAGCCCCTGCGCGGTGCCCTGAGGCTGGCCCCCGGGGCGGCGGGGAGCCGCCCCGGGAAGCTCACCAGGTCGAGGACCGGGTCGCTGGCGGCGACGATCAGGAGCAGCGCGCCGACTGGGTCGACCGGCCGCTGGCGCGCTCGTCGTAGGTGATGCGCCGGTAGTGGTTTGCGAGTTCGGCCCTGGGATCGCCGCTGTTCGCCACCGGAGCAGGTGCCTGCGCCGAGCTGAGCACTTGGCGCCCACCGCTTCCGTAAACCTGGGATCTATGCGCCAAATACCCATACTGCTGGGTCTATTGACACCTTTTGGCACCTTATCAAAGATGAGTCATCGGATGTATCTGTCCGCTTGAGCCACTCCATGCGACCACGCACTCATCGGAGGGCACATGAACGACTCCCCCACCCGCCCGGGGCGCGACAACGCCGGTCCTCCCAGACGCCGGGTGCTCGGCACCGCGTTGGGGGCGGCGGTCGCCGTCCCGTTCGCCACCGGGACCGCACACGCGGCAGGCCAACCGCCATCCGCCCCGGGGCCGTTCTGGCTCCCGGTTCCGCAAGCGGTTCCGGTTCCGCTCGACGGCTACTTCGACAACGACGGCATCGACACCGCGAACGTCCGGGAAGGCGACTTCGACGGTTCCGGTTACACCTTCCCCGGTGAGCGGTTACCGCCCGCGGGCAGCACGGTGGTCAGCGGCGTACCGTTTCTGTTCCCCTCGTCGGCGGCGGGCGCCAGGAACAACGTGGTGGCGACGGGCCAGCGCATCGCGCTGCCCACGCCAGGCGCGTACCTTTCGGCCCAGCTGCTGGTGGCTTGCAGCTACGGTGACGCCTCCGGCACCGCCACCGTCACGTACCAGGACGGCAGCACCTCGCAGGCCCAACTCGGCGGCACCGACTGGTACTCCGGCGGCGGGGAACTGAGCACGCCGTTCCGCTACGCCCCCGGCGGCACCGACCGGCATCCGGTCTCCATCGGCATGGCGGAGCTGTGGCTGGACCCGGCCCGCCGGGCGGTGGCGATCACCCTGCCCGACATCGGCCCCGCCAAGGCCAACTCCCCCGCGCTGCACGTGTTCGCGCTGTCGATGCAACCGGCCGCGCACGGCCGGGCGTTGCGGCTGCGGACCGCCGCCTGCACCAACTCCCTTCTGGATCCGCGCACCCAGAGCGTCGAGGCGACCGTGGTCAACGCGGGCACGCGGTGGCTCGGCGCCGACGACGCGGTGCGGGTGGCCGTCGAGGTCGACGGCGCCCGTACCGTGGCGCCCGCGCCGGTGACCGCGCTGGCCCCCGGCGAGCAGGCCAGGGTACGGATCGGCATCCGCAACTCGGCCGGGACGAGAGCCGGTACGGCGCGCACCGGCACGGTCACCGTGGACGGCAGGGGCGGGCGGGCCGCCGCCCGGCGTACGGATCTGGTGCTCGGTACGCCCGACTACCGGCCGACCGACGCGTCACTGGGCACCCACCAGGCCCCGTACTGGTTCGACGACGCGAAGTTCGGGATCTTCATCCACTGGGGGGTCTACTCGGTGCCCGCCTGGGCGCCGGTGGGCGGCACCTACGCGGAGTGGTACTGGAACTCGATGCAGAGCCCGTCGAACCCGGTGTACTCCCACCACGCGAGCAGATACGGCGAGGGCTTCGCCTACGACGACTTCATCCCCATGTTCACCGCGCGGCGCTTCGACCCGCGCGCCTGGGTGGAGCTGTTCCGGGACGCGGGCGCCGAGTACTACGTACTGACCTCCAAGCACCATGAGGGCTTCGCGCTGTGGGACACCAAGGTCTCGGACCGCAACGCGGTACGCATGGGTCCGCACCGGGACCTGGTCAGCGAGCTGTTCACCGCGTCGCGCGCGCACACCCCGCGGCTGCGCAACGGGCTGTACTTCTCCATGCCGGAGTGGTTCAACCCCGACAACCCGTGGATGGGCCACGCACCGCGCAACCCGTACACCCTGGCGCCGGTTGCGTACACCGGATACACCGCGGGCCGCGACTACGTGAAGGACTACCAGGCCCCGCAGATGCGGGAGTTGGTACACGGCTACGACCCGGACATCATCTGGTGCGACATCGGCGGCGTGAACGACAGCCACGACGTGCTGGCGGACTACTTCAACCACGCCAAGAACCGGCCGCGACCCAAGGACGTCACCGTCAACAACCGCTCCGGGATCGGCCCGCACGACTTCACCACGCCCGAGTACACCACGTACAACAGCACCGTGATCGCCAAATGGGAGGCGAGCCGGGGCCTGGACCCGCACTCCTACGGCTACAACCAGGCCACACCCGACGACCAGTACATGACCGCCGAAGAGGTGGTGCACACCCTGGTCGACATCGTCAGCAAGAACGGCAACTTCCTGCTGGACATCGGGCCGCGCTCGGACGGCACCATCCCACAGATCATGCAGACCCGGCTGCGGCAGACCGGACGCTGGCTGGCGGTCAACGGCGAGTCGGTGTACGGCACCACGTACTGGTCACGCATGGCGCAACTGGGCGACCTGCGGTTCTGCGTCCGGCAGAACCAGGCGTTCTACATCTCCTCGCTCACGGATCCGGGCAGCAAGCTGGTGGTACGGGCGCCGGTGCCCATCCGCAAGGGCGACAAGGTGACCATGCTCGGCCACCACCGCGCCCTGGACTGGGACTTCACCGGTGACACGCTAACGGTCGAGGTTCCGGCCGCCGCGCGGGCGGCCGGGGAGTACGCCTGGGTGTTCAAGGTCAGCTGGGGCGGCTGACGGCACGCTGCCGCAACGTCTCCCACAGGCCGCGCACCTGCGGTTCGAGGGCTGCCAGCGGTCCGTCGTTGTCGATCACGAAGTCGGCGATCGCGAGCCGCTGGTCCCGGTCGGCCTGGGCGGCCATCCGGGCGCGGGCCTCCTCCTCGGCCATCCCGCGCAGCCTGACCAGCCGGTCGAGTTGGGTCGCGGGGGCGGCGTCCACCACGACCACCAGGTCGAAGAGGGGGGCGAGACCGTTCTCGGTCAGCAGCGGAACGTCATGGACGACGATCGCGTCATCGGCCGCCGAGGCCTCCAGTTCCGCGGAACGGTCGCGGACCAGGGGGTGCACGATGGCGTTGAGCGCCTTGAGGCGGTCCGGGTCGGCGAACACGATACCGCCGAGCTTGGGCCGGTCCAGGCTGCCGTCGCGGGACAGCACGGCTTCGCCGAACTCGGCCACCACTGCGGCCAGTCCGGGCGTCCCCGGCTCCACCACCTCCCGGGCGATGCGGTCGGAGTCGATCACCACCGCGCCGTAGGAGGCGAACAGCCGCGACACCTCACTCTTACCGGCACCGATACCGCCGGTCAGTCCCACCTTCAACACGGCTCCCAGGGTATGCCCTGCGGCCCATGCCGGGGTCCGCGGGCCCGCCTCGGCAACCACCGCGGGGGCACGCGACCACGACGGTGCGGTCCGCCGCGCCGACCCCACGCGCCCCCGCACCACCGACCGCGGCGTCAGCCGCGCCCTCAGCCGCTGTCCGCCTCTCGTTCGGCGAGGAAGCGCTCGAACTCCGCGCCGAGATCATCGGCGGTGGGCAGGTCCGCGGACTCGGCGAGCAGGCTCTCCCGGCCGCCCGCGCCCGCCAGGGCGTCGTACTGGTTCTCCAGACCGCGGACCACGGACGTCAACTCCGCGTCGCCCTCGGCGATCTGCCGCTCGATCTCCGCCTGCACCGTGTACGCCTGGGCGCGCAGCGCGTGCGCCGGACCGGGCAGTACCAGACCCGTGGCGGCGGTCACCGCCTCCAGGACCGCCAGCGAAGCGTCCGGATACGGTGAGCGGGCCAGATAGTGCGGCACATGGGCGGCCACACCCAGCACATCGTGTCCCGCCTGGGCCAGCCGCAGCTCGATCAGCGAGTCCGCGCTGCCGGGCACCTGCGCCTCGTCGAACCAACTGCGGTGCCCCGGCATCAGGTCGGTCCGGTTGCCGTGCGGCGTCAGCCCGATCGGGCGGGTGTGCGGCACGCCCATCGGAATGCCGTGGAAGTTGATCGAAAGCCGCACTCCGAACCGCTCGACCAGTCCGCCCACCGCCTCGGCGAACCGCTCCCACTGCACATCCGGCTCCGGCCCGCACAGCAGCAGGAACGGGGTGCCCGTGGTGTCCTTCACCAGCCGCAGCACCAACTCGGGCGCCGCGTAGCCCGACCAGTGGTCGCGCCGGAACGTCATCAGCGGGCGACGGGCCCGGTAGTCCAGCAACTGGTCCACGTCGAACCGCGCCACGACCTGGTGGTCGAGGTTCTCCAGCAGCTCGTCGACCAGTTGCTCGCCGGTGTCACCCGCGTCGATGAAGCCCTCCAGGTGGTAGAGCAGCACCAGCCCGCCCGCGTCCGCGGAATCGACCGCGTGCACGCCGTCCGGCTCGAACTCGTAAAGACTCTGCGGATCAAGCACCGTGACCGTCCCTTCCCACTCTCCCCTGCTACCAACGTAGGACGGCCCACTGACATTCCCGTGCCGCCAACCCGAAGACCGTCACCTTGAGTTGACGCGACCTTGACAGTGCAGGTCAGGGAGGCCGAAGATCCACCGAGCAGCTGTGCGCAACCCCGGGACTGACAACGTTGTCGCCACGAAGGGACGCTGAGCGCCTTGAGCCATCGACCGACGCACCGCGGCACCATCGGACCATTCGCCGCCCGGCGTGGCAGAACCCCGCGCCGGGCGGGTCTCCCCCACGCGATGAGATCACTCGGCCTGCGCCTGAAGCCACCTCTGGTCGCCGTCTTCGCGGCGGCCTTCTTCACAGGTGCGCTGACCCTCCCGGCACACGCGGCGCCCTCCGCGGGCGGCCAACTCACCAGCCTGGTCAACCCGTTCATCGGGACGCGGAACCAGGGGAACACCTACCCGGGCGCCGCCGTGCCGTTCGGGATGGTGCAACTGTCCCCCGACACCGGGCACGACACCGGCTACGACTACGACCAGAGCACCATCCGCGGCTTCAGCGCGGTGCACCTGTCAGGGGTGGGCTGCGGGATCGGCGGCGACCTGCCGGTGCTGCCGACCACCGGCGAGATCTCCTCCACCGACTACGCGAAGTACGCCGCCTCCTACTCGCACGCGCAGGAGCAGGCGTCCCCCGGCTACTACCGGGTGGGGCTGACCTCGTACGGCGGCATCACCGCGGAGCTGACGGCCTCCACCCACACGGGGTGGCAGCGCTACACCTTCCCCGCCACCACCAAGGCCAATGTGCTGCTCAACAGCGGTCAGGCGCTGCACAGCGTCAGTTCCAGCACGGTCACCGTGCTGGACGACCGCACGGTGGCCACGGCCATCACCGGGCAGGGCTTCTGTCAGGACACCAGGCCCTACACCGTGTACACGGTCACCCACTTCGACCGTCCGTTCACCGATCACGGCACCTGGAGCGGTGGTACGGTCACCGACGGGTCCAACTCCTCGTCCGGCGGCGGGCTGCGCGGCGCCTACCTGCGCTTCGACACCACCTCCCAGCGCACCGTGACCGCCACCACCGCGATCAGCTACGTGAGCGTCGACGGCGCCAGGCGCAACCTGGACCAGGAGGGCCGCGGCACCTTCGCCAGCACCGCCCGGGCGGCCCAGCAGTCGTGGGAGCACTGGCTGGAGCGGGTCCGGGTGCGGGGCGGCGGTGACGAGCAGCGCCGTACCTTCTACTCCTCGCTCTACCGCGCCCTGCTGTCCCCCAACACGGGCAGCGACGTGGACGGCTCCTACACCGGCTGGGACGGCCACGTACACAAGACGGACGGCTTCACGTACTACCAGAACTGGTCGCTGTGGGATGTCTACCGCACCCAGGCGCAGTTGCTGTCCCTGCTCGCTCCCGCCCAGATGCGGGACATGGCCGTATCGCTGCTGAAAGTGAACGAGCAGGGCGGCTGGCTGCCCAAGTGGGCCTACGCCACGGTCGAGACCAACATCATGACCGGCGACCCGGTCACCCCGTTCCTGGTGAACGCCTACAGCCAGGGGTTGTTGGCGGGCCATGAACAGGAGGCGTACCAGGCGCTGCGGAAGAACGCCGACTCGGTGCCGCCCGCCGACTCCCCCTATGAGGGGCGCGGCGGCAATCCGCGCTACCTGGTGGACGGTTACGTGCCGCTGGACCCCAACGCCCCGCACAAGCCAGGGGACTTCGACTACGACCACGGACCGTCGGCCACCTTGGAGTACGCGCTGTCGGACGCCGTGCTGGGCACGATGGCGCACAGGCTCGGCCACGAGGCGGACGCCCGGCGCTACCTGGCCCGCGGCCAGAACTACCGCAACGTCTTCGACCAGCGCACCGGGTTCTTCCGGGCCCGTGACCCGCAGGGGGTGTTCACCGGTCCCGCCGACCCCAAGAAGAGCGTGGGATTCCACGAGGGCACGGCCTGGCAGTACATGTGGCTCGTTCCGCAGGACATCCCCGGGCTGACGAAGCTGATCGGCGGCCCAGGCGCCACCAACAAGCGGCTGGACTCCTTCTTCGCCTACCCGCAGTTGCTCAAGGACCCGGCCGGGACCGCCCGCAACGTCTGGGTGAACGGGCCGTACACCTACTACAACCAGGACAAGTACAACCCCGATAACGAACCGGACATCCTCGCCCCCTACACGTATCTGTCCACCGGGCAGCCGTGGAAGACGACGGACGTGGTGCACGCGGCGCTGACGCTGTTCACCAACGCGCCTGACGGGGTGACCGGAAACGACGACCTGGGCACGATGTCCTCGTGGCAGGTGCTCTCCGCGATCGGCGTCTTCCCGGTGACGTCCGGCATGGACACCTGGGGCCTGACCACCCCGGTCTTCGACCGCGTCGACCTGACCCTGGACCAGCGGTACTACCCGCGCGGCCGGCTGACCATCACCGCCGCGGGCACCTCGGACAGTAAGCGGTACGTCCAGTCGGTGCGGGTGGGCGGTCGGGCGCGTTCGGCGGCGTATGTCACGACCAGTGACCTGCGCTCCGGACGGGATATCTCCTTCACCGTCGGAAGTAAGCCCTCCGCATGGGGGACGAAGCCAGCCGACGCCCCTCCTGCGATCGACAGCCGTCCGGTCGCCCAGCACCATGCGGCGCTGGGCGTGACTCCGCAGGCGGCCACCGTCGCGGCGGGCGGCACCGTGACCCTGACCGCCGACGCGGTGCTCACCCACCCGGGCACCGCGACCGGCACGCTGACTGCCACCCCCGCTGCCCCGCTCACCGCCGACCCGGCGCAGCGGGCGTTGAGCCTGCGCTCCGACAACCTGCCCGCCACCGCCGAGGTGCCGGTGCGGGTGACCGTTCCCGCGGGCACGGCGCCCGGAACGTACGACGTGGTGGTCCGGGTGAAGGACGGCGAAGGCGCCACCGTCGCCCGTACCGCGCCCATCACGGTCACCTGAACGAGTGAACGGCGAAGCCCCGCCTCCCGGAAGGGGAGGCGGGGCTTCGTCTCAGCTAGCCCTCAGGGGGAAGCAGTCAGCTCTGGCCACCGGCCAGCTTCTCGCGAAGCGCGGCCAGCGCCTCGTCCGAAGCCAGGGCGCCGGAGTTGTCGGCCGACTCCGAGGAGTACGAGCCGCCAGCCGCCTGGCCGCCAGCCTGCGGAGCGGCCTGGCCGCCCTCGGCCGCCGCCTCGGCGTCGGCCTCGCGGGACTTGATGACCTGCTGCTGGTGCTGCTCGAAGCGGGCCTGCGCCTCGGCGTACTGGCGCTCCCACTCCTCGCGCTGCTTCTCGTAGCCCGGCAGCCAGTCGTTGGCCTCCGGGTCGAAGCCCTCGGGGTAGATGTAGTTGCCCTGGTCGTCGTAGGACGCGGCCATGCCGTAGAGGGTCGGGTCGAACTCGACCGAGGCCGGGTCGGCGCCGAAGGACTCGTTGGCCTGCTTCAGCGAGAGGCTGATGCGGCGGCGCTCCAGGTCGATGTCGATGACCTTGACGAAGATCTCGTCGTTGACCTGGACGACCTGCTCCGGGATCTCCACGTGGCGCTCGGCCAGCTCGGAGATGTGGACCAGGCCCTCGATGCCCTCGTCGACGCGGACGAACGCACCGAACGGCACCAGCTTGGTGACCTTGCCGGGAACGACCTGGCCGATCTGGTGGGTGCGGGCGAACTGCTGCCACGGGTCTTCCTGGGTCGCCTTGAGCGACAGGGAGACGCGCTCGCGGTCCATGTCGACGTCCAGGACCTCGACCGTGACCTCCTGGCCGACCTCGACGACCTCGGACGGGTGGTCGATGTGCTTCCAGGACAGCTCGGAGACGTGGACCAGACCGTCGACGCCACCCAGGTCCACGAAGGCACCGAAGTTGACGATGGAGGAGACGACGCCGGAGCGCACCTGGCCCTTCTGCAGGGTGGTGAGGAAGGTCTGGCGGACCTCGCTCTGGGTCTGCTCCAGCCAGGCACGGCGGGACAGGACCACGTTGTTGCGGTTCTTGTCCAGCTCGATGATCTTGGCCTCGAGCTCCTTGCCGACGTACGGCTGCAGGTCGCGGACGCGGCGCATCTCGACCAGGGAGGCGGGCAGGAAGCCGCGCAGGCCGATGTCGAGGATGAGACCACCCTTGACGACCTCGATGACGGTACCGGTGACGATGCCGTCCTCTTCCTTGATCTTCTCGATGGTGCCCCAGGCGCGCTCGTACTGGGCGCGCTTCTTGGAGAGGATCAGGCGGCCTTCCTTGTCCTCCTTCTGGAGGACCAGGGCCTCGATCTCGTCACCCACGGCGACGACCTCGTTCGGGTCGACGTCGTGCTTGATCGAGAGCTCACGGGAGGGGATGACACCCTCGGTCTTGTAACCGATGTCGAGCAGGACCTCGTCCCGGTCGACCTTCACGATGACGCCGTCGACGATGTCGCCGTCGTTGAAGTACTTGATCGTCTCGTCGATCGCGGCGAGGAAGGCTTCCTCGGAACCAATGTCGTTGACCGCCACCTGCGGGGTGGTACGAGGGGCCTCGGTGCTGCTCGTCATTAGGGAAAGGACTCCGGTACGGACAGTAAGTCGTAGGTACTGCTACGCCGAGAGCCCGTATCGCCTCTGCCGATTCCGGACAGCTTCGAGGCGGGGGATCCGAGATCTGCAATCTACGGACATCGCCTCAACAACCGAGAGGTCTACAACAGATGCGAGCGCGGCCTGCTCCGTCCGAGGCGCGCAGGCCCGCAGCGCAACTTGTAGCATACGGGGGCAGCCGGGCACGGTCAATGCGCGAAGAGGCATACCAGGGACGCAACGCCCCATACCTGATGCAAACCGCCCAGCCACAGCTCCCCCGGGGGTCCGCGACGTGCGGTGCCCCGAATCCTCCGATGAGAGTACGACGACCGCCGCGATGATCCAAGACTCCCCGTCCGACACCGTCGGCCAACCCGAGCCGGAAGCGGTGCGGCGCACCGCGACCGACGCCGAGAGCAGCCGGGCCAGCCGGGGCTGGTGGGACCGCAACGCCGACGAGTACCAGGCCGAGCACGGGCCGTTCCTCGGTGATGACCGCTTCGTCTGGGGACCCGAGGGCCTGGACGAGGCCGAGGCCGCGCTGCTGGGCCCGGCTCGGGAGCTGGCCGGCCGGTCGGTGCTGGAGGTCGGGTGCGGTGCGGGGCAGTGCTCACGCTGGCTGGCGGGGCGGGGCGCCCGCCCCGTGGCGCTCGACCTGTCGTACCGGCAGTTGCGGCACGCCCGCCGGATCGGCGGCCGCTTCCCGCTGGTGCAGGCGGACGCGGGCGCGCTGCCGTTCGCTGACGGCTCGTTCGACCTGGCGTGCTCCGCGTACGGCGGGGTGCCGTTCGTCGCCGACTCGGCGGGGGTGATGCGGGAGGTGTTCCGGGTGCTGCGTCCGGGTGGGCGCTGGGTCTTCTCGGTCACCCATCCGATCCGCTGGGCCTTCCCCGACGAGCCGGGTCCCGAGGGGCTGACCGCCACCGCGTCGTACTTCGACCGCACCCCTTACGTCGAGCAGGACGAGCACGGCACCGCCGTCTACGTCGAACACCACCGCACGCTCGGCGACCGGGTGCGGGAGATAGCGGCGGCCGGTTTCCGGCTGGTGGACCTGGTGGAGCCGCGATGGCCGGAATGGAACACCCAGGAGTGGGGCGGCTGGTCCCCGCTGCGCGGCGCGCTGCTGCCGGGCACCGCGATCTTCGTGTGCGTACGGGACTGACCGCGTGATCCGGACCGCGGCACTCGACCTGCCGGTACGCGGCGCGCTGCCCGCGCTGCTGGCCGCCCTGGACGAGCACGGCGGGGCGGTGCTCGCGGCGCCGCCGGGCACCGGCAAGACGACCCTGGTGCCGCTGGCGCTGGCCGGGCTGCTGGACGGGGCCGGGACACGGCGGGTGCTGGTGGCCGAGCCGCGGCGGATGGCGGCGCGGGCGGCGGCCCGCCGGATGGCGTGGCTGCTGGGTGAGCGGGCCGGGGACCGGGTCGGGTTCACGATTCGCGGCGAGCGGAGGGTTTCGCGGCGCACCGTCGTAGAAGTGGTGACGACGGGTGTGCTGCTCCAGCGGTTGCAGCGCGATCCCGAACTGCCCGGTGTGGACGTGGTGCTGCTCGACGAGTGCCATGAGCGGCACCTGGACGCGGACACGGTGATGGCGTTCCTGCTGGACGTGCGTGCCGCGCTGCGGCCTCGGCTGCGTGTGGTGGCGGCGTCGGCGACGACGGACACCGCGGCCTGGGCGCGGCTGATGGGCGGCGTGCCGGTGGTCGAGGCGCGGGACGCGCTGCATCCGGTTGACGTGGTGTGGGCGCCCCCGCCCCGTGCGGTGCGGCCGCCGCACGGGATGCGGGTGGATCCGGCGCTGCTGGAGCACACGGCGTCCGTGGTGCGGCGTGCGCTGCGCGAGCGGGAGGGCGATGTGCTGTGCTTCCTGCCGGGTGTCGGGGAGATCGCCAGGGTCGCGGCGGCCTTGGGTTCCGTCGATGGTGTGGAGGTGCTGCAGTTGCACGGCCGGGCGCCCGCGGCGGTGCAGGACGCGGCGCTCGCGCCGGGTGCCGGGCGGCGGGTGCTGCTGGCCACCTCGGTGGCCGAGTCGTCCCTGACGGTGCCGGGGGTGCGGGTGGTGGTCGACTGCGGCCTGGCGCGTGAGCCGCGTACCGACCACGCGCGCGGGCTGGGTGCCCTGACGACTGTTCGGGTGTCGCACGCGGCGGCCCGCCAGCGTGCCGGCCGGGCCGGGCGGCAGGGGCCGGGAACGGTGTACCGCTGCTGGTCGCAGGCCGATGACGCGGCTCATCCGGCCCGGCCCGCGCCTGAAATCGCGGTGGCGGACCTGGCGGCGTTCGCGCTGCAGGCGGCTTGCTGGGGCGATCCGGACGGGTCCGGGCTCGCGCTGCTGGACTCCCCCGCCTCGGGCGCGATGGCGGCGGCCCGGCAGACGCTGCGGGCGGTCGGGGCGCTCGGCCCTGAGGGCCGGGTGACCGAACGCGGTCGGCGGATGGCCGCGATGGGCGTGCACCCCCGCCTGGCGCGGGCGCTCCTGGACGGCGCGCGGTTGGTCGGCGCGCGCCGGGCGGCCGAGGTGGTGGCGCTGCTCGGCGAGGAGCCGCCCCGGGAGTACGGCGATGATCTGGCCGCGGCGTGGCGCTCGGCCCGCCAGGACCGCGACGGCTACGGCGGTCGCTGGCGGGCGGAGGCGAACCGTCTTGCGGCGGCGGTCGCGGAGGCGGATGCCACCGCAGATGCCACCGCGGAGGCGGCGGGCGAGGCCGCCGATGACCTCGCGGCCGGGCTGGTCGCCGCGCTGGCCTTCCCGGAGCGGGTGGCCAGGAGGCGTGGCGGCGGATATCTGATGGCGTCGGGCACGGCGGCCGAACTGGCCGACGGCACAGGGCTGTCGGGGTCGCCGTGGCTCGCGGTGGCGGTGGCGGACCGTCCGGTCTCGGCCGTCTCGGCGCGGGTGCGGCTGGCCGCGGTGATCGACGAGGAGACGGCGCGCACCGCGGCGGCACCGTTGCTGTCCTGCTGCCAGGAGGTGGTGTGGGACGGGGACGTGGTGGCGCGGGAGGTGCGGCGGCTGGGGGCGGTCGAGCTGTCGTCGCGGGCACTGCCCTCCCCCGCCCCCGAGGCGGTGCGGGCGGCGCTGCTTGACGGGCTGCGCCGGGAGGGCACCGGTGTGCTGCGGTGGAGCCAGGAGGCGCGGGGGCTGCGGCAGCGGCTGGCGTTCCTGCACCGGGAGTTGGGCGCGCCATGGCCGGATGTGTCGGACGGGGCGCTGCTGGAGCGGGTCGAGGAGTGGCTGGGTCCGGAGCTGGGCGCGGCCCGGCGCCGGGCGGATCTGGAACGGGTGGACGCGGGCGCGGCGCTGTCCCGGCTGCTGCCGTGGGCCAGTGGGGAGGCGGCGCGGTTCGAGGAGCTGGCGCCGGAGCGGGTGGAGGTGCCCAGCGGGTCCCGGATCCGGGTGTCGTACGGGGATGGCCAGCCGGTGCTGGCGGTGAAGCTGCAGGAGCTGTTCGGCTGGCAGGAGACGCCGCGGATCGCGGGAGGCCGGGTGCCGCTGCTGGTGCATCTGCTCTCCCCCGCCGGGCGTCCGGCGGCGGTCACCGCGGATCTGGCGTCGTTCTGGCGGGACGGGTACCGGTCGGTGCGCGCGGAGTTGCGCGGGCGCTATCCCAAGCACCCCTGGCCGCAGGACCCCTCGACGGCGCGGGCGACGCGACGGACGAACGGGCGGGCGTAGGCCTGCCCGACAAATGCTTGTGTCGGGGGGCCGGGCGGTGGCGTGACCGCCGTCGCGCTGCGGGTTGTCGTGGGTCCGGCGGCGCCCAGAAGGGGCGGGGGGACCGCGCGACCAGACGCAAGGGTGCCGCGGACGATCAACGACCCGTTGCCGCACTCCCAGCGGAGCGCCTACGCGGGCACCGGCCGCGGGGCTGGTTGCGCGGTGTCCGTGGCGGGCGCGCCGCCGCGGCGGGCGCGGGCTTCCAGTACGAGGGCGGCGGTGAGCAGTGCGGCGCCGAGGCCGAGGAAGCCCCAGGGCAGGTAGCTGGTGAGCGCGAGCACCAACTGGCGCTGCTTCTTGACGAGTCGGACGGTCGAGTCCACGTAGTCGGGCCGCATTCTGACATCGCCCGCGAAGGCGATGAGCGGTGTCTTCTCCGGGTGGCCGGTGTAGCGCATCTCCTCCTTGTGCATTTCCTCGCCGTTGACCGGTGCGCCGGTGACCGGATCCACCCAGAACATCCGTTTGGTGGTGTACCAGCGTTCCATTCCGGCGGCGGTGACGACGGCGGGTGTCACACCGAGCGGCATCTTCTTGGGCAGCGGAACCTTCGTCCACGCGACGGTCTGCTCGAAGTAGTAGACGTTCAGCCCGTGGAAGTTCCGCGTGCCCCGGTAGTGGATGGGGGCACAGGTGCGGGTCTGGGCGTCGAAGTAGTAGTAGTCGCGTTTCTGGGTGAGGAAGGGCCACTTGAACTCGATGCCCTGGCGGCGTACCGGGTCGCCGTCCACGCTTTCGCCGCCCGCGTGCACGGGTGCCTGGGAGTGTGCGTCGAACACGTAGCGTTCGGGGATCTCGGAGACCATGGCGCCGTGCGGGTCGGCGATATAGGACAGCGCGTCCCAGACGACGACGTCGCGGCCGGTCTGCTGCTTGACCTGCCGCGCCGCCCGCACGTCGCCGCGCAGGGTCTGCACGATGTCGACTTGCGGAACGATGACGTCCTTCATCCGCGTGTAGTCGAGCAGCGTCGCGTTCTTCGCCTGGAGGACGACGACCTGGTACTCGTTGGCCGGGATCTTCGCCAGCCGGGGGTAGGCGTACCAGCGCAGCAGCGGTGACAGCGCGGCGCAGAACGCGGCGATCGCCAGCAGTACCAGGCTGGCCTTGCGGCGCATGGTCCCGGCCCCCTTCACGGGTGCCGCGGGACGGTGGTCATCAGCGGCTTCGGGGAGGTGCCGCCCGTGGGCGCTCCGATCGCGGTGACCGTCATGACCAGGGCGAGTGCGGCGGCGAGTCCGATGGCCGCGGCGATCAGGGCGCGCATGGACGGCCTCCCGGTGTGGGCTGCGGGGCCGAACGCACGGTAGCAACGCCAACGCCAAATGAGAACCCGTTACCTGACTGTACGTCAGGAGGGCCGGGCCGTATCGGCCCGGCCCTCCATGTGCTGCCGCGGGTCAGCGCGCCGACTGGCTCGGCGCGGCGGACGGCGACGGGCTGGCGTCGCCGCTCGGCTTCGGCGTGGGGCAGCCGCCGCTCGGAGACGGCGACGGTGACGGGGAGGGCGACCCGGAGGCGCTGCCGCTGGGCGACGGTGACGGGCTCGGCGAAGGCGACGCGCTGGAACTACCGGACGGCGAGGGCGACGGGCTGGGCGAACCGGTGGGGCAACCGCCGCTCGGCGACGGGCTCGGACTGCCGCTGCCCGACGGGTGCGGGGAGGGGCTGCCGCTCGGCCCGGGGCCGATGCTGCCGCTGGCGGAGACGGTGGGCAGCGGGCTGTGCGACGGGGAACCGGACGGTCCACCGGACGGCCTGCCCGGGGCGCTGGGCGAGGCGGAGGGCGACGGCTGCGCCGACGGCACCCGGCCGCCACCCGCACCGGGCGCCGAGCCGCCACCGGAGCCGTCCGCGATCTGGTGCACGCCGCTCAGGTAGTACTGGTACCAGTCCTTGACGGTGTTCAGGTAGTCCTGGGAATGGTTGTAGCCCAGGATCGCGCGGTCCAGGCCGGCGGGATCGGACAGGTCGCCACCGGCGGCGCACAGGTATCCGGCGGCGGCGAGCGAGGCGTCGTAGATGTTGTTGGGGTCCTTGACGCCGTCGCCGTTGCCGTCCGCGCCCCACTGCGCCCAGGTGGACGGGATGAACTGCATGGGGCCGACCGCGCGCGCGTAGGACAGGCCGCCGTCGTAGTAACTGGTGTCGCTGGAACCGATGTTGGCGTTGCCGCCGGTGCCGTCCAGCACCGGGCCGAGGATCGGCGTACGGGTGGTGCCCGCGGCGTCCACGTTGCCGCCGTCCGCCTGGCCGGACTCCACCTCGCCGATCGCGGCGAGCAGCTGCCAGCGCAGATGACAGCCGGGCCGACTGCTCCGGAGCGCCGCCTCGGCCTTCTGGTACGCGGCGAGTACGGTCGCGGGGATGCCCGCGCCGCCCGCCCCCACACCCGGCCCGGTACCGGGCTGCCCGCTGGGACTGCCGGGCTTCACCGGCGAGTTGAGCGGCGGCAGGTTGGTGATGTACGGCTTTCCACCGTCGATCGGCGGTCCGGGAGGCGGGGCCACCGTGCTGCCGTGTGCCACCCCCAGGGCCACCCCCGGGGCCTGTGAGGCGGTGAGCGCCGCCATCGCCAACGCCGCGATCGCGGTGGCCGCCGCCCCCTTGCGTATCCGTCGGCCGAACGGCACAGACATACGCCTATTCCCTCCCGATGGTGTGTCGTATGCGCTCCCCAGCGCGACAACGAAACGGACACTACGGCAACTTGTGAACCGGAGCCACCGTCCGTGACGGAGATGGTGATGAACAGTACGAAACACAGCGACGGGAGGCATGGATGCCGTTCACCTTCAGCCATCCCGCGGCGGTGCTGCCCCTGCTGCGGACCGACGCCTCGGGCGCGGTACGGGGGCGCGGGCCGCTGCTCGCGGCCGGGCTGGTCGCCGGGTCACTCGCCCCGGACGTGCCGTTCTTCCTCGACTCACTGATCCCCGGCGCCGGTCAACTCGGCCGTGCCACCCACCGTTTGGCCGCTGTGGCCGTGCTCGATCCGCTGCTCGCGGCCGGGCTGGCGGGCGGCTGGCGGGCGGTGCGCGGGCCGTTGACCGCCGTGCCGCCGCCGCGCGCCAGCGGCCGGGCGGCGCTGCTGCTGGGCGTGGCGCCGGGTGGGCTGACGGTGGCGACGGCGCGGGACGCCGGGTGGTTCTGGGTGTCGGCGGCGACCGGGGCGGCCACGCATCTCGGCTGGGACGCCTTCACCCACCACGGGCGCGGCGGGGTACGCCTGTTGCCGGCGCTGGACCGCACCGTGTGCGGCGTACCGCTCTACCACTGGGCGCAGTACGCGAGTTCGGCCGCGGGGCTGGCCGCCCTCGGGCTGTGGACCGCACGGCGGTGGCCGCCCGCCCCGCGGGTGCCGCCGCCCGCGGTGCCGCGACTGACGGGGCGCGGCAGGCGGGCGGGCCGCTGGGCGCTGGCCTGCGGCGCGGTGGCGGGGGCGGCGCTGCGCTGTCGGCGGGACCGACCGCGCGGCGTCTCGTCGTTGATCGCCTCCACCACCTTCGGCGCGGGCGCGGGCCTGGCGCTGGCCGCGGCGGTGTTCTCCGCCGCGGTCCACGCCGGGTGGGCGCGCCCGCGCCGGCCGGGCGGTCAGTGCGCGGCGGACTCCCAGTCGGGGCCGTGACCGACGGAGACGTCCAGCGGGGCGCGCAGCGGGTAGGCACCGGCCATCTCCCGCCGAACCAGCTCCTCCACCTGCTCGCGCTCGCCGGGGGCCACCTCCAGCACGATCTCGTCGTGCACCTGCAGCAGGGTGCGGGAGCGCAGCTGCTCCTTGGTCAGCGCCTCGTCCACCCGCAGCATCGCGACCTTGACGATGTCCGCGGCCGAGCCCTGGATCGGCGCGTTGAGCGCCATGCGCTCGGCCATCTCCCGGCGCTGCCGGTTGTCGCTGTTGAGGTCCGGCAGATAGCGGCGCCGCCCCAGCAGCGTCTCGGTGTAGCCGGTGACCCTGGCCTCCTCCACCACTCGTTGCAGATAGTCGCGCACCCCGCCGAACCGCTCGAAGTAGGTGTCCATCAACGCCCTCGCCTCGGCGGCCTCGATACCCAACTGCTGGGACAGGCCGAACGCGGACAGCCCGTAGGCCAGCCCGTACGACATCGCCTTGATCTTGCGCCGCATCTCGGCGTCCACGCTCGCCCTCGGGACGTCGAAGACATAGGAGCCCACCGTGGTGTGCAGGTCCTCACCCGAGGTGAAGGCGGCGATCAGGCCCTCGTCCTCGGACAGGTGCGCCATCACCCGCAGCTCGATCTGGCTGTAGTCGGCGGTCAGCAGCGACTCATAGCCCTCGCCGACCACGAAGCCCCGGCGGATCGCCCGGCCCTCGTCGGTACGGACCGGGATGTTCTGCAGGTTGGGATCGGTGGACGACAGCCGTCCGGTGGCCGCCACCGTCTGGTTGAAGGTGGTGTGGATCCGTCCGCCCGGCGCGATGGTCTTGATCAGGCCCTCGACCGTGGAGCGCAACCTGGCCTGCTCGCGGTGGCGCAGCATGATCACCGGCAGCTCGTGGTCGGTCTGCCCGGCGAGCCATGCCAGCGCGTCGGCGTCCGTGGTGTATCCGGTCTTCGTCTTCTTGGTCTTCGGCAGCCCCAACTCGCCGAACAGCACCTCCTGGAGCTGCTTGGGCGAGCCCAGGTTGAACTCGTGGCCCACCGAACGGTGCGCCTCGGCGACCGCCTGCTGCACGGCGGCGGCGAACTGCTGCTCCATACGCTCAAGCCACTCGCGGTCCGCGCTGATGCCGTGCCGCTCCATCCGGGCCAGCAGCGCCGAGATCGGCAGCTCCACGTCCCGCAGCAGCTCCAGCGCGCCGTCCGCGGCCAGCCGGGCGCCGAACACCTCACCCAGGTCAACCACCGCACGGGCCTGCAGCATCAGCGCCTCAGCCTCGGCGCCGTCGTCCACGCCGAACGCCAACTGCCCGCCGTCGTCCTGCGACGCGGTCAGCTCACGGCCCAGGTACTCCACCGAGAGCGCGTCCAGGGCGAACGAGCGCCGCCCGGGCTTGATCAGGTACGCGGCCAGCGCGGTGTCCATCGCCACGCCGTCCACCGTCCAACCGTGCTCGGCGAAGACCCGCATGGCGCCCTTGGCGTTGTGCAGCACCTTGGGACGGTCACGGTCGGCGATCCAGTGCGCGAACGCCTTCTCGTCCCGCTCCACCAGATGCGCCGGATCGAACCAGGCCGCCGGGCCCTCCTCGGTGGCCAGCGCGATCTCGGTGACCGTCCCCGAACCCAGCGCCCAGGAGTCGACCGTGGCCACCCCGACCAGGCCCCGGCCGTGCTCCTCCAGCCAGCCGGTCAGCTCGCCCGCGCCCAGCACCCGCCCGTCGATCTCCACCCCGTCGCTGACCGCCTCCGCGGCCTCGCTGGTGCCGGGATCGGCCGCGTACAGCCGCTCACGGAAGTTGGCGTGCCGGAACTCCAGCGCCTCCAGCACCACATCGAGCGACGCCCGGTCGTACGGCTGGCGGGCCAGCCCCTCGGGGCCGACCGGCAGTTCGACGTCCCGCACCATCTCGGTCAGCTGCCGGTTCAGCTTCACCGCCTCCAGATGGTCGCGGAAGCTCTGCCCGACCTTGCCCTTGACCTCCTCGGCCCGGTTCACCAACTCCTCGAACGAGCCGAACTGGATGATCCACTTGGCGGCGGTCTTCTCCCCGACACCGGGAATGCCCGGCAGATTGTCCGACGGGTCGCCGCGCAGCGCCGCGAAGTCCGGGTACTGCCGGGGGCTCAGACCGTACTTCTCCTCGACCTTCCCCGGGGTGAACCGGGTCAGCTCGGACACGCCCTTGGTCGGGTACAGCACCGTCACGTTCTCACTGACCAGTTGGAACGCGTCCCGGTCACCGGTGACGATCAGCACCTCGTAGCCCGCCCGCTCGGCCTGGGTGGACAAGGTGGCGATCACATCGTCGGCCTCGAAGCCGTCCACCGCGAAGCGCGGCACCCGCATCGCGTCCAGCAGCTCGCCGATCAGCTCCACCTGGCTGCGGAACTCGTCCGGCGTCTTGGAACGCGTCGCCTTGTACTCCGGATACTCCTGCATCCGCCACGTCTTGCGGGACACGTCGAACGCCACCGCCAGATGCGTCGGCTGCTCGTCACGCAACGTGTTGGCCAGCATCGAGGTGAACCCGTAGATCGCGTTCGTCGGCTGGCCGGTGGCGGTGTTGAAGTTCTCCACCGGCAGCGCGAAGAACGCCCGGTACGCCAACGAGTGCCCGTCCAGCAGGAGCAGGCGCGGCCGGTCTCCCTTCCGGGCTCCGGTCGCCCCCGTGGTCGTCGCGGTCTTCTTCGCCGTCGTCTTCGATGCCTTTGCTGCCACGCCTCCGATCCTCCCACGGCCCACTGACATCCCCACCCGCGACGCCACCCGCCCCGGCCCTCAGCGGCCCATGGGAGGATCGGGACGACAGCACCGAACACACGACGCCGGTCGCGGCGGCCCCGTACCGGCACGTAGCGAAGGGACGACGATGGCAGGCAAGCCGCCCGCAGGGGACCCGGTCCAGGACGCGCCCGACGTCACCGCACCGCAGCACGCCGCCGCCGGGCTGCCCGCCATCGGGCACACGCTACGCATCGCACAACAGCAGATGGGCGTGCGCCGCACCGCCTTGACCCTGCTCAAGGTCAACCAGAAGGACGGCTTCGACTGCCCCGGCTGCGCCTGGCCGGAGCCCGACAAGCGGCACCGCGCGGAGTTCTGCGAGAACGGCGCCAAGGCCGTCGCGGAAGAGGCCACACTGCGCCGCGTCACCCCCGAGTTCTTCGCCCGCCACCCGGTCCGCGACCTCGCCACCCGCAGCGGCTACTGGCTCGGCCAGCAGGGCAGGCTGACCCAGCCGATGTACCTGCCGGAAGGCGCCGACCACTACGAGCCGGTGCCGTGGGAGCGCGCCTTCGACATCATCGCCGAGGAACTGCACCGGCTCGACTCGCCCAACGAGGCGGTGTTCTACACCTCGGGCCGCACCAGCAACGAGGCCGCGTTCCTCTACCAGTTGTTCGCCCGCGAACTGGGCACCAACAACCTGCCCGACTGCTCCAACATGTGCCACGAGTCCTCGGGCTCCGCGCTCACCGAGACCCTCGGCGTCGGCAAGGGCAGCGTGCTCCTCGAAGACCTCCACCGCGCCGACCTGATCATCGTCGCCGGACAGAACCCCGGCACCAACCACCCGCGCATGCTGTCCGCCCTGGAGAAGGCCAAGGCGAACGGCGCACGGATCGTCACCGTCAACCCGCTGCCCGAAGCGGGACTCGAACGGTTCAAGAACCCGCAGAACGTCCGCGGACTCGCCGGTTCCGGCACCCCGATCACCGACCTGTTCCTGCAGATCCGGCTCGGCGGCGACCAGGCGCTGTTCCGCGCCCTGAACAGGCTCATCCTGGAGACCGACGGAGCCGTCGACACCGAGTTCGTCGACCAACACACCCACGGCTTCGCGGAGTTCGCCGCGGCCGCCCGCGCCACCGACTGGGACGAGGTGCTCCGCGCCACCGGACTGGACCGCCAGCACATCGGGCAACTGCACGACATGGTGCTGCGCGCCCGCAGCATCGTGGTCTGCTGGGCGATGGGCCTCACCCAGCACAAGCACGCCGTGCCCACCATCCGCGAGGTCGTCAACTTCCTGCTGCTGCGCGGCAACGTCGGCCGCCCCGGCGCCGGAGTGTGCCCGGTACGCGGCCACAGCAACGTGCAGGGCGACCGCACCATGGGCATCTTCGAACGCCCCGCGCCCGCCTTCCTCGACGCCCTGGAGAAGGAGTTCGGCTTCGCCCCACCACGCGAACACGGACTGGACGTCGTGCGGGCCATCCACGCACTACGCGACGGCACCGCCAAGGTGTTCTTCGCCATGGGCGGCAACTTCGTCGCCGCCACCCCCGACACCGACGTCACCGAGGCGGCCATGCGCCGCGCCCGGCTCACCGTCCACGTGTCGACCAAACTCAACCGCTCCCACGTCGTCACCGGCGCCCGCGCCCTGATCCTGCCCACCCTCGGCCGCACCGAGAAGGACGTCCAGGCCACCGGCGAACAGTTCGTCACCGTCGAGGACTCCATGGGCATGGTGCACGCCTCACGCGGCCAACTCGCCCCCGCCAGCGCCCAGTTGCTCTCCGAGCCCGCCATCGTCTGCCGACTCGCGCGCGCCACGCTCGGCCCCGACAGCGTCGTCCCCTGGGCCGACCTCGAAACCGACTACGACCTGGTAAGGGACCGCATCTCCCGAGTCGTCCCCGGCTTCGAGGACTTCAACACCAAGATCCGCCGCCCCGGCGGCTTCACCCTGCCGCACGCACCGCGCGACAGCCGCCGCTTCCCCACCTCCACCGGCAAGGCCAACTTCACCGCCGCGCCCATCGAGTACCCCCACGTACCCGAAGGCCGACTACTGCTGCAGACACTGCGCTCGCACGACCAGTACAACACCACCATCTACGGCCTCGACGACCGCTACCGCGGCATCAAGGGCGGCCGCCGCGTCGTCCTGCTCCACCCCGAGGACGCCCAGGCCCACGGCCTGGCCGAAGGCTCGTACACCGACCTGGTCAGCGAGTGGTCCGACGGAACACAGCGGCGCGCGGAGGGCTTCCGCGTCGTGCACTACCCCACCACCCGAGGCTGCGCCGCCGCGTACTACCCGGAGACCAACGTCCTCGTCCCGCTCGACCACACCGCCGACACCAGCAACACCCCCGCCTCGAAGTCCGTCGTCATACGACTGGAGGCCACACGTGATCAAAACCACCCCACGACGGCCGCCCCCGGCGCGTGAACACCTGATAGGACGCTGCTGACACCCTTCCCGGGGGCCGCGGCCCGGCGCCGCCGACCCCCGGCCCAGGCGGTGCCGGTTCCGGGGCGCCCGGAGCCCACCGCGACCGACCGAAGACGATCGGAGCCGACCGACATGGGCGAGCAGGCCGCCACCCAGGCCCCCACCAAGTTCCCGCCGGAGGTCCTCGAACAGTACGCAGGGCTCGGCATCGACCTGCCCTCCCTGTTCTCCGCCGGAACCCTCGGCACCCGCATGGGCATCCAGGTCATTGAGGCGTCCGCCGAGCGGGTCGTCGGCACCATGCCGGTCGACGGCAACACCCAGCCCTACGGCCTGCTGCACGGCGGCGCCTCGGCCGTGCTCGCCGAGACCCTCGGCTCGGTCGGCGCCATGATGCACGCCGGACCCCACAAGATCGCGGTCGGCGTCGACCTCAACGCCACCCACCACCGCGGCATCCGCACCGGCACCGTCACCGGCGTGGCCACCCCCGTGCACCGGGGCCGCACCACCGCCACCTACGAGATCGTCATCACCGACGAACAGGAACGCCGCATCTGCTCCGCCCGGCTGACCTGCGTACTGCGCCCCTCGGCCCCCGGCGGCAACCAGACCACCTGACCCCCGGCTACCGCCCGTACGGCGCGATGGCCAGGATCGCCACGTCATCGTGGAGCGCCCGGGCGTGCCGCGGCAGATCGGTGTCGAGGAAGTCGACCACCTCCCGGGGCGTGGGCGCCGGCAGCCCGGCGAAACGTCCCCGCAACCGCTCCAGCAGCGGATAGAAGACCCCGTCGCGGTCACGGGCCTCCATCAGCCCGTCAGTGCACAGCAACAGCACATCCCCCGGAGCGAAGCGGTGCCCATAGGGCACGGGACGCTCCGGGGCCAGCACACCCAGGCCCAGCGGAAGACCGGGCGGCCCACTCAGCGCGATCACCTGACCCCCGGAGATCAGCACCGGCTCGACATGGCCATGGTTGATGATCACCACGCGGCCGTCCCGCGAGTCGTACTCGAAGAGAGCCGCGGTGACGAACAACTCCTCATCGAGGACCGCCGCCGCCTCCCGGGCGATCCGCCGCTCCATGCTGACCGCCACCTGTACCAGGTCGCCGGGATCGTAGGCAGCCTGACGGAAACTGCCCAGCACATCGGCGACGGTACGCACGGCCCGAAGGCCCTTGCCCCGCACATCACCGATGATGGCCCGCTCACCCGCCGGGGTGGCGCAGATGTCGAACAGGTCGCCCCCCACCATCGTCCCGGCCTCGGCCGGGTGGTACAGGCTGGCCGCCAGCACACGGCCCACCTGGTGCGGGACCGGCCGCAGCAGGGTGTGCATCAGCGCCTCGGCGACCGAGTTGGCATGCAGCAGATGCGCCTCCTGGCGCTTGCGGTGAGCCGCCAGCGCCGTGCCGGTCAAACCCACCAGCGCCGTGGAGATGTACGCGCCCACATAGTGCCTCTCCCACAGGTCGTGCGCGCTGCGCCCGGCACAGCACGGCGTCCCGGCCAAGATCGCCTCGAACCCCACCGCGAACACCGTCACCGCGACCACGCCCAGCGGACCCTGCGTGTACGCGGCGATCACCGGCAGCGCGACCAGCAGGAAACTCACCGGCCACTGCACCGGAGTCACCGGTTCCAGCACCAGCACGGCCGCCACGTACGCCACCGGCAGCCAGCGCATCCAAGCCGGTGCGGCAGGCACCCGCAAGCCCGCGTCGCTCAACCTCGCCGCCCGGCGGCGGTCGGCCTTGCCGACCGCGCCGCGGAGTTGCTGGTTCACCTGTCACTCCCAGCGGTGTGCAGCGGGTGCGCGGTGCCCAGGGAGAGGGTTGGTACACGGCTCGGACGCCGGTGGCGCGGACGGAACTCCCGGGCGAGGCTTCTTCCTACCGACGGCACCGGGCGGACCAGCGCCGTCACCATCATCTTCCCGAGCACCCCGCCGCGCACGGCCAACGCCCACCGCGCGGCCGGGCCGCCACGGCCCGGTGGTGTAACGGACGAAGCGGCCGTTACGCCATCCGCGGCACGGCGGGGGATGCCGGACCTGACGCGCCCGGTGGTGCGGGAAGGGCCCGGGCGGCGGACCTCAGCCCGCCGCGCCCTGGTCGTCCCTGCCGCTCTTGCCGCCGGTGCCGCTGACCTCGTCGATCACGGCCTGCGCCACCTGCTGCATCGACATCCGGCGGTCCATCGACGTCTTCTGGATCCAGCGGAACGCGGCGGGCTCGCTCAGCCCGTACGCGGTCTGCAGCGCGCTCTTGGCCCGGTCCACCAGCTTGCGGGTCTCCAGACGCTGGGCCAGGTCGGCGACCTCCTCCTCAAGCGCGCGCAGCTCGGTGAAGCGGGAGACGGCCATCTCGATGGCCGGTACCAGGTCGCTCTTGCTGAACGGCTTGACCAGGTATGCCATCGCGCCCGCCTCACGCGCCCGGTCGACCAGTTCGCGCTGGGAGAAGGCGGTCAGCATCAGCACCGGGGCGATGCGCTCCTTGGCGATGCGCTCGGCGGCCGAGATCCCGTCCAGGATCGGCATCTTCACGTCCAGGATCACCAGATCGGGCCGGTGCTCCTCGGCGAGTTCCACCGCCCGCTGGCCGTCACCGGCTTCGCCGACGACGCAGTAGCCCTCTTCTTCGAGCATCTCCTTCAGGTCGAGGCGGATCAGCGCCTCGTCCTCGGCGATGACGACGCGCGTCGTGTGCGGCGGGACGTGCGAGGGTTCGCCTTCGGCGTCGGCGGCCGGGGGCGTCATCTCGTCGGGGGCGTCAGCGGCGGTCACTGGGCTTCGGCTCCTCATTTCAGTGCGGGGGTGCATGCACGAGCCTACCTGTGTGACTTCATCGACCCTCAGCCTGTACTGTATGACCTGCGTTCCAAGCCGGGTTGGTGGAATGGCATACACGGATGTCTCAAACACATCTGCCCGTGAGGGCTTGCGGGTTCGAATCCCGCACCCGGCACCCGACCACTCTTTCGAGTGGCATTCCTCCCCTCACCTCCATCGCTTCGGTTCACATGTCACGCTGTGTGCATGCACCAGAACGCTCTTTCGACTCGTGATGCGGCTCTGGCCCTCTTACGCTCCGGCGTGTCAAATGCGGAAGTGGGACGCCGCCTCGGTGTTCCGGCAGGCACCATCGGCTACTGGCTGCACTTGGACCGCGCCGATCGAGGCGCCTTGCCGGGCCGCCCCAACGCCCTCTGCCCTCGGTGTGACGGGCGGGATCTCGACGAGGTCGCATACGCCTATCTCCTGGGCCTCTACCTCGGTGATGGCCACATCATCCGGTACTCGGAGCACCGGGCGCCAAGTCTGCTGATCACCTGCGGGGACGGCTGGCCAGGGCTGATGGACGCGGCGGAAAAGGCCATGCGCGACGTCTTCCCTTTCAACAAACCCTGCCGCGTTCGTCGCACGGGCTGCCACGACGTCAAGGTCTACTCCACGCACCTGGGGTGCATGTTCCCCCAGCACGGCCACGGCAAGAAACACGAGCGGCGCATCCAACTGGAGCAGTGGCAAAGGGACATCGTCGACAGGCACCCGTGGGGCTTCATCCGGGGACTGGTCCACTCCGACGGATGCCGCATCACCAACTGGACAACCCGTACAGTCCAGGGCGAGCGCAAGCGATACGAGTATCCCCGCTACTTCTTCACCAACAAGTCGGATGACATCCGCCAGCTGTACACGGACGCCCTAGACAAGGTCGGCGTCGAGTGGAAGGTGACCAGACGCGGCAGCGCCCCGTACAACATCTCGGTGGCCCGCAAGGCATCCGTGGCCATGATGGATCGGCACATCGGCCCCAAGTACTAGGCGTTCGGCTGGGAGTTGTGGGGATGCGCCGTCGATCATCTGCGGCACCGTTGTGGTTGGTCGCACAGTTCCCCGCGCCCCTTCCAGGGCGCTTGCGAACCGCAGCACTTCGCCCGGCCCTGCTCGGGCGACGCCTAAGCGTTGCGGTAGTTGGTTCAGCCGAAGCCCAACGCCCGTTCTACTTCGGCGAGTCGTCCTCGCCGATGTGGTGGACGCGGACCATGTTGGTCGTGCCGGGGACGCCCGGGGGTGATCCCGCGGTGATGACTACCACGTCGCCGCGCTTGCAGCGGCCGACGCGCAGGAGGTGTTCGTCGACCTGCTCGACCATCTCGTCCGTTGTCTGGACCATCGGGCCGAGGAACGTCTCCACCCCCCAGGTCAGGCTCAGTTGTGAGCGGGTCGCCGGTTCCGGGGTGAACGCCAGGACCGGGATGGGCGAGCGGTAGCGGGAGAGCCGCCGTGCGGTGTCGCCGCTCTGGGTGAACGCGACCAGGAACTGCGCGCCGAGGAAGTCGCCCATCTCGGCGGCGGCCCGGGCGACGGCGCCGCCCTGGGTGCGTGGCTTGCCGCGTTCGGACAGCGGGGGCAGGCCGGCGGCGAGCATGTCCTCCTCGGCCGCCGCGACGATCCGGCTCATGGTCTTGACGGTGGCGACCGGGTACTTGCCGACGCTGGTCTCGCCGGAGAGCATCACCGCGTCCGCCCCGTCCATCACCGCGTTGGCGACGTCGGACGCCTCGGCTCGGGTCGGTCGGGACGCCTCGACCATGGAGTCCAGCATCTGGGTGGCGACGATGGCCGGTTTGGCGTTCCGCTTGGCGAGTTTGACGGCGCGCTTCTGCACCATCGGCACGGTCTCCAGGGGCATTTCGACGCCGAGGTCGCCGCGGGCGACCATGATGCCGTCGAAGGCGTCGACGATCTCCTCCAGGTGCTCGACGGCCTGCGGCTTCTCGATCTTGGCGATGACGGGGATCCGCCGCCGTTCCTCGGCCATGACGCGCAGCACGTCCTCCGCGTCGCGGGCGTTGCGTACGAAGGACAGGGCGATGACGTCGGCGCCGATGCGCAGCGCCCAGCGCAGGTCCTCCAGGTCCTTCTGGGAGAGCGCGGGGACGCTGACGGCGACGCCGGGCAGGTTGAGGCCCTTGTGGTCGGAGACGAGGCCGCCCTCGATGACCATGGTGTGCACGCGCGGGCCTTCGACGTCGGTGACTTCTAGGGTGACGCGGCCGTCGTCGACGAGGATGCGTTCGCCGCGGCTGACGTCGGCGGCCAGGCCCTTGTAGGTCGTGCCGCAGATCAGCCGGTCGCCTTCGATGTCATCGACGGTGATGGTGAACTCGTCGCCGCGTTCAAGGAGTACGGGGCCTTCGGCGAAGCGGCCGAGGCGGATCTTCGGGCCTTGAAGGTCGACCAGCACCCCGACGCTGCGCCCGGTCTCGTCGGCCGCCTTGCGCACCCGGCGGTAGCGGTCCTCGTGCTCGGCGTAGTCGCCGTGGCTGAGGTTGAACCGGGCGACGTCCATTCCTGCCTCGACCAGGGCTTTGATCTGGTCGTACGAGTCTGTGGCGGGGCCCAGAGTGCAGACGATCTTTGCTCGGCGCATACTGCCGAGCCTACGACCTACCTGCCGGTAGGGAGCCGTCTCCCGGAGAAGGGGGAACGTCCGCTCCGTTAAGGGTTGTTGACGTGAATCGCAATGGTGTGCGTCTCCCACAGGGGTGTTCACGGGGTTCGCAGGTCGGGGCGGGTCATGGTGAAGTGCGCGGTGACCTGGGCGTGCACGGTCTGGCGTTCGGGTTCGAGGGTGATCGCGGGGACCGGCTGGGCTCCGGCCGCGGCGCCGGGCGCGGCGGGTGCGAACGCCCGGTGCTGGTATGGAGTGGTCGACTCCGCTGAGGTGTCGGCGAGTTCCAGGAGCGCGGTGACCTCGCCGCCGAGCGCCTGCGCGTACTCCCGGGCGCGACGTACGGCGTCGTGTACCGCCTGGGTCCTGGCGGTGCGGTGGGCGGGTGAGTCGGGGCGCAGCGACCACCAGGGGCCGTCGACTCGGGTGAGGTCGAGTTCGGCGAGGCGGGTGATGAGGTCGCCGAGGGCGGTGAAGTCGTTGAGGGTGACTTGGAGGTGGACGCGGCCGTGGTAGGAGCGGACGCGTTCGCCGCGTCCCTTGGCGAGCTCCGGGGTGATGACCAGGGCGCTGGTCTGGGTCTTCTCGACGGCTTCGGCGTGGGTTGCGATGAGTTCCAGCACGGTGGTGTTGCGTCGGGTGAGGTCGTCGAGGGCGGCGCGGCGGTCGGTGCCGCGGGCGGTGACGGTGATGGCGATGCGGGCGAGTTCGGGTTCGGCCTCGATGTGCGCCTCGCCGCGTACGCCGAGACGCGGTGCGTTCTCGCGGGGCTGCTCCTGGGGCGTTGTGGTCATGTCTCCACTGTGGCAGGTGGGTTGGGCGGCTGAGGGCTGTCGGCGGGGCGGGTGCGGGGGTGTGGTGGGTGGTTCGGCTGGCTGCGGGCGAACGGGTGGGGTGTTCCGGCCGTGTTCGCCTGCGTCGGCTGGTGGCTCATCCGCGTGGGAGTGCCGCTGTTTTGCGGCTGGGGGTGCTGGTGCCGGTGCGGTGCATGGGGGTTCGGGGTGGCCGGTGGGCGGGGTGGGGGTCCAGGCCGAAGGTCGTGAAGGCGGTGCGTTGCGGCAGGTCGTAGGCGGTGTCGCCGGTGAGGGCGTTGAGGATGACGGCGGAGCGCCAGGCGCCGAGGCCGAGGTCGGGGGTGCCCACTCCGTGAGTGTGTGTTTCGGCGTTCTGTACGTGGATGGCGCCGCGGATGGCGGGGTCGAGGACGAGGCGGTGCCGTTCGTCGACGCGTGGGCGGCCGGCGGAGTCGCGGCGCAGGTACGGGTCGATGGGGGCCAGGAGGGGTTCGAGTGGCCGTTGCCGGTAGCCGGTGGCGAGGACGACGGCGTCGGTGGTGATGCGGCTCTGGGTGCCCTGTTGGACGTGTTCCAGGTGGAGTTCGACGCGGTCGGCGCCCATCCGCCCGGCGGTGCGGACGGAGACACCGGGGGTGAGGGTGACGTCGGGCCAGGATGGTTGTCCTGTCTCGGTTGTCAGTGTGCGCTGGTACAACTCTTCGTGGATGGCGCTGATGGTCTCGTGGTCGATGGCTTTGTGGAGTTGCCACTGGTGTGGGAGGAGTTGGTCGCGTACGGATTCGGGAAGGCCGTGGAAGTAGCGGGTGTAGTCGGGGGTGAAGTGTTCGAGGCCGAGTTTGCTGTATTCCATGGGGGCGAAGGCCTCGGTGCGGGCGATCCAGGTGAGTGCTTCGCGACCGTGCGGGCGGTGCCGCAGTAGGTCGAGGAAGATCTCGGCCCCGGACTGTCCGGATCCGACGATGGTGACATGGCCCGCGGAGAGCAGTCGGTCGCGGTGGGTGAGGTAGTCGGCGGAGTGGAAGACGGGGACGCTGGGGGCTTCGGCGAGGGGGCGCAGCCGTTCGGGTACGTGGGGGGTGGTGCCGATGCCGATGACGAGGTTGCGGCTGTGGGCGCGGCCGACGGCGGTGGCTTCGCCGTCGGGGTCGAGGTGGGTGAAGTCGACCTGGAACAGGTCGCGTTCGGGGTTCCAGCGCACGGCGTCGATCTGGTGGCTGAAGTGGCAGGTGGGCAGTGAGTCGGCGACCCAGCGGCAGTAGGCGTCGTATTCGGTGCGTGGGATGTGGAAGCGCTCGGCGAAGTAGAAGGGAAAGAGGCGGCCGCGGGCTTTGAGGTAGCGCAGGAACGACCAGGGGCTGGCTGGTTCGACGAGGCTGACCAGGTCGGCGAGGAAGGGCACCTGGAGGGTGCTGCCGTGGATGAGCTGGCCTGGGTGCCAGCTGAACGCGGGGCGCCGGTCGTAGAAGGCGGTGCGCAGTTCGGGCAGGCCGTCGGCGAGGGCGGCCAGGGAGAGGTTGAACGGCCCGATGCCGATGCCGAGGAGGTCCAGGGGTTCGTCGGTGGAAGGGCTGTCGGCGGGCTCGACGGTGTTCATGGAGGTGTCCTTCCGTGGGTTACTGACCGGTCCGGGGTGGGTTGCCGCGCGGCGGGTCTTGGCCGGTGGAGGGTTCCTGGCCGTTCGACGGCGGTCTGCGGGTTCGGGTTTGCCGTGCGGTGCGGGCGACGAGGTCGAGCAGGGCGGTGAAGTCGGCGGGTTCGGTGGCGGGGTTGAGCAAGGTGGCCTTGAGCCACAGGTGCCCGGAGGCGTGGGCGCGGCCGAGTACGGCGGTTCCGGAGGTCACCAGGGCGCGGCGGAGGGCGGCCAGTTCGGCGTCGGTGGCGTGGCTGGGGCGGAAGAGGACGGTGGTGATGGTGGGGCGCGTGTGGAGGGTGAGGTCGGGGTGGGCTTCGATGAGGTCGGCGAGGTGCTGGGCCTTTTGGCAGACGGTGTCGATGAGTTGGGCGAGTCCGTCGCGGCCCAGGGCCCGCAGGGTGACGGCGATCTTGAGGATGTCGGGGCGCCGGGTGGTGCGTAGTGAGCGGCCGAGCAGGTCGGGGAAGCCCGCGTCGGTGTCGTCGGGGGCGTTGAGGTAGTCGGCGTTGGTGGCCAGCGGCCTCAGCGCGGTGGTGTCCGGTACGGCGAGCAGTCCGGCGGCGATGGGTTGCCAGCCGAGTTTGTGCAGGTCGATGCCGACGGAGGTGGCGGACTGCAGGCCGGTGAGCAGGTCGCGGTGGTGTCTGCTGAACAGCAGTGGTCCGCCGTAGGAGGCGTCGATGTGGAGTTCGGCGCCGTGTGCGGTGGTGACTTCGGCGATGCCGGGGAGTGGGTCGATGGCGCCGGTGTCGGTGGTTCCGGCGGTGGCGATGACCAGGGCGGGTCCGTGGAGTTCGGCCAGGGCGCGGTCGACGGTGGCCGGGTGCAGGGTGCCGTCGTGGGTGGGCAGGGTGCGTGGTTCGGGCAGACCGAGCAGCCAGGCGGCGCGGTGGACGCTGTGGTGGGCGTTGTCGCCGCAGACGATGTGCACCGCGGGTGCTCCGGTGGCGCGGGCTCGTTCTCGGGCGAGCAGCAGGCCGAGTTGGTTGGACTCGCTGCCTCCGGTGGTGACCAGGCAGGCGGGTTGCGGTAGGTCGGGGTAGACCAGGGCGGCGAAGGTGGCGGTGGTCTCGGCTTCCAGGACGGTGGCGGCGGGGGCCTGGTCCCAGGAGTCCATGGAGGGGTTGAGCGCGCAGGCGGCGAGGTCGGCGGCGACGGCGAGGGCGAGTGGCGGGCAGTGCAGGTGGGCGGCGCAGTACGGTTCCGCGGGGTCGGCGGAGCCTTCGGTGACGGCGCGTACCAGGGTGCGCAGCGCGTCCTGGGCGCCGATGCCGTTGGCGGGCAGTAGGGGGGTGGCCTGGGCGCGCAGTCGGTCGGCGACCGCTTGGGGGCCGCCTGCCGGGATGGGTCCGCCGCGGGCGGCGGCGCCCTGGGTGAGTGCGCCCAGCACGGTGTCGATCAGTGGTCGCAGTCGGCTGGGGCCCGTGGCGCCCCCGGCGAGTGCGGGCGGGTCCCCGGGGTTGTTCGGCGTCGGCATGGCTGCGGTGCCCTTCGGGACGGCGGCTTGAGGAGGCACAGACATCCCCAAGTCTTGTGGTGTTCAGGTGCGTTCACCTGACGAGCACAACGATCTCGACCCGAAAGGGGTATTGCGGTGGTATGTATGTCCATATCCTGGGCGGGCTTACGGCAGGACCCTGCGGGTTCGGTCGGATCCGATCGTCGGCGGATGGCCCGGGCGCAGCGCCTGGACTCCCGCGTTCCACGGCCCGGGTTCGCGCTGCCGGGTTCGTCTGCAGGGTTCGCGCTGCCGGGTTCAGGCCAGCGGTAGTACGGCGGTGACCAGCCAGCCGCCTTCGGGGGCGGGTCCGGCGGTCAGCCGTCCGCCGAGCGCTTCGGCGCGTTCGCTGAGGCCGACGAGGCCGAAGCCGCCGCGCGCGGACTCGGCGAGCTTGGCGGCCTTGCTGCCGTCGTCGGCGATCCGCACTTCGAGGCCGTCGGCGACGGTGCGCGGCGTGACGCGGACCGCCGCGGCGTCGGCCGCGTGCTTGACGACCGCCCCGGGTCGCCGGGCGCCGCGCTGGCGGCGTAGCGGCCCGCGCACCGCGGCGGCGGGGTGGCCGAGGTCGCGCCGACCGGGAGCGTCCGGGCGTGGACGCCCGCACGCGGGATGTCGATTCGCACCGGCGCCCCGCTGGTGCTGGCGGCGGTCGCGGCGTAGTCGCCGTGCACCCGGGTGCCGGAGCGGTCCGGGGTGGCCAGCAGCGCCCAGACGCACAGGGCGGCCGAGACCAGGAGCAGCGGGACGGCGGCTGCGTTGGCACCCAGCACGGGCGGTGGTCCTGCGCGTACCGTTGACGCTACGCGGCTGTGTGTGACCCCGCGTCCACCATGTGGCCATCGCGCCATCGTCCAAAAGGACGATGGCGCCGTAGGCTGACAGTATGCGTCAACTCACGCACCGCTGGCTGGAGTCCGTCGCCCGGACGCCCGACGGGAACTTCGCCGCCTCTCCCGCGGGGCTGTGGCTGTCCCTGGCCACGGTCTCGGTGGGGGCGCGCGGCAGGACCGCCGCGGCGTTCGAGGACGTGCTGGAAACCGGTCCGGAGCCCGCCGCCGCGGTGGCCGCGGCGGTGCGCGCGCTGGAGAAGACCGACGCGCTGACGATGGCGACCGGGGTGTGGAGCCGCTCGCCGCTGCGCGAGCAGTTCCGTGCCGCGCTGCCGGACGTCGGCTTCGGGGAGCTGGACGACGCCTCCCCGGCCGTGATCGACGCCTGGGTGCGGGGGGCCACCGGCGGCCTGGTCGAGCGGCTGCCGGTGCGAATAGTGGACGGGACCCGGCTGCTGCTGGTCAACGCGCTGGCGCTGAGGGCCCGTTGGGCCGATCCGTTCGACCCGGCGCACACCCGGGACCGTGCGTTCACCGACGCGGCCGGGACCGTGCACCAGGTGCCGACGATGTGCAAGATGTTCTCGGCGCACTCCGCGTGGACCGTGCCGGAGCCGTCCGGCGGGCTGACCCGGGTGGTCGAACTGCGGTGTGCGACCGAGGGGTTCACCCCGGCCGTCGTACGCTTCGTGATCGGTTCGCCGGGCCGCGGCGCGAGCGAGGTGCTGCCCGCGGCGTGGGCGCCGACCGGGCTGCGCGCCCGGGTCGACGCCGACCAGGTGCGGGTGCTGCTGCCGCGGCTCGCGCTGCGCACCACGATCGAGGTGACCGGAGACCTTCCGGCGCTCGGGCTGGAGCGCGCCACCAGGGACGACGCCGACTTCTCCGGGCTGTCGCCGCAGGGCCTCAAGGTCGACCAGGTGGTTCAGGAGGCCGTGGTCAAGGTGGCCGAGGCGGGCATCGAGGCGGCCGCGGCCACGGCGGTCAGGATGATGTACGCGGGCATGGTCACCTCACGGCCGAGGGTGGCGGAGATCGCCTTCGACCGGCCCTTCGGGCTGGTGGTGCTCGACTCGACCGGGGAGCTGCCGCTGTTCACCGCCTGGCAGGCGACAGCGCCGCGCTACCCCGAGGGCTGAGCGGCCCTAGGGCCTGTGTCGGTAGGGCGCGCAGCGCGTCGCCCGCGCCGTGCAGGATCGGTTCGCCGTGGCCGAAGCAGGCGATGTCCACGTCGAGTTCGGCGAGCCTGCGCAAGGAGGCCGCCGCCTGCTCGCGGTCGACGTTGAACACGCCGAGCATCAGCTGTCCCACGTTCGCCACCGTGTCGCCGGTGAACAGCACCGCGGCGTCCGGCAGATGGACGGCGATGCTGCCCGCCGTGTGCCCGGGGATGTGCAGGATCCGGGCCGGGAACCCCCAGTCGAGCTGGTCGCCGTCGGCCAGCTCCCGGTCGACACGGCAGGGCGGCATAGGCGGGACGGTGGGGACGATGCGGTCGTAGAGCGGGCGCTCCCAGTCCAGCAGCACCGGGGGCGGCTCGGGGACGGTGCCGCGGATGACGGGTGCGTCGGCGGCGCCGGCGGCGACCGTGGCGCCGGTGGCGGCGGCGAGCGCGGCGGCCGAGCCGCAGTGGTCGTTGTGGGAGTGGGTCAGCACGATCTGCCGCAGGTCCTGCGGGCGGGCGCCGAGTCCGCGCAGGGCGGCGAGGACGTCCTGGTCGGCGCCCGCCGCGCCACAGTCCACCAGGGCGAAGCCGTCGGCCGTGCGGACCGCGTACGCCTGGCCCACCGCGAAGCGCAACATCCAGATGTCAGGGGTGAGTTGTACGGTCTCCATGAACGCAGACGCTAGATCGGGAAGGGGGGTGGCGCCGCGTGGTTGAGCCGAGGGCGAAACGCGGCGGCGGCACGTAGGCTCGTAAGGGCGACAGCCCTGGGGAGGTGCCCGTGACGCGTCATGCCGGACCCGCGGACCGGTCAGGCCCGGCCAGCGGGCCGATCGTGCACGGCTTCCCGCACCTGGAGACCATCCAGGCCGCCCTGACCGCGCTGTACAAGCGGCTGTCGTACGACACCGTCAGCACGTTCGCGGTGAGCGTTCTGCCGGACGAGGTGCGGGTACCGCCGGACACCGACATCTACCTGGGTACCCAGCAGGTGGCGCGGACCATCGTGCAGCACCTGCGGCTGCCGGAGGCGCGGATGATCGTGGCGTTCCGGGACATGGTGCACGCCGGGAACGTGGAGCTGGAGGCCGGGCCGGAGTACTTCATCGAGCTGAACTCGCGGTTCAAGGAGGACCGGCGGGACATCGGGGCGTGTCTGGCGCACGAGGTGATGCACGTCTATCTGCACCGGCTGGGGCTGGAGTTCGCCGGTACGCGGGACAACGAGATCCTCACGGACACCGCGTCCGCCTATCTCGGTGTGGGGTGGCTGCTGCTGGACGCCTACCGGGAGGAGAGCAACGTACGCGGGGACCGGCTGGTGCGGTCGGCTTCCAAGCTCGGGTATCTGACCCCGGAGGAGTTCGGGTACGTGCTGGCCAAGCGGGCGCTGGCGTTCGGCGACGACATCGAGCCGTGGTTCTCCAGCGCGCAGGCGCGGGACGCGTATCGCGCCGGGCTGGCGCGGGCCGAGTCGGATCTGCGGCAGCCGCCGCTGGCCCGGTGCGGGTGGGCCGGGCGGCGGCGGTACGCGGCGGACCGGCGGGCCGTGCAGCGGGGGGACGGGATCTCGCCGGTGCGGGCGGGGGGCTACGCGTTCGAGGGCGGGTCGCCGTTGCGGGTGTCGTTTCCCTGCCCCACGTGCCGCCAGCGCATTCGTGTGCCGGTGCGGGGGAGGTTCACGGCGCGGTGTGGGGTTTGCGGGGCGCAGATGCAGTGCGACACGTAGGCCCGCCATCTGTGTGGAACCCAGCACTTCGCCCCGTCGACCGGCGGTCGGCGGGGCGAAGGGTGCGGGCCCGAACTGGCCAGAGGCGTCAGGGGCTTCTGGGGGCCCGTGGTGGGTCAGAGAGCGGCTACGCCGGAAACGCTGGCCTGGCCCGAGACGGGGCCGGCGACCTGGATGCCTCCGCCGCCGCTGAGCACGCCGAAGGGCAGCGCGGGCAGCCCGGGCAGACCCGGCAGCGCGGACGTGCCGTCCTGCACCACGTCGCCGAGAAGGCCGCCGGAAACGGCGTCCAGGTCGGCGTCAGAAATCTCTCGGGTCTCAACGGGGGTGAATTCGTTACGCATGAGTGGCCTTTCAACTTGTGGCTTGGCGCGAGAGCAAACCACGCCGACGGCCCGCCCGGCGACCCCGGCTCATCGGTAATTTCTGGCTAGCTTCCCAATATCCCCACATGCGACCCACGGCGGCGTCCACGGAATGTCGGCAGTTCCTTCACGTGCTTTTCCGGATCCACCGCCCCTGGCCGGTTTACCGCGCGGTCGCCTCCCGCAACCCGTGGGACATGTCGGCATTCGAGAGCGCGCGACCCCCGGCGAGGCCGGGGGTCGCGGGGAGTCTGTGACCTTCTTGCGCGGATCGCGGAGACCCGGAAAAACGTCCGCGAGCGGGCTTCTACAGGGAGTCCAGGAACTCCAGCAGCGCCGCGTTGACCTCCTGGGGCCGCTCCTGTTGGGTCCAGTGGCCGCAGCCTTCCAGGATGATCGGCTCGCGCAGGGTGGGGTGGAGGGTGGGCAGGGCGGGGAGCAGGTCCTCCATGCCGGGGAAGCGGTAGACCAGGTCCCGGTCGCCGGTGATGTAGAGGGCGGGGGGCTGGAGGGCGGCGCCCTGCCAGGCGGCCGTCAGTTCCCAGTTGCGGTCGAGGTTGCGGTACCAGTTCAGGCCGCCGGTGAAGCCCGCTTCGGCGTACTCCGCGGTGAAGACGTCGATGTCCTCCTCGGTGATCCAGGAGGGCAGCTTCTCCGGCGCCTTGACCCGGTCCATGAAGCCGCCGCCGGGCTGGATCAGCGGCTGGCCGGGCGGGTTGTTGTGCGGGTTGTCGCCGCAGGCCCCGTACAGCGTGCGGCGGAACGTGGTGCGCGGGTCGGCGGCGAGTTCGGCGTCGGCGACGCCGGGGGTCTCGAAGTAGTTCCAGTAGAACTGCCCGTCGAACCGCTCACGCATGGCCCGCAGCGGCGGCACCGAGCCGCGCGGCTGCGGCGGCACGCTCAGGCCCACGACGGCGGACACCACGTCGGGGCGCAGCAGCGCGGTGTGCCAGGCGACCGGTGCGCCCCAGTCGTGGCCGATGACCACGGCGCGTTCCTCGCCGAGCGCGTGGATCAGGCCGATGACGTCGCCG
Organism: Streptomyces sp. PLK1-5; assembly: GCA_037034305.1. Lineage (GTDB taxonomy): Bacteria > Actinomycetota > Actinomycetes > Streptomycetales > Streptomycetaceae > Streptantibioticus_A. The sequence goes on from JBAGJY010000009.1 coordinate 131,596, forward strand.
ACGAGGTGCAAGATGGTGTACGCGTCGATTGGCTGCGGCCGGTCGCTGCGCCCGTATCCGCGCTGGTCGGGTGCGACGACCCGGTATCCGGCGGCGGCCAGCGGCGCGAACTGGTGGCGCCAGGAGTACCAGCACTCCGGGAATCCGTGCAGCAGCACGACGAGCGGTCCCTCGCCCTCCTCGGCGATGTGCAACCGGATGCCGTTCACGTCGACGCTGCGGTGTTCTACCACCTGATGCCTCCCCAAGTACCGTCCGGTGAACCAGGGTCAGGCTACGCCTCGGTAGGGACACGACGCGGCGCCCGGCCCCTCCGGTCGGGGAAGGGGGGCGGGCGCCGCTCAACAGCCGTACGGCGCTGTACGGCTCACTCGTGGCCGCCGTCAGACCGCCAGGGCGCGGTCGGTCGGGCGGATCGGCGCGTGCAGCGAACTGGCGCCGGTCAGGTGGTTGTCGACGGCACGGGCGGCCGAGCGGCCCTCGGCGATCGCCCATACGATCAACGACTGGCCTCGGCCCGCGTCACCGGCGACGAAGACACCGTCCACGTTGGTGGCGAAGTCCTTGTCGCGGGCGATGTTGCCGCGGGCGTCCAGTTCCAGGCCGAGCTGCTCCACCAGTCCGTTCTTCTGGTCGGTGCCGGTGAATCCCATGGCGAGGGTGACCAGTTGGGCCGGGATCGTGCGCTCGGTGCCGGGCTTCGGCTCGAACCTGCCGTCCTTGAACTCGACTTCGACCAGGTGCAGGGACTGCACGTTGCCGTTCTCGTCGCCTTCAAAGCGGACCGTGTTGACCGAGTAGACCCGCTCACCGCCCTCCTCGTGGGCGGAGGTCACCTTGTAGGTCATCGGGAACGTCGGCCACGGCTGGTGGGCCGGTCGCTCGTCGGTGGGGCGCGGCATGATCTCCAGCTGGGTGACGGAGGCCGCGCCCTGGCGGTGGGCGGTGCCGACGCAGTCCGCGCCGGTGTCGCCGCCGCCGATGACCACGACGTGCTTGCCCTCGGCGGAGATCGGGGAGGTGACGTAGTCGCCTTCCTGGACCTTGTTGGCCAGCGGCAGGTACTCCATCGCCTGGTGGATGCCGTTCAGCTCGCGGCCGGGCACCGGCAGGTCGCGGGCGGTGGTGGCACCGGCGGCGATCACGACCGCGTCGAACCGCCTGCGCAGCTCGGCGGCGTCGATGTCCCGGCCGACCTCCACGCCGGTGCGGAACTTGGTGCCCTCCGCGCGCATCTGCTCGATGCGGCGGTTGATGTGCCGCTTCTCCATCTTGAACTCGGGGATGCCGTAGCGCAGCAGGCCGCCGATGCGGTCGGCGCGCTCGTACACCGCGACCGTGTGGCCGGCCCGGGTGAGCTGCTGGGCGGCGGCGAGTCCGGCCGGTCCCGAGCCGATGACGGCGACGGTCTTGCCGGAGAGCCGGTCCGGCGGCTGGGGGGCGACATGGCCGCCCTCCCACGCCTTGTCGACGATGGTGACCTCGACGTTCTTGATGGTGACCGCGGGCTGGTTGATGCCCAGCACACAGGCGGACTCGCACGGCGCGGGGCACAACCGCCCGGTGAACTCGGGGAAGTTGTTGGTGGCGTGCAGCCGCTCGTAGGCGGCCTTCCAGTCACCGCGGTAGGCGTAGTCGTTCCACTCCGGGATGAGGTTCCCCAGCGGGCAGCCGTTGTGGCAGAACGGGATGCCGCAGTCCATGCAGCGTCCGGCCTGCTTGGAGATGATCGGCAGCAGTGAGCCGGGGACGTAGACCTCGTTCCAGTCCCTGACGCGCTCGCCGACCGGGCGGGAGGTGGCGACCTCGCGGCCGGTGGTCAAGAAGCCCTTCGGGTCAGCCATGTGCCGCCTCCATCATCTTCGCCGTGGTCTCGGACTCGTTGAGTCCTGCTTGCTCGGCGGCGACCTTGGCGGCGAGCACTGCCTTGTAGTCCCTCGGCATGACCTTGCCGAAGCGGGTGAGGGTGGTGCCCCAGTCGGCGAGCAGCGCCTCGGCGACGGTGGAGCCGGTCTCCTGCTGGTGGCGGCGCACCACGTCGTGCAGCCACGCGATGTCGTCGGCGTCGAGTTGTTCGACGTCGACGAGCTGGTTGTTGACCCGGGACGGGTCGAGGTCGAGTACGTAGGCGATGCCGCCGGACATTCCGGCCGCGAAGTTCCGCCCGGTCTCGCCCAGTACGACGGCGCGCCCGCCGGTCATGTACTCGCAGCCGTGGTCGCCGACGCCCTCGGCCACGACGGTGGCCCCGGAGTTGCGGACGCAGAACCGCTCGCCGACCTGGCCGCGCAGGAACATCTCGCCGCCGGTGGCGCCGTAGGCGAGGGTGTTGCCCGCGATGGTGGAGTACTCGGCGAGGTGGTCGGCGCCCCGGTCCGGGCGCACGACGACCCGGCCGCCGGACAGGCCCTTGCCGACGTAGTCGTTGGCGTCGCCCTCCAGCCGCAGGGTGACGCCCTTGGGCAGGAACGCGCCGAACGACTGTCCGGCGGAGCCGGTGAAGGTGATGTCGACGGTGTCGTCGGGCAGGCCCGCGCCGCCGTACCGCTTGGTGACCTCGTGGCCGAGCATGGTGCCCACCGTGCGGTTGATGTTGCGGATCGGCAGCTGGGCGCGCACCGGGGAGCCGGTTTCCAGCGCGTCGCCGGCCAGCTTGATCAGCTGGTTGTCGAGTGCCTTGGCCAGCCCGTGGTCCTGGGTGGCGACCTGGTGGCGCACCGCGCCTTCCGGCAGTTCCGGTACGTGCAGCAGCGGCGCCAGGTCCAGGCCCTGGGCCTTCCAGTGGGTGACGGCGCGGCTGGTGTCGATCAACTCGGCGTGGCCGACGGCCTCCTCGATGGAGCGGAAGCCGAGTTCGGCGAGGAGTTCGCGGACCTCTTCGGCGATGAACTCGAAGAAGTTGACCACGAACTCGGCCTTGCCGTTGAACCTGCTGCGCAGCACCGGGTTCTGGGTGGCGATACCGACCGGGCAGGTGTCCAGGTGGCACACCCGCATCATCACGCAGCCGGAGACGACCAGCGGCGCGGTGGCGAAGCCGAACTCCTCGGCGCCGAGGAGAGCTGCGATGACCACGTCCCGGCCGGTCTTGAGCTGGCCGTCGGTCTGCACCACGATCCGGTCGCGCAGCCCGTTGAGCAGCAGCGTCTGCTGGGTCTCGGCCAGGCCCAGCTCCCACGGCCCGCCCGCGTGCTTGAGGCTGGTCAGCGGCGAGGCGCCGGTGCCGCCGTCGTGGCCGGAGATCAGCACGACGTCCGCGTGGGCCTTGGAGACGCCCGCCGCGACGGTGCCGACGCCGACCTCGGAGACCAGCTTGACGTGGATGCGGGCGGCCGGGTTGGCGTTCTTCAGGTCGTGGATGAGCTGGGCGAGGTCCTCGATGGAGTAGATGTCGTGGTGCGGCGGCGGCGAGATCAGGCCGACTCCGGGGGTGGAGTGCCGGGTCTTGGCGACCCACGGGTAGACCTTGTGGCCGGGCAGCTGGCCGCCCTCGCCGGGCTTGGCGCCCTGGGCCATCTTGATCTGGATGTCGTCGGCGTTGACCAGGTACTCGGAGGTGACGCCGAAGCGGCCGGAGGCGACCTGCTTGATCGCCGAGCGCCGGGCCGGGTCGTGGAGCCGCTCCGGGTCCTCGCCGCCCTCGCCGGTGTTGGACTTGCCGCCGAGCTGGTTCATGGCGATGGCCAGGGTCTCGTGAGCCTCGCGGCTGATCGACCCGTAGGACATGGCACCGGTGGAGAACCGCTTGACGATCTCGGAGACCGGCTCGACCTCCTCGATCGGCACCGGGGGCCGTTCGCCGGACTTGAGGTTGAACAGGCCGCGCAGCGTCATCAGCCGCTCGGACTGCTCGTTGATCCGGTCGGTGTACTTCTTGAAGATGTCGTAGCGGCGGGTGCGGGTGGCGTGCTGGAGCCGGAAGACGGTCTCCGGGTCGAACAGGTGGGGTTCGCCCTCGCGGCGCCACTGGTACTCGCCGCCGATCTCCAGGCGGCGGTGGGCGGCGGCGATGCCGGAGGCCGGGTACGCCTTGGCGTGCCGGGCGGCGACCTCCTTGGCGACGACGTCGATCCCGGCGCCGCCGATCTTGGTGGCGGTGCCGTGGAAGTAGGTGTCCACGAAGCCCTCGTCCAGGCCGACGGCCTCGAAGACCTGGGCGCCGCGGTAGGAGGCGACGGTGGAGATGCCCATCTTGGACATCACCTTCAGCACGCCCTTGCCCAGCGCCTTGATCAGGTTCTTGATCGCGGTCTCCGGCTCGACGCCCGGCAGGAACGTCCCGGCGCGCACCAGGTCCTCGACCGACTCCATGGCGAGGTACGGGTTGACGGCCGCGGCGCCGTAGCCGACGAGCAGTGCGACGTGGTGCACCTCGCGCACGTCCCCGGCCTCGACCAGCAGGCCGACCTGGGTGCGGGTCTTGGTGCGGATCAGGTGGTGGTGGACGGCCGAGGTGAGCAGCAGCGACGGGATCGGCGCGTGCTCGGCGTCGGAGTGCCGGTCGGAGAGCACGATCAGCCGGGCGCCGGCCGCTATGGCGGCGTCGGCCTCGGCGCAGATCTCGGCGAGCCGGTCGGCCAGCGCCTGGCCGCCGCCGGTGACCCGGTACAGGCCGGAGAGCGTGGCGGCCTTGAGTCCCGGCAGGTCGCCGTCGGCGTTGATGTGGATGAGCTTGGCCAGCTCGTCGTTGTCGATCACCGGGAACGGCAGGGTGACGTTGCGGCAGGTCGCCGGGGTCGGCTCCAGCAGGTTGCCCTGCGGGCCGACCGCGGAGACCAGCGAGGTGACCAGTTCCTCGCGGATGGCGTCCAGCGGCGGGTTGGTGACCTGCGCGAACAGCTGGGTGAAGTAGTCGAACAGCAGCCGCGGACGCTCGGAGAGCGCGGCGATCGGCGAGTCGGTGCCCATCGAGCCGATCGGCTCGGCGCCGGACTTCGCCATCGGCGCGAGGATGACCCGCAGTTCCTCCTCGGTGTATCCGAAGGTCTGCTGGCGGCGGGTGACCGAGGCGTGGGTGTGCACGATGTGCTCGCGCTCGGGCAGGTCCTTGAGGTGGATCAGACCGGCTTCCAGCCACTCGCCGTACGGCTGCTGGGCGGCCAGCTCGGCCTTGATCTCGTCGTCCTCGATGATGCGGTGCCCGGCGGTGTCGACCAGGAACATCCGGCCCGGCTGCAGGCGGCCCTTGCGGACCACCTTCTGCGGCGCGATGTCCAGCACGCCGACCTCGGAGGAGAGCACCACCAGGCCGTCGTCGGTGACCCAGTAGCGGCCGGGGCGCAGGCCGTTGCGGTCCAGCACGGCGCCGACCAGGGTGCCGTCGGTGAAGGTGACGCAGGCGGGGCCGTCCCAGGGCTCCATCATGGTGGAGTGGTACTGGTAGAAGGCGCGCCGGGCGGGGTCCATGGAGTCGCCGAGGGTGGAGCTCTCCCACGCCTCCGGGATCATCATCAGCACGCTGTGCGGCAGTGAGCGACCGCCGAGGTGCAGCAGTTCCAGGACCTCGTCGAAGCTGGCGGAGTCCGAGGCGTCCGGGGTGCAGATCGGGAAGATCCGCTCCAGGTCGCCCTTGATCAGCTCGCTGGCCAGCTGCGACTCGCGGGCGCGCATCCAGTTGCGGTTGCCCTTGACGGTGTTGATCTCGCCGTTGTGCGCGACGAACCGGTACGGGTGGGCCAGCGGCCAGCTGGGGAAGGTGTTGGTGGAGAAGCGGGAGTGGACCAGGGCGATCGCGGTGGCGAACCGGCGGTCGGACAGGTCGGGGAAGAACGGCTCCAGCTGGCCGGTGGTCAGCATGCCCTTGTAGACGACGGTCCGCGCGGACAGCGACGGGAAGTAGACGTTCACCTCGCGCTCGGCGCGCTTGCGCAGCACGAAGGCGAGCCGGTCCAGCTCCAGGCCCTGGCGTGCGCCGGTGGCGTCGGCGACGAACAGCTGCGAGAAGTACGGCATGGTGGCGCGGGCCGTGGCGCCCAGCAGTTCGGGGGCGACCGGCACCTCGCGCCAGCCCAGCAGTTCCAGGCCCTCCTCGGCGGCGATCCGCTCGATGGAGTCGACCGCCTTGGCCCGGGCCTCGTCCTCGACCGGCAGGAAGCCGATGCCGACGGCGTAGGCACCGGCGGCGGGCAGCTCGAAGGAGACGGCCTCGCGCAGGAAGGCGTCCGGGATCTGGACAAGGATTCCGGCGCCGTCGCCGGAATCGGGTTCCGAACCGGTGGCTCCCCGGTGCTCCAGGTTGCGCAGCACCGTCAGCGCCTGCTCTACGAGCGCGTGGTCGGCCTCGCCGGTGAGGGTGGCCACGAAGCCGACGCCGCAGGCGTCGTGCTCGTTGCGGGGGTCGTACATCCCCTGCGGGGCGGGACGCCCGTCCATGTGGGCCCAGCGGGTGCCGGGCGCGGAGTGCGTGGACGCGGAACGCATCGGCTCTCCTGTCGTCGTGGCTTGCAGTGCCGGAACACTGTGAATGGTCACGGCGCAACAGGGACGACACTGGCCCTCTGCGATTTCGTGCAGGTTACATGATGACCGGGATCCCGAACAGTGGATATGGGCTTCCCAGTATGTGGACTAACGCGGTGGAATGCGGGTCTGCGAGCAGGTCACCCGGCGCTTGGCGGGCTGCACTGCCCGGCGCGCTTGTACCTCATGCCCCGCCGTGAGGATGCCGAAACGAGCGGGAAACAGCGGGGGCCGTCCGGCGGCTTGTGGCCTGTGTCACGGCTCGGCTGACCAGGCTAACCGACGGCCGTCCCGAACAGCGAGCCCAGCACGAAGGTGACCCCGGCCGCCGCGCCGCCGAGGACCAGCTGCCGCAGCCCGCTGAACCACCACGACCTGGCCGTCACCCTGGCCACCACCGCACCGCAGGCGAACAGCCCCAGCAGCGCCACCACCAGCGCGGGCCACAGGGCGGTGGCCCCCAGCAGGTACGGCAGCAGCGGCAGCAGCGCACCGGCGGCGAACGATCCGAATGACGAGACGGCGGCGACCAGCGGCGAGGGCAGGTCGGACGGGTCGATGCCCAGTTCCTCGCGGGCGTGTATCTCCAGCGCCTGCTCGGGGTCGGCGGACAGCTGGCGGGCGACCTCCATCGCCAGTTCCGGCTCGACGCCGCGGGACTCGTAGAGCCTGGCCAGTTCGTGCAGCTCGTCCTTGGGGTTGCGGCTCAACTCCAGGCGTTCCAGCTCCAGTTCGGCCTCGACCAGCTCACGCTGCGAGGCGACCGAGGTGTACTCGCCCGCGGCCATGGAGAAGGCACCGGCCGCCAGGCCGACGAGACCGGCGATCACGATGGTCTTGTTGGAGACATGCCCTCCGGCGACACCGGTCATCAGCGCGAAGTTGGACACCAGTCCGTCCATCGCGCCGAAGACGGCCGGACGCAGCCAGCCGCCGTTGACGTCGCGGTGGCTGTGGTGCGGTACGTGGTAGTCGAGGCGCTCGGCCTCGTTCTCGACGACGGTGGACATCTGCTCGGTCTCCCTTCCGGGCCAGGTGCGGACCGCCCGGTCCCTCCCAAACGCATCGAAGATACGCACGAAGCGATGGCCTCTGCCAGCAAGGAAAGCCTGGCCGAAGCGGGTGCGATCCCCCGCGGGGGCGGTTCCCGCGACGCGGTCCCGGTACGCGGGAAGGCCGCCGGATCCGTCAGATCCGGCGGCCTTGTCGGGACCGTGCGGGACGCGTCAGGCCTTCTTGGAGGCCTCGGCGTCTTCAGGCTTCGGATGCCTTCCCGGTGGCGGGCGGCCCGCCCGCCTCGGCGTTCGGCGCGTTCCCCGGGTCGTCCGTCGAGGGGGCGTCCTCCTGTCTGGCGGGGGCGTCGTCCGGCCCGGTGGGCTTCGGTTCGCCGCCCGCGGCGGCCTGCTCGCCGCTGGTTCCCTCGGCGGATTCCCTTTCCGGCTCGCCGTCGGTCTGCGCGGCGGCCGGTTCCACGACCGTCTCACGACCCGGACGCAGCCGCGCCGAGACCACGATGTAAGCCACCGCCGCGAGGAAGACGATGATCGCCGTCCAGTCGTTGAGCCGCAGGCCCAGGATGTGGTGGGCGTAGTCCACCCGCATGTGCTCGATCCACCCGCGGCCCACGCAGTACGTGGCCACGTACAGGGCGAAGGCGCGGCCGTGGCCGAGCTTGAAGCGCTTGTCGGCCCAGAGCACCAGCATCGCGACGACGAGGATGTCCCACAGCGACTCGTACAGGAACGTCGGGTGGTACAGGCCGATGTCGGGGGTGGCCACCGGGCGGTGCGCCGGATCGATCTCCAGCGCCCACGGCAGCTTGGTCGGACCGCCGTACAGCTCCTGGTTGAACCAGTTGCCCCAGCGGCCGATGCCCTGGGCGATGGCGATGCCGGGCGCCACCGCGTCGGCGTAGGCGGGCAGCGGGATGCCCCGGCGGCGGCAGCCGATCCAGGCGCCGAGGGCGCCCAGCGCGACCGCGCCCCAGATACCGAGACCGCCGTCCCAGACCTTGAAGGCGCCGACCCAGTCCTTGCCCTTGCCGAAGTACAGCTCGTAGTCGGTGATGACGTGGTAGAGCCGCCCGCCGAGCAGTCCGAACGGCACCGCCCACACGGCGACGTCGGCGACGGTCGTCTTCACGCCGCCGCGCGCCACCCACCGGCGGCTGCCCAGCCACACGGCGACGAAGACGCCGATGATGATGCAGAAGGCGTACCCGCGCAGCGGAATGGGGCCGAGGTAGACGACGCCCCTCGACGGGCTGGGAATGTATGCGAGGTCCATGGCGTACCCGACGCTACCGTGCCGGGCGGGGGCGGGCGCAATCCACCCGGCAACGGCTGCGTAACAGGGCCGGTCAGCTGCTGGGGACCGGCTTGCCCTTGTTGGCCGCGGCGACGTCGGCCTTGAGCTGGTCGGGCGTGAGGGGCTGGTTCTCGCCGAAGATGCTCTTGCCGTTGAGCAGGATGGTGGGGGTGGAGTTGTAGCCGGAGCTGTTGAAGTCGGCGTTGGACTTGTTCACCCACGCGTTGTAGGTGCCGTTGTGGACGCAGGAGGTGAACGTCGGCGTCTTCAGGCCCGGCACCTTGTCGGCGAGCTGGAGCAGGTAGTTCTTGTCGGCGAACTTGTCCACCCGCTCGTCGGGCTGGTTGTCGTAGAGCACGTCGTGGAAGTCGCGGAACTTCCCGGCGTCCTGTGCGCAGGCCGCGGCGTTGCCCGCGTTGAGCGAGCCGGTGCCGCCGCTGTTGCCGTCGATCAGCCGGACCAGGTGGTACTCGCCCCTGAGCTGGCCGCTGTCCATCAGGCTGTGCACGGTGTCGCGGAAGCCCTTCTCGAAGGCGTCACAGGCCGGGCAGCGGAAGTCCTCGTACACCGTGAGCGTCGAGGGCGCGCCGTTCCTGCCCACCGGAATGGCGAGACTGTTCTTGCCGACGGCGCCGGTGGGGGCGGTCACCGGGCCGCTGGTGCTGCCGCTCTTGATGTTGGAGACCATGATTCCGGCGACCGCGGCGATCGCCAGCACGGCGACGATCCCGCCCGCCACCATGAAGGTCCTCCTGCGTTTGCCGCGGGCCTTGTCTCGCTCTCGCTCCGCCTGAAGCCGCTCGCGGGCGCTGCGCTTTCCCTCGCTGTTCTTGTCGCTCACGCCCCTGCCTAACGCGCCGGGGACGCGGCATCGCGCGTCCCCGGCGGTCAATTCCCCCGAACGGATCACACCGGGCGGCTCAGCGCTTACGTACGCCGGTCGCCAGCTCGGCCGCCAGCTCGCGGGCCGCGGTGATGCCGGACGCCGTGTCGGGGGCGTCCAGCAACCGCTTGACGAACGCGGAGCCGACGATGACGCCGTCGGCGAACCCGGCGACCTCCGCGGCCTGCTCGGCGTTGGAGACCCCGAGCCCGACGCAGACCGGCAGCTCGGTGCCGGCCCGGGTGCGGCGGACCAGGTCGGCGGCCTGGGCGCCGACGGACTCACGGGTGCCGGTGACGCCCATCAGCGAGGCCGCGTAGACGAATCCGGAACCGGCGGCGGTGATCTTCGCCAGCCGCTCGTCGCGGCTGCTGGGCGCGACCACGAAGACGGTGGCCAGAGCGTGCCGCTCGGCCGCCGCGCGCCATTGCCCGGACTCCTCGACGGGCAGGTCGGGCAGGATGCAGCCCGCTCCCCCGGCGGCGGCCAGTTCCTCGGCGAACCGTTCGGCGCCGTGGCGGTCGACGGGGTTCCAGTACGTCATGCACAGCACCGGCGCACCGGTGGCCGCGTGCACCTCGCCGACCGTGCGGATCACATCGACGATCTTGACGCCGCCGCGCAGCGCGATGTCGTCGGCGGTCTGGATCACCGGGCCGTCCAGCACCGGGTCGCTGTGCGGCAGGCCGATCTCCACGATGTCGCAGCCGCCCTCGACCATGGCGGTCGCGGCGGCGATACCGTCGGCCACGGTCGGGAAGCCCGCGGGCAGGTAACCCACCAGTGCCGCGCGGTTCTCGGCCTTGGCGGTGGCCAGCGCCTTGGTCAACAGCTGGATGTTCCCGCTCACTTGGCGTCCCCCTCGGGTGCTGCGTTGTCGGTGGCGCCGCGCTCGTCGTAGAGCCCGAAGTAGCGGGCCGCCGTGTCCATGTCCTTGTCGCCGCGGCCGGAGAGGTTGACCAACAGCAGCCCGTCCGGCCCGAGTTCGCGGCCGACGCGCAGCGCCCCGGCGAGCGCGTGCGCGCTCTCGATGGCCGGGATGATGCCCTCGGTGCGCGACAGCAGCCGCAGCGCCTGCATCGCCTCGTCGTCGGTCACCGGGTGGTACTCGGCGCGGCCGACGTCCTTGAGGTACGAGTGCTCGGGGCCGATGCCCGGGTAGTCCAGCCCGGCCGAGATGGAGTACGGCTCGGTGATCTGGCCGTCCTCGTCCTGCAGCACGTAGGAGCGCGAGCCGTGCAGGATGCCCGGGTCGCCCGCGGTCAGGGTGGCCGCGTGCTCGCCGGAGTCGACGCCGTGTCCGGCGGCCTCCAGGCCGACGAGGCGGACGCCCTCGTCGGGCAGGAAGGCGTGGAAGATGCCGATCGCGTTGGAGCCGCCGCCGACGCAGGCACAGATCGCGTCGGGCAGCCGTCCGGCCCGCTGGAGGATCTGGCGGCGTGCCTCCACCCCGATGACCCGGTGGAAGTCGCGCACCAGCGCGGGGAACGGGTGGGGTCCGGCGACGGTGCCGAACAGGTAGTGGGTGGACTCGACGTTGGCGACCCAGTCGCGGAACGCCTCGTTGATGGCGTCCTTGAGGGTGCGGCTGCCGGACTTCACGGCGACGACCTCGGCGCCCAGCATCCGCATCCGGGCGACGTTGAGCGCCTGGCGCTCGGTGTCGACCTCGCCCATGTAGATCGTGCAGTCCAGGCCGAACAGCGCGCAGGCGGTGGCGGTGGCGACGCCGTGCTGACCGGCGCCGGTCTCCGCGATCACCCGGGTCTTGCCCATGCGCTTGGTGAGCAGGGCCTGGCCCAGCACGTTGTTGATCTTGTGCGAGCCGGTGTGGTTGAGGTCCTCGCGCTTGAGGAAGATCCGCGCGCCGCCCGCGTGCTCGGCGAACCGCCGGACCTCGGTGAGCGGGCTGGGGCGCCCGGTGTAGTGCACGAGCAGGTCGTTCAGCTCGGCGGCGAAGGTGGGGTCGCCCTTGGCCTTCTCGTACTCCGCGGCGACCTCGTCGACCGCGGCGACCAGCGCCTCGGGGATGAACTTCCCGCCGAACGCGCCGAAGTAGCCTTCGGCGGTGGGGACTTGACCCTCGGGGTCCGGGATGAAGAAGTCGGTGGACATCGGGTGTCTGCTCCTCGACGGGGCTTACGCCCCGTACTCCGTGATCTGCGGTGGTTTTCCCGGTAAGTGCGACTTTAGTGGCTTGTGCCGGTTCGGCTGCGGCGCCGGGTGCACCCGGCGGTGCGCCTGCGCTGCGGTGCTTCCGGTGGGTTCGGCACCGCCGGGCTCCGTCGTGGGGGGCCGCTCACCGCCGCGGCGGGAGTTCCCTACCGCCACTGCGGCGTGCGGCGAGGAGGCCGCCGCGGCGGGCCGGGTTCCTCACCGACGCCGTGGAAGGAAGGCCGCCCGGACGTGAGTGGTACGCGGACCCGCCACCATGGCGGTAGGAACCCTCCGCCACGGCGGCGACCGGCCACGACGGTGTGGCCCGGCGGCGCCGAGCCCACCTCACCCCTCGCGGATCACCCGAAGGGGACCGGAAACGTAGCCGGAGTCCCTGTTCAAGCCGTCGTCGCGCGACGGCGCCATCGCATGCCGTTCACCTGGCCGGGCTCGCAGCCGATCACGTACCGCACGCGACGGCCCAGGACCCGCCGGGCAGGCGCCCGGCAGCCGCGCGGGCGGCAACCGGGGGCTAGGCGGGCGCACAGCCGCATGGGAACGGTCAGTCCCTTCCGTGCCGCAGCGCGGGGTGGGCCCCCGCGGCGACCAGGTCGGCCACCGCCGCCTTGGGGTCGCGGCCGGTGACCAGGGACTCGCCCACCAGCACCGCGTCGGCGCCGTCGTTGGCGTAGGCGATCAGGTCGTGCGGGCCGCGCACGCCCGACTCGGCGACCTTCACGACATGGTCGGGGATCTCCGGCGCGACGCGCGCGAAGGTGCCCCGGTCCACCTGGAGGGTCTTCAGATCGCGGGCGTTGACCCCGATGATCTTCGCCCCGGCGGCCACCGCTCGCTCCACCTCGTCCTCGTCGTGCACCTCCACCAGCGGGGTGAGGCCGATGGACTCGGCGCGCTCGATGAGGGAGACCAGCGCCTCCTGTTCAAGCGCCGCGACGATCAGCAGCGCGAGGTCCGCGCCGTACGCCCGCGCCTCCCACAACTGGTAGGCGGTGACGATGAAGTCCTTGCGCAGCACGGGCACGTCGACCCGGGCCCGTACCGCTTCCAGGTCGGCCAGGGAGCCGCCGAACCGGCGCTGCTCGGTCAGCACGCTGATGACGGCCGCGCCGCCCGCCTCGTAGTCGGCGGCCAGACCGGCCGGGTCGGCGATCGCGGCCAGCGCGCCCTTGCTGGGGCTGGAGCGCTTGACCTCGCAGATCACCTTGACGCTGTCGCCGCGCAGCGCGGCCACGCCGTCCTTGGCCGGGTGCGCCTTGGCCGCCCGCTCCTTGAGTTCGTCGAGGGAGACACGCGCCTGCCGTTCGGCGAGGTCCGCGCGGACTCCGTCGATGATCTCATCGAGCACACTCACGCGAGCGGCCCCCTTCCGGTGGCGGTTGTCGAAGTTCCGAGAACCTACTGGTGGATCTGTGGAGCTCAGGTAGTGCGATGGTATCCGCCGCCGGGCCGATACCCCGCATCCGGTCGCCGCCAGTCCCACCACCTGGACGAACGCCGCTGACCCGAGCGGCGCCTCAGGGCGCTGGGAAGCCCCGCTCAGGGCGCCAGGAAAGAGCCGAACGGCAGGTTCCGCACCACGCCGAAGACCAGTACGACCGCCCCGATCCCCCACCACGCCACCCGCGGCACCCGCAGGCCGAGCGGACGGCCTCGCACCTCGCGGGAGAGCCACAGCGCCCACAGCACGGCGGCGGCGGCGTACCCGGCCACGGCGAGCGCGTTGTCCCGCAGGGCGGCGCCGAAGTCACCGTGCACCACGGCGTAGGCACTGCGCAGTCCGCCGCAGGCGGGGCAGTACCAGCCGGTCAGGTACAGGAACGGGCAGACCGGATAGTGCCCGGGGTGGTTGGGGTCCACCGACCCCACGTAGCCGAAGGCCCCCGCGACCGCGGCCAGCAGGCCTACGGGGGCGCTGACGCGCCGTACCAGGGAGCGGGGGGACGTTCGGTGCTGGGTGGACGCCACGCGGCCGATTCTCTACGGGATCAGCGGCGGACGCAGCACCGGGGCGCCGCGAGCGGCCCCGGTGCCAGGGCCTGCGCGGCGGGCTCGCGCCACGACGGCGTCAGCGGCCGGACTTCGCCGGCTGCGCGGCACCGAGACCCGCCTTGCTCATGCCCAGGCCCACGACGCCGCCGAGGGCTACCACGATCAGGCCCGCCCAGAAGCCGACCGGCTTGGCCGCCACGGTGAAGACGGCCGACACGCAGAAGCCGATGAAGGCGATGGTCACGCCGGTCCAGGCGGCAGGCGTGTGTCCGTGGTGGTTTCCCGCCATTGCTGCTCCTCGAAAATGCTCTGGCGCCCAACGGTGGCGCACTGGTGCTCGGCCCATTGTCCCCCGTCCGGGGTAGTGCTCCCCAGCGGGGTCCCGATCAGTCGGCGGTGGGGTCCTCGCCCCGGTCCAGGGCCTTCCACATCTCGCCGGGGTGTTCCGGGTCGGGTGCGCGGCGGGCGGCGCGCGGCGCGCGGGGGCCGTCCGAGCGCTCGTAGCGGTTGGACATGGCGGGCCAGGCCGCGCCGCGTGCGACGGCCAGGACTCCGGCGAGCAGCAGCAGCGCACCGCCCGCGGCGGCGACCCAGGGCCAGCCGGTGTGGCCGACGTGCTGGACGGCGGTGCCGGTCAGGCCGCTGGCCTTGGCCGCGGCGGCGCCCAGCGCCCTGGTGTCGTGGGCGCCGCCGACGCAGGCCGCGACGGTCCCGGCGCCGCACAGCGCGAGCAGCACGGAGACCACCAGGCGGCCGACCCGGCGCACCGCGAAGACCGCGACCAGCGCGGCCAGCCCGACCAGCGCAAGCGCGTCGGGCAACCCGGTGACGGCCTCGCCGGTGACGCCGACCGGGACCGTGCTGCCCGCCGAGGGCGCGGTTCCGGTGGACCAGGTCTTGCCCGTCGCCAGCAGCACCAGGGCGGCACCCAGCGCACCGAGCAGCAGCGCCACGGCCAGGCTGCGCCGTCCGGCGGCGCGGCGCGGCGGTTCGGCGGCGGGTCCCTCGGCGGGTCGGGGCTGGGGTACGGCGGCGGTACTCACGCCTACCACTATCTCGTCACCGCGCGGCGGCCGGGCACCCGGGGGCTGCTGAGGGCCATCCGCGCCGACTACCCCGTGGGCGGCGGTTGAAGCGCCGCCCACGTCCACGGCCGCGCAATTTCTTGCCCACGGAATGGCAGCCACCGGCAAAGCGGCGGTACAGAGTCACACCGCCACCCTTGTTGACGTGTGCCGGTCACAATACGTTTTCCGAAATCCCGCTCCGAATATCGGGGCACCCCACCGCACCGTCGCGCAAGCGGGCCACGGCTCACCCCCTGTACGCCGTGCCCCGTCCCCCACTCATGACTCCGGGTCACCAGCCACAGGAGGCAGCAAATTGCGCAGACTCACCCCCAAGGCGCTCCGCGGCGCCGGGCTCTCCCTGACCGCCGCCGCGAGCCTGGCGCTCACCGGTTTCGCCGCCGTTCCCGCCCACGCGGGGCAGCCCCCGGCGGGCGCCGTCCGTACCGTCCACTCCTGCGCCGTGCCACTCAAGGCCGGCTGGGCGGCGTGTGACGCGCTCAAGGTGGTCGCCGGCGCCACCGGGGCCAAGGCGTCCGTCACGTCCCCCGACGCCGCCCCCTCCGGTCTCGGGCCGAGCGACCTGCACAAGGCCTACTCCCTTCCGTCCAGCGGTGGTTCCGGCGCCACCGTGGCGATCGTCGACGCGCAGGACGACCCGAACGCGGAGAAGGACGTGGCCGCCTACCGCAAGCAGTTCGGCCTGCCCGCCTGCACCAGCGCGAACGGCTGCTTCAAGAAGGTCGGCCAGACCGGCAGCACCGCCAAGCTCCCCTCCGCCGACTCCGGTTGGGCCGAGGAGGAGTCACTGGACGTCGACATGGTCAGCGCGATCTGTCCCAGCTGCCACATCCTGCTGGTCGAGGCCAACTCGGCGTCCATGGGCGACCTCGGCGCGTCGGTCAACGAGGCGGTCAAGCTCGGCGCCAGGTACGTCTCCAACAGCTACGGCGGCGGCGAGTCCTCGTCCGATTCCGGTTACGACAGCCAGTACTTCAGGCACCCCGGCGTCGCGATCACCGCGAGCTCCGGCGACTCCGGCTACGGAGTGGGGTACCCGGCCGCCTCCCGCTACGTCACCGCCGTCGGCGGCACACACCTCGCCAAGGCGTCCAACAGCCGTGGCTGGACCGAGACCGCCTGGAGCGGCGCCGGTTCCGGATGCTCGGCGGACGACGCCAAGCCCAGTTGGCAGAAGGACAGCGGCTGCGGCAAGCGCACGGTCGCCGATGTCTCGGCGGTCGCCGATCCGGCCACCGGGGTCTCCGTCTACGACACCTACGGCGGTGACCCGGGCTGGGAGGTGTTCGGCGGCACCAGTGTGTCCTCGCCGATCATCGCGAGCGTCTACGCGCTCGCCGGAACGCCCTCCGCGGGTTCCACTCCCGCGTCCTTCCCGTACGCCCACACCTCGGCGCTCAACGATGTGACGAGTGGCTCCAACGGCTCGTGCGGAAGCTACCTGTGCACCGCCAAGCCCGGCTACGACGGCCCGACGGGCCTCGGCACCCCGAAGGGCGTCAGCGCCTTCAAGGGCTGACCGCCGTGAGCGGGTTGGGCCGCCCACTCCCGGGGGCGGCCCAACTCCCGTCCCCTCAGAGCCGGTTGGCGGTGGCCACGGCGCGCAGCACCGCCGCCGCCTTGTTGCGGCACTCGGTGTCCTCGGCCACCGGGTCCGAGTCCGCCACGATGCCCGCGCCCGCCTGAACATATGCCGTGCCGTCGCGCAGCAGCGCGGTCCTGATGGCGATCGCGGTGTCGGAGTCACCGGCGAAGTCCAGATAGCCGACGCAACCTCCGTACAACCCCCGGCGGGTGGGCTCCAGTTCGTCGATGATCTGCATCGCGCGCGGCTTGGGGGCGCCCGACAGGGTCCCGGCCGGGAAGCAGGCGGTCAGCACGTCGAAGGCGGTGCGGCCCTCGGCGACCCTTCCGGTGACCGTCGAGACGATGTGCATGACGTGGCTGTAGCGCTCGATGGACATGAAGTCGACCACCTCCACGCTGCCCGGCTCGCAGACCCGGCCCAGGTCGTTGCGGCCGAGGTCGACCAGCATCAGGTGCTCGGCGCGCTCCTTGGGATCGGCCATCAGTTCCTCGGCGAGCGCCTGGTCCTCCTGCGGGGTGCCGCCGCGCGGCCGGGTTCCGGCGATGGGGTGCACCATCGCCTGCCCGTCCTCGACCTTGACCAGCGCCTCGGGCGAGGAGCCGACCACGTCGAAACCGTCGAAACGCAGCAGGTACATGTACGGGCTGGGGTTGGTCGCCCGCAGCACCCGGTAGACGTCCAGCGCGCTGGCCGGGCACGGCGTCTCGAACCGCTGCGACGGCACGACCTGGAACGCCTCACCGGCGCGGATGCGCTCCTTGATGTCCTCCACCACGTCCTGGTACGCGGGGCCGCCCCACAGCGCGGTGAACTCCGGCAGTTCGGAGGGCGGCAGTTCGCAAGGGGAGCTGTCGGCGGGGCGGGCCAGGTCGGCGGCCATGTTGTCGAGCCGCGCCACGGCGTCCGCGTAGGCCTCGTCGACGCCGGTGTCCAGGTCGTTGTGGTTGATGGCGTTGGCGATCAGCAGGACGGTGCCGTCCCAGTGGTCGAGCACGGCGAGGTCCGAGGTGAGCAGCATGGTCAGCTCGGGCAGCCGCAGGTCGTCCTTGGCGTGGTCGCCGATGTGCTTCTCCAGGCGCCGCACCACGTCGTAGCCGAGGTAGCCGACCATGCCGCCGGTGAACGGCGGCAGCGTACCGCTGGAGTGCAGGTCGCGCGGGGTGTGCAGGGTCTCAATGGTGGCCCGCAGCGCGCTGAGCGGGTCACCGCCGGTGGGCACGCCGACCGGCGGGGTGCCGAGCCAGTGCGTCCGGCCGTCGCGTTCGGTCAAGGTGGCGTCGCTGCGTACGCCGACGAAGGAGTAGCGCGACCAGGAGCGGCCGTGCTCCGCGGACTCCAGCAGGAACGTCCCGGGGCGCTCGCCCGCGAGCTTGCGGTACAGGCCCACGGGCGTGTCGCCGTCGGCGAGCAGGCGCCGGGTCACCGGGATGACCCGGCGATCCCGGGCCAGTTCGCGGAACGTTTCGAGGTCGGGGGTGACGTAGCCCGTGGTCATGGCTCGCACCATACCCTTCCCGGGGGGCTGCGGATCTGGTCGGCGGTGGCCCGGCGAGCGGCTTGCGACGGCGAGCGGCTTGCGGCGGCGACGGCGGAGACCGGCGGTGCCGAACCGCTGGCCGCTAGCCCAGCGGCAGCGGCCCCGCGTCGAAGCAGGTGCGGTCTCCCGTGTGGCAGGCCGCGCCCACCTGGTCGACCTTGACCAGCAGGGTGTCGCCGTCGCAGTCCAGCGCGACGGACTTCACGTGCTGCACATGGCCCGAGGTGTCGCCCTTGACCCAGTACTCCTGGCGGCTGCGGCTCCAGTACGTGCAGCGGCCGGTGGTGAGGGTACGGTGCAGCGCCTCGTCGTCCATCCAGCCGAGCATCAGCACCTCGCCGGTGTCGTACTGCTGGGCGATGGCCGGGACCAGGCCGTCGGCGGACCGCTTGAGGCGGGCGGCGACGGCGGGGTCGAGGCGGGAGTCGGCTGGCATGCCCCCCATTGTGGATCAGCCGTGCCGGATACGGAAAACCACCGGCGCCACGATGCGCGGTAAGGCCCTTGTGCCCGGTGCGCCGGAACACAACTACCGCCGCCGAGCTGGGAGTCACGACTTCGCATCCCCGGCGAACGACTGTCAGTGCCATGGGGCATGCTTCGGTCATGAGTTTCCCTCCACCGCCGAACGAGACCCCGCCCCCGGGCCCCGGGGGCGGCTTCGGCCCGCCGCAGGGCTTCGGCCCGCCGCCTCCGCCCGGCAATGGCGGATACGGTCCCCAGCCGCCCGGCCCCGAGGGCTTCGGCGGCTACGGTCCGGGTGCGCCCTCAGGCCCTGCGGGACCGGGTGGATACGGTCCCGGCGGATACCCGCCGTATCCGCCGCCGCCTCCGCCGGGCCCCGGCAAGGGGCCGAAGGTCGCGGGCATCGTCATCGGTGCCGTGGTCGTGCTGGCCATCGTGATCGGCGGCATCGTCTGGCTCGGCAGCAGCCACAGCGACAACAACAGCGCACAGGCCGACGGCTCCCCGTCCGCGTCCGCCTCACCCGCTCCCTCCGACACCGGCGCGCCCGGCCCGCCGAGCCAGGAGCCGTCGGACGGCTCCTCGCTGCCCGGCATGCCCGTGCCGTCGGCCAGCCATCACCTGCTCTACGTGAAGCTCTCGCCCGGCGACTGCTTCAACTCCCCCGGCCTGGACAGCCAGGTGCAGCAGATCACCAAGGTCTCCTGCGACTCGGCGCACGACGGCGAGGTCATAACCAACGAGACCCTGTCCGGCGCCGTGACCACCGAGGACGACCTCAAGAGCAAGGTGCTCTCGCTGTGCGAGCCGGACGCCAAGAAGCGGCTGGAGTCCATACCCAGGGACGGGCGGACGTACTACAACTACGCACTGTACCCGGATCTGTCGACCTATCAGTTCCAGGGCGAGGACACCGTCTCCTGCTCGCTGACGTTGAGCAATTCGATGGACGGCAAGCAGCTGACCGGCCCGTTGCCGTAGCCGCCCGCGCCGGAGTGGACGTACGCTGCCGCCATGACGACACATGCGCAGCGTGAACGTCTCCTGCTGGCAGACCTGTTGGAGAGCGCTGGCCCCGGGGCACCGACGCTGTGCGAGGGCTGGACCGCACGTGACCTGGCCGCCCACGTGGTGGTCCGGGAGCGGCGCCCGGACGCGGCGGGCGGCCTCCTGCTCAAGCCGCTGAGGGCCCGGCTGGAGAGGGTCCAGCAGGAGTTCACCGCCAAGCCGTACGAGGAGCTGGTCCAGCTCATCCGGACCGGCCCGCCGCGCTCGTCACCGTTCGCCCTGAAGCAGATCGACGAGGCCGCGAACAGCGTGGAGTTCTTCGTGCACGCCGAGGACATCCGCCGGGCGCAGCCGGAGTGGACGCAGCGGTCACTCGACCCGGTCTTCGCGAACCTGCTGTGGAAGCGGCTGGAGCGGGCCGCCCGGGTACTGGGCCGCAAGGCCCCGGTCGGCCTGGTGCTGCGCCGCCCGGACGGCCAGACGGCGGTGGCGCACCGGGGCACGCCGGTGGTCACCGTCACGGGAGAGCCGGGCGAGCTGACCCTGTTCGTGTTCGGCCGCCAGTCCGCCGCCCATGTGGAACTGGACGGTGACGAGGAGGCCGTGGCGAAACTGCGCGGCGCCAGGCTGGGAATCGACGCCTGAGCGCTCGCGCTCCGCTGGGGAGCGCATAGTGCTCCGCTGGGGGTGCGGTGATGTGCCGGCGGTCGGCTGCGGCGCCGTTGTGGCTGGTCGCGCAGTTCCCCGCGCCCCTTCAGGGCGCTGCCTAAGCGCAGCGGGCTTCGGCCCGCCTGCTTGGCGCGGCCCCCGAACTGGTGCCGCGCCCGGGTGCCGGTCCGGGGCTAGCGGACCGGGTGTCCGGCTTCCCGTAGGGTCCGCTTGACGTCGCTGATCCGCAGGTCGCCGAAGTGGAAGACCGAGGCGGCCAGCACGGCGTCAGCGCCCGCCGCGATGGCGGGCGGGAAGTCACCGAGTCTGCCCGCGCCACCGCTGGCGATCACCGGAACGGTGACGTGCTTGCGCACCGCCTCGATCATCCCGGTGTCGTAGCCGTCCTTCGTGCCGTCCGCGTCCATGGAGTTCAGCAGGATCTCCCCGGCGCCCAACTCGACCGCGCGGTGCGCCCATTCGACCGCGTCGATACCGGTGCCGCGGCGGCCGCCGTGCGTGGTGACCTCGTACCCCGAAGGGGTCACCGTGCCCTCCAGGCAGCGGCGGGCGTCCACCGACAGCACCAGCACCTGGCTGCCGAACCGCTCGGCGATCTCCCGGACCAGCTCCGGGCGGGCGATCGCCGCGGTGTTGACCCCGACCTTGTCCGCACCGGAGCGCAGCAACTTGTTGACGTCCTCGGCGGTGCGCACCCCGCCGCCGACGGTCAGCGGGATGAAGACCTGCTCCGCGGTGCGGCGCACCACCTCGTAGGTGGTCTCCCGGTTGCCGGAGGAGGCGGTGATGTCGAGGAAGGTCAGTTCGTCCGCACCCTCGGCGTCGTACACCTTCGCCATCTCGACGGGGTCGCCCGCGTCCCGCAGGTTCTGGAAGTTGACGCCCTTGACGACGCGGCCGTCGGCCACGTCGAGGCAGGGGATGACCCGGACGGCCAGGCTCACGGTGTCTCTCCACTCGGTTCTTCGGCGCCGTGTCCGTCGGGGCGGGCCGCCGGACGCACGGCTTCGACTTCCACCTCGACCAGCACCCGCGAGTCGACGAAGCCGGAGACCACCAGCAGGCTGGTGGCCGGGCGGATGTCGTCGAACAGCTCCTTGTGGGCGCGGCCCGCCGCGTCCACATCGCGGGCGTGGGTGATGTACATACGGGTGCGGACCACGTCGGCGGCGCCCAGGCCCAGCGGCTCCAGTGCCGCGAACGCGTTCGCGAAGGCCGCCTTGGCCTGCAGGTACGGATCGCCCTCGCCCTGGAGAACCCCCTTGACCAGCGGCATGGTGCCGGACACCAGCACCCGGTCGCCGACCGCGACGGCTCGGGCGAAGCCCATGGTCTCCTCCCACGGGCTGTCGGTCTGCACTCGCCGCACAGCGGGGGTTCCGGTCATCGCGACACCGCCTCCAACGCTTCCTCAAGGGTGAATGCCTCGGCGTACAGGGCTTTGCCCACGATCGCGCCTTCCACACCCTCGGCGACGAGGGCGGCGATGGCACGCAGGTCATCGAGCGAGGAGACGCCGCCGGAGGCCACCACGGGCGCGTCGGTCGCGGCGCAGACGTTGCGCAGCAGTTCCAGGTTGGGGCCCTGGAGCGTGCCGTCCTTGGCGATGTCGGTGACGACGTAGCGGGCGCATCCCTCGGAGTCGAGGCGGGCCAGCGTCTCGTAGAGGTCGCCGCCGTCCCGGGTCCAGCCCCGGCCGCGCAGCGTGGTGCCGCGTACGTCCAGGCCGACGGCGATCCGGTCACCGTGCTCGGCGATGGCCTTGGCCACCCACTGCGGGCTCTCCAGGGCGGCGGTGCCGAGGTTGACCCGGGTGCAGCCGGTGGCCAGCGCGGCGGCGAGCGAGGCGTCGTCGCGGATGCCGCCGGACAGCTCGACCTTGATGTCCATGGAGCGCACGACCTCGGCGATCTGGGCCCGGTTGTCGCCGGTGCCGAACGCCGCGTCCAGGTCGACCAGATGCAGCCACTCGGCGCCCGCCCGCTGCCAGGCGAGGGCGGCGGCCAGCGGGTCGCCGTAGGAGGTCTCGGAACCGGACTCACCGTGCACCAGGCGGACGGCCTGGCCGTCGCGCACGTCGACGGCGGGGAGGAGTTCGAGCTTGGACATCGGGCGGCTCACAGGGTCTCGATCCAGTTGGTCAGCAGCTGGGCGCCGGCGTCGCCGGACTTCTCGGGGTGGAACTGGGTGGCCCACAGCGGTCCGTTCTCGACCGCGGCGACGAACGGCTCGCCGTGCGTCGCCCAGGTGACCTTGGGGGCGCGGATGGCGTCGTTGGTGACTTCCAGTTCCCACTCGCGCACCGCGTAGGAGTGCACGAAGTAGTAGTGCTCGTCGGGGCCGAGTCCGGCGAACAGCTGTGAGCCCTCCGGCGCGTCGACGGTGTTCCAGCCCATGTGCGGTACGACCGGGGCGCGCAGCGGCTCTACGGTCCCGGGCCACTCGTCGCATCCCTCGGTCTGCACGCCGTGTTCCACTCCGCGGCTGAACAGGATCTGCATGCCGACGCAGATGCCCATGACCGGCCGTCCGCCCGCCAGTCGCCGACCGATGATCCAGTGGCCGCGGGCCTCCTTCAGCCCGGCCATGCAGGCGGCGAACGCGCCGACGCCGGGCACCAGCAGCCCGTCGGCGGCCATCGCGGCGTCGTAGTCGGCGGTGATCTCCACGTCGGCGCCGACCCGGGCCAGCGCCCGCTCGGCGGAACGGACGTTTCCGAAGCCGTAGTCGAAGACGACCACGCGCTTGCTCATCGCTTGTCCCTTTCCACGTGCGCGGCGCTAGAGCCGCAGCAGCCCGGCCGCGAGCGACATCGCCGAGCCGATTCCGAGCAGTATGACCACGCTCTTGGGCATCTTCTGCTTCCAGAAGGAGTAAACGCCTCCGGCGAGGAACAGCCCCAACAAGATGAACAGCATCGCGCCCTTGTTCACAGCACCCATCCGTTCGCCCCGCCGCGACAGCGGCTGATGTCACTGCCGCCCGCGCGGCGCAGAGGTGCGGGCATCGTCATAGTCTGCGGCCCGGCGGCCGCGTCTGTGCGGCAGCGGCGCGCAGCGCCTCCGCTGAGGGCGGTGGCGGGCGACGGGCGGGCGCTCACAGCACCCATCCGTTCGCTTCTCCGCCCGCGCGGCGCAGAGGTGCGGGCATCGTCATAGTCTGCGGCCCGGCGGCCGCGCCTGTGCGGCAGCGGCGCGCAGCGCCTCCGCTGAGGGCGGTGGCGGGCGACGGGCGGGCGCTCACAGCGCGCCCTTCGTGGACGGAATGCCCGTCTGCCGCGGGTCGATCTCCGCGGCGTAGCGCAGGGCGCGGGCGAGGGCCTTGAACTGGCATTCCACGATGTGGTGGGCGTTGCGCCCGTACGGGACGTGGACGTGCAGGGCGATCTGCGCCTGGGCGACGAACGACTCCAGTATGTGCCGGGTCATGGTGGTGTCGTAGGTGCCGATCATGGGCGCCATGCCCTCCGGCTCGCTGTGCACCAGGAAGGGCCGCCCGGACAGGTCGACGGTCACCTGGGCCAGTGACTCGTCCAGCGGTACCGAGGCGTTGGCGAACCGGACGATGCCGCGCTTGTCGCCGAGTGCCTGCTTGAACGCGGCGCCCAGGGCCAGCGAGGTGTCCTCGATGGTGTGGTGGGTGTCGATGTGCAGGTCGCCGTCGGTCTTGACGGTGAGGTCGAACAGGCCGTGGCGGCCCAGTTGGTCAAGCATGTGGTCGAAGAAGCCGACACCTGTCGACACATCGACCTGGCCGGTGCCGTCGAGATTGATCTCGACCAGCACCGATGTCTCCTTGGTGGTGCGCTCAACGCGGCCCACGCGGCTCATCGTGCTCAGTTCTCCTTCATCAGCTCGCGTACCGCGTCAAGGAACGCGTCGTTCTCGGCCGGGGTGCCCGCGGTGACGCGTAGCCAACCCGGTACACCGTTGTCACGGACCAGTACGCCGCGGTCCAGCAAACCCTGCCAGGCGGTGTGGGCGTCCTCGAACCGGCCGAACTGCACGAAGTTCGCGTCCGACTCCGTCACCTCGCAGCCGATCGTCCGCAACTCGGTGACCAGTCGGTCACGCTCGGCCTTCAGCTGTTCGACGTACCCCAGCAGAGTATCGGTGTGCTCCAGGGCGGCGAGCGCGGTGGCCTGGGTGACGGCCGACAGGTGGTACGGCAGCCGCACCAGCTGGACCGCGTCGACCACGGCCGGGTCGGCGGCCAGATAGCCCAGGCGCAGTCCGGCTGCGCCGAACGCCTTGGACATGGTGCGGGACACCACGAGGTTCGGGCGGCCCTCGATCAGCGGCAGCAGCGACGGGCGGTGCGAGAACTCGCCGTAGGCCTCGTCGACCACCACCAGCGAGGGCTTGGCGGACTGCGCCGCCTCGTACAGCGCGAGCACGGTGTCGGCGTCCACCGCGGTGCCGGTGGGGTTGTTGGGCGAGCAGACGAAGACCACGTCGGGGCGGCGTGCGGCGATCCGCGCCTTCGCCTCCTCGACGTCGATGGTGAAGTCCGCCTGGCGCGGCCCGCGGATCCAGCCGGTTCCGGTGCCGCGGGAGATCAGCGCGTGCATCGAGTACGAGGGCTCGAAGCCCAGCGCGGTGCGGCCGGGTCCGCCGAAGGTCTGCAGCAGCTGCTGGATGACCTCGTTGGAGCCGTTCGCCGCCCAGACCCCGGCCAGCCCGATCCGGTGGCCGGTGGTCCTGCTCAGGTAGGCGGCCAGCTGGGTGCGCAGCTCCACCGCGTCCCGGTCCGGGTAGCGGTTGAGCCCGCGGGCCGCCTCGCGGACCCGCTCGGCGATCCGCTCGACCAGCGGCTCGGGCAGCGGGTACGGATTCTCGTTGGTGTTCAGGCGTACCGGGACGTCGAGTTGGGGGGCGCCGTACGGGGTCTTACCGCGCAGCTCGTCGCGGATCGGGAGGTCGTCGATGCGGGTCACCGTGGCGGAACCTTCCACTCGAACCGTGCCTTGACGGCCGCGCCGTGCGCCGGCAGGTCCTCGGCCTCGGCCAGCGTCACCACGTGGTGGGCCACCTCGGCGAGTGCGTCGCGCGTGTAGTCCACGACGTGGATGCCGCGCAGGAAGGACTGCACCGACAGTCCGGAGGAGTGGCAGGCGCAGCCGCCGGTGGGCAGTACGTGGTTGGAGCCCGCGCAGTAGTCGCCCAGCGAGACCGGGGCGTACGCGCCGACGAAGACCGCGCCCGCGTTGCGTACCCGGGCGGCGACGTCGGCGGCGTCCTCGGTCTGGATCTCCAGGTGCTCGGCGGCGTAGGCGTCCACCACCGTCAGGCCCTGGTCGAGGGTGTCTACCAGGACGGTCGCGGACTGCCTGCCGGACAGCGCCTCGGTGATCCGCTCGGTGTGCTTGGTGGCGGCGACCTGGCGGTCCAGTTCCTTGTCGACCGCGTCGGCGAGGTCGGTGGAGGTGGTGACCAGGACGGCGGCGGCCAGGGGGTCGTGCTCGGCCTGGCTGATCAGGTCGGCGGCCACGTGCGCCGGGTCGGCGGTGTGGTCGGCGAGGATGGCGATCTCGGTGGGTCCGGCCTCGGCGTCGATTCCGATGCGGCCCTTGAGCAGCCGCTTGG
Organism: Streptomyces sp. PLK1-5; assembly: GCA_037034305.1. Taxonomy (GTDB): domain Bacteria; phylum Actinomycetota; class Actinomycetes; order Streptomycetales; family Streptomycetaceae; genus Streptantibioticus_A. The sequence continues at coordinate 157,352 of JBAGJY010000009.1, forward strand.
CCGCGGCGACCCAGATGTTGCCGGGTCCGGTGACCAGGTTGACCGGGCGGCACTCGTCGGTGCCGTGGGCGAACATGGCGATCGCCTGTGCGCCTCCGGCCGCGTACACCTCGTCCACGCCGAGCAGTGCGCAGGCGGCGAGGATGGTGGGGTGCGGCAGTCCGCCGAAGTCGGCCTGCGGCGGCGAGGCCACGGCCAGCGAGGCGACGCCCGCCTCCTGGGCGGGCACCACGTTCATCACCACGGAGGACGGATAGACGGCCCGTCCGCCGGGCACGTACAGCCCCACCCGCTCCACCGGGACCCACCGTTCGGTGACCGTACCGCCGGGCACGACCCGGGTGGTGTGGTCGGTGTGGCGCTGTTCGCCGTGCACCAGGCGGGCGCGCCGGATGGACTCCTCAAGCGCGGCGCGTACGGCCGGATCCAGTTCCTCCAGGGCGCGCCGCAGCGCTTCGGTGGGCACCCGCACCTGGTCGATCCTGACGCCGTCGAACCGCTCCGCGTACTCGATCAGCGCAGCGGTGCCGCGATGCTTCACGTCGTCGCAGATCGGCCGCACCTTCTCCAGGGCGGCCTCCACGTCGAGTTCGGCACGGGGAAGCAGGTCACGGTCGATCCCGCCACTCACAGTGGCCTCGGAGAAGGCGGCGCCGCGCAGATCAATTCGGGAGATCACGGTGCCAAGTGTAGAGAGCCCCACTGTCACACGCGGCAGGCCTCCACTTCGTGAGACGCGGCGCGTCCCCGTGGGGGCTGTCATGTTCAGGGCGGATCCATGGCTGGATCCAGCCATCGGGAGGTGGCGCGGGGTGCGCCGCGCTATAGCGTGCGACCGGGTGATCGCCGCCAGGTGCTCACCCGCCGCCGACGGGAAGGGACCACACCGTGAGCCAGCCCGCCATGCCCCTGGACCTGACCGCCGCGGAGCGCCGCATGTGGGACGCGTTCCGCCGGGGGGAGACCTGCGACCTCAGGCTCGGCCCGCCGGATCCCGACGCGCCGGACGCCGGGGCGGATCCGTCCGAGGGCGCCGCGGGCGCGCTGCCCGGCCCGCGGGCGGGCGACGGCGAGAGCGGCGCGCGGCCGAAGGACGTTGAGGCGGATCCGGGCCGTTGCGTGCGGGCGGAGGTCGTGGCGCTGTTGCTGCTCGCCGGGCCGCCCAGTGAGCCGGGGCGGGTCGCGGCGTTGAAGCTGACCGGGGCACTGGTCCGCGGGCTGCTGAACCTGGCGGGCGGCCATGTCCGGGCCTACGTGGAGCTGCGGGAGTGCCGCTTCGAGCACCAACTCCTCCTGCCCGCCTGCCACTTCACCACCGTACGGCTGGTGCGCTGCGAGGTGCCGCGGATCGAGGCGGCCCGGTTGAACAGCGAGGGCGACCTGTATCTGCCGCACTGCACGGTGCCGGGCGGGATCCGGCTGACCGACGCGCACATCGGCACCGACCTGGTGCTCAACCAGCTCACCGTGGGCTCCAGCCGCAGCGGCCACTCCATCGCGGCGGACGGGCTGACCGTCGCGCAGGACGTGGATGCCGAGCTGGTGGAGTCGACCGGCGAGATCAGTCTGCGCAGCGCCCGGATCGGCGGTCGGCTCAGCCTGCGCGGCAGCGCGCTGCACAATCCGTACGGCCGGTACGCGCTGAACGCGGCGCGGATCACCGTGGAGCACACCCTGTATCTGAGCTCCGGCTGGTTCAGCGGCTACCTGGGCGGCGGCACCCCGCCCGCGGGCGTGCACACCCAGCGGTTCACCTCCGAGGGCGGGATCCGGCTGGACGACGGGCGGTTCGGCAACGCGGTGATCGCGGACAAGGCGCACTTCCGGCTCACCGGCACCCAGCAGTTGTCGCTGCGCCGCGTGCAGACCCCGGAGCTGCGCCTGGTCCTGGACGAGCCGCCGACCGGGCGGATCTCGCTGGCCGGTGCCCGGGTCGGCAACCTCACCGACCGGCCGTCGAGTTGGCCCGGGCGCGGCGGCATCGACCTGGCCGGGTTCAGCTACGAGTCGCTGTCGTCGACCGGCCCGGTGTCGCTGGAGCAGCGGATCGCCTGGCTGGCCGACGCGACACCGGAGTACAACCCGGAGCCGTACGAGACGCTGGCTCAGGTGCTGCGGGACGGCGGTGAGGACTCGCAGGCCCGCGAGGTGCTGCTGGCCAAGCAGCGCAGACGCCGCGAGACGCTGCCGCCCGCGGGCGTGGTGTGGGGCTGGCTGCAGGACGTCACGGTCGGCTACGGGTACCGGCCGGGCCGGGCGGCGCTGTGGATGGCGGTGCTGTGGGCGGCGGGCACGCTGTACTTCGGGCTGGGGCCGGTGCCCAAACCGGTGGACGACCAGGCCTGGCCGCAGTGGAACCCGGCGCTGTTCGCGCTCGACCTGTTACTGCCGATCGTCGATCTTGGGCAGAGCCACGCCTGGCGGCTGGGTGGGGCCGCGCAGTGGGTGGCGGCCGTGCTCACCATGATCGGCTGGGTCCTGGCGTCGACGGTGGTGACCGGCGCGTCACGGCTGCTGCGCCGCGGCTGACGGCCCGGTGCGGGTGCCGCGTACCGTGTTAGCGCGAAACCGGTCTTGGCGCACAGGGCCTGCGCTTAGGCTTACCTGTTGTGACCGCACGACTTCCGCTGTTCCCCCTCGGCTCGGTGCTCTTTCCCGGCCTCGTGCTGCCGCTGAACCTCTTCGAGGAGCGGTACCGCGCCCTCGCCCGAGATCTGCTGGCGCTGTCCGAGGACACCCCGCGCCACTTCGGCGTGCTGGCGATCAGGGACGGTTACGAGGTGGCGCCGAGCGGTCCGGGTGTGCCGGACGGCGGTGCGGCGGCGGGTCTGGGGCCCGATCTGGGCGAGGCGCTGTACCAGGTCGGCTGCATAGCGGACGCGGCCTCGCTGCGGGAGAAGGAGGGCGGCGGGTACGAGATGGTGGCCACCGGCACCGCCCGGTTCCGGCTGCGGTCGGTGGACGCCACGGGCCCGTATCTCATCGGCGAGGTCGAGGAGTTGCCCGAGCTGCCGGGCGAGGGCGCGGGGCCGCTCACCGCGGAGGTGGAGCGGGCGTTCCGTACGTACCAGAAGCAACTCGCCGGGGCGCGGGAGCGGACGCTGGCGGCGGCGCAGGAACTGCCCGGTCAGCCGTCGGTGCTGTCCTATCTGGTGGCCGCCGCCACGGTGGTCGAAGTCCCGGTCAAGCAGGAGCTGTTGGAGGCTCCGGACACCGCGACCCGGCTGGCCGAGGAGCTGAAACTGCTGCGCAGGGAGACGGCGGTGATCGGTAAGCTGCCCTCGCTGCCCGCGGTCGAGCTGACCCGGCAGCCGACGAACCGCAACTGAGCTGAGGGCTGGGCGAGTTGGCCAGGAGGGCGAAGACCGGGGGCACTCCCGCAACGGCGGCGTTGGGCGCGGCGGGGGTGCCGTTCACCGTGCACTCCTACGAGCACGATCCGGCCGCGGCGTCGTACGGCGAGGAGGCCTGTCAGGCGCTGGGTGTCGCGGCGGAGCGGGTGTTCAAGACGCTGGTCGCGGAGGTGGACGGGGCGCTCACGGTGGCGGTCGTGCCGGTCGCGGGCTCGCTGGACCTCAAGGCGCTGGCCGCGGCGGTGGGCGGCAAGCGGGCGGCGATGGCCGATCCGGCCGTCGCCGAGCGCACCACGGGGTACGTGCGCGGCGGGATCTCGCCGCTGGGCCAGCGCAAGCGGCTGGCGACGGTCGTTGACGCCTCGGCGCTCGGGCATCCCACGGTCTTCGTCTCGGCGGGCCGCCGGGGGCTGGAGGTGGAGCTGGCCCCGGCCGACCTGGTGCGGGTCGCCGCCGCTTCGACGGCTCCCATCGGCCGGGCCTGAGACGGCGGGTCCATCTCTCGACAGACCCGCCGGGCGGGCGCACGCTGGCCGTAGTGCGGCGTCCGGCCGCGCGGAGGGAGCGGAGCGTCATGTCGAAGCGCACGCGCAAGCGGAAGTGGCGTCTGAAGAAGCGCCACGCCAACCACGGGCATCGGCCCGCATGATCTCCTGACGGTTCCGGTTCGTCACGGCCGCCGGGCCGCGCTGTCGTAGTCGTCGCGAATCGCCCTCCGCCGCGGCGGAGGGTTCGCGCCGTCCGGCGGCGAGCCCGGCGGGATCTTCCGCGGTCGCCCGGCGCGGTCGCCACCTGCCACGGGGAACGCCTGACGGCTTCGCCCTTCCATCCCCCAGAGTGCTACCTTGGACATTGTCCAAATAACTCGGGTCTGGAGCGAGCGGATGACGGACATCGCTGGTCGGCTGCGGTCGGCCGGGCTGCGCGCCACCCGGCCCCGGCTGGCGGTCACCGAGGCGCTGCGCGCGATGGGCGGCCACCACACCGCCGACGAGGTGCACGCACACCTCGTCGAGCACGGCACCTCGCTGCCCAGGACCAGCGTGTACAACGCCCTGGTGGCGCTGTCCGAACTCGGTGTGGTGCTGCGCGCCGACGTCGGCCCGGGCGCGGCGGTCTACGAGTACGCCGAGAGCTGGCACCACCACTTCGTCTGCCAGCGGTGCGGGCGGGTCACCGACGTCACCTGCCTGATCGGCGCGAAGCCCTGTCTGACCGCGGGCCACGACGTGGGCCGCGTCGACGAGGCGCAGGTCATCTTCCGCGGCATCTGCCACGACTGTCTTCGAACCACCGGCACCAACCCTGGCGGGAGAGCCACGCCATGAACGCCAAGACCCCCGACGTCGCCGAACCTCCAGTGCCCATGGACCGGCGGGCGGCCGCCCGGTACCGGGCCGCACTGGAGTCCGAGCGCCGAAGCGCCGCCCTCTACCGGGGACTGGCCGCCGGTGCCACCGGAGAGCGGCAGCAGATATTCCTGGAGCTGTCCGCGGTCGAGGAGCGGCACGCCCGGCACTGGGCGGACAAGCTCACCGCGCTCGGCGAACGCGTCCCCGCCCCGGGCCGCCCGGGGCTGCGCACCAGGCTGCTGTCCTGGCTGGCCCGCCGCTTCTCGGTGGACGCGGTGCTGCCGATGGTGGAGCGCGCCGAGCACGCCGACGCGGGACTGTACGAGAACGATCCGGACGCCGCGCCGGGCATGGCCGTCGACGAGCGTTCGCACGCCAGGGTGCTGACCTGGTTGCGCGAACAGAGCCCGGCGGTCGGCGAGGAGGGCGGGCGGAGCATCGTCCGCCGCGAGCGCTGGCACCGCGGCGACCGCTCCGGCGCGCTGCGCGCGGCGGTCTTCGGCGTCAACGACGGGCTGGTGTCCAACACGGCGCTGGTCATGGGGTTCGCCGGATCCGGCGCCGCGGGCTCGACCATCCTGTTCGCCGGTGTGGCCGGGCTGCTGGCCGGGGCGTTCTCGATGGCCGCCGGCGAGTACATCTCCATGCGCAGCCAGCGCGAGGCGTACGAGCGCGAGATCGCGCTGGAGGCCGACGAGCTGCGCGACGACCCGGAGGCCGAGGCCGAGGAACTCGCCCTGATCTACCGGGCCAAGGGCCTGGACGCCGAGGAGGCCGAGCGCGTCGCGACCACGATCATGAAGGACCAGGAGGCGGCGCTGGACACGATGGCCCGCGAGGAGCTCGGGCTCGACCCGGACGAGCTGGGCTCACCGCTGTCCGCGGCGCTCTCCAGCCTTGTCGCCTTCGCCCTGGGCGCCCTGGTGGTGGTCCTGCCCTATCTGTTCGGCTCCGGCCCGGCCGCACTGGTCGCCGCCGTCGTGCTGGCCGCCGGTGCGCTGTTCACCGTCGGCGCGCTGCTCGGCCTGCTCAACGGGCGCACCGCGCTGCGCTCGGGCGGCCGCCAGCTGGCCGTAGGCGCGGCCGCGGCAGCCGCCGTCTTCGGCATCGGCCACGCAATCGGCACCGGATCGATGTGAGCACCGGACCAATCAGTCCGCCCGAAGACCCCCACGACCCGACGGCGCGCTCAAGCAGGACGGGCGAACCCCGCCGCGACCAGGCGGCACGCTCAAGCAGGCCGCCCGAAGCCCGCCGCGACCAGGCGGCACCCTAAAGGGGCGCGGGGAACTGCGCGACCAGCCACAACGACGCCGCAGCCGAGCGACGACCCACCGCACCCCCAGCGGAACGAACATCACCGCCCCCCAGCGGAGCGACCTAGCGCTGGTCCGAGGCGTCGGAAGGCGGCTCCGGGGCGGACCAGCCGTCCCAGCGCGGGGCGCTGGGCTCGACCTCCCGCGGACCGAACGCCGAGGTCAGGGCCAGGAAGGTGGCCATCGCGGCCACCGGCCAGGCCAGCAGGGCCCCCTTGGCGCGCAGTTCCAGCGGCGCGTAGAAGACCTTGTTGGGGCCCACGGCCTTGGCGTGCGCCACCACGTTCTGCGTCGGGCCGAGCGCCACGCCCAGCCGCCAGGCGATCAGCGAGCCGAGCACCGCGCCCGCGGCCAGCCCGACGACCACCGCGATGCCCCCGGCGCGCCGCCGCCAGAACACCGCCGCCGCGGTCAGCACGCCGAAGCCCAGGCCCATCAGCGCGAACCAGCCGTCGGCGCCGATCGCCTGCTCGCCCTCGGAGTTCTTTAGGTACACGGCCGAGCCGTCCGAGATCAGCGGGACCTGCGGCGCCAGCCACCCCCACAGCAGCCCGAGTAGCACCCCGCACACCGCGACCACCGACGCGGTGATCGCCCCGTCCCGCAGCTCCCGGCCCAGGCCGGGCCGCCGCTGCGCGCCGCCGCCGTGCGCGTCCGGTGTGGGCGGGTTCGGCGGCTGCTGGTCGTGCGGGCTCAACGGTGCGGTCACCTGCCTATCGTGCCAGGTCCCGCTGTGCGACCGCGGCATGCCCCGGCGGTCAGCGGTAGGCGGCCCTGCGATACGCCCAGGTTGCCACCGCCAGCGACACCACGCCCACCGCGGCGCACACCGACAGGTCACCCAGCACGGCGGCCCAGTCCGGCGACCGGCCGAAGGTCCGGGCGAACGCCTCCACGCCGTACGTGGACGGCAGCGCGTCCCGGGCCAGGCCCACCGGGCCGGGCAGGTGCCCGGCCGGAAGCACCCCGAGCAGCAGGGCCGCGGACATGCCCAACTGGCCGAACAGCGTGGCGAGTTCCTGGCGCGGCGCGAGCAGCCCCAGCGTCGCCCCCAGCCCGGACAGCGCGGCGCCCGCGAGCGGTACCACCGCGCCGAGCACCCACAGCCCGCCGAGCGGCAGATGGAATAGCACACAGCCGACGGCCGCGGTCACCACCGTCCCGGGCAGGGTGAACGACGCGTACGCCGCCGCCGCGCCCAGCACCACGGAGGCCGCGGGCACCGGCAGCGTGGCGTAGTGATCGAGTCCGCCGGACGCGCGTAGCTGCCCGAAGTACTGGGCCAGCAGGTTGAGCGCGACGAACGCCACCACCAGCACGCTGGAGCCGGAGACCACCGCGCGGGCCGCGTCGGAGCCGGTGGAGACCACGCCGCGCATCAGGATCATGATGCCGACGGACTGGAACGTCGCCACGAACAGCAGCGGGATCCGGGCGACCCTCGCCCGGGACAGCTGGGCCCGGTACACCGCGCACAGCGCGGGCCACAGCCGGGCGCGCGGCGCGAGCGAGGCCGCGTCCTCCACGGCGCCGCGCATCGCGGGCACTCTCGGAGCGGACATGGTGGTCACGCCTTGACCAGTCCTTTCTGGCTTCCGCCGAGCGCCAGGTACACATCCTCCAGGCTCGGCGTGGCGAGCGTGAAGTCATCGAGCGCGGCGAACGCCGGTCCCGAGGTGACCGAGGCGGCCACGGCCCGCGCCCGGTCCTGGGGCAGCCGCAGGGTCCAGCGCCGCCCGGCGGTCTGCGCGCCCTCGCGCAGCGCGGCGATCTCGGGCAGGTCCAGCGGCGGCTCGTCCCGCCACACCAGGTCCAGGCGTACCTCGCCGTCCACCATCGCCTTCAGCCCGGCCGGGGTGTCGCAGGCGATGACCTTGCCGCGGTCGATGACCGCGACCCGGTCCAGCACGGTCTCGGCCTCTATGACGTTGTGGGTGACCAGCAGCACGGTGGTGCCGCGCTCAGCGCGGCGGCGGTCCACCGCGGCCCACACGGCGCGCCGCGCCACCGGGTCCATTCCGGTGGTGGGCTCGTCCAGTACGAGCACCGGGCGCTCCCCCACCAGCGCGGCGGCGAAGCAGGCCAGCCGCCGCTGTCCGCCGGACAGTCGCTTCAGCGGGCGCTGGGCGATGTCGGTCAGGCCCAGTTCGTCGAGTACGGCGTCCCGCTCGGCACGCGCGGCGGGCAGGTCGAGGCCGCGCAGTCGGCCGGTGGTCTCGGCGGCCAGGGCGACGGTCAGCTCGTCGAGGGCGGTGGACTCCTGGCCGAGGTAGCCGATGAGCCGGGCGGCGCGCTCGGGATGGGCCACCAGGTCGTGGCCGAGCAGGGTGATGCCGCCCTCGTCCGGGCGCAGCAGCCCGGTGAGCTGGCGCACCAGGGTGGACTTGCCCGCGCCGTTGGGTCCGAGCAGCCCGAAGATCTCGCCGCGCCGGATGTCCAGATCGATGCCGTCGTTGGCACGAATCGCCGACGCGCTCGGCGCGGCGGCGGACCTGCGGCGCAGACGCGCCTGCCCGGCGGGGTAGCTCTTCGCCAGCCCGCGGACGGTCCAGATCACCGCCGATTCCGTGCCCTTGCTCACGGGCACAGAGAGTACCGGGGCGACTTGTGCGGGAGTCAGGCGGAGTGCCATGTGCGGACGCGCCTCGGCCGCTGTCCTGGGGAATCGCCCACCGGTCCGCCTGTCGCCGTCACTCCCCGGACGAGGGCTGCGCCGCGGAGCGTGAGTCGACCTCGCGCCAGAAGCCCGCCCGGATGGCGTAGCGGTCGTGCTCGTCGATCTGGTCGTCCTTGTGCGCGAGCAGGCCGAAGCGCGCCGCGTAGCGCAGCAGTTCACCGTCGATGCGGTGCGGTACCCGCGGGTACTCGGCGGAGAGCGTGTGCAGCGCCGAGGGGTCGGCCAGCCGGTCGATCCAGCGGCGGGCGAAGACCTGGCCGACCTCGAACGGGTCGCCGCTGACCGCGGTGATGTCCTCCTCTCGGTCGGCCCAGCGCTGCTCCGCGCTGGTGAGCTGGGCGAGGGTGGGCAGCCCGGGGTCGGCGGCCTCGCTGCCGGGGCCGCGTTCGATCCAGCCCTTCTCCGACGACCAGCGCAAGGTGGCGGCGGCGGGCGGCTGCGGGGTGGGGTGGCCGCCCGCGGGGCCCCGGCCGCCGCCGAGTCCGGCGAGGTCCTTCGGGGTGGGTACGCCGGGCTTCGCGGCGCCGGTTTCGGCGGGCGCCGGTCCGTGGCCGTTCTTGGCCGGTTCGGGCGGCCGGCTGGGGCGGGCCGGTTTGCCGGCCGGGGCTGGCATCGCGGACTCCGGTAGCGGCGCTGACAGGATCGCGGCGATCTCCGGGCGGGGTCCGGGCGGCGGGCAGACCGCGCCGGTGTCGCGGGCCTGTACCGCCTGGGTGATCCACTCGCGGTCCAGCACCCGGCGCTCGTCGGCCTCGGCGACCAGGTCCTCGGACTGGTTGTAGTCCCCGTCGGCGGCCTGTACGGCCCACAGGTGGACGGCGACGCCGTGTTCCTTGGCGGACATCATCCCGGGCAGCAGGTCGCCGTCCCCGGTCACCAGGACCACGTCGGAGCAGGCGCGGTTGCGGGCCAGCTCGGACAGTTCGGCGTGCATCGCGGCGTCCACGCCCTTTTGCGCCCAGCGCCCGTCGGTACGGGTCAGCGCGCCGAGCCGTACGGTGACCCGGGGCATCACGCGCAGCCGCCGGTGCTCGGGCTGGGGCACCCGGTCGGGGGCGCCGTCGAACCAGTAGATGCGCAGCAGTGGCTGGCCGGTCTCGCGTTCCGCGCGTTCTCGCAAGGCCTGCACGATGGCGGCGTGGTCCACGGTGATCCGGGACCGAGAGGGTTCTCCGGCCAGCAGGCTCGCGGCGGCGCCGAGCAGATAGCCGGCGTCCACGAGGACGACGCAGCGGTCCACGTTCCACCCTCTTTTCCACATCAGGTCGCCCCCCGGCAGGATGTCGCCTTGAGTCTGCCCGACCTCGCCGGGGATATGAGCCGGAACTCGATCATCGGCGTGGCGGATACCGGATTGAGGCCTTCCATCCCTCCGGGAAACGTCCGAAATGCGACTTCCGTTCCATCGTGCAAGTCTGTGTTCGCACCGGGAAGTAGTCCCGGGAGCCGTCTCGGGGCCCCCACGTGACTCGGGGCCTCGCCCGGGATCCCCACAGGAGGCACCATCGTGGCCAAGAACAAGGACACCAAGAAACCGGCGCGGCAACCGGAGACCGGCCGCAGTGCGGCCGAGCGCAGCGCGGAAGAGGCGAAGAACGTCTCCCTGGAAGCGCACCGGGGTGACCTGGGCGCGACGTCGATGGCGCGCAAGGGTCGGCAGAAGCGCTTCGGTCACAACTGAGCCCCACCGGTCAACCGACCGGTGCCGCAGACCAGTCGAGGGGCGCACCCCGCGCGGGGTGCGCCCCTCGGCATGAGGGCCTCAGCTGGCCTGCGAGGCGCCCAGGCAGGCCGGGCCGAGCAGTGCCTTGAGGTCACCGAACAGGGCCGGGTCGGGGGCCACCCGGTGCCGGTCGAGGCGCAGCACGGTGGTCTTGCGGGCGCCCTGGAGACGTACCCGCACCTCGGTGTTGCCCCGGTGGCTGTCCAGCACCTCGCCGAGCCGGGCGACCAGTGGCGGGGTGACCTTGACGGTGGGGATGGAGATGGTGACCGGTGCGTTGGCGGAGGCCTCCGACAGGTCGGGCACCTGGAGTTCCATCGCGACCAGCCGGGGCACGTCCTCGCGCTTGTCGAGGCGGCCCTTGACGAAGACGACCGCGTCCTCCAGCAGTTGGGTGGAGACCAGTTGGTAGGTGGCCGGGAAGAACATGCAGTCGATGGAACCGGCCAGGTCCTCGACGGTGGCGATCGCCCAGGCGTTGCCCTGCTTGGTCATCTTCCGCTGCAGGCCGGAGATGATGCCGCCGATGGTGACGATCGCGCCGTCGGCGTAGTCACCGCCGGTCAGCTGGGCGATGGCGGCGTCGGTCTTGTCGCCCAGGACGTGCTCGATGCCGAACAGCGGGTGGTCGGAGACGTACAGGCCGAGCATCTCGCGTTCCTGGGCGAGCAGGTACGCCTTGTCCCACTCGATGTCGGAGAAGGTCACGTCGAGACCGAAACCGGGCTCGTCCTTGTCGTCGTCGCCCATGCCGCCGAAGAGGTCGAACTGGCCCTCGGCCTCCTTGCGCTTGACCTGCACCACGTTGTCGATCATCGGTTCGTAGTGCTCGGTCAGACCGCGCCGGGTGTGCCCCATCTCGTCGAACGCGCCCGCCTTGATCAGCGATTCGACGGTCCGCTTGTTGCACACCACCGCCTCGACCTTGTCCAGGAAGTCCGGGAAGGAGGTGTACTTACCCTTGGACTTGCGGCAGCGGATGATCGAGTCCACCACGTTCTGCCCCACGTTGCGCACCGCGGTGAGACCGAACAGGATCGTGTCATCGCCCTGCGCGGTGAAGTTCGCGTCCGACTCGTTGACGTTCGGCGGGAGCACCTTGATGCCCATGCGGCGGCACTCGTTGAGGTAGACCGCGGACTTGTCCTTGTCGTCGCGCACCGAGGTGAGCAGCGCGGACATGTACTCCGCCGGGTAGTTGGCCTTCAGGTACGCGGTCCAGTAGGTGACCAGCCCGTACGCGGAGGAGTGCGCCTTGTTGAACGCGTAACCGGCGAACGGGACCAGTACGTCCCACACCGCCTGGATCGCCTCGTCCGAGTAGCCGCGTTCGCGCATGCCCGCCTGGAAGGGCACGAACTCCTTGTCCAGGACCTCCTGCTTCTTCTTGCCCATCGCCCGGCGCAGCAGGTCGGCCTGGCCGAGGGAGTACCCGGCGAGCACCTGAGCGGCCTTTTGCACCTGCTCCTGGTACACGATCAGGCCGTAGGTGATGTCCAGGACCTCCCTGAGCGGCTCCTCCAACTCCGGGTGGATCGGGGTGATCTCCTGCTGCTTGTTCTTGCGCAGCGCGTAGTTGATGTGCGAGTTCATGCCCATCGGGCCCGGCCGGTACAGGGCCGAGACGGCGGAGATGTCCTCGAAGTTGTCGGGCTTCATCATGCGCAGCAGGGAGCGCATCGGCCCACCGTCGAACTGGAAGACGCCCAACGTGTCGCCGCGGCAGAGCAGTTCGTAGGTCTTCGGGTCGTCCAGCGGCAGCGAGAGCAACTCGATGTCGATGCCCTTGTTGGCCTTGATGAGCTTGACCGCGTCATCCATGATCGTCAGGTTGCGCAGGCCGAGGAAGTCCATCTTCAGCAGGCCGAGCGACTCACAGGTGGGGTAGTCCCACTGCGTGATGGTGACGCCGTCGGTGTGCCTGACCCAGACCGGGATGTGCTCGGTGATGGTCTCGCTGGACATGATCACGCCCGCGGCGTGCACGCCCATCTGCCGGACCAGGCCCTCGACGCCGCGGGCGGTGTCGATCACCTTCTTCACGTCCGGCTCGTTCTCGTACATCCCGCGGACCTCGCCCGCCTCGCCGTAGCGCGGATGCTGCGGGTCGAGGATGCCGGACAGCGGGATGCCCTTGCCGAGCACGTCGGCGGGCATCGCCTTGGTGATCCGGTCGCCCATCGCGTACGGGTAGCCCAGCACACGCGCGGAGTCCTTGATGGCGTTCTTCGCCTTGATGGTGCCGTAGGTGCCGATCATGGCGACCTTGTCGGCGCCGTACTTCTCGGTGACGTAGCGGATCACCTCGGCGCGCCGACGTTCGTCGAAGTCGATGTCGACATCGGGCATGGAGACGCGCTCGGGGTTGAGGAACCGCTCGAAGATCAGTCCGTGGTCGATCGGGTCGAGGTCGGTGATGCCCATCGCGTACGCCACGATCGAACCGGCCGCCGAACCACGGCCGGGGCCCACCGCGATGCCGTTGTTCTTCGCCCACATGATGAAGTCGGCGACGACCAGGAAGTACCCCGGGAACCCCATCTGGATGATGATGTCCATCTCGTACTCGGCCTGCTTCTGCCGGTCCTCGGGGACGCCGCCGGGGTAGCGGCGGGCCATGCCCCGCTTGACCTCCTCGCGGAACCAGGTCACCTCGGTGAACCCCTCGGGCACGTCGAACCGCGGCATCAGGTCGCGCTTTTCGAACCAGCCGGTGGTGTCCACCTGCTCGGCGACCAGCAGGGTGTTGGCGCAGCCCTCCTGCCAGGCGTCCGAGGAGTCGATGGCGAACATCTCCTCGGCCGACTTCAGGTAGTAGCCGGTGCCGTCGAACTTGAAGCGGTCCGGGTCGGTGAGGTTCTTGCCGGTCTGGATGCACAGCAGCGCGTCGTGCGCGTCGGCCTCGTGCGCGTAGGTGTAGTGCGAGTCGTTGGTGACGATCGGGCGGATGCCGAGCTTCTTGCCGATCTCCAGCAGCCCGTCGCGGACCCGGCGCTCGATCTCGATGCCGTGGTCCATCAGCTCCAGGAAGTACCGCTCCTTGCCGAAGATGTCCTGGTACTCGGCGGCGGCCTTGAGCGCCTCGTCGAACTGCCCGAGGCGCAGCCGGGTCTGCACCTCACCGGAGGGGCAGCCGGTGGAGGCGATCAGCCCCTCGGACCACTGGGCGATGGTCTCCTTGTCCATCCGCGGCCACTTCTGCAGCCAGCCCTCGGCGTACGCGTCCGAGGAGAGCCGGAACAGGTTGTGCAGACCGGTCTTGTTGGCCGCCCAGATCGTCTTGTGGGTGTAACCACCGGAACCGGAGACGTCGTCGCGCTTCTGGTGCGGCTGGCCCCACTGGATCTTGCGCTTGTTGCGCCGCGACTCGGGCGCCACATAGGCCTCGATGCCGATGATCGGGGTGATCCCGGCGCTGGTGGCCTGCTGGTAGAAGTCGTACGCACCGTGGAGGTTGCCGTGGTCGGTCATGGCGATGTGCGTCATGCTCATCTCCTGACACGCCTTGAACATGTCCTTCAGCCGCGCCGCACCGTCCAGCAGCGAGTACTGCGTGTGCACATGCAGGTGCGTGAAGGTCTTGGCCACGGTACGGGACACCTCCGGTGGGAGCTTTCGGCGAGGTGGAAAGTCTAGTCGGCGGCACCGACAGCGCGGGTCCGTCCGGATCGTTGCGGGACCTTTAGGCGCCGCATACGGCGTTCCGTGGCACACTCTGCCTTCATGGAGAGGACTGTGCCCTTCAGGGCGGCACGCGCGGCGCTGTTCGCGGCGCTGTGCGTCACCCTCTCCACCACCTCGCATGTGCTGCTGTCCCGCCAGCCGCTGCCGTTGACGACGGTGGTCTTCGCCTTCCTCGGCATGGTCGCGCTGGCCTACGCGCTCGCCGGACGGGAGCGCGGCTTCTGGCCGATCGCCGCCCTGCTGGTGCCGCTGGAGCTGGCCGCCGACACGGTGTTCACCACCGGCCAGCACACCTGCTACGGGCCTGGCGGCGGCCCGGTCACCGGGGCGCTGCGGTCCTTCGGGGCCGACGTGATCTGCGACGGCGGCCAGGTGGGCACCCCGCTGGCCGGTGCCGTGCCGGTGGCCGACCCGGCGGTGCCGTGGCTGCTGCTGGCCGCGCACCTCACCGTGGGGCTGCTCGCCTCCTGGTGGCTGCGGCGCGGCGAGGCGGCGCTGCACCAACTGCTGCGCGCCACCGCCTCGTTCGCGTTCCGCCCGCTGACCCGGGCCGCCGCGGTGCTGTGCGCGTACGACGCGGCGCCGGACCGGCCGCGGGCGCGGCGGCCCGAAACCCGGTCGGCCGCGCCAGCCACGCCGCTACTGCTGCACTCCGTCGCACGGCGCGGCCCGCCCCGCCCCGCCGCGGCCTGACCCCTGCCGTCGGGCCGCCGCACCGTGCCAGGTACATCCACCACCGTGACGGAGAAGCGGACCAATCATGAGCAACAAGAACTCCTGGGAGAACAAGGCGTCGGCGCGCGAGCGGCTGAAGGCCGAGCGCGAGCGGCAGGCGAAGCGGGACAAGCTGCGCCGCCAGCTCATCGCGGGCGGCTCGGTCATCGCCGTGCTGGCGATAGCGGGCGGTGTCGCCGTGGCCGTCTCGCACTCCGGCGGCTCCAGCAAGCCGCTGGTGCTGCCCGCCAACACCTCGGGCGCGAACGGCACCACGGTGGTCTACGGCGACAAGAACGCCGCGCACACCCTGAGCCTGTACGAGGACCCGCGCTGCCCGGTCTGCGCGATGTTCGAGCAGGCGGACGGCAAGGACGTGCTGCAGGGGGTGAAGGACGGCCGTTACAAGATCGACTACACCTTCGGCACCTTCATCGACAAGAACGACGGCGGCAGCGGCTCGATGCACGCGCTCAGCGCCCTGGGCGCGGCGCTGAACGTGAGCACGGACGCGTTCATCAAGTTCCACACCGCGCTGTACTCGCAGGCCAACCACCCTGAGGAGACCCAGGACAAGTTCAGCGACAACAGCTACCTGTTCAAGATCTCCGACCAGGTGCCGGAGCTGAAGGGCAACGCCGCCTTCCAGAAGGCGGTCAAGGACGGCACGTACGACGGGTGGGCGCAGAAGATGTCCGACTCGTTCAACAGCAGCGGTGTGCAGGCCACCCCGACCGCCAAGCTCGACGGCAAGGACTTCCCCGTCGCGGGCGGCGACTTCCCGCAGACCGGGGTCATCACCCCGACCCAGTTGGCGGCGGCCTTCGACAAGGCGCTCGGCCCGAAGAAGTAGCGGTTGGCTACAGCTCGGCGAGGAAGGACAGGGCCGTGGACCAGGTGCGCTCCGCGGCCTCCTCGTCCCAGTCCGGCAGGTCGGGGTCGGTGTACAGGTGGCCCGCGCCGCGGTAGCGGTGCACCTCCACATCGGCTCCGGCCCGCCGCATCCGCAGGTACCAGGCGTTCAGCCAGTCGTCGGGCTCGAACTGGTCCGGCTCAGCGACGTGCAGTTGTACCGGGATGTCGGTCGCGGCGTCGTCCGCGATGTCCGACGTGCCGTGCAGCAGTAGCAGGCCCCTGGCCCGCTCGTCGGCCAGCGCCAGGTTCTGCGCGAGGGCTCCGCCGAGCGAGAAGCCCGCGTAGACCAGGCCCGCGCGTCGCCCATCAGCGCCCTCGGCGGGGTCCGTTCGGGCCGCGGCGCTCTCCTCGTAGTACGGCGCGGCGGCGGCCACCGCGCGCCTGAGCAGTTCCTCGTGCCCGATCTCGTCCTTGATCACCAGGCCGTCGGTGACGTTGTCGGCGGTCCTGCCGTCGAACAGGTCGGGTACCACCACGGTGTGGCCCGCGGCCCGCAGGCGGGTAGCCGCCTGGTTCACGGCGGGCCGCAGCCCGTAGGTGGAGTGGAACAGGACGATCGTTTCGGCGGCGGCCAATTCGGTGAGCCTCTTTCTGCTGTGGGTTTGCGCTTCCATCGTGCCAGGTGGCCTTCCTGCGAGGTGCTCGGCGGGGGCGCCCCGCCCCGGGCGGGGTTCGCCGGGAGGGTGCTCGCCGCCGGGCGGATCCCCCAAGCCGGTTACCGCAGGCTGCGGACGTCCAGGTGGCGCAGGACGCGGTCGACCACCTCGGGGTCGAAGCCGGGCTGGCTGCGGGCCGCGAGGACGGCGTGCCGGGCGGCGGACATCATCTCGTTCTGCACCCGGCGGATGTGCTGCTGACGTTTGGTCCGCTCCTTGACCGCCTCGCGCTTCTCCGCGTCGACCGTCTCGGGGCTGATCCGCGCCCCGATGTCGTAGGCCCGCCGGGCCAGCGCCTCCGACAGCTCCGCGGGCAGTTCCTCGACCTCCTCGATCTCCTTCAGCCGCCGCTTGGCCGCCTTGGCCGCCCGGATCGCCAACTCCCGTTCCAGATCGCGCTCGGCGGCCGCGTCGGCGCGCACCCCCAGCCGCTTGACCAGCCACGGCAGGGTCAGTCCCTGAAGTACCAGGGTGGCCAGCACCACGGCGAACGCGATGAACAAGACGGCCTCCCGGCCGGGGAACGGCCCGCCGCCGTCCACCGTCAGCGGAACGGCGAGCGCCAGGGCCACCGAGGCCACCCCGCGCATACCGGACCACCACACCACGACGGTCTCCCGCCAACTGGTGGGGATGTCCTCGTCCACGTCGCGTCTTCGGTGCAGTCGGCGGGTCATCCACGCGGCGGGCAGCAGCCACAGCAGCCGCACCCCCACCACCACGGCCACCACCGCGAGCGCGCCGCCGACCAGCGACCCGGCGTGCACCGCCGCGGTGCCGAAGACGTTGTGCAGTTCGAGCCCGATGAGCCCGAAGGCGGCACCGGTGACCAGGGTGTCCACCACGCTCCAGAACGTGTTCCCGGCCAGGCGGCCGGTGACGTCGTCGGGATCGCTCATGTACTCGGACAGGTACAGCGCGGTGGTGAGCACCGCCAGCACACCGGAGCCGTGCAGTTCCTCGGCGAGCGCGTAGCTCGCGAACGGCACCAGCAGCGAGAGGCCCACCTGCAGCGTGGCCTCGTCCACCAGCGTCATCAGCTTGTTCGCCAGCCAGCCGAGGACCAGCCCGACCGCCACCGCGACAACGGCGGACAGCACCAGCGTGACGGCCGCCCGAGGCAGCGAGAACGTCCCGGTGACCGCGGCGGCGATAGCCACGTGGTACAGCACGATCGCGGTCACATCGTTGAACAGCCCCTCGCCCTCAAGGATCGACACCATCCGCCGCGGCAGCCCCAGGCTCCCCGCCACCGCGGTGGCCGCCACCGGGTCCGGCGGCGCCACCAGCGCCCCGAGCGCCACCGCCGCGGCGACCGGCAGCCCCGGCACCACCGCGTGGGCGACCGCGGCGACGGCGGCTGTGGTGACGAACACCAGGGCCACCGCCAGCAGGAAGATCGGCCGCCTGTTGGAGGCGAACTGCCGCCAGGACGTGCGCTGTACGGCCGCGTAGATCAGCGGCGGCAGCACCAGCGGCAGGATCAGGCCGGGCCGGATCGCGACGTTGGGCACGAACGGCAGCGCCGCCAGAACGCCGCCGAGCAGGGTCATCAGCACCGGAGACGGCAGCCCGAGCCGCTCCCCCACCGGGACCATCACGATGGCCCCCAGCAGCAGGACGAACAGCAGGGCGAGCTGGTCCACGGTCGGCACGCTCCCGGAGTCGAGATCTGGCTTCAGTGGTCTTCAGCGTGCCACGCGCCACTGACAATCCGGATGTTGAGCCCCGCTCAGGGCGTCGAGGTCACAGCGTGCGTCGCATCGCCCGGTGCGGGATTCCGCTGCCCTCGTCGAACTGCGGCCCGTAGACGGCATACCCGAGCCGCTCGTAGAAACCGAGGGCGTGGGTCTGCGCCTCCAGGTAGACCTGGGTGAGGCCGAGTCGGCGCGCCTCGTCCTCCACCGCCCGTACCAGCGCGGCCCCCAGACCGGTGCCGCGGGCGGACCGGCCGACGGCCAGCCGCCCCAGAACGGCCGTCAGGTCGTCGGCCACCGCGCCCGGGTACTTCCGCCGCGCCACGGCGCCGTGCAGGATGCGGGCGGTGCCCACCGGACGGCCGTCGGGCTCGCTGGTCGCGAGCAGGTGGACGGCGTGCGCGTCGTAGGCGTCCATCTCCACGTCCTGCGGGACGCCCTGCTCGACGACGAACACCTCGCGGCGCACCGCGTAGCAGCCGTCCAGCTCCGGCTCGGCGGCCACCGCGATCCGGTAGCACTGAGGGACCGTCATGCGCTGTCGGCGCGTACCGTGTCGAGCGCGTGCTGGAGGTCGGCCGAGTAGGGCGCCTCGAACTCCACCCAGCGGCCGTCGGCGGGGTGCTCGAAGCCGAGGCGTACCGCGTGCAGCCACTGCCGGGTGAGCTTCAGCCGCTTGGCGAGCGTCGGGTCGGCACCGTAGGTCAGGTCGCCGACGCAGGGGTGGCGGTGGGCGGACATGTGGACCCGGATCTGGTGGGTGCGGCCGGTCTCCAGCTTGATGTCGAGCAGACTGGCGGCGCGGAACGCCTCGATCAGGTCGTAGTGGGTGACGCTGGGCTTGCCCTCGGCGATGATCGCCCACTTGTAGTCGTGGTTCGGGTGACGGCCGATCGGCGCGTCGATGGTGCCGCTGAGCGGGTCGGGGTGGCCCTGTACCAGGGCGTGGTAGCGCTTGTCGACGGTGCGCTCCCGGAACTGCTGCTTGAGCAGGGTGTACGCGCGCTCGGACTTGGCGACGACCATCAGCCCGGACGTGCCCACGTCGAGGCGGTGCACGATGCCCTGCCGTTCGGCCGCGCCCGAGGTGGAGATCCGGTACCCGGCCGCGGCGAGGCCGCCGATCACGGTGGGGCCGGTCCAGCCGGGGCTGGGGTGGGCCGCCACGCCGACCGGCTTGATGATCACGACGACGTCCTCGTCGTCGTGGACGATCTCCATGCCCTCGACCGGCTCGGCGACGATCCGCACCGGCGCGGCGGGCGCGGGCATCTCGACCTCCAGCCAGGCTCCGCCGTGCACCCGGTCCGACTTCCCGGCCGCGGCGCCGTCCACCCGAACCTTGCCGTCGGCGGCGAGTTCGGCCGCCTTCGTACGGGAGAAGCCGAACATTCGGGCCAGCGCGGCGTCCACCCGCTCGCCCTCCAGGCCGTCGGGTACCGGAAGGGTGCGGGTCTCGGGAAGGGTGCTCACCCGATCGAGTATGCCGGACCCCGGGCGCGGTCCGGTCCACGGGCCGTCAGTCCCGGTGCACGGTCCCGTCCGGGTCGAGGCCGCGGAAGGACAGCCAGACGATCAGGATGCCGCCGCAGACGATCGCGGAGTCGGCCAGGTTGAACACCGCGAAGTGCGCCGGGGCGATGAAGTCGACCACGCCGCCCTGGAACACCCCGGGCGAGCGGAAGACGCGGTCGGTGAGGTTGCCCAGGGCGCCGCCGAGCAGCAGCCCGAGCGCGACCGCCCACGGCGTGCTGTAGAGCTTGCGGGCCAGCCGGGCGATCACCCCGATCACGATGACCGCGATCAGCGTGAAGACCACGGTCATGCCCTGGCCGATGCTGAAGGCGGCGCCGGAGTTGCGGATCGCGACCAGCTGCAGGTAGTGGCCGATCAGCTGGATCGACGGCTGGTTCTCCAGATGCTGGACCACCAGCGTCTTGCTGGTCAGGTCCAGCGCGTAGGCGAGCGCCGCGACACCGAACAGCACGGGGATGCGCCGCTTGCGGCGCGGAGCGGCGGCGTCCGCCTCGCCCCCCGGCGCCGCGTCCGGTTCCGGGGTACGGTCGGCGGCCGCGCCGTCCGCGGCCTTGCCGTCGGTCGGCTCGCCCGCCGCCTGTTCGAAACCTGGCGTACCGATGGTCCGCTCCGCCTTCGTCACGTGAGTCCTTCAGCGTTGAGTCGCGCGTCAGGCGCTGCCTGACGGAGTCGAGCGTACGGCATGGGCCTGACCGGGGTCAGCGGCGTTCCGTCCGCTGCTTGCACTCGACGCACAGGGTCGCCCTCATGAAGGCCTGCATCCGGGCCTTGCCGATCGGCTTCCCGCAGGATTCGCACAAACCGTATGTGCCGTTGTCCAGGCGTTCGAGCGCGTGCTCGGTCTGGACCAGCATCTCGCGCGCGTTCTCCGCCAGCGCGATCTCGTGCTCGCGCGAGATGTTCTTGGTGCCCACGTCCGCCTGGTCGTCCCCGGCGCCGTCGCCGGAGTCGCGCATCAGGCCGGAGATCGCCTCCTCGGACGCCAGGATCTCGGTACGCAGCCGGATGGTCTCGTCCATCAGCCCGGTCCGCGCCTCGGTGACCTCCGCCGCGGACCACGGCTCCTCGCCCGGGCGTACGGCGAGCGCGCCGGGGTCGACCGGGTCGGTGGCGGTACGCGCGGAGGGCAGGGGGGAGGACTCGCGGGACGCTGTCTTCTTCGCAACCACCGTCTTGGCTCCTGTCTGCTTGGCGGTCGCGTTCTTCTTCGCGGCCGGCGCCTTCTTGGTGGTGGTGCTCCTGGCCGCCGTCTTCTTGGCGGCGGCCCTCTTGGCCGGGGCCTTGGCGGCCCCGGCCGCTCGTCGCTGTGCGGCGTCGCTCGCCGCTTCCTTCTCGACCGTCTCCTTCTTGGCCGCCTTCTTCGCCGTGGTCTTCCCGGCGGGGGCCGTCCTGGCCGGACTGTTGTCGGCCGTCGACCTCCCGGCCGAGGTCCTCTGGGTCGCGGCCTTGCTGGCGGTGGGCGCCGCTCTCTTGGGCGCTGCGGTCTTCTTCACCACCATGGACGCGGCCCCTTCACATAGTGTGATCTTGCTCGCGAATCGTGCCGGAACGATAAATCGACTCCACGCCCGCGGCAACGGGGCACGCCCACGGCAGGCAGGTCTGCATCCGTTGTGCCCAGCTCACCGGTGGGTAATCCGGTACGCCCCGGTAGCGACCCGTCCAGTGCGCCGAACGTCCCCTGTTCGGGTCAGTGGGGGAACAGCTCAGGCCAGCGGGGAATTCCGGAGGAGGACCCGCCCGCCGCGCCGTACACTGTGCGAAGCGAAAGGCGTTGAAGGGGACGAGTAGCGCCGCACGCAGCCATCAGCGACCCGGGGACGGTGCGAGCCCGGGGGTGTGCGCGACGTGAAGATCACCCCGGAGCCGCCGGAAGAAAGCCCAGCGGGCGAGTAGAACCGGTGTCGCGGCCCCAATGAGGGGGTCGGGAGAGCGTTCCCGGCCAAGGAGGGTGGTACCGCGGGAGCACGCGCTCTCGTCCCTCCGACGGAGATCGACCGTATCCGCCGGAGGACATTCCGATGACGCAGTACCGCCAGGTCCCCGCCCAGGTGGACCTGCCCGCGCTGGAGCACGAGGTGCTCCGGTTCTGGCAGGAGAACAAGGTGTTCGCCCGCTCCCTGGAGCAGAGCGAGGGGCGGCCCGAGTGGGTCTTCTACGAGGGCCCGCCGACCGCCAACGGAATGCCCGGCGCCCACCACATCGAGGCCCGCGTCTTCAAGGACGTCTTCCCGCGCTTCAAGACCATGCAGGGCCACCACGTGACCCGCAAGGCGGGCTGGGACTGCCACGGGCTGCCGGTGGAGCTGGCCGTCGAGAAGGAGCTGGGCTTCTCCGGCAAGCAGGACATCGAGCGCTACGGCATCGCCGAGTTCAACGCGAAGTGCCGCGAGTCGGTCACCCGGCACACCGACGCCTTCGCCGCACTGACCCGGCGCATGGGCTACTGGGTCGACCTGGACCAGGCGTACCGGACGATGGACCCGGAGTACGTGGAGTCCGTCTGGTGGTCGCTGAAGCAGATCTTCGGCAAGGGCCTGCTGGTGCAGGACCACCGGGTGGCACCCTGGTGCCCGCGCTGCGGCACCGGCCTGTCCGACCACGAGCTCGCCCAGGGCTACGAGACGGTCGTCGACCCGTCGGTGTTCGTCCGCTTCCCGCTCACCTCGGGCCCGCTGGCGGGCCAGGCGGCGCTGCTGGTGTGGACCACCACGCCGTGGACCCTGGTCTCCAACACCGCGGTGGCCGCCCACCCGGAGGTCACCTACGTGGTGGCCACCGACGGCACCGAGAAGCTGGTGGTGGCCGAGCCGCTGCTGGACAAGGCGCTGGGCGAGGGCTGGACCGCCACCGGGCAGACCTTCCGCGGCAGCGAGATGGAGCGCTGGACGTACCAGCGCCCGTTCGAGCTGGTGGACATCGAGGGCGCCCACTTCGTGGTCAACGCCGACTACGTGACCACCGACGACGGCACCGGTCTGGTGCACCAGGCCCCCGCCTTCGGTGAGGACGACCTCAAGACCTGCCGGGCGTACGGCCTGCCGGTGGTCAACCCGGTCAACCCGGACGGCACCTTCAGCGAGGAGCTGGGCCTGGTCGGCGGCCGGTTCTTCAAGAAGGCCGACGAGGCGCTGGTGGCCGACCTCCAGTCGCGCGGCCTGCTGTTCAGGCACCTGCCGTACGAGCACAGCTACCCGCACTGCTGGCGCTGCCACACCGCGCTGCTGTACTACGCGCAGCCGTCCTGGTACATCCGCACCACGCAGATCAAGGACGCGCTGCTGCGCGAGAACGAGCGGACCAACTGGTTCCCGGAGGCGGTCAAGCACGGCCGGTTCGGTGACTGGCTGAACAACAACATCGACTGGGCGCTGTCCCGCAACCGCTACTGGGGCACCCCGCTGCCCATCTGGCGCTGCGTGGAGGGCCACCTCACCTGTGTCGGCTCGCTCACCGAGCTGAGCGAGCTGACCGGCACCGACCAGACGGGCCTGGACCCGCACCGCCCGTACATCGACGAGATCACCTTCGGCTGCACCGCCGACGGCTGCTCGCTGACCGCCACCCGGGTCCCGGAGGTCATCGACGCCTGGTACGACTCGGGCTCCATGCCGTTCGCGCAGTGGGGCTACCCGTACCGCAACAAGGAGGTCTTCGAGAAGACCTACCCGGCGCAGTTCATCTCCGAGGCGATCGACCAGACCCGTGGCTGGTTCTACACGCTGATGGCGGTCGGCACCCTGGTCTTCGACCGCAGCGCCTACGAGAACGTGGTCTGCCTCGGCCACATCCTGGCCGAGGACGGCCGCAAGATGTCCAAGCACCTGGGCAACATCCTGGAGCCGATCCCGTTGATGGACCAGCACGGCGCCGACGCGGTGCGCTGGTTCATGGCCGCGGGCGGCTCCCCGTGGGCGGCCCGCCGGGTCGGCCACGGCACGATCCAGGAGGTGGTGCGTAAGACGCTGCTCACCTACTGGAACACGGTCGCCTTCCAGGCGCTGTACGCCCGCACCTCCAACTGGGCGCCCAGCGCCGCCGATCCGGCCCCGGCCGACCGGCCGCTGCTGGACCGCTGGGTGCTCGGCGAGCTGAACGCACTGGTCCGGGACGTCACCGAGGCGCTGGAGTGCTACGACACCCAGCGGGCGGGCAAGCTGCTGTCGGCGTTCGTCGACGACCTGTCCAACTGGTACGTCCGCCGCTCGCGGCGCCGGTTCTGGCAGGGCGACAAGGCGGCGCTGCGCACCCTGCACGACGCCGTCGAGACGGTCACCCGGCTGATGGCCCCGCTGGTGCCGTTCATCACCGAACGCGTCTGGCAGGACCTGGTGGTGCCGACCACCGCGGACGCCCCGGACTCGGTCCATCTGGCCAGCTGGCCGACGGTCGATGCGAGCCTGCTCAATCCGGTGCTGTCCACCCGGATGACCCTGGTTCGCCGACTGGTGGAGCTGGGCCGGGCGACCCGGGCGGAGTCCGGCGTCAAGACCCGCCAGCCGCTGTCCCGCGCGCTCGTCGCGGCGGCGGGCTTCGAGGAGTTGGACGCGGACCTGCGCGCCCAGATCGCGGAGGAGCTGAACGTCAGCTCCCTCGACTCGCTCTCCTCGGTGGGCGGTTCGCTGGTGGACACCACGGCGAAGGCCAACTTCCGTGCGCTGGGCAGGCGTTTCGGCAAGGGCACCCAGCCGGTCGCCAAGGCCATCGCCGAGGCGGACGCCGCCGCGCTGTCGCTGGCGCTGCGCGAGGGCACGGCGTCGGTCGAGGTGGACGGGCAGACCATCAGCCTCTCGCCGGAGGAGGTCATCATCACCGAAACCCCGCGCGAGGGCTGGTCGGTGGCCTCCGACTCGGGGGCGACGGTCGCGCTCGACCTGGAGATCACCCCGCGACTGCGCCGGGCGGGCCTGGCCCGGGACGCCATCCGCCTCATCCAGGAGGCCCGCAAGAACAGCGGGTTGGACGTCGCGGACCGGATCGCGCTTCGCTGGGTCGCCTCCGGCGCGGAGTTGCCGGAGGCGCTGAGGGAGCATGCGGAACTCGTCTCCGACGAGGTGCTGGCCGTCGACTTCGCCGAGGGGGAGGCCGATTCGGCGTACGGCGAGCCGTTCACGGACGAGGCGCTCGGGCTGACCTTCCGGTTGCGGAAGGTCTGACCCCGCCCCCACCCTTGCGTCCTCAGTCGCCGGGCGGGCTCAGTTGAGCCCGCCCGGCGACTGCCATGGCTGTGCTCACGACCGCGCAGCCGCACGTGAAAAGGGCCGGGCCCCGAGGGAACGTGTCCCCGGGGCCCAGCCCTGTCGCTTCGCCCAGCGGCGAGCGCTTAGTTGTCGTCCTCGTCGATGAGGAAGCCCCTCATCGGCGTGGGTGCCTGCTGCAGCGGCTGCGGACCCTGCGGGCGGACCGGAGCCATCGGCTGGGTCATCGCGGGCGACATCTGCTGCTGACCGCCGTAGGTCTGCGGACCGCCGCCACCGCCGCCCATCTGCTGGCCGCCGTAGGTCTGCTGGCCGCCGTTGGTGTGCCCCATCGCCCCGGCACCGGCCGCGGCCATGCCGCTGCCCATCGAGGCGCCGCCCATGGTGCCGCCGCCGAGCGAACCGCCCATGGTGGAGGACGAGGGCAGCGAAGCGGTCGCCGGAGTGCGCGGCGGAGCCAGCGAGTCGTCGGCCTGGTTCTCCAGCTGTCGCAGCTGGCTCTCCAGGTAGGACTTCAGCCGGGTGCGGTACTCGCGCTCGAAGCCGCGCAGGTCCTCGACCTTGCGCTCCAGCGTGGCGCGGGCCGACTCCAGCGAGCCCATCGCGACGCGGTGCTTCTCCTGCGCGTCCCGCTCAAGGGCGTCCGCCTTGGCGCGGGCGTCCCGCTCCAGGCCCTCGGCGCGGCTGCGCGCCTCGCCGACGATCTTGTTGGCCTCGGAACGGGCCTCCGCGATCGCCTGGTCCGCGGTCTGCTGCGCCAACGACAGCACGCGCGCGGCGCTGTCCCCGCCGGGACCGCCCTGCTGCATGGGGTGACCCTGCTGCATCGGGTGGCCCTGGCCCATCGGACCCTGCCCCATCGGACCCTGCCCCATGGGGCCCTGGCCCATCGGACCCTGCCCCATCGGACCCTGGCCCATCGGGCCCTGCCCCATCGGTCCCTGACCCATCGGGCCCTGCTGTGCGCTCGGACCAGCCGGGAGCTGCGGGGCGCCAGGCAGTTGGGGCGGACCGCCCATCTGCTGCTGGCCCGGCGGCACCGGCTGCGGGCCGGATATGGCGGCGGGGACGGGAGCCCCCTGCCGGTCCTGCGGCTCGGGCTTGCGCTGCTGGTTCTGGGCGGCGGCCCGGGTGGCCGCGGCGAGTTTGGCGCGGAGGTCCTCGTTCTCCCGCAGCAGCCTGGTGAGCTCCGCCTCGACCTCGTCGAGGAAGGCGTCGACCTCGTCCTCGTCATAGCCTTCGCGGAGGCGGACGGTCGTGAACTGCTTGTTACGAACGTCCTCGGGGGTCAGCGGCATCTCTTCACCTCAACGTGATCGTCGGCAATCGGCAAGACCGTATCGTTCACAGCCCGCCCACGACGGAGATCAGGATGTAGACGATGATCATCAGTACGAAGAAGGACAGGTCGAGCGCCACGCCCCCGAGACGCAGCGGCGGGATAAACCGCCGCAGAAGCTTGAGTGGCGGATCGGTGACAGTGTAGGTGGCTTCGAGAAGGACCACCATCACCTTGCCAGGACGCCACGATCGGGCGAACTGGAAGACGTAGTCCATCACCAGCCGGAAGATCAGCACGATCAGGAAGCACATCAACGCGATGTAGATGACCTGTTTTGCGACATCCATCGCGATCCCGCTCCCCTCTCCCCTGCTCTCCGCCGTTCCTGTCGGTCCGGTCCCACATGGTCGCTGTCTCAGCTCTGGTTGAAGAACCCGCCCTCGGCGATCCGGGCTTTGTCCTCCGCCGTGACATCGACGTTAGCAGGAGACAGCAGGAACACCTTCTGCGTCACCCGTTCAATGCTCCCATGCAGACCGAAGACCAAACCCGCGGCAAAGTCAACAAGACGCTTCGCATCCGTGTCATCCATCTCCGTCAAGTTCATGATCACCGGCGTGCTCTCTCGGAAGTGTTCCCCGATCGTACGGGCTTCGTTGTACGTCCGGGGGTGAAGCGTGGTGATTCGATACGGCTCTCGCTCCGACACAACCTTGGGCATGATCACCGGTGCGTTCTTCTCCAGAGTGCGGCGTTCGGGTGTGATGGATGCCACGGGGGCGATCCGCGGTTCTCGGGGAGCCGGCGCATGCACGATTCGCGCCGGTTCCTCCTGAGTTGGCTGGTGTTGTCGTCGCGCCCGGTCGGGTTCCGGCTCGGGCTCGAACTCGTCGTCGGGGTCGAACCCCGGGCCGTCGTACCCATCGTCCTCCACGAGGCCGAGGTAGACCGCCATCTTGCGCATCGCGCCGGCCATGCTCTGCGTCCTCCGCTCTGTGGTGGATCGGCACCGTCACCAGGTGAGGGGATCCACTGGGTCAGCTCCGTGTCCTGACGGAGCATGACCATATTTTCTGCTGTGGTCCGACTTCCTCGTGACGTTACCCGAGGGCGGGACGGACTCCGAGTACCGCCGTACCGACGCGTACATGTGTCGCACCGGCGGCCACGGCGTCCTCAAGGTCCGAACTCATCCCTGCCGACACCATGGTTGCAGCCGGATGCGCTTCGCGCAGCGCGGACGCGATTTCCATCAGCCGGTCGAAGGCGGCGCGTGGTTTTCCCGCGTACCGCCCGGCCAGCGGCGCTACAGTCATCACCCCCGCGAGGCGGAGGCCGGGTGCGGCGGCGATCGCGTCGGCGACGGCGGGCACGTCGTCCGGTGCCGCACCGCCCCGGCGGCCAACGGATCCTGACGAGGCGTCGAGCGCCACCTGTACCAGGCAGCCCACTTCGCGTTCGGCCCGCGTCGCGGCGGTGGACAGCGCATCAACCAGTCGCAAACGATCCACAGAGTGCACGAAGTCGGCATAACGCACCACAGACCGCGCCTTGTTGGTTTGTAGTTGCCCCACGAAGTGCCATTTCAGGTCGAGTTCAGCGCATTCGGTCGCCTTGGGGGCCGCGTCCTGGTCGCGGTTCTCGGCGACCTCCCGCACCCCGAGCTCCGCGAGATACCTCACATCGCTCGCCGGGTAGGTCTTGGTGACCACGATCAGGGTCACCTCATCGCGCTCCCGGCCCGCCGCGGCGCACGCCTGCGCGATGCGCCGCTCGACCCGGGCCAGGTTCGCCGCCAGTTGGGCCTTTCTGTCCGTCATCTCTCCGTCACTCGCCGCCGTCCAGCCACACGTATCCGGCGAGGCGTCCCGTGGTGCGGTCGCGCCGGTAGGAGAAGTGGTCAGCCGACTCCAGGGTGCAGATATGGGATTTCTCTCTTCTTGCCACCCCAAGTCGGGCGAGTTGGGCATGCACTCCGGCGGTCACATCCACCGCGGGCGTCCCCCAACTCGTCCGCGCCCAGGCCTCGGGAACGACCTCGGCGACCGCCGCGCGCATCTCGTCCGGCACCTCGTAGCACCGGCCGCAGACCGAGGGTCCGGTGAAGGCCGTGATGCGCTCGGGCCGCGCGCCGAGACCGGTCATCGCCTCGACAGCCGCCGGAACGACTCCGGCGACCAGCCCCGGCCGACCCGAATGCGCCGCGGCCAGCACACCCGCCACCGGGTCGGCCAGCAGCACCGGCACGCAGTCGGCGGTGAGCACCGCGAGCGCGAGTCCCGGGCGGGCGGTGACCACGGCGTCCACAGCTGGGACCGGGGCGTCACCCCAGGGGGCGGTGACCACGGCCACGTCGTTGCCGTGCACCTGGTTCATCCAGACCACCGCGCCGGGGTCGAGTCCCAGTGCTCCGGCGGCCAGTTCGCGGTTGGCGCGTACGGCCCGCGGGTCGTCGCCGACCGCTCCGCCGAGGTTGAGCTCCTCGTACGGAGCGGCGCTCACCCCACCCCACCGGTCGGTGAAGGCGAAGTGGGCGCCGCTCACTTCATAACGCTGCCGGATTATCAACTGGGCCGGTTCACTTCAGGAAGTCGGGAACGTCCAGTTCCTCGGCCTGACTGTCCTGGTACGGACGGGCCGGGGGAACGTGCGGCGGGGTGAGCGGGGCGGTCGGGGCCTCGGCGGCCACCACGGGCTCCGGCTGCTCCTCGCGCACCGGCTCCGGCTCGCGCTGGGTGACGCCGCCGAGGCCGCCGAACACCGGGCGCGGCGGCTCGGTCGGCTGGCTGCCGATGCGGGAGGCGGCGGACGGGGTGGACGGGGCGTTCTCGTCGCGACCGCCGTAGGAGCCCAGCACCTTCTCGCGGTTCTTGGTGGGCGGCTGGCCGCCGTCGAACCCGGCGGCGATGACGGTGACGCGCACCTCGTCGCCGAGCGCGTCGTCGATGACCGCGCCGAAGATGATGTTGGCCTCGGGGTGCGCGGCCTCGCTGACCAGTTGGGCCGACTCGTTGATCTCGAACAGGCCGAGGTCCGAGCCGCCGGAGATGGACAGCAGCACACCGCGGGCGCCGTCAATGGACGCTTCGAGCAGCGGCGAGGAGATCGCCATCTCGGCGGCGGCCACCGCGCGGTCGTCGCCGCGCGCCGAGCCGATGCCCATCAGCGCCGAACCCGCCTCGGACATCACGGACTTGACGTCCGCGAAGTCCAGGTTGATCAGGCCGGGGGTGGTGATCAGGTCGGTGATGCCCTGGACACCGGAGAGCAGTACCTGGTCCGCCGACTTGAACGCGTCCAGCACGCTGACCTGGCGGTCGGAGATGGACAGCAGGCGGTCGTTGGGGATGACGATCAGGGTGTCGACCTCGTCGCGCAGGTCGGCGATGCCGTCCTCGGCCTGGTTGGCGCGGCGGCGGCCCTCGAAGGTGAACGGGCGGGTGACCACGCCGATCGTCAACGCGCCCAGCGAACGGGCGATGTTGGCGACGACGGGTGCGCCACCGGTGCCGGTGCCGCCACCCTCGCCCGCGGTCACGAAGACCATGTCGGCCCCCTTGAGGACCTCCTCGATCTCCTCGCGGTGGTCCTCGGCGGCCTTGCGGCCGACATCGGGGTTGGCACCGGCGCCAAGGCCGCGGGTGAGCTCACGGCCGACATCGAGCTTGACGTCGGCGTCGCTCATCAGCAGGGCCTGCGCATCGGTGTTGATCGCGATGAACTCGACGCCCTTGAGCCCGACCTCGATCATCCGGTTGATGGCGTTGACGCCTCCGCCGCCAATGCCGACGACCTTGATGACTGCGAGGTAGTTCTGCGGTGCTGCCACGTCGAAGGCCTCTCGCCTCGATTTACGTGTCGCCGCCTCGCGAAGTCGCGGTGCGCCGACGGATGCCGATGGGACGGTTCGGACGCCGACCCGAACCCTAACCCTGAGGTTTAGGGTTACCAGTATGTCTGTTCCTTGTGTCCGCCTGCACAGGACACTAAGTCGACAAGCGGTACTCGTTCAACGAACACGCCGAACCTCCCGCTTTTCTTTTGACCCTATGTGATCACGCTCGATGCGGGCCAACCAGGGTGGCCCCGGACAATCCGCGCCGTCAACTACCCGATGACGCGGGCGCGGTGGGCGCGCTCACGTCGTAGTGCGTGGCACCGCCCGCCGCCTTCATCAGCGCGGCCAGCGCGGCGGCCTTCTGCGCACCGCGTTCCGAGCTGCCCCACAGGGCCGAGCGGCCACCGGTGAGTTCCAGTGAGATGGCGTCAAACGACCGCACCTGGATGGCTTGTGTCTGCTTCTGTACGGATTCAGGAAGAACCATGGCGACTTGCACCGCCGCGCGCAGAAGTCGATCTGTCCCGAAATAGCGGTTGCTGGGAGACTGGCTCTGGCCACTCGACGCGGCGTCGCCCGCCAATTCGACGATCGGCACTCCGGAAGGCGGAGTCGGGTCCGTGGCAAATCGGACACCGTCCGCGTCCAGTTCCTGGAACCTTCCGTCCTTTTTGAGAACTGCTTTTGGTGTTCGCTCGGTTACTTTCAGTGCGATCGAGTCCGGCCATGACCGTTCGACGTCAACCGAGGCGATCCGCAACAGCCTCGAACGGAGCCGGTCGGCCACCGTGCGGGTGTCCACCGAGACCAGCGGCGTCCCGATCCGCACCGCCGCCGCGGTCCTGACCTGGTCCGGGGTGAGCACCCGGGTACCGGACACCTCGACCCGGCGCACCGTCAGCCACGCCGACGCGTAGACCAGATACACACCGCCCGCCAGCAGCAGGACGACGGCCACCAGCAGCGCCAGCACACCGCGCCGGGACAGCCGCGGCCGCGGCGGACGGCCGGGGGCGGGGCGTGGCCGGGCCGGGCGAGCGCGCTCACGGTCGGCGGTCGTCGGTCCGGCCACTGCCCCTCCTCTAGCTGCTGCGCGCGTGGTTCCCTATCCTGCCCGCCCGGCGGCGATGGCCTCGTGCACCATGCCGACGAGGAGGTCGTCGGCGTCGCGGCGGCCGAACTCGGCGGCGGAGCGCGACATCTCGTACAACCGGTGCGGATCGGTCAGTACCGGCAGGACGTTGCCCAGTACCCACTCCGGGGTCAGCTCGGCGTCGTCGACCAGCAGGCCGCCGCCCGCCTTGACCACCGGCTGGGCGTTGAGCCGCTGTTCGCCGTTGCCGATCGGCAGCGGGACGTAGGCCGCGGGCAGTCCCACCGCGGACAGCTCGGCGACGGTCATCGCACCGGCGCGGCAGAGCATCATGTCGGCCGCGGCGTAGGCCAGATCCATCCGGTCGAGGTAGGGAACCGGGAGGTAGGGGGGCATGCCCGGCATGTTGTTGGGCTGCGGCAGTTCGTTCTTGGGCCCGACCGCGTGCAGGATCTGCACCCCGGACTGCTGGAGCCGCGGGGCGACCGCCTGGATGGTCTCGTTGAGCCTGCGCGCGCCCTGCGAGCCGCCGGAGACCAGCAGCGTGGGCAGGTTGGGGTCCAGGCCGAACGCGGCGCGCGCCTGCGGGCGCATCGCGGCCCGGTCCAGGGTCGCGATGGAGCGGCGCAGCGGGATGCCGATGTACCGGGCGTCGCGCAGTTTGCTGTCGGGGGTGCTCACCGCGACGACCTTCGCGTAGCGGGATCCGATCTTGTTGGCCAGGCCGGGGCGGGCGTTGGCCTCGTGGACCACGATCGGCACCCCGAGCCGCTTGGCGGCCAGATAGCCGGGCAGCGCCACATAGCCGCCGAAGCCCACCACGCACGAGGCCTTGGTGCGCTCCAGCACCTGCTCCGCGGCCTTGATGGTGCCGCGCAGCCGACCGGGCACGGTGATCAGCTCCGCGGTGGGCCTGCGCGGCAGCGGTACGGCGGGGATCAGCGCCAGTTCGTAGCCGCGTTCCGGAACCAGCCTGGTCTCCAGGCCCCGCTCCGTACCGAGCGCCGTGATCCCCACGGTCGGGTCCTGCCTGCGCAGGGCGTCCGCGAGCGCGAGCGCGGGCTCGATGTGGCCGGCGGTCCCACCGCCGGCGAGAACGACATGCACCGAAATTCACCGCTTCCTGGACGACCGTCGTCGGACGAGACGTCGCATGCTACGTGTCATTGCCCCTGTCACAGGACCCGCCCCCCGCGCGGCCAGCGCCGCCCTGGCTCCAGGCTCGCTCCTCGCGAAGGAGATCAGCAAGCCGATCGCGAACATGGTCGGCAGCAACGCCGAAC
This sequence comes from Streptomyces sp. PLK1-5, assembly GCA_037034305.1. Taxonomy (GTDB): domain Bacteria; phylum Actinomycetota; class Actinomycetes; order Streptomycetales; family Streptomycetaceae; genus Streptantibioticus_A. Next base: position 189,669 of record JBAGJY010000009.1, read on the forward strand.
CCCCGTAGGAGAACAGCGGGAGCGGGACCCCGGCGATCGGCAGCAGACCGAGCACCGAGCCGATGTTGACCACGGCCTGGGCCATGATCCACGTGGTCACGCTTCCCGCCGCGAACCTGACGAAGGGGTCCTCCGTGCGTCCGGCTACGCGGATACCCGCATAGCCTAGAGCCGCGAACAGACCGAGCACCGACAGCGTCCCCGCCAGGCCGAGTTCCTCCCCTGTCACGGCGAAGATGAAGTCGGTGTGTGGTTCGGGGAGTTGACCCCATTTTTCCACACTCGCGCCCAGACCGGAACCAAACCATCCGCCCGAGGCGAGGGCGTAGAGCCCGTGCACCGCCTGCCAGCACTGGTCGTTGGTCCCCGGATCGGTGGCGCCGATGCACGCCAGTCGGGACATCCGGTGCGGGCTGGTCTTGATCAGCAGCAGCGCCAGCGCCCCCGCCACCCCCAGTACCCCCGCGAACATCCTGGTGGGCGCACCGGCCAGCCACAGCAGTCCGAACAGCATCGCGGTGAGCACGATCGCGGTGCCCATGTCGCCGCCGAGCAGGATCAGCCCGAGGATCAGCATCACCACCGGCACGAGCGGCACCAGCAGGTGCTTCCACTGGGTGAGCAGCCGCTTCTCGTACTTGCGGGCGAGCAGGTCGGCGCCCCACAGGACCAGGGCGAGCTTGGCGAACTCGCTGGGCTGCATCTGGAACGGGCCGCCGACGGACAGCCAGTTCTGGTTGCCGTTGACCTTCTTCCCTATCCCCGGCACCTGCACCAGCACCATCAGGAAAATCGATCCGGCGAGCAGCGGATAGGCCAGTGCCCGATGGCTGCGTACCGGCAGCCGGGCGGCCACCACCAGCAGCACGCCGCCGACGGCCGCCGCGAGCAGCTGCTTGCGGAAGAAGTACGTGCCCGGCAGGCCCATCTGCAACGCCTTGACCTGGGAGGCGGAGAAGACCATCACCAGGCCGAGCACCATGATCAGCGCGCTGCCGCCGACGATGAGGTAGTACGCGGTCAGCGGCCGGTCCCAGGCCTTCCTGACCCGCTCGTAGGCGATCCGCGCCCCCCGCAGCCGGGTCGGGCCCGGTGTGCCGGTACGCGGCGCGGCGGCTTGGGCGGGGCCGCGCGGCGGGCCGCCCGGGGCGGCGGCCGGGGTGCGGCGGCCGGGCAGCGGCTTCGCTCCCGGCGCGGGGCGGCGGCCAGGGGCCGTCGAGCGGTCGGCCGTCATGCGCGTCCCCTCCATCGGTGCGTCGCGCCGGGTCCTCGGCGACGCGTGGACGACCGGCTATCGGTTGTTGTGCAGAGCGCGTACGGCTTCGGCGAAGGCATCGCCGCGCCTGCCGTAGTTGGCGAACATGTCCATCGAGGCGCAGGCGGGGGCCAGCAGGACGGTGTCGCCGGGCTGGGCGAGCGCCTTGGCGGCGTCGACCACCGCCGTCATCGCTTCAGTGTCGGTCCGTTCCAGGTCCACGACCGGGACATCAGGGGCGTGTCGCCGAAGCGCTTCGGCGATCAGCGCGCGGTCGGCACCGATGAGCACCGCCCCGCGAAGCCGCTTTGCCGATTTGGCGACAAGTTCGTCGAAGGTGGCGCCCTTGGCCAGGCCGCCCGCGATCCACACCACGTGCTCGTAGGCGGCCAACGACGCCTGCGCGGCGTGGGTGTTGGTGGCCTTGGAGTCGTCGACGTACTCCACGCCGTCCACGGTCGCGACCCGCGCGATGCGGTGCGCGTCCGGGCGGAAGGCGCGCAGCCCGTCGCGCACCGCCTGCGGCTCGACGCCGTAGGCGCGGGCGAGCGCGGCGGCGGCCAGCGCGTTGGCGATGTTGTGCGGTGCGACGGTGCCCTGCTGGGCGATGTCGGAGACCTCGCACAGCTCCTGGGCGTTCTTGTGCCGGTTCGCCACGAAGGCCCGGTCGACCAGCAGGCCCTCCACCACGCCGAGTTGGGAGGGGGCCGGGGTGCCCAGGGTGAAGCCGATGGCCCGGCAGCCCTCCTGCACATCGGCGCCGCGGACCAGTTCCTCGGTGGCCGGGTCGGCGGTGTTGTAGACGCAGGCGACCTTGTTGCCCTCGTAGACACGGCCCTTGTCGGCGGCGTACGCGGCCATCGAGCCGTGCCAGTCGAGGTGGTCGGGCGCGAGGTTGAGCACCGCGGCGGAGTGCGCGCGAACACTCGGCGCCCAGTGCAGTTGGTAGCTGGACAGCTCCACGGCGAGCACGTCGTACGGCTCGTCGGAGAGCACGACGTCCAGGATCGGGGTGCCGATGTTGCCGACCGCCGCGGTGCGCAGCCCCGCGGCAGCCAGGATCGAGGCGAGCATCTGGACCGTGGTGGTCTTGCCGTTGGTGCCGGTCACCACGAGCCAGTCGGCCGCCGCTTGGCCCACCCGTCGCCCGCCACCACCCTCAGACGAGGCGCTCCGCGCCGCGGGGACGCCCACCCGTCGCCCGTCACCACCCTCGAACGAGGCGCTCCGCGCCGCGGGGAGATCTCTGAGCCGCCAGGCGAGTTCGACGTCGCCCCACACCGGTACGTCCGCCGCCGCAGCGGCGGTGAACAGCGGGCTGGTCGGCTTCCAGCCGGGTGAGGTGACGATGAGGTCGGTGCCCTCCGGCAGCGTGTCGCCGTCGCCGAGGCGGACCGTGATGCCCTCGGCTTCCAGGGCGGTGGCGGTCTGCCGCTGCCGGTCGCCGTCACCGCCGTCCACCACGGTGACCCTCGCCCCGAGGCGTGCGAGCACCCGGGCCGCGCTCAGGCCGGTGACGCCGAGCCCGGCGACGGTGACGTTCTTACCCGGCAGCTTCCCCGACAGTTCCATGACAGTCCCTACTTTGCCGCGACGAAGCCCGCGTAGAACAGGCCCAGGCCGACGGCCATGCACATGCCCTGGATGATCCAGAACCGGACCACGACCAGTACCTCGCTCCACCCCTTCAACTCGAAGTGGTGCTGCAGTGGCGCCATTCGGAAGACCCGCCTGCCGGTGAGCCGGAAGGAGCCGACCTGGATCACCACGGAGAGGGTGATGAGCACGAACAGGCCGCCGAGGATGGCCAGCAGCAGCTCGGTGCGCGAGCAGATCGCCAGCCCCGCGAGCGCGCCGCCGAGCGCCAGCGAACCGGTGTCGCCCATGAAGATCTTGGCGGGCGAGGTGTTCCACCACAGGAAGCCGAAGCACGCGCCCATCAGCGCCGCCGCCACCACCGCGAGGTCCAGTGGGTCGCGTACGTCGTAGCAACCCGGGCCCGCGGTCAGCGGGTTGGCGCAGGACTGCCCGTACTGCCACACGCCGATGACGGTGTACGCGGCGAAGACCATCACCGAGGCGCCGGTGGCCAGACCGTCCAGGCCGTCGGTCAGGTTCACGCCGTTGGACATCGCCAGGATCATGAACAGCGCCCAGATGACGAAGATCACCGGGCCGATCGACCAGCCGAAGTCCTGGGTGAACGACAGCCTGGTGGAGGCGGGTGTGGTGCCGCGCCCGTCGGCGAAGTTGAGCGCCAGGATCGCGAAGGTGATGCCGACGATGAACTGTCCGGCCATCTTGGCCTTGGCCCGCAGGCCCAGGCTGCGCTGCTTGACGATCTTGATGTAGTCGTCGAGGAAGCCGACCACGCCGAGCCCGGCGAACAGGAACAGCACCAACAGCCCAGACATGGTGGGCCGTTCGGAGACGATGACCTTGGTCAGCGCGTAGGCGATCAGGGTCGCCAGGATGAACGCGATGCCGCCCATGGTCGGGGTGCCGCGCTTACTGTGGTGTTCCTTGGGGCCGTCGTCGCGGATGAACTGCCCGTAGCCCTTGCGGGCCAGCAGCTTGATCAGCAGCGGGGTGCCGACCAGGGACAGGAACAGCGCGATGACGCCGGAGATGAGGATCTGCTTCATCACTCGACGCCCTCGCCCTCGGCACCGTCGAGCAGGGCGAGTGCCACCCGCTCCAGGCCGACCGACCTCGATGCCTTCACCAGCACGACGTCCCCCGGGCGCACTTCGCTGCGCAACAAATCGATCGCCGTCTCCGCGTCGGACACGTGCACCGACTCCTCACCCCACGAACCCTCGTTCTTGGCGCCCATGTCCAGCCAGGCGGCCGCCTGGCCGCCCACGGCCACGAGCTTGCTGACGTTGAGCCGGACGGCGAGCCGCCCGACCGCGTCGTGCTCGGCGAGGGACTCCCCGCCGAGCTCGGCCATCTCGCCGAGCACCGCCCATGTCCTGCGGCCCTTGCCCATGGCGACCAGCGCCCGTAGCGCGGCACGCGTGGAGTCCGGGTTCGCGTTGTAGGCGTCGTTGACGACCGTCACACCGTCCGGCCGTTCGACGACCTCCATCCGCCAGCGGGAGAGGGTGCCCGCCTCCGAGAGCGCGGACGCGATCCGCGAGACGGGCATGCCCAGTTCACCTGCGACGGCGGCGGCGGCCAGCGCGTTCGACACGTGGTGCTCACCGTACAGCCGCAAGGTCACTTGGGCGCACCCGGTGGGTGTGCGGAGTGTGAAGACCGGGCGTCCGCTTTCGTCCAGCCGCACGTCCTCGGCCCGTACCTCGGCGTCCTCGGCCTCGCCGAACAGCACGGTGCGGGCCTTGGTGCGGCTGGCCATCGCCCGTACCAGCGGGTCGTCGGCGTTGAGCACGGCGATGCCGCCGTCCTCGGCGGCGGGCAGCGCCTCGACCAGTTCGCCCTTCGCCTGGGCGATCTGCTCACGGCCGCCGAACTCGCCGATGTGCGCGGTGCCGACGTTGAGCACCACGCCGATCCGCGGCGGGGTCAGCCCGGTCAGGTAGTGGATGTGGCCGATGCCGCGCGCGCCCATCTCCAGCACCAGGTGACGGGTGTCCTGGTCGGCGCGGAGCGCGGTGAGCGGAAGTCCGATCTCGTTGTTGAAGGAGCCGGGCGGCCAGACCGTGGGGCCGATCTTCTCCAGCAGCTGGGCGATCAGGTCCTTGGTGCTGGTCTTGCCGGCGGAGCCGGTGAGCGCGACGACGCTGGCGCCGAGCCGTTCGATGACGGCCCGGGCGAGCGCGCCGAGCGCGGCCTGTACGTCGTCCACGACGATCGACGGTCCGCCGACCGGCCGGGCGGCCAGCACGGCCACCGCACCGGCGGCCAGTGCGGACTCGGCGAAGTCGTGTCCGTCCACCCGTTCGCCGCGGAAGGCGGCGAACAGCGCGCCGGGGCGCACCTCACGGGAGTCGAGCACCACGGGTCCGGTGACGGTGACACGCGGGTCGGGTATGTCGTGCATGCTCCCGCCGACCGCCTGCGCGACTTCGGCGAGGGTGAATGCGATCACTGCTGGTCCTGGTCCTTCGCTTGGCTGAGCGGAGTTTCGGCTTTCCGAAGCGCGGTGTTCCGGATCGCCGTACGCAGTACCTCCCGGTCGTCGAAGGGGCGTACCACTCCGGCGATGTCCTGGCCCTGTTCGTGGCCCTTGCCCGCGACGAGGACGGTGTCCCCGGGTTCGGCGACCGCGACGGCGGCGGCGATGGCCGCCGCCCGGTCGGGCTCCACGGTGACGTGTCCGCGTTCGTGCGCGGGCACCTCGGCGGCTCCGGCCAGCATCGTGGCCAGGATCGCCAGCGGGTCCTCGGAGCGCGGGTTGTCCGAGGTGAGGATCGCGGTGTCGGCGAGCCGGGCGCAGGCGGCGCCCATCGGGCCGCGCTTTTGCTGGTCGCGGTCGCCGCCGCAGCCGAGCACGATGTGGATCCGGCCCTCGGTGACCTTGCGCAGCGCGCGCAGCACGGACTGGACGGCGTCGGTCTTGTGCGCGTAGTCGACCACCGCCAGGTATCCCTGGCCCTCGTCCACCCGCTCCAGGCGGCCGGGGACGCCGGGCACGGCGGCCACCCCGTCGGCGGCGAGCTGGGGGTCGATACCGGCGACGACCAGGGCGGTGACCGCGGCCAGCGCGTTGGCCACGTTGAACGGGCCGGGCAGCGGGGCGGTCGCGTTGATCCGCTCGCCCTTGGGACCGACGATGGTGAAGGCGCTGCCCAGCGGCGCCACGGTGACATCCTCGGCGCGCCAGTCGGCGTCCGGGTGGCCTTCGGCGGAGAAGCTGACCACCGGCACGGTGGCCTCCTTCAGCAGCCTGCGACCGTACTCGTCGTCGATGTTGACCACCGCGGCCCGACTGCGGGCCGGGGTGAACAGCGCCGCCTTGGCCTGGAAGTAGTCCTCCATGTCGGAGTGGAACTCCATGTGCTCCGGGCTGAGGTTGGTGAACACCGCGACGTCGAAGACCGCGCCGTCCACTCGGCCGAGCACCAGGGCGTGGCTGGAGACCTCCATGGCGACGGAGCGCACCCCGCGCTCCCGCATCACCGCGAACAGCGCCTGGAGGTCGGTGGCCTCCGGTGTGGTGCGCTCGCTCTTGATCCGCTCGTCGCCGATCCGCGACTCGACGGTGCCGATCAGTCCGGTGTGCTCCTGGTAGGCGGCCCGCAGCCCGCCCTCGACCAGGTAGGCGGTGGTGGTCTTGCCGGAGGTGCCGGTGATGCCGATCTGCAGCAGGTGCTCGCCGGGCTCGTCGTAGATCGCGGCGGCCAGGGCGCCCATCCGGGCCCGCGGCCGGTCCACGACGAGGACCGGCAGTCCGGTGTCGGCGGCGCGCCGCTCGCCCTCGGGGTCGGTCAGGATCGCGACCGCGCCGCGCTCGGCGGCCTGGGCGGCGAAGTCGGCGCCGTGGAAGCGGGCGCCCGGCAGCGCGGCGTAGACGTCGCCCGGGCGGACCGCGCGGGAGTCGTGGGTGATGCCCGTGGCGGGCTTCCCCGGGGAGGGCACGGCGGTGCCGAGCTGTTCGGCCAGCTCCGTGAGCGGCTTGGGGCGGACCTGGGACGGGCGCGGGGGGCCCGGGACGTGACCGGGGTCCTGCGCTTGGTGGGACTGATCAGCATGTGGCACGGCGGTGAGGTTACCGGGCGGGAAGGGGTCGGAGCGAAAAGGGGCCAGCCGCGACGGCTCGGCGCCGGTTGTCTCCCCCGTCGGGTTTGTGATCGTTGTCACGGCGCCCTCACTGCTTGCCTGGCTGGAAGTCGACGGGGATCTGCGGCGCCGGAGCGCCGGTCGGCGGCACCTGGAGGGTCTTCAGTGCGAACTCCATGACCTGCTTGAACACCGGTCCGCAGATCTGGCCGCCGAAGTAGCTGCCGACCGTCGGGTTCTGGATGACGCAGGAGACCGTCACCCGGGGCGCGTCGGCCGGGGCGAAGCCCATGAACGACGCGGTGTAGCCGTGGTAGCGGCCGGTCTTGGGGTCGACCCGGTTGGCGGTGCCGGTCTTGCCCGCCACCCGGTAGCCGTCGATCTGCGCCTTGGTGCCGGTGCCCTGGTCGTCGCCGACCACGGACTCCAGCATCTCGGCGACCGTCTTGGCGGTCTGCTCGCTGACCACCCTGGTCCGCTTGGCCGCGGGGGCGGGCGTGAACTGGCCGTCGGGGCCGACGGTGCCCTTGACCAGGGTCGGTTGGATCCGCACCCCGCCGTTGGCGATGGTGGAGTAGATCGAGGTGGCCTGGACCGCGTTGACGGACAGGCCCTGGCCGAACGGGATGGTGTACTGCTGGGAGGTGCTCCAGTTCTGCGGCCTGGCCAGGATGCCGGGGGTCTCGCCGGGGAAGTCCAGTCCGGTGGGGTCGCCGATGCCGAACTTCTTGAGGTAGGAGTACAGCACCTGGTCGGCCTGGCTCTGGGTCCTGCCGAGCTGGCCGGTGGCCAGGATGGTGCCGATGTTGCTGGACTTGGCCAGCACCCCGTTGAGGGTGAGGTCCCAGGTGCCGTGGTCGACGTCGTCGTGGAAGACCCGGTCGCCGCGCTGCAGGGTACCGGGAACCACGACGTGCGTCCACGGGGTGGCGACGCCCTGGTCGAGGACGGCGGACATGGACATCAGCTTGCTGACGCTGCCGGGCTCGTAGGCGTCCTGGAGGGCGGCGTTGCCCAGCGCGGCGGGGTCGGCGCCGCTGATGTCGTTGGGGTCGAAGCTGGGGGCGTCGGCCATGGCCAGGATCTGGCCGTTGCGCGCGTCCTGGACGACGACGTAGCCGCGGTCGGCGTGGGACTGCCGCACCTGCTGGCTGATGGCGCTCTGCGCGGCCCACTGGATGTCCCGGTCGATGGTCAGCTCGACGTTGCTGCCGGGGACCGCCGCCTGTTCCTGGAAGCCCGCGCTGGGGATCATCTGGCTGCCGGACTGGGCGTAGGTGGCCCTGCCCGGCTTGCCGGCGAGCTCGGTGTTCAGCCCGGCCTCCAGCCCGCCCGCGCCCTGCTGCTGGCCGTTGACGAAGCCGAGCACTCCGGCGGCCAGGTCGCCGTTGGGGTAAACACGCCTGCTGGTGGGCTCGGACAGCACGCCGCTGAGCAGTCCGGGGGCGCCGTGCCTGGCCGCCTGGTCGGCGAGTTGGTTCTTGAGGGCCTTGATCTTGTTCCACACCTGTGGCAGCTGGCGGCGGGCCAGCACCACGTACCGGGACTTGGGCGTGGCCAGTTGCTGGGCGATGGTCTGCTCGTCGCCGCCGACGATCGGGGCGAGCAGCCTGGCGGCCTGCTGCGGCGCGTCGCCGGTCTTCGCCTGCTGGGGGGTGAACAGGTAGGGGTCGGCGGTGATGTCGTAGGCGTCGACGCTGGTGGCCAGCGGTACGCCGAAGCGGTCGGTGATGTTGCCGCGCTTGGCGGCGATCTCCACCGGCTGGTAGCGGTTGAGGTCGGCCTTGGCCGCGTACGCGGAGGCGTCGACCACCTGCACCTGGAACAGCCGCACCGCGAAGACCACCAGCACCACGGTGAGCAGTACGGTGACCAGCCGCAGCCGGGGCCTGGGCTGCATCAGCCGCAGCGCCGGGGTCAGCGACGGCCGGGCCTGGCCGGACGCCCGCGGCCGGGGCGTGGCCGCGGGTCCGCGCGGGGCCGGGCGGGGCGGCTGGCGGCGCGGCGGCTTGGGCTCGGTCACTCGCTCACCTTCCGGCGCTCTTGGCGGGGGCGTTCGGTGGCGCTCCGGCCTGGCCGGGTACGCCGTGCACCCTGCCGTCGGCGCCGAGGAAGACCGGGGTGCCGCCGGGGACCATGCCGAGCCCACGGGCCCGCTGCTCCAGCGTGCCGGGCGCGGAGTCCCGGTCGACCTCCTGCTGGAGCGCCTGCTCCTGGTCGGTGAGGTCGGTCGTCTCCTTCTTCAGCTTCGCCAGTTGGAAGGAGCCCTGGTTCACGGCCGTGTTGAGCAGCAGCAGCGAGATCAGCCCGCTGGCCAGCAACGCCACCACCAGCAGCACGAACGGCGCCCGGGCGGCCTTCGCCGACCGCCTGGTGCGGGCGGGCAGCAGCCGCCTGCCGAGCCCCGGCCGGGCCGCCGGTGCGGGTTTGCCGCCGGTCATGGGGCGCCCCGCTCGTCCCGGGCGTCCTCTCGGACCCGCTCCGCGGCGCGCAGCCGGGCCGGGGCGGCCCGGCGGTTGGCGGCGATCTCCGCCTCGGTGGGCAGCTCGGCGCCACGGGTGAGCAGCCGCAGCCGCGGCTGGTACCGCTCCGGTACGACCGGCAGGCCGGGCGGTGCGGTGCTGCTGGCGCCCGCCGCGAAGACCTGCTTGACCAGCCGGTCCTCCAGCGAGTGGTAGGAGAGCACGGCGATCCGGCCGCCCACGGCCAGCGCGCCGACAGCCGCCGGAATGGCCCGCTCCAGCACCGCCAGTTCTCCGTTGACCTCGATGCGCAGCGCCTGGAAGGTGCGCTTGGCGGGATTGCCGCCGGTGCGCTTGGCGGCCTGCGGCAGCGCGTTGCGGATGAGTTCGACCAGCCGGGCGCTGTTGCGGAACGGCTCGCGCTCGCGCTCCCGCACGACCGCCTCGACGATCTTGCGGGCGAACTTCTCCTCGCCGTACGTGCGCAGGATGCGCACCAGTTCGCCGGGCGGATAGGTGTTGAGGACCTCGGCGGCGCTGATGCCGGTGTCCTGGTTCATCCGCATGTCCAGCGGGGCGTCCTGGGCGTACGCGAAACCCCGCTCGGCCTCGTCCAGTTGCATGGAGGAGACGCCGAGGTCGAACAGGATGCCCTGGACCTTGGGGATCGCCAACCGCCGCAGCACGTCGGGCAGTTCGTCGTACACGGCGTGCACCAAGGTGGCCCGGTCGCCGAACGGAGCCAGCCGATCGGCGGCCAGCTTGAGCGCGGCCGGGTCGCGGTCGACGGCGACCAGCCGGGCCTGCGGGAAGTTGGCCAGCAGTGCCTCGCTGTGGCCGCCGAGGCCGAGCGTGGCGTCGACCACCACCGCGCCGGGCTCGGCGAGCGCCGGGGACAGCACCTCCAGGCAGCGCTGGAGCATGACCGGGACGTGGCGCGGCTCCTGCACCGTCACCGCCCCCTTCCGGCGTCGCCCCGCCGCGAGCGCGGCGAGGGGCAGGGGGAACCTCCGATGCCCTGCGGGCATGGGGGCGTGTGGCTGGTGGTGCTCATCTGGGCCTTCTTGTCGGACCGCGCCCTGGGGAACGCTGGACGTACCGCCGGGTCCCCGCCCGCTCGGAAGGGGAAGCGGTCGGCTGGCGCCGGGGAAGTAGCACCAGCAGACCATGGAGCGGGAGGAGGCCTGGCGTCACGTACGCGCAAGGCGCGGGTGTGGCTGCCGGGTGTCTCGGTTCGGTGTGGACGGTTCGGGCGCCTGGCGGCGCGGTCACAGTATTCCGGGAAGCACCTCCTGCGACAGGGCCGAGAACGACTCCTCCTGGGCGGCGAGGTAGTGCTCCCACGCGGCGGCGTCCCACACCTCGACCCGGTTGTTGGCACCGATCACCGCGCAGTCCCGCAGCAGGCCCGCGTAGTCGCGCAGCGGCTGCGGGATGGTGATGCGGCCCTGCTTGTCCGGGGTCTCGTCAGTGGCCCCGGCGAACAGCACCCGCATGTAGTCGCGGGCGGCCTTGGAGGTCACCGGCGCCTGCCGCAACTGCTCGGTGACGGCGCGGAACTCCGGTACCGGCCAGACGCACAGGCAGCGCTCCTGGCCCTTGGTGATCACCAGTCCGTCGGCGAGCTGGTCGCGGAACTTGGCGGGCAGGACGAGTCGGCTCTTGTCGTCGAGTCGCGGGGCGTACGTCCCGAGGAACATCCGCACCTCCCGTACTCGACCCGCGGCGACCGCCCGGACTGTCCGAAACAGCACAGTGGGAGCGCATCGCCTCCCACTTCGCGCCACTTTACTCCACGATGCCCCACGGTCAACCGCCGCCAGCGCCGTCCAGCCAGCACTGTGGCAGACGAAACCGCAGGCCAGAACGGCTGCGGCGGCAGTATGCGCGGGCGCCCCGGCGCGGCGGGCCCGGCGTCGCGCGCCCCTGCGCGCAATTCACCCGGTCGGGGGTACCAGCCCTCCACCTGTGGGTTACCTCACAGGATGCGCAATTGACGTGGTAATTACGCGATTTCGGCCACGCCATGGCGGGACAGCGCGCCCGTGGCCCGTTACCGTCACGGCATGCCGATACCTGCATCGTTGCCATCCGACGCCGCCCAAGGATCCGTGACCGACCGCCTGGTGGAGGCCAACCGCCGGTACGCGGCCGACTTCGACGACCCCGGGATGGACGCCCGCCCAGTGCTGAAGGTCGCCGTCGTCGCCTGCATGGACGCCCGCCTCGACCTGCACAGCGCGCTCGGCCTCGAACTGGGCGACTGCCACACCATCCGCAACGCGGGCGGGGTGGTCACCGACGACACCATCCGCTCACTGACCATCAGCCAGCGCGCCCTGGGCACCCGCTCGGTCGTGCTGATCCACCACACCGGCTGCGGCCTGGAGTCACTGACCGAGGACTTCCGCACCGAACTGGAGCGCGCCGTCGGCCAGCGCCCGACCTGGGCCGTCGAGTCGTTCTCCGACGTGGACCAGGACGTACGGCAGTCGATGGCCCGGGTGCGCACCTCGCCGTTCCTGCCGCACACCGACGACGTGCGCGGCTTCGTCTTCGACGTGCACACCGGTCTGCTGCGCGAGATCACCGGCGAGTGAGCGTCCCGGGCGAGGCCCACCGTGATTCGGCGGCGCCCTGACGGGGCGCGGGGAACCGCCCGCCCGGCCACAATGATGCCGCCGATGGTCGACGGTACGTCGCCGCGCGCCCAGCGGAGCGCACAGCGCCCCTCTTGGCGCAGGCCCGTGACGTACGGCCAGGCGGAAGGGAAGAATGCACACAGCGGCACCGGCTTCCCCGGTGCGCTTCAGTCGGGGAGGGCCGGTGCTCGGTCCGCTACGGGCCGCTCCCCAGGACAAGGGCGCCAGCCCTGCCGCACATGGGCCTAGGAGGGCCGGGTGACGACCTTTGACGCACGAGCGAGCCTCAGCGATCTGACCACCACCGTCGACCGGGTTCGGCGTTCGGTGGAGAACGTGATCGAGGGCAAGCCCGAGGTCGTACGGCTGGCGCTGACCGTGCTGCTCGCCGAGGGGCACCTGCTGATCGAGGACGTGCCGGGCGTGGGCAAGACGATGCTGGCCAAGGCGCTGGCCAGATCCATCGACTGCTCGGTGCGCCGCATCCAGTTCACCCCCGACCTGCTGCCCTCGGACATCACCGGGGTCAGCGTCTTCGACCAGCAGCGCAAGGACTTCGAGTTCAAGCCGGGCGCCATCTTCGCCCAGATCGTGGTGGGCGACGAGATCAACCGCGCCTCGCCCAAGACCCAGTCCGCGCTGCTGGAGTCGATGGAGGAGCGACAGGTCACCATCGACGGCAGCACCTACGAACTCCCCAGCCCCTTCATGGTGATCGCCACCCAGAACCCGGTGGAGATGGAGGGCACCTACCCGCTGCCGGAGGCGCAGCGGGACCGCTTCATGGCCCGGGTGTCGATCGGATACCCCAGCGCCGAGGCCGAGTTGCAGATGCTGGACGTGCACGGCGGGGTCAGCCCGCTGGACGACCTGCAACCCGTCGCGCACGCCCACGAGATCGCCAAACTGGTGGAGGCGGTGCGCACCGTGCACATCGCGCCCGGTGTGCGGCGGTACGCGGTGGACCTGGTCGGAGCCACCCGGCACCATCCGGAACTGCGGCTGGGCGCCTCACCGCGCGCCACCTTGCACCTGGTACGGGCGGCGCGGGCCGCCGCGGCGCTGGACGGGCGGGAGTTCGTGCTGCCGGACGACGTGCAGGTGCTGGCGCCCGCGGTGCTCGCGCACCGGCTGCTGCCCACCGCCCAGGCGCAGTTGAACCGCCGCACCCCCGAACACGTGGTCGCTGAGATCGTCCATCGCACCCCGGTCCCCGACCCGTACGGCCCCGGGCAGCGCGGCCGGTCGGCCCTGTGAGCTCGGGTACGGCTGGCGCCGTTCCGGCGGATCGTGCGGTGAGCTGGGCACCGCCCAGCCCGGGGGCGGACCACGGCCGGTTCGCGGTGGGTTGGGCACCGCGGGGCTCGGCCGTGGTGGTCGCCCGCCGCCGCGGCGGGCAGTGGCCGCCGTCGTACGCGCCGGTCGCGGACGGCTGGGCACCGCCGCAACCAGCGTCACTCCACCGGACCCGCGGAGCCGCCTCATGACCGTCGAGCCGCAACGGGCTGTCAGGCAGGCCCTGGGTGGGCTGACCACCCGTGGGCGCTCGTTCCTCGCCGCGGGCCTGGCGGCCGGTGTCTGCTCGTACGTGCTGGGGCAGCCGGACCTGTTGCGGGTCGGCCTGCTGCTGGCGCTGCTCCCGCTGGTGTGTGTGATCGCCCTGTACCGCACCAGGTACCGGGTGGCCAGCACCCGCCGGCTGAGCCCGTCGCGGGTGCCGGCGATGGCCGAGGCGCGGGTGCTGCTGCGGGTGGAGAACGTCTCCCGGCTGCCCACCGGCCTGTTGATGCTCCAGGACCGGGTGCCGTACGTGCTCGGCCCGCGCCCGCGGTTCGTACTGGACCGGGTCGAGCCGGGCGGCCACCGGGAGGTGGCCTACCGGGTCCGCTCCGACCTGCGCGGCCGCTATCCGCTGGGGCCGTTGCAGCTGCAGTTGGCGGACCCGTTCGGCATGTGCGAGCTGACCCGGTCCTTCGCCACCGCCGACACGCTGACCGTGGTGCCGCGCACCGAGCCGCTCCCGGCGGTGCGACTGGCCGGTGAGGCCTCCGGGTACGGCGACAGCGGCTACCGCGCGCTGGCGCTGGCCGGTGCGGACGACGTGATCCCGCGCGGCTACCGGCACGGCGACGACCTGCGGCGGGTGCACTGGCGGTCCACCGCCAAGTACGGGGAGTTGATGGTGCGCCGCGAGGAGCAGCCGCACCGGGCGCGCTGCACCGTACTGCTGGACACCCGGAGCACCGCGTTCCACGGCGCCGGTCCTGACTCCGCGTTCGAGTGGGCGGTGACCGGCGCCGCGTCGGTCGCGGTGCACATGCTGGAGCGCGGCTACGCGGTCCGGTTGCTGACCGACACCGGCAGTTGTGTGCCGGGCCCGGACGGCGCCACCGGTTTCGGCGGCTCGGGCGCCGAGTCCTCGGAGACCGCCGGGCTGCTGCTGGACGCGCTCGCCGTGGTGGAGCACTCCGAGGGCGCCGGGTTCTGCGCCGCGCACGAGGTGCTGCGCGGCGGGAACGAGGGGCTGGTGGTGGCCTTCCTCGGCGAGTTGGACGAGGAGCGGGCGGCGGCGGTGGCCCGGATGCGGCAGCGCACCGGCGGCGCGGTCGCCTTCGTGCTGGACGGGCGGGAGGACGCTGCGTCGGCCGCCGGTCCGCTGCGGACGCTGCGGGAGGCGGGCTGGACGGCGCTGCCGGTCCGGTCCGGCGACCGGCTCGCCGATCTGTGGCGGCAGGCGGACGGTTCCGCCTCGCCCGGCGGGACGGGGGCCGGACGGTGAGCGCGGGGGCACGGGTGACGTTCTGCGCGGCGCTGGCCACGCTGCTGACGGCGTGCTCGCTGCTGCCGCTGGCCACGCCGACGGTGTGGCTGGTGCAGGCGGCGGCGCTGGTGCTGGCGCAGTCCGCGGTGGGCACGGCGGCGCGGCGGATTCCGCTGGCCAGACCGCTGACGGTGGCGGTGCAGGCGGTCGTGTCACTGGCCCTGCTGGCGCTGCTGTTCGTCCCGGACCACGCGGTGCTGGGATTGCTGCCGGGGCCGTCGGCGGTCGGCGGCCTGGGCCGCCTGCTCGCGGACGGGGTGCGGGACGTCGGCCAGTACGCCACTCCGGCGCCGGTGACCAGCGGGATCCGGTTGCTGCTGGTGGGCGGTGTGCTGCTGGTGGCGCTGGTGGTGGACGTGCTGGCGGTGAGCTACCGCAGCGCGGCCCCGGCCGGGCTGCCGCTGCTGGCGCTGTTCTCGATCGCCTCCGGGCTGGACGAGGGCGGCGGGCACTGGCTGTGGTTCCTGCTCGCGGCCTTCGGCTACCTCCTGCTGCTGCTCGCCGAGGGACGGGACCGGATCTCCCGCTGGGGGCGGGTGTTCGGCGGCGCGGCACGGCGTCCCGCCCCCGCCACGCACCCGGCCGGGCAGGGCGCGGTGGCACCGGTGCGCACCGGGCGGCGGATCGGCGTGCTGGCCCTGGGGCTGGCGCTGGCGGTACCGGCCGTGCTGCCCGCGATGGGCGGCGGGCTGCTGGACGCCGGCGACCCGGACGGGCCGCTCGGCCACGGCGGGGGCACCATCACCGCGGTCAATCCGCTGGTGTCGTTGCAGAACAGCCTCAACCAGCCGACCGACCGCGAGGTGCTGCGCTACCGCACCACCGCTCCCGACGCGCTCAGCATGTACCTGCGGATCATCACCCTCGACCAGTTCGACGGCACTTCCTGGAAGGCGTCGACGCGCAGTGTCAGCGACGTACCGGGCGCCCTGCCGCCGCCCGCGGGTCTCGGCCCGGGTGTGCAGGTGAGCCCGGTGGCCACCTCGATCACCGCCGCCTCCTACTACGCCCAGAGCTATCTGCCGCTGCCGTACCCGGCGACGAGGGTGCGGATCGGCGGCAACTGGCGGTACGAGCCGGAGGGCCGCACCCTGGTCGGCGACCACGGGCAGACCACCGCGAACGCGCAGTACCAGGTCAACAGCCTGCTGGTGGAGCCGACCGCGCGGCAGCTGGCCGACGCGCCGCCCGCCCCGGAGCGGATCCAGCACGACTACACCCAGGTGCCCAGCTCGCTGCCGGGTGAGGTGCGGCAGATCGCGGAGCAGGTGACGCGGGGCGCGGCCAACGACTACGAGCGCGCGGTCAAGCTGCAGAACTGGTTCACGCTCACCGGCGGCTTCACCTACGACACCCGGGTCCAGGAGGGCAACGGGCCGGACGCGATCGTCCGCTTCCTGCAGGACAAGCGGGGTTTTTGCGTCCACTTCGCCTTCACCATGGCCGCGATGGCACGCACCCTGGGCATTCCGGCCCGGGTCGACGTGGGCTTCGTCCCCGGCACCCAGCAGTCGGACAACTCCTGGTCGGTCGGGCTGAAGGACGCGCACGCCTGGCCGGAGCTGTACTTCGAGGGGGTCGGCTGGACCCGTTTCGAGCCGACCCCGAGCCGGGGCAGCACCCCCGACTACACCCGGGACACCAACACGCTGCCCAGCGGACATGACCCCGTCGGCCCGCAGCCGGGGACCGGCGCGGCGCCGTCCGCCAATCCGTCCGCCGGGACCGCCTGCTCCGAGGTGGGCCAGCGCAACGACGACTGCGGCGCCATCGGCCAGCCCGCGTTCAGCGCGCCGAGCGGGGGCGGCGGCCCGGGCGCCGGGGCGCTGGCGGGCGTGGCGGGTGCGCTGCTGCTGGCCGCGCTGTGCGCCCTGCCGATGGTGTGGCGGTCCCGGTTGCGCACCGCCCGGCTGGGCCGGGCCGAGGGCTCGCCGGGCGGCCGGGGGCTGACCGCGTGGCTGGAGGAGCGCGTTGACGGCCCGCCGGGCGGCGGAACGGTGGGCACTGACGGCTCACCAGGTGACCGGTTGCTGGCCGCCTGGCGGGAGCTGGTGGACAGTGCCTGGGACTACGGCGTCCTGCCGCACCACGCGGAGACCCCGCGCCGGGCCGCCGACCGGCTGGCCCGGGTGGCCCGGCTGGACGACGACGCGGCGGCGGCGGCGCGCCGACTGGCGGCCGCGGTGGAGCGGGCGCTGTACGCACCGGCGCCGGGCCCGGTGGCGGCGGTCGCCGACGACGTGCGGCGGGTGCGGCGGGCGCTGTACGCCGGGGCCGATCGGTTCACCCGGATCCGGGCGGCGCTGGCGCCCCGGTCGGCGGCACGGCTGGGGTGGCGGGTCGCCGACCGGTGGGATCGGCTGGTGCGGCGCGGGCGCGAGGTGGCGGGGCGCGCGGCGGCGGTGGTCAGGGTGCGTTGAGGGGCGCGGGTTCCGGTTGGAACCCGCGCCCCTCAACGGCACGCTGTGCGGACTTCGACCTCAGGGACCCTGCTGCTCGTCGCGGCGGCGCTGCCACCGCTCCTCGATCCGGTCCATCACGCGTCCCTTGCGGCGGGGGTGACGGCCGTACGGGCCCGGGGACATGCCCATGCCCGGCTGCTGCTGGGCGGGTTTGGCGGAGCGCCGCCATCCGGTGATCGCGAGCGCGGCGCAGCCCAGCATGACGAGGAATCCGACCACACTGATCCAGATCTGCTGGGCGACCATGCCTGCCATCAGCAGCGCGATGCCGACCAGGAAACCCGCTACCGCCTGGTAGACACGCCGTCGAGTGAACGTGCGCAGCCCGCTACCCTCAAGCGCCGACGCGAACTTGGGGTCTTCGGCATACAGCGCTCGCTCCATCTGCTCAAGCATGCGCTGCTCATGCTCCGAGAGCGGCACGGAGTCCTCCTACTCGTCGGTCGCAGGGCGCGACCGGTACGACCCTTTCAGGATAGGCAGGGATCCGTCCCCGTGAAACCCGCCCCTGAGCGCCAATCCAGCCGCCGATGCGCTTGTCGCGTACCCGTTTCGGTGACGAGCGCGGCGGACCGAGGAGTGCATTCCCCACCCGCCGGTTCGTCATGCTGTCGTTGCTTTACCCAGATGATACGTAACGCAGCCCTGGAACGGGCGGGGCTGTGACGGACTGCTCGCCCGGCCCGTCAGCCGCGGTGCGCCAGCACGTGCAACTGGGTCGCGATGGAGTGGAACGCGGGCAGTTCGGCGGCGGCCAGCTCCAGCTTGAGCAGCGCGTCCAGCGCCCCCGGCTCGGTGTCCACCAGCACTCCGGGCACCAGGTCGGCGAAGACCCGCACTCCGTGCACGGCGGCGACCGCCAGCCCCGCGTCGCGCACCAGCGCGGTCAGGTCGTCCGCGGTGAAGCGGCGGGGCAGCGGGTCGCCCTCGCCCCAGCGGCCGTCGGGGTCGCTGAGGCCCTGCCGGGCCTCGGCGAAGTGCCCGGCGATGGCCCGGGCGAGCACCGCGCCGTTGCGGCTGGCGGCGAGCAGGCTGAGGGTGCCGGAGGGGCGCAGCGCCCGCACCACGTTGCGCACGCCCTCGGTCGGGTCGTCCAGGTACTCCAGCACGCCGTGGCAGAGCACCACGTCGTACGAGGACGGCGCCACCACGTCGAGCAGGCCGTGCGCGTCGCCCTGCACCCCGCGGATCCGTTCGGTGACCCCGGACTCGGCCGCCCGCCGCTCCAGCCCGAACAGCGCGTCGGGGCTGGGGTCCACCACGGTCACCCGGTGGCCGAGCCGAGCGACCGGAACCGCGAAGTTCCCGGTGCCGCCGCCGGTGTCCAGTACGTCGAGCGTCTCCACGCCCGAGGCTTTGGCCTGCCGTTCCAGGGCGTCCTTGAGCACCTCCCAGACAACGGCGGTTCGCAGGGACGCTCGGGGGCGCAGCGGATCTGACACGGCGGGGCGGCTCCTCGGCGCGGCGTGCCGGGCTTGGTGGCCCGGGCACGGAACTTGACGTCGGCCTCCACCTTAATGGCCGCCGACCGGGATCCCCCCTTCCACCGGGGCTACCGCAGCGGCGGCTGGAGGCCCAGCATCCGCTCCACCAGGCGCAGGAACATGCCCGTGGCGCGCACCAGGTCGTCCGCCTCGCGCCAGCTCGCGGCACCGGGTATGCCCGCTTCCGCGCGGGCCCTGCGGGTGGCGCCCGAGGCGAACAGGGCGCTCCACTCGGCCAGTTCGGGCGCCACCTCCGGCAACAGCTCCCAGGCGCTGCGGATGCGCTGCTTGCGGCGGCCAGTCGGCTGCGGGCGGGCCCGGACGGCGAGTACGGCGGCGGCGGTGCGCAGCGCCGCGAGATGGGCGGTGGCGTAGCGCTCGTTGGCGGTCGCGAGGGCCGCGGCCTCGTCGAGGCCGGTGTGGGCCTGGGCGAGCAGATCGAGGGCGGCGGGCGGTGCGGTCATCTTGCGCAGGACGGGGTGGACGTCGGTGGGCGGACCGGATACCGGGCCGGTGGCGGCGTGACGGTGGCGTGCGCGTGCGTTGGCGGCGGTGGCAGCCATGGCGACCTCCTGTCTTCGGACTCCTGCCTTCCTTCGGACGACGGTGCGAGTCCGTCCACGCTCATAGTGGGGCAGACCACTGACAATCGACTCTGACCTGCGAAAACGCCAGTATCGACCGCCTAGTTGGCACTTGCGCCGCCCCCGCCGGGAATATCCCGGGCCCGATGGGGCATACTTCTTTTGAACTGACCAGTCAGTTCAAGAAAAAACGAGTCAGAGGGAGGGCACGTGGGTCGGCACACCGAAGCGCACCCGGACACCGCCGCACCCGGCGGGGCGACGGTGAGCGCGAACGGGTACGGACTCAAGGGACCCCGTGGCTGGGTGTTCCGGAACGTCACGTTCGAGGCGCCGCCCGGGAGCCTGATCGCCATCGAGGGCCCGTCCGGCACCGGCCGGACCTGCCTGCTGCTGGCGCTCACCGGCCGGATGCGCGGCACCGAGGGCCACGCCGAGGTCGCCGGGCACCGCCTGCCCAAGGCCCTGGCCGCGGTCCGCCGGATCAGCGCGCTCGGCCCTGTGGACGGCGTTGCGGAACTCGACCCGGCGCTGACCGTCGGCGAGCACCTGCGTGAACGGGCCCTGCTGCAGCGCCGGTTCGACGGCTCGCTACGCGGCCTGCTGCGACCCCGCCGTGAGCGTGTCGCCCAGGACCGCGCCCGCGCCGAGCAGGCGCTGGCCGCCGCCGGGCTCGACCTGGAGACGCTGCCGAAGGGCCCGCGCACCTATGTACGGGACCTGGAACGGCTGGAGGCGCTGCGGCTGGGCGTGGCCCTGGCTCTGATCGGCCGCCCGCGGGTGCTCGCGGTGGACGACGCCGACCACAAGCTGTCCGCCGCGGACCGCGCGTCCGCGTGGGCCACCCTCCAGGCGATCGCCGACGCCGGAACCACCGTGCTCGCCGTGTGCACCGAGGCGCCCGAGGACGCGATCACCGTGCGCCCGGCGGACGCACGCACCACCAGCGACGAGACCACCCAGACCACCGAGACCGAGGAGGAGGCGGCGCATGCGTACGCCGAGGCTCGCCGCGCTTGAGCTGCGCAAGTTCGGCAGGGGGCGGCTGCCGAGGGCCGCGATGGCGGCGCTCCTGCTGCTGCCGCTGCTGTACGGGGCGCTGTACCTGTGGTCGTTCTGGGACCCCTACGGGCGCCTGAACAAGATCCCGGTGGCGCTGGTCAACGCCGACCAGGGCGCGAGCGTGGGCGGCAGGAAGCTCACCGCGGGCGATGACATCGTCGCCAAGATGCGCGGCAACAGCAGCGGCTTCGACTGGCAGGAGACCGACGCCGCACACGCCGCCAAGGGCGTGGAGAGCGGCAAGTACTACCTGTCGTTGACCATTCCGGCCGACTTCAGCCGCCGCATCGCCTCCAGCGGCGGCAACGACCCGCAGACCGGCGCCCTCCAGGTGCGCACCAACGACGCCAACAACTACATCGTCGGCACCATCTCCCGTTCGGTGTTCGCGCAGATCCGGTCGGCCGCCTCGGCCAACGCCTCCAAGGGCTTCTACGACAAGATCTTCGTCTCGTTCGCCGACATCCACGACAAGACGCAGCACGCGGCACAGGGCGCGGGCGACCTGCACGGCGGCATCGACAAGGCCCAACAGGCCACCGGCAAGCTGGCCGACGGCCTGGGCACCGCCAAGAACGCCAGCGACCGGATCGGCGACGGCCTGGGCTCACTGCAGTCCGGCAGCCGCGACCTGGCCAGCGGCGCCCACACCCTGGCGGACGGCACGCAGCAGTTGGCCGACAAGGTCAACGGACTGAACGACCACTACGGCGCGTTCGTGAAGTCCAACAGCAAGCAGATCGGCCTGACCGCCCAACTGATCGCCGACGTCACCCAGCAGATCCGCGACCACCTCAGCGACCTGCCGCAGAAGTCGTCCAGCATCGCCACCGCCGCACAGACCGCCGCGGACCTGTCCCGCAGGTACTACGACGCACGGTGCGGTGCGGTACCCCAACCCGGCGCGGACTGCGCCACGTTGAAGGACATCGCGGACCTCAACGCCCAGCAGGCGAGTGACGCCAAGAGCCTCGACTCCGCGTTGCGGACGGACTCCTCCGCGCTGGACAAGCTCGACGGCAACCTCAAGACGCTGGAGCAACTGGCGCAGCAGATCGCCGACAACGCACCGAACCTGTCCTATGACCTGGACTCCGCGGTCGCCAAGATCAACGCCCTGAACAAGGGCGCGCACGATGTCGCCACCGGCGCGGACGGGGTACGCGACGGCGCGGGCACCGCCAAGAGCGCGGTCGACTCCCTGGGCTCCGGCATCGGCGACCTCCAGTCGGGCGCGCAGACGCTCAACGGCGGCATGTACAAGCTGTCCGACGGCTCCAACACCCTCGCCACCGGCCTCAAGGACGGCGTCCAGCAGATCCCGGACTACGACGAGAAGGACCGCGACGCGCGCAGCGGCGTGATGTCCGACCCCGTACAGCTGCTGTCCCAGGCGACGCACAAGGCGTCGACCTACGGCACCGGTTTCGCCCCGTACTTCATCCCGCTGTCGCTGTGGGTGGGCTCCATGGTCGCCTACATGCTGATGCAGCCGCTGAGCAAGCGCGCGCTGTCCGCGGGCGCCCCGGCGTGGCGGATAGCGTTCGCGGGCTGGCTGCCCGCGGCGGTGGTCGGCGTGCTCCAGGTGGCCGCGCTGCTGGCGGTGCTGCACTGGGCGATCGGGTTGCAGATGGAGCGGACGGCGGGCACCGTCGGGTTCCTAGTGCTGGTCACCGCGTGCTTCACGGCCATCGTCCAATGGCTCAACGCCCGCTTCGGGCCCGCGGGGCGGGTGCTGGTCCTGGCCCTGCTGATGCTCCAGCTCACCTCGGCGGGCGGAACATACCCGGTGCAGACCTCGCCCGCGTTCTTCAACGCGATCCACCCGTACCTGCCGATGAGCTACGTCGTCGACGGACTGCGCCACCTGATCACCGGCGGCGAGCTGTGGCCGGTGTGGCGGGCGTGCCTGGTGCTGCTGGCGTTCACCGTGGGCTCGCTTACCCTCACCGCGTGGAGCGCCCGCCGTAAGCAGGTGTGGACGGTGGACCGGCTCCACCCCGAGATCAGCTTGTAAGGGGGAGGAGAATCGGCGCATGAACAGCGCAAGACGCCAGGCCACCCGGCAGCGGCTCTACGAGGCCGCGGTCACCCTCATCGCGGAGAAGGGGTTCTCGTCCACGACCGTGGACGAGATCGCCGAACGCGCCGGGGTCGCGAAGGGCACTGTCTACTACAACTTCGCGAGCAAGAACGACCTCTTCGAGGAGTTGCTGCGGCACGGCGTGGGGCTGCTCACCGCGTCCCTGCGCGAGGCGTCGCAGGACGTGATCGCCCAGGGCGGCAGCCGGGTGGACGCGCTGGACGCGATGATCCGGGCGGGGCTGGTCTTCATCGGCCGCTCCCCCTCGTTCACCCAGCTGTACGTCGCCGAGCTGTGGCGCACCAACCGGGCCTGGCAGTCCACCTTGATGATGGTCCGCCAGGAGGCGATCGCGGTGGTGGAGAAGGTGCTGCGGGAGGCGGTGGAGCGCGGTGAGCTGAGCGGCGAGATCGACGTGCCGCTCACCGCGTCCGCGCTGTTCGGCATGGTCCTGGTGGCCGCCCTCGACTGGCAGGCCTTCCAGCCGGACCGCGACATCGACGACGTCCACGCGGCGCTCTCCCGCCTGCTCCAGGGCCGTGTGGGCGGCGGCTGAGGGCCGGGAGCCGACGCGGACCGGTCCCGGCGGCGGTGACTGTCAGTGGCGACCGATACAGTCCCTGACATGGCACGGATCGCGGTAATCGGCGCGGGCATGGGCTCGCTGGCGGCCGCCGCCCGGCTCGCCACTGGCGGCCACCGGGTGGCGGTCTACGAGCGCGCGCAAACGTACGGCGGCGGCGTCGCCCGGTACGAGCGGGACGGGTTCGCCTTCGACACCGGCCCCGGTCTCCTCCATCTGCCCGCCGTCTACCGCGACTTGTTCATCAAGACCGGCAAGGAGACTCTGGAGCGCAGCGTCGAGCTGGCCCAGGTGGATCCGTCGAGCGTGCACCTGCTGGCGGACGGCACGCGGTTCGCGCTGCCCAACGCCTCCCGCGCGGGCGTCATCGCGGCGCTCGACGAGGCGTTCGGCGGCGGAGCGGGCCAGCGCTGGGGCGAGGTGATGAACAGGGCGCGGGAGGTCTGGGAGGTCACCCGCCGCCCGCTGCTGGAGGACACACTCGCCGCCGACACCGGGCCGCTGGCACGCGACCCGTACCCGGTCCGGCGGCGCGGCCTGTTCGGTCGCCGCGGCGGCGCGCCCACCATCGCCGAGGTGGGCCGCCGCGAGTTGAAGCACCCCGGCCTCGCCGCGCTGCTGGCGGGCTATGTGCTGGGGTACGGCTACGATCCGGCCACCGCTCCGGCCAGCGCCGCCGTGCTGCCGTACATGGAGCAGACCTTCGGCTCCTGGTACGTCGGCGGGGGCCTGCGGGCGCTCGCCGACGCGGTGTTCGAGCGCTGTAGAGCGCGGGGGGTCGAGTTCCACTTCGGCGCCGAGGTGGCCGAGGTGGTCGAGAAGGACGGCCAGGCGGTGGGGGTGCGGCTCACCGACGGCACGCTGGTGGAGGCCGACACGGTGGTCCGCGGCACTCCCGGTCAACCACTGCCGGTGGATCTGGGCCGCTTCACCGTGCTGCTGGCGCTGCGTGGCCCGCGCCCGGCCGGGACCGCGCACCGCACCCTGGTGCACGGTACGGACCGCCCGCATGACGGCCGCCCGGGCACCCCCGCGCCCACGGTGACGGTGCTGCGGCCCGATGACGCCCGGCTGCGGCCGGACGACGCGCACGAGTCGGTCACGCTGACGGTGACCGTGCTCGCGCAGGGGCCGGTGGACTGGACGGCGCCGGGCTACCCGGAGGCGTTCGCCGACCGTGTCATCGAGGCGGCCGAGGCGGCGGTTCCTGGGTTGCCCGAGCGGATCCTGTGGCGCGAGGTGCGCACTCCGGTGGACACCGAGCGGCTCACCGCCATGCCCGGTGGAGCGGTGCAGGGTCCGGCGCTGGCCGGGGCGGCGGGGGGGTATCTGCGCATCGGGAACCGCGCCAGGGCCAAGGGCCTCTACCTGGTGGGCGGCTCGGCACATCCCGGCGGGGGCCTGGCCCACGCCGGGATGTCCGGCGCGATCACCGCCGACCTCATCGCCGGCGGGCCAGGCGGCAGCAGGTAACCTCCGGTCCGGGTCTGCCCCCGGGGTGCGGTGCGTCCGAGCCGCCGGGCAGCGCCCCGAAGGGGCGCGGGGAACCGCGCGACCAGCCACAACGGCGCCGCAGGCGAGCGACAGCCCAGCTCCGCACCCCCGGAGCGCCCCGCGGAGTGCGGGAGCGCTCAGTAGCGGTAGGGGTCGTACGGGTCCGTGGGCTGGGGCTGGTCGTGGGCGGGGGGCGCCTGTGGGGGGATGTGGGCCTGTTCGGGGTGGTACTCCGGGTTCCAGACGCCGCCGGGCGGCATCTCATAGCCGTACTGCGCGGCGGCGTAAGGATCCTGCGCCGGATAGCCGTACTCCCCGTACTGCGGATACGCCTGCTGACCGTAGCCGTAGTCCGGCTGCGGCGCGTTGCCGAAGACATCCGGCTCGTACTCGTAGGACGGCTGCTGCTGCCACCCGTACCCCTCGTAGCCGGTGGCGGTGTGCGGCTGGTAGGCGGCGTACTCCCCCGTGTCGTCCGGCATCGGCATCGGCGAGTACACCTGCGTGCTCTCCACGCCCTGCGGGTACTCCTCGGTCCCGGTGCCGTACGACTCGAACTCGGCCGTCTCCGCAGCCGGTTCGGGCTGCACCGGCGGCTGCTCCGGCGCCGCCGGTACCTCACTCGCCGCGGCGCTCCCCGCACCGCGACCGCCCTTGCGGCGGCGGCTGGAGCCGGGCCGCCCACCGAGCGCCCAACCGGCGGCGAAACCGCGCCGGTACGACAGCGTGACGAAGGTCTGCCCGACCGCGAACGCCGCCGCGCCCAGGCAGATCACGATCACCGACGGCAGCGCCACGCCCAGGACCACGCCGCAGAATCCGCCGAAGGCCAGTAGCCGCCAGCGCAGCCGCGCCTTGTACTGGAGCAGTACCTCGCCCAGCAGCCAGAGCGCCACGACACCGAACGCGATGTAGAGCACCGTGTAGCCCATGCGCGCACTTCCTTTTACCGTTCACCGCCGTCGTACCCCCGGGGCAGCGGATCCGCCCGCTACGACCTTCGGTGCAGACCGAGATTCTCGTAGATTTCCAGCGATGCCGTGGAGTGGTTCAGGGTAATGAAGTGCAGCCCCGGGATGTCCTCGTCCATCAGCCTGCGGCACATCTCGCTGGCGAACTCCACACCGATGGCCCGCACCGCCGCCGGGTCGTCCTGGACCGCGAGGATCCGTTCCGCCAGCGCGGGCGGGAACGGGGCGTTGCCCAGTTGCGAGAAACGCTCGATCTGCCGGACGTTGGTGACCGGCATGATCTCCGGAATGATCGGCGTCTGGCAACCGGCCTTCGCCACCCGGTCGCGCAGCCGCAGGTAGTCCTCGGCGTCGAAGAACATCTGGGTGATCGCGAAGTCGGCGCCCGCCCGGCACTTCTCCACGAAGTACCGGGTGTCCGACTCCAGGTCGATGGAGCGCGGATGCATCTCGGTGAAGGCCGCGACGCCCACGCAGAAGTCCCCGGACTCCTTGATCAGCGAGACGAGTTCCGCGGCGTAGCGCAGGCCCTGCGGATGCGGGATCCACTCTCCCATCGGGTCGCCGGGCGGGTCGCCGCGGACCGCGAGCATGTTGCGGATTCCGGCGTCCGCGTACTGCCCGATGATGTTGCGCAGTTCGGCGACCGAGTGGTTGACCGCGGTCAGATGCGCGCACGGGGTGAGCGTGGTGTCGGAGACGATGCGGTCGGTGGCGCGGACCGTTCCCTCACGGGACGAGCCGCCCGCGCCGTACGTCACGGATACGAACGTCGGCCGGACGGCCTCGATGCGGCGGATGGCGTCCCAAAGCGTCCGCTCGCCCTTCTCGGTCTTCGGGGCGGCGAATTCGAAGGAGTACGAGCGCTCGCCGGACGAGAGCAGTTCACGAATGGTGACCGCGCGATCGGTCCTGGTGGAAGAGGTTCCAAGGGCCATGCCGTTCAGGCTAACGGCCAGTACGGACGGTCCGTAACCAGCTTCCGCGATATGAGCGGTTATGACGGAGTTCCGTCCGCTCCTCGGACGATCTTGGCCAGGCGGCCCGCCGCCTCGGCTGGGTCCTGCGCCTCGGTGATCGCCCGGACCACGACGATCCGCCGCGCTCCGGCGGCCAGTACCCGCTCCACGTTGGACAGGTCGATGCCGCCGATGGCGAACCAGGGCCGTTCGCTGGCCAGCCCCGCCGCGTAGCTCACCAGCGGCAGGCCGGGGGCGTGCCGCCCGGGCTTGGTGGGGGTGGGCCACACCGGCCCGGTGCAGAAGTAGTCCGCACCGGGCTCGGCGGCGGCCGCGGCCGCTTCGGATTCGGCATGGGTGGAGCGTCCGATGACCACCTCGTCGCCGAGGATGGCGCGGGCGGCGGGCACCGGCAGGTCGCCCTGCCCGAGGTGCAGCACGTCCGCGCCCACCGCGTGGGCGACGTCCGCCCGGTCGTTGACCGCCAGCAGCTTGCCGTGCCTGCGGCAGGCCTCCCGGAAGACCGCGAGGTGCTCCAGCTCCTCGGCGGCCTCCATGCCCTTGTCCCGCAGCTGCACGATGTCCACGCCGGAGCCGAGGACCGCGTCCAGGAACTCGGGCAGGTCGCCCTGCCGCTTGCGGGCGTCGGTGCACAGGTAGACCCGGGCGTCGGCGAGCTGCGCGCGCAGCGCGCGCCCGCGGTCCTCGGCGGTGGTGGTCATACGGTGGCGCTCCCCCCGGGTCGGGTCAGACGGCGAGCGCCTGGGCGCGGCGCTTCACCTCGGTCCCACGATTCTCCCGCAGGGCCTGGGCGGGGGTGCCGGGGAGGGTCGGGTCGGCGGTGAACAGCCACTCCAACGCCTCTTCGTCGGTGAAGCCGTCGTCCTTGAGCAGCGTCAGCGTTCCGGCCAGGCCCTTGATCACCTTGCCGGTGCCGATGAACTCGGCGGGGACCATCAGGACCCGGTTCTCCCCCCGGCGGACCGCGATGAGCTGACCCTCCTTGATCAGCTGTCGAACGCGGGTCACTTCGACGTCGAGCCGTTCGGCGGCGTCGGGGAGGGTGAGCCAGGAAGGCACGAGGGCGTCAATCTTGGGGTCAATCGACGAGTAACCAGTCACGGGGACAAGCGTGCCATCCCGCACCGACAACCGGTACCCGACTGGTTCCCCCGGGGGAGGCCCATGGTGTGGTGCCCCTACGAACTGCGTCCGCCGGGGCCGGACCGCCGACTTCAACGTCACCCTTACGGCCGCCCGCCGCTGGGGGCCCGAGGTCGCGGCTGGTGCGGCGGCGCGCGGCCCGCCTACGCGGCGCTGCGGACCGCCGCCTTCAGCGGGATGGCGGGGTCGGCGGCCTCCACCGGGTCCAGTCGGACGCCGCGCTCGATCAGCTTGCGGCCCTGGGCCAGGTCTCGGGGGCGGCCCACGGCGAGCAGCGCGACCAGCACGCCGTCCCGCAGCCAGCACACCGACCACGCCGCGCCGCCCGGATCGCCGCGCCTCAGCAACTGGTCGGCGGCGGTGTGGTGGCCCGCGTACTGCACGAAGCGCCCGAACTGCTCGGACCAGAAGTACGGCACCGGGTCGTACGGCTCGTCCTCGCCCAGCAGGTTCGCCGCCGCCGTGCGCGGACCCTGGACCGCGTTGTCCCAGTGGTGGATGAGCAGCCGCTCGCCGTAGCGGGCGGAGGGGAAGGACGCGCAGTCGCCGACCGCCAGGACACCGGGGACCGAGGTGCGCAGCCGGTCGTCGGCGCGGACCGCCCGCTGCTCGTCCAGTTCGACGCCGGATCCGGCCAGCCAGCCCGTCGTCGGGCGCGCCCCGATCCCGACCACCACCGCACCGGCGACCAGCCGGGTGCCGTCGCGCAGCAGTACGGCGCCGGGTTCCACCCCGGCGACCTCGGTGCCGGTGAGCAGCCGTACTCCGGCCTCCTCGTACCAGTCGCGCATCGGCGCGGAGATCTCGGCGGGCAGCACCCCGGCCAGTGGTCGCTGCGCGGCCTCGACGACGGTGACCTCGCAGCCGCACTCGCGGGCCGCGGTGGCGAACTCGGCGCCGATCCATCCGGCGCCGACCACGACGACCTGGCGCTTGGCGGCCAGCACCGGGCGCAGCGCGTTCGCGTCGTCCAGGGTGCGCAGCATGTGGACGCCCGGCACTCCGGCCGCGCCGGGCAGCGTCACGGGTTCCGCGCCGGTGGCGATCACCAGCCGGTCGTACGGGAGCGCGCCGCCGGCCGTCACGACCTGCCGCTGCGCGGGGCGCAGGGCGTCGGCGTGCTGGCCGAGCCGCAGTTCGATGCCGAGTCCGGCGAAGTCCACGTCGAAGGCGGAGCCGTCGGCCGCGCCGAGCAGTACGGACTTCGACAGCGGCGGGCGGTCGTAGGGGTGGTGCGGTTCCGCGCCGAGCAGGGTGATCGATCCGCTGAATCCGTGCTCGCGCAGCGACACCGCGGTCTGCACTCCGGCCATCCCGGCCCCGACCACCACGACTCGGCGCACGCTCTGCTCATCCCTCACCCGATCACGGTAGCGCCGTCCGCCGCCGATTCCGCAGCATCGTGCGGGGAGATCCCTGACACACCGTCATGGGTCACCGGCCGGTTCGGCACCACCGGACCACGCCGTGAGGGCCGCTCGCCGCTGCGGCGGATGTTTTTCGGGGGCAAGCCCCCGAACCTCCCAGGAGCAAGCCCCGGCCCAGCCACGGGGATTCGGGGGCGCGCCCCCAAGACGACAGAGCCTGAGGCCTGCCCCAGAAGCACGGGGTCCGGGGTCCGCCCCAGAGGAACGGGATCCGGACCCTGCCCCAGAACAAGATCCGCCGCGACGGCGAGCAACCCCACGGCGCGGCCCGGCGGTGCCGAACCCACCGCGACCCCCGGCAGCCCCCGCCAGAAGCCCCAACCCCATGGGGATCCGGGGGCCACCCCCCGTACCTGACGCAGTAAGGTACGGGTAAGCACTCGCGGGAGCCCGGACGTACCGGGCTGAGAGGGCGGCTGAGCGGCCGCCGACCGTACGAACCTGATCCGGGTCATACCGGCGAAGGGAGGAGCGGAACCGTCATGCACGTTTCCGGTTGCCCGCCGCAAGGCGACGTACTCGTCATCGGTGGCGGAGTCATCGGCCTGGTCACCGCCTGGCGCGCGGCTCAGCGGGGCCTGCGAACGACCGTGGTCGACCCGGCACCGGGCGGTGGCGCCGCCCATGTCGCCGCCGGGATGCTCGCCGCCGTCACGGAACTCCAGTACGGCGAGCAGACCCTGCTGGAGCTCAACCTGGCCTCCGCGCGCCGCTACCAGTCGTTCGCCGCCGAGCTGACCGAGGCCAGCGGCCTGGACCTGGGCTACCGCCGATGCGGCACCCTCGCGGTCGCGCTGGACAGCGACGACCGCGCGGTGCTGCGTGAACTGCACGCCTTCCAGCTCTCGCTGGGCCTGGAGTCCGAGTGGATCAGCGGCCGTGACTGCCGCCGCCTGGAGCCGATGCTGGCCCCCGGAGTGCGCGGCGGACTGCGGGTGGACGGCGACCACCAGGTCGACCCCCGGCGTCTCGCCACCGCCCTGCTGCGGGCCTGTGAGGGCGCCGGGGTGACCTTCCTCCGCGAACTCGTCGCACGGATCACGGTGGACGGCGACCGGGCCCGCGGCGCGCTACTGCGCGACGGCACGGCGCTCGCCGCCGAGCACACCGTGCTGGCCGCGGGCAGCCGCAGCGGCAGCGTCGCGGGCCTGCCCGAGCACGTACTGCCCCCGGTGCGGCCGGTGAAGGGCCAGGTGCTGCGGCTGCGGATCCCCGGGGCGTACGCGCCGTTCCTGTCCAGGACGGTGCGCGGGGTGGTGCGCGGCGGCCACGTCTACCTGGTGCCACGGGAGAACGGCGAGCTGGTGGTCGGCGCGACCAGCGAGGAGATGGGCTGGGACACCGAGGTCACCGCGGGCGGCGTCTACGAACTGCTGCGGGACGCGCACGACCTGGTGCCCGGCATCACCGAACTGCCGCTCGCCGAGACCCTGGCCGGGCTGCGCCCCGGCTCGCCGGACAACGCGCCGCTGCTCGGTCCGAGCGCGCTGCCCGGACTGCTGCTGGCCACCGGCCACCACCGCAACGGGGTGCTGCTCACCCCGGTCACCGGCGACATCATGGCAGAGGCGCTGACCACCGGCGAAGTCCCGCCGTACGCCCGCCCGTTCACCCCCGCACGATTCGCGAACGCACTCCAGGAGCAGGCCGTATGACCGTCTCGCTGAACGGTGAAGCCCGCGAAGTCCCCGAAGGGCTCACCCTCGACCGCCTTGTCGCCACCCTGACCACCGCGCACAGCGGGGTGGCCGCCGCCGTCAACGAAACCGTCGTCCCGCGCAGCCGCTGGACCAGCACCGCGCTCGGCGACGGCGACCGCGTCGAGGTGCTCACCGCGGTCCAGGGGGGCTGACCAGATGGCCGACGACCTGTTCAAGATCGCCGACACCTCCTTCACCTCGCGGCTGATCATGGGCACCGGCGGTGCGCCCAGCCTTGAGGTGCTGGAGCAGGCGCTGCTCGCCTCCGGTACCGAGCTGACCACGGTGGCGATGCGCAGGCTGGACCCGACCGTGCGCGGCTCGGTGCTGTCGGTGCTGGACAAGCACGGCATCCGGGTGCTGCCGAACACCGCGGGCTGCCACACCGCCGGGGAGGCGGTGCTGACCGCGCGGCTGGCCCGTGAGGCGCTGGG
This sequence comes from Streptomyces sp. PLK1-5, assembly GCA_037034305.1. Lineage (GTDB taxonomy): Bacteria > Actinomycetota > Actinomycetes > Streptomycetales > Streptomycetaceae > Streptantibioticus_A. The sequence goes on from JBAGJY010000009.1 coordinate 220,941, forward strand.
CACCGACTGGATCAAGCTCGAAGTGGTCGCGGACGAGCGCACGTTGCTGCCGGACCCGGTCGAACTGCTCGACGCGGCCGAGACGTTGGTGGACGACGGCTTCGTGGTGCTGCCGTACACCAACGACGATCCGGTGCTGGCCGCCAAGTTGGAGGACGTGGGGTGCGCGGCGGTGATGCCGCTGGGTTCGCCGATCGGTTCCGGTCTCGGCATCCGCAACCCGTACAACTTCCAGTTGATCACCGAGCGGGCGTCGGTTCCGGTGATTCTGGACGCGGGTGCGGGCACCGCCTCGGACGCGGCGCTCGCCATGGAGCTGGGGTGCGCCGGGGTGATGCTGGCGTCCGCGGTGACCCGCGCGCAGCAGCCGGTCGTGATGGCCGCCGCGATGCGGCACGCGGTGGAGGCGGGGCGGCTCGCCGCCCGGGCCGGGCGGATTCCCCGGCGGCATCACGCGGTCGCCTCCTCGCCGCACGAGGGCGTGGCCGCCCTGGATCCGGAACGCCCGGCGTGGGGTGCGGCGGGGGTGTGACGTCCCCGGGGCCGAGGAGCTTCGCGGGGGCGGCCCCCGGTTCCTCGCTCCCGGGGCGAACCTTGTCGGGGCGAGCTCCCGGTTCGCACAGTCCCACCTCGTAAACTCCCTTGCGTGAATACGACCCTGCAGGACCCGCTCGTCGGGCACGTGCTCGACGGCCGGTACCGGATCGAGGCGCGGATCGCCGTCGGCGGGATGGCCACGGTCTACCGGGCCGTGGACACCCGTCTCGACCGCGTGCTGGCGCTGAAGGTGATGCACCCCGCGCTGGCGGGCGACGAGGCCTTCGTCGAGCGGTTCATCCGGGAGGCCAAGGCGGTGGCCCGACTCGACCATCCCAACGTGGTGGGCGTGTTCGACCAGGGCACCGACGGCACGTACGTCTACCTGGCGATGGAGTACGTGGCCGGCTGCACCCTGCGGGACGTGCTGCGGGAGCGCGGCGCGCTGCCGCCACGGGCCGCGCTGGACATCCTGGAGCCGATACTGGCCGCGCTGGGCGCCGCGCACCGTGCGGGTCTGGTGCACCGCGACATGAAGCCGGAGAACGTCCTGATGGGCGACGACGGCCGGGTCAAGGTCGCCGACTTCGGCCTGGTGCGCGCGGTGGGCACCGACACCACCTCCACCAGCGGTTCGGTGCTGGGCACCGTGTCGTATCTGGCGCCTGAGCAGATCGAGCACGGCACCGCCGACGAGCGCTCCGACGTCTACGCGTGCGGTGTGCTGCTCTACGAGATGCTCACCGGCGCCAAGCCGCACAACGGCGGCACTCCGGCCGCCGTGCTCTACCAACATCTACACGAGGACATCGCGCCGCCCTCGGCCACCGTGCCCGGGCTCGCGGCCGAGCTGGACGAGCTGGTGACCACCATGGCGTCCCGTTCGCCGCAGCCGCGTCCGGCCGACGCGGTGGCGGCGCTGGGGCGGCTGCGTACGGCGCGCTCCGCGCTGACCGACGAGCAGCTGGACGCGGTGCCGCCGCAGGCCCTGTCGGGCGCGGAGGACGACGACCGTACGACGGTCATCCGCCGCACCGAACGCACCGAGGTGATCAACCGCACCACCCGCTTTCACCTTCCGCCGAACCTGATCAGGTCCGAGGACTCCCCTGCGCCGCGCATGTTCAGGCGGCTGCCGCGGCGCGGCCTGATAGCGATCGTCACGGTGCTCGCGGTGCTGTTCGGCACCGGGGCGGTGGTCTGGTACGTGGGTTCCGGCCAGTTCACCAGCGTGCCGCCGGTGCTGGCGCTGTCCAGGGCGCAGGCCGAGCAGAAGCTGCGGGGCGCCGGGCTCGGGGTGCGGGTGAGCGAGGACTTCAGCGAGACGGTCGCCAAGGACCACGTGATCTCCACCGATCCGGGCCCGGGCGCCCGCATCCGCGGCAACGGCACGGTGCGGGTGGTCCTCTCACGCGGACCGCAGCGCACCGATGTGCCGCAGGTGGTCGGCAAGCCGCTGGCCCAGGCGCAGCAGCAGATCAGGGACGCCGGGCTGACCCCGGGCACGGTGGCCCACACGTTCAACGACACGGTGCCGTCGGGCGCGGTGATCTCCACCGATCCCGCGCCGGGCACGCCGCGCAAGAACGGCGACGCGGTGGCGATCACCGTCAGCCGGGGCAAGGCGGTACCGATCCCCGACGTGGTGGGCTCCACCGTCAGCGACGCCGAACAGAAGCTGCAGGCCGCCGGGTTGAAGGCACAGGTCTCCGGCAGCCCGGAGTTCTCCGACTCGGTGCCGAAGGACTCCGTCGCCCAGCAGAGCCCGGCAGGCGGCCAGGCCGCGCAGGGCGACACGGTGACGCTGACCGTCTCCAAGGGCCAGCAGCTGTTCAAGGTGCCGGACGTGACCGGGCAGGACACCGACACCGCGAAGCAGACCCTTGAGGCGGCGGGCTTCAAGGTGACCGTGATCAACCTGTTCTTCACCGGCAAGGTCTTCAACGAGTCGCCCGGTGGCGGTTCGATGCAGCCGAAGGGCACCACGATCACCCTGTGGGCGCGCTGATGGGTACGGCACGCAATCCGGTTGGCGCCCATGTCCCGGTGGCCGGCGGGCTGGCGAAGGCGGGCCTGGGGTACGCGCGGGACATCGGCGCGGAGACGGTGCAGGTCTTCGTCGCCAACCCGCGCGGCTGGGCGACGCCGGTGGGCAGTCCGGCACAGGACGAGGCGTTCCGCGAACAGTGCGCGGCGGCGGGCATACCGGCGTACGTACACGCGCCCTACCTGATCAACTTCGGCTCGCACACGGCGGCGACGGTCGACAACTCGGTGGCCTCGCTGCGGCATTCGCTGCGCCGGGGCCGGGCGATCGGGGCGCTGGGCGTGGTGGTGCACACCGGTTCGGCGACCGGCGGACGGTCCAGGGAGGTGGCGCTGGCACAGGTACGTGAGCGGATGCTGCCGCTGCTGGACGAGCTGGAGCACGAGGACGACCCGTGGCTGCTGTTGGAGCCCACGGCCGGGCAGGGCGCGTCGCTGTGCTCGCTGGTCACCGACCTGGGGCCGTACTTCGAGGCGCTCGACCGGCATCCGAGGCTGGGCGTGTGCCTGGACACCTGCCATGTCTTCGCCGCGGGCCACGACCTGGCGGAGTCCGGCGGCATGAAGCAGACGCTCGACCTGCTGACCGAGACGGTCGGGGAGGGGCGGCTGCGGCTGGTCCACGCCAACGACTCCAAGGACGTGGTCGGCGCGCACAAGGACCGGCACGAGAACATCGGCGCCGGACACATCGGCGCGGAGCCGTTCCGCGAGCTGCTCCGCCATCCGGCGGCGCAGGGCGTACCGCTGGTGATCGAGACTCCGGGGCCGAAGGCCAACTACGCGGCCGACGTGGCCCGCCTGAAGGCACTGCGGGGTTAGTAATCCGAGCCCCTGGCGGGGCCACCCTGAGTGGGTGAAAATCGGGCCGTGGCCGTCTGGCCGACAACGCTGCCGCAGAAGATCGACGGCACATCGCCGCGCACCCCAGCGGAGCGCTCAGAGCTCTGGGCCGTCGCCCGGTTCCTCCTGGTAGGAGTAGCGCTGTTCGCGCCAGGGGTCGCCGACGTTGTGGTAGCCGCGCTCCTCCCAGAAGCCGCGGCGGTCGGCGACCATGTACTCCACGCCGCGCACCCACTTGGGGCCCTTCCAGGCGTACAGGTGCGGCACTATCAGCCGTACCGGGAAGCCGTGCTCAGCGGTGAGCAGCTCACCGCCGCGATGCGTGGCGAATATCGACTTGTCGTCAGCGAAGTCGTCCAACCGCAGGTTGGAGCTGAAGCCGTACTCGGCCCAGACCATGACATGGGTGACCTCGGGGGCGGGCGGCGCCAGCTTGAGCACCGTGGAGGTGGCCACCCCGCCCCACTCCACGCCGAGCATGGAGAACTTGGTGACGCAGTGGAAGTCGCCGATCACCGTGGCGTGCGGCAGCGCCGAGAACTCCTCGTGGTTCCAGCAGTGCTTCTCACCGTCGGCCGTGGCGCCGAAGACCCGGAACTCCCAGCGGTCCGGCTTGAACCTGGGCACCGGCCCATAGTGCAGAACCGGCCAGCCGCGCTGAAGCCGCTGCCCGGGAGGAAGCTCTCCTTCGCGGCGTTCCGACTGACCCATGTCTCCATGGTGACAGACCGGGCGGCATGCTCTTGACCAGCGGTGCGCCCCCCAGCAGACAATCCGGGCAAGCCGCCATGAGTGTGTACTTACTGGATCGCTCTGCCGCTCGATGCGAGGATGCGCCCATCTGCCCCGCCCACAGGGCACCAGTGAAGGGACGGCGTTGCCATGCAGGGCGACCCAGAGGTGATCGAGTTCCTCAACGAGCAGCTGACCGGCGAACTCACGGCCATCAACCAGTACTTCCTGCACGCGAAGATGCAGGAGAACCTCGGTTGGTACAAGCTCGCGAAGTACACCCGGGCCGAGTCGTTCGACGAGATGAAGCACGCCGAGGTGCTCACCGACCGGATCCTGTTCCTGGAGGGGCTGCCCAACTACCAGCGGCTGTTCCACGTCAGGATCGGCCAGACGGTGACCGAGATGTTCCAGGCGGACCGGCAGGTCGAGGTGGAGGCGATCGACCGGCTGCGGCGCGGCATCGAGGTGATGCGGGCGAAGGGCGACATCACCTCGGCCAACATCTTCGAGGACATCCTGACCGACGAGGAACACCACATCGACTACCTCGACACCCAGCTGGAGCTGGTGGAGAAACTCGGCGAGCCGCTCTACATCGCGCAGGTCATCGAGCAGCCGGACGCCTCGTAGACCGGACTCAGGCCGCCTTGACGGGGGCCGGAACCGGCCGCGGCGCCGCCACGGGCCGGACGGGGGACGGCCTCACGGCGGAGGGCGCCGCCGGGGTCAGCCTGGCCTGGATCTCCTCACGCGAGACCTCGGTACGCGGGGCACAGCCGCCGCCCCGGCCCAGTAGCGCCTGGATGCGGCGGACACAGGACCCGCAGTCGGTCCCCGCCTTGCACGCGGAGGCCACGTCGCGCGGCGTACAGGCACCGGCCGCCTGGTGCGCATGCACCTGCGCCTCGGTCACACCGAAGCAGCTGCACACGTACACGCGATCCACTCCCAGCAGGTCCCTTGATCAGTGAGGCAAACCTAACCTTACCTGCCGCGGTGGCCGCGGAAAAGCACCGAGGGGCACGGATCGGTGTGATCCGTGCCCCTCTCATTTTCTGGGCTCGCTCCCGTCACGCGTGAGGGCCGGAGCCGCCGCGTGATGAGTACCGCTACTGCTGCCGGTACATCTCCGCCACCAGGAAGGCCAGGTCCAGGGACTGGCTGCGGTTGAGCCGGGGGTCGCAGGCCGTCTCGTAGCGCTGGTGCAGGTCGTCCACGAAGATCTCGTCGCCGCCGCCCACGCACTCGGTGACGTCGTCACCGGTCAGCTCCACGTGGATGCCGCCGGGGTGGGTGCCCAGGCCCTTGTGGACCTCGAAGAAGCCCTTGACCTCGTCCAGCACGTCGTCGAAGCGGCGGGTCTTGTGCCCGGAGGCCGCCTCGAAGGTGTTGCCGTGCATCGGGTCGCACACCCACGCCACCTGGGCGCCGGACGCGGTGACCTTCTCCACCAGCTCGGGCAGCCGGTCGCGGATCTTGTCGGCGCCCATCCGGGTGATGAACGTCAGCCGACCGGGCTCGCGCTTCGGGTCGAGCCGGTCGATCAGGGTGAGCGCGTCCTGCGGCGTGCTCGTCGGGCCGAGCTTCACACCGATCGGGTTGCGGATCCGGGAGGCGAACTCGATGTGCGCGCCATCCAGCTGCCGGGTGCGCTCGCCGATCCACACCATGTGCCCGGAGACGTCGTACAGCTGGCCGGTGCGCGAGTCCACCCGGGTCAGCGCCGACTCGTAGTCCAGGATCAGCGCCTCGTGCGAGGAGTAGAACTCGACGGTCTTGAACTCCTCCGGGTCCGTCCCGCACGCCTTCATGAAGTTCATCGCGTTGTCGATCTCCCGCGCCAGCGCCTCGTAGCGCTGGCCGGAAGGGGAGGACCGCACGAAGTCCTGGTTCCAGGCGTGCACCTGCCGTAGGTCGGCGTAGCCGCCGGTGGCGAAGGCGCGCACCAGGTTCAAGGTGGCGGCCGAGGCGTGGTACATCCGCTTGAGCCGCTCCGGGTCCGGGGTGCGGGCCTCGGCGGTGAACTCGAAGCCGTTGACGCTGTCACCGCGGTACGTGGGCAGGGTGACGCCGTCGCGGGTCTCGGTCGGCTTGGAGCGCGGCTTGGAGTACTGGCCGGCGATCCGGCCGACCTTCACCACCGGCACCGACGCCGCGTAGGTGAGCACGGCGCCCATCTGGAGCAGCGTCTTGAGCTTGTTGCGGATGTGGTCGGCGGAGACCGCGTCGAACGCCTCCGCGCAGTCACCGCCCTGGAGCAGGAACGCCTCGCCACGGGCGACGGCTCCCATCCGGCTGCGCAGCAGGTCGCACTCGCCCGCGAAGACGAGCGGCGGATACGACTCGAGGTCGGCGATCACATCGCGCAGAGCCTCGGGGTTGGGCCACTCGGGCTGCTGCGCCGCGGGAAGGTCGCGCCAGGTGTTGCCACTGGCAGTGGGTTCAACGTTCACGGTCACAAGGCCAACACTACGGGGTCTCGGGCGGATCTTTCCGCCGATGCCCGCAAGGTGAGACAGCCGCTGGTCATCCGTGGACGTGCGCTAGGGTCAAGGCCATGTACGCACGACCGATGCTCGCCTGCCGCACGGCATGGTGGTGGACCGCTGATCCGGCGGCCCACTGATCGCGCGTACCCAGGAGTTTTCGCGAAGGCCGCCCGAGGGCGGCCTTCGGCGTGTCTGGCCGCCCTCCGTATCCGGAAGGACCGCCATGAACGCCAGCCCCAGCGCTCTCGTGGAGCGCTTGTGCTCCGCTGACCGCCCGCCGTTCGCCCTGCTGCACCGCCGTACGCCCGGCCGGGCCTCGGACGGCGTCGAGTTGCTGCTCGGCCCGGTGACCCGGCTGGAGCGGCTGGCCGACATCCCGCTGCCGTCCGGGGTGCCGGACGGCGGCGCGGCGCTGGACGCGCTGGCGCTGGTGCCGTTCCGGCAGATCCGGGAACGCGGCTTCGACGTGCGGGACGACGGCACGCCGCTGCTGGTGCTGCGGCCGGACGAGACGCACCGGCTGCCGCTGCCGGACCTCCTGGAGGCGCTGCCGCGGCACGCGGTGGCAGTCGAGGGCGGCGCGTTCGACGTGGACGACGAGGCGTACGCGCGGATCGTGCGGAGGGTCGTCGAGGACGAGATCGGCCGGGGCGAGGGCGCGAACTTCGTGATCCGCCGGACCTTCCGCGGCGAGATCCCCGGCTTCACCGCCGCCGACGCGCTCGCCCTGTTCCGGCGGCTGCTGACCGGCGAGCGCGGCGCGTACTGGACGTACCTGGTGCACACCGGCGAGCGCACCCTGGTCGGCGCCAGCCCCGAGGTCCACGTGCGGTTGTCCGGCAGGACGGTGGTCATGAACCCGATCTCCGGCACCTACCGCTACCCGGCGCAGGGGCCGTCCGCCGAGGGGCTGCTGGCCTTCCTGCGGGACGCGAAGGAGGCGGAGGAGCTGACCATGGTCGTCGACGAGGAACTGAAGATGATGTGCACCGTCGGCGACCTCGGCGGCCAGGTGGTCGGCCCCCGGCTGAAGGAGATGGCGCATCTGGCGCACACCGAGTACGAGCTGCGCGGTAGCAGTTCGATGGACGTGCGGGAGGTGCTGCGCGAGACGATGTTCGCCGCGACGGTGACCGGCTCACCGGTGCAGAACGCCTGCCGGGTCATCGAGCGCCACGAGCCGGACGGCCGCGGCTACTACGCGGGCGCCCTCGCGCTGATCGGCCGGGACGCGGGCGGCGCGCGGACCCTGGACTCCCCCATCCTCATCCGCACCGCCGACATCACCGCGGACGGACGGCTCGGCGTCTCGGTGGGCGCCACCCTGGTGCGCCGCTCCGACCCGCACGCGGAGGTGGCCGAGACGCACGCCAAGGCCGCCGCGGTACTGGCCGCGCTCGGCGTGCGCCCGGCCGCCGCACCCGCCGCCGACGGTCCGCGGCCCCGGCTCGCGGACGACATCCGGGTGCGGGCCGCGCTCGACGCGCGCCGGGCGAACCTGGCGCCGTTCTGGCTGCGGATGCGGGAGCCGCGGCAGAGCGAGCCGAGCGGCCACGCGCTGGTGGTCGACGGCGAGGACACCTTCACCGCGATGCTGGCGCACCTGCTGCGCTCCTGCGGCCTGGCGGTGACCGTGCGCCGCTACGACGAGCCCGGCCTGCGGGACGCGGCGCTGGCCCACCGCGGCCCGGTGGTGCTCGGCCCGGGCCCCGGCGACCCGTCGGACCGCAGTGACCCCAGGGTGCGCCAACTGCGGGCGCTGGCCGCCGCGTTGCTCGGCGGGCACCGACACGGGCTGCTCGGGGTGTGCCTCGGGCACGAGCTGATCGCCGCCGAGCTGGGCCTGGACATCGTCCGCAAGCCGGTGCCGTTCCAGGGCGCGCAGGAGCGGATCGACGTGTTCGGCCGCGCGGAGACGGTCGGGTTCTACAACACGTTCACCGCGCGGTGCGATGACGCCGCCGCGGACGAACTGGGCATGCACCGCGTCGAGTTGTCCCGCGACCCGGCCACCGGTGACGTGCACGCCCTGCGCGGCCCGGGCTTCGCGGGCGTCCAGTTCCATCCGGAGTCGGTGCTGACCCTGAACGGCACGGGGATCGTTGAGGAGTTGCTGAACGCCGTGACGGTGCGGGCCTGAAGAGGAGCGGGTGGGTGGGCGAAGAGCCCACCCACCACCGGCGGTCAGCCGAAGAACACCCCGGCCTCCGCGTACAGCGCGGGATCAACCGTCTTCAGCTTGGCCGTGGCCTCGGCGAGCGGAACCCGCACGATGTCCGTACCCCGCAACGCGACCATCTTCCCGAAGTCGCCGTCGCTGACGGCGTCGATCGCGTGCAGGCCGAACCGCGTGGCGAGCCACCGGTCGAACGCGGACGGCGTACCTCCGCGCTGGATGTGGCCCAGGACCGTGGTCCTGGCCTCCTTCCCGGTGCGCTTCTCGATCTCCTTGGCCAGCCAGTCGCCGATCCCGGACAGCCGGACGTGCCCGAAGGAGTCCAACGTGCCGTCCTTGGTGACCAGTTCACCGTCCTTGGGCATGGCGCCCTCGGCGACCACGATGATCGGGGCGTAGCGCACCTTGAAGCGGCTCTCCACCCAGCCGCAGACCTCGTCGATGTCGAAGCGCTGCTCGGGGATCAAGATGACGTTGGCGCCGCCCGCGAGCCCGGCGTGCAGCGCGATCCAGCCCGCGTGGCGGCCCATGACCTCGATCACCAGCACCCGCATGTGCGACTCGGCGGTGGTGTGCAGACGGTCGATGGCCTCGGTGGCGATGTTGACCGCGGTGTCGAAGCCGAAGGTGTAGTCGGTGGCGCCCAGGTCGTTGTCGATGGTCTTGGGCACGCCCACGCACGGCACGCCGTACTCGTCGGCGAGGGTGGCCGCCACGCCCAGGGTGTCCTCACCGCCGATCGCCACCAGCGCGTCCACCTCGTGCTTGGCGAGGTTCTCCTTGACCTTGCGCACCCCGTCCTCGACCTTGAGGGGATTGGTGCGGGACGAGCCGAGGATGGTGCCGCCGCGCGGCAGGATGCCGCGCACCGCGGGGATGTCCAGCTGCTTGGTGTGGCCTTCGAGCGGGCCCCGCCAGCCGTCCCGGAAGCCCACGAACTCATGCCCGTAACTCTGTACGCCCTTGCGTACCAGGGCGCGGATGACCGCGTTCAGCCCGGGGCAGTCGCCGCCGCCGGTCAGCACTCCGACGCGCATGGATTCCTCCCTGTCTATGACGCTGGCAGCCAACACGGCACACGCTAGCCGTGGTCCAGGTCACAGGGGACCGCTCCGGGCGCGGATTCCCGCCTGCCACAAGGGAGTTGGGGCGCGCGCATCACTCGAACGGGTGGCGCGGGCGGTGCGGCGGCGAGCCGGTCAGGAACCGGACCTGTGCTGTCTGGCCGCCTTCTCGGCCTCCTCGGCCTGCTTCTTGGCCTCGGCGATCTGTCGCTTGGCGGCGGTGGCGTAGATGTCCACGTACTCCTGACCGGACAGCTTCATGATCTCGTACATGACCTCGTCGGTCACCGAGCGCAGGATGAAGCGGTCGTTCTCCATGCCGTGGTAGCGGCTGAAGTCCAGCGGCTTGCCGATCCGGATGCCGGGGCTCATCAGCTTCGGCACGACCTTGCCCGGCGGCTGGATCTTCTCGGTGTCGATCATGGCGACCGGGATCACCGGTGCCCCCGAGGCGAGCGCGACCCGGGCCAGCCCGCCGGGCTTGCCGCGGTAGAGGCGGCCGTCCGGCGAGCGGGTGCCCTCGGGGTAGATGCCGAACAGCTCGCCGCGGGCCAGCACCTCCAGTCCGCTCCTGATCGCCGCCTCGCCCGCGCCGCGCGCCCCCGAGCGGTCCACGGGAAGTTGGCCCACGCCCTTGAAGAACGCGGCCGTCAGCTTCCCCTTGACCCCGGGGGAGGTGAAATACTCGGCCTTCGCGATGAAGGTGACCTTCCGGTCCAGCACGGCGGGCAGGAAGAAGGAGTCCGAGAAGGACAGGTGATTGCTCGCCAGGATCGCCGGGCCCTCCTTGGGGATGTTCTCCAGCCCCTCCACCCAGGGCTTGAAGGCGAGCTTGAGCGACCCGCCGAGCGTCAGCTTCATCACGCCGTAGAACAACCGAGGACCTCCTGTAAGGCGACGGTAGACCTTAACCTGCCGAGGCGGGGGCTCCCGCGGCCCCCGCACGCGAACGCCGCCGCGCCAGGCGGCGGTCAGGGTGCGTGGCGCCCGCGGCCGACTGACCTACCGGGTGCCGATGCGGCCGCGTACTGTGAGGTACCTGTCCGTGCCGCGTGCCGTCAGCGCCGCTGAACCGGTACCGACCGGCCCACGGACCGCGTTCATGAACAGGAGGCCCACGGTGCCGCTCATGCCCGGAGCCGAACCGTACCGCCACGACGGCGGGCAGACCGGTGTGCTGCTGTGCCACGGCTTCACCGGCTCCCCGCAGAGCCTGCGCCCCTGGGGGGAGTACCTCGCCGAGCGCGGTCTGACCGTGTCACTGCCGCTGCTGCCCGGGCACGGCACCCGCTGGCAGGACCTGGGGGTCACCGGCTGGCAGGACTGGTACGCGGAGGTCGACCGGGAACTGCGCGTGCTGCGTGAGCGCTGTGCCCAGGTGTTCGTCTTCGGGCTGTCGATGGGCGGTGCGCTCACCATCCATCTGGCGGCCGAGCACGGCCCGGCGATCAGTGGGATCGTACTGGTCAACCCGTCGGTCAAGGCGGACAGCGGGCGGTTGCGGCTGGTGCCGGTGGCCCGGCACTTCGTACCGTCGGTGAAGGGCATCGCCAGCGACATCGCGCGGGAGGACGGTGTGGAGATCGGCTACGACCGCACGCCGCTGCACGCGGTGCACTCCCTGTCGAGGTTCTGGCGGATCGTCCAGGCAGACCTGCCGAAGGTCACCCAACCCGCGCTGCTGTTCAACAGCCGGGTGGACCATGTGGTGCACCCGACGAACGGGGACCTGGTGGAGCGGCGGCTGGGGTCCACCGATCTCACCCGCACCATGCTGGAGCGCAGCTACCACGTGGTGCCGCTGGACCACGACGCCGAGCGGGTCTTCCGGTCAAGCTACGAGTTCGTACGGCGGTTGGCGCCCGCGCCCGACGGGGAGGTCGAGGTGGCCGGTGGCGGAGCGTGACGAGCCGCCGCAGGACGGCACGGAGGGCGCGGAGCCGCGGGACCCGGCGGGCGGCGCGGGTGTGCCGCTGGACGAGGACGCGGCCTGGGCGCAGATCGTCGCCGGGTACGGCGAGGAGCCGGAGCTGCCCGAGGGCTGGCCGGACGCCGTGCCGGACACCGGGGAGGAGGACGGGACGACGACCAACAGCGGCGTTCCCGAGGTGCCTCGGGAGTTCGTGATACGGGCACCTCGACCGGGCCCGCGGGACTACGAGGTGGCCGACGAGGACGAGGACCACTTCGTGCCGCCGGAGCCGCCCCCGCTGCCGCCGAGCGACGTCACCACGAAGTTCGCCTGGATCGCGGTGCTCGGCGGACCGCTGCTGGTGTTCGGTTTCGTCCTGTTCCAGGAGCCGTTGACCTGGTGGGCGATGCTGCTCGGGGTCGGCGGCTTCCTGGGCGGCTTCGCCACGCTGGTGGCCCGGATGAAGGGCCGCGAGGAGGACGACGACCCGCACGGCGGGGCGGTCGTCTGAGCGGCTCCGAGGCCGCTCAGGCCGCCGGGCCCGCGGGAACGCGCAGCGCCGCCAGCACCGGGAGGTGGTCGGTGGCGGCGACCAGGTCGTCCGGGGCGACGCCGGGCAGCCTGTCCGGGACGCCGCAGCCCAGCACCTCCACGCTCTTGCTGGCGAAGACCGCGTCGAGACGCTGATACGGGTCGCCGGGACGGGAGGTGAACTCGCCGCCCCACGGCCGTACCGCCCAGCCGTCCTGGAGTTCGCTGGCGATGCGGGAGAACGCCCGCCCGTCGGGGTGGTCGTTGAAGTCGCCGCCGACCACCAGGTGCGGTTCCCCGGCCGCCGCGACCTGGTCGAGCAGCAGCCCGGCCTGCGTGTAGCGCTCGTCGGGGTTGACGCTCAGATGGCAGCTGATCACCCCCAGCCGGGCGGCGCCGAACCGCAGCACGGCGGTCGCGAAGCCGCGCTGGTGCAGACCTGGGGTGCGGGGCAGCAGCAGGTCCGCCGTGTGCTCCACATGGGCCCGCAGATTGGCCAGGATCATCGGCCCGGCGGCGGTGGCCCCGCCGGTGACCGTGACCAGTCCGGACTCGCGGGCCAGCCATGCGGCGTGCTTGCGCCACCGGAAGAACCTCGGCGCCTCCTGGACGCAGACCACGTCGGGGGCGCAGGCCCGGATCACCCGGGCCAGCGCCGCCCGGTCGTCCCGCATGGAGCGCACGTTGTAGCTGAGCACGCGGACGACCGCCGAACCGTCCGGCTCGGTCCGGGATTTCGGCAACTGGTGCCCTGCGCCCACGGCGGCTCCTGTTCGGGTCAGCCCTGGCGTGCCAGGTCGGCGGCGCCGACCAGTCCCGCCTCGCCGCCGAGTTGGGCGGCGAGCACCTGGGCGTGCGGGCGCCACTGGCCGCCCACCAGCCAGCGGCGGAAGGACTTGCGGATCGGCTCCAGCACCAGGTCGCCCTCGTCGGAGACCCCGCCGCCGACGATGAACGCCGACGGGTCGAAGAGGGAGGCCAGGTCGGCCAGTCCGGCACCGGCCCAGCGGGCCAGCTCGCGGAACGAGTCGATGGCCACCGGGTCGCCCTTCCTGGCGGCCTCGCTGATGTGCTTGCCCTCGATGGCCTCGATGGTGCCGTCGCCCAGGCCGAGCAGGGTCACCGCGTTCTCCGGCGTGGCCGCCGCGCGCTGCCGGGCGTAGCGGACCAGGGCGCGGCCGGAGGCGTACTGCTCCCAGCAGCCCTGGCTGCCGCATCCGCACAGCAGGCCGTCCGGCACCACCCGGATGTGGCCGAACTCGCCCGCGACGCCGAACCGGCCGCGGTGCAGCTTGCCGCCGATGATGATGCCGCCGCCCAGACCGGTGCCGAGGGTGATGCACACCACGTCGTCGTGGCCCTGCCCGGCGCCGAACCGGTACTCGCCCCAGGCGGCGGCGTTGGCGTCGTTCTCCACCACCACGGGCAGGCCGACGCGCTGCTCGACCTTGTCCTTGAGCGTCTCGTGGCGCCAGTTGATGTTCGGCGCGAACAGTACGGTGGCGCGCTTGTTGTCCACGTATCCCGCGGCGCCGATGCCGACGGCGTCGATCTGGTGGGAAGCGCTGACCGCGCGCACCGCGTCCGCGATGGCGTCGATGACGCCCTCGGGCGTCGGCGGGGTCGGCACCTTGCAGGTTTCGAGGATCGTGCCCTCCTCGTCGACCACTCCGGCCGCGATCTTGGTGCCGCCGATGTCGACGCCAATGGTGAGTCCCATGTGTCCCTCAGATTGTGGTCGAACCCCGCTTAAGGCAACCGTACCCGAGGAGGGCTCAGTCGAGGTCGATGTGTTCACTTCCTGAACGCTGATCTTTGTTTCCGGCCTGGGTCCAGCGGCTCTCCTGGCCAGCCACCACGGCACGGTAGGCGGCCAGCAGCTCGGATCCGGCGGCGGCCAGGTGCTCGAAGACGTCGGGGTTGCGCTCACGGATCGGCCCGACCGCCGCGCGCACCTGGGAGATCACCGTCTGCGCGGCCAACTCGGCGGCGGGAGAACGCAGTTCGGCGACCTTGTCGGCAACGGCCTCGGCCAGCCTGCGCAACTCGTCCGCCGCGCTGCCGGGGCGGTGCCCGGCCTGCGCACGGCGGCGGGCCCGCTCCTCGGCGAGGTCCTCGGCGCAGGCCGCGGCCCACGCGTCGGCGTCGGTGTGCGGACGATCCTGGCCTTCGCTCATCGCGGACTCCTCACGGCATTCCGAGGCAGTGGGTTCACCAGTTGTACTCAATGGTGTGTTCTACACCACTGAGTACAGCCGGGTGCGGTCATGGTGACCTATCCAACGTTAGCCCGGCGGATACCCGCCGTTCACTGGGGCCACAGCGCCGGATCGGGGGCGAAACGTACCTGCAGGACACCGTCGCGCAGTCCGGCCCCGGTCACCGTGCAGCGGCGCAGCGCGGACGGCAGCGGCAGGATGCGCCGGAACTCCCCCGCGTCCACCACGACTTCGTCGCCCCGCCGGACCAGGTCGAGGGTGTCGCGGGTGGCGCCGGGCAGCGGCAGCCGCCACACCAGTTGGCCCTCCGCCGCCAGCAGGTCCTCAACGCTCCACGGTGGGCCTGCCGGTGTGTCGGGCAGCGGGTCGACGGCCAGCTCCGCCGCGCCGAGCGCCGCGAGGTCGTCGGGGAGTTGCGGATCACGGCCCAGGTGCGGCAGTTCGCGCACCGGGACGCCGTGCGCACCGAACTCCTCGTGCAGCGCCTTGAGATGCTCTTGCTGCTGCCCGGACAGCCCGGCCAGGAACGGGTCCGCGGAGCCGGTCGGCAGCAGCCGGTTCGCGGTCAGCGACTCCACCCGGTGCCCGAACAGGGCGAGTCCGGTACGGGCGGTGCGCACCGCCGCCGCGGCCCGCGGGCCCGGCTCCACGACCAGGCGGACCGTGGTGGAGGCGGAACCGATCAGCGCGCAGACCGCGGCCAGCTCCGCGTCCCAGCGGGCGGCCGTCTCGTACAGCCACTCCGCGGGCATCGGCACCCCGGCGAGTTGGGCCAGCATCGGGCGCAGCGCGCGGGCCGCCTGCCGCTCCGGCGGCAGCAACCGGCTCAGGTAGCGGCGCAGTTGTTCCGGCAGCGCCAGCAGCCGCACGGCGCTGTCCACCGGCGGCAGATCGGCCACCACCACGTCATGGCCCTCGGTGGCGGCGAGCGCGTGCAGCAGCGCGAACTCCCGGGAGCCGGGCAGTTCGGTGAACTCCTCGGGGTCCAGCGGGCTGGCGCCGAGCAGGTCGAAGACGGTGGCCAGCCGCTGCTGGAGTTCGGCGGCCCGGTCCTGGAAGAGACCCGCGCTGTCGGGCGTCCGTACGGTCAGCTGCGGGGCCACGGACGCGGTGAGCCCGGGCGGCGGGTCGGCGGTGACCAGCAGGGTGCGGGCACCGGCGCGGGCGGCGGCCAGGGCGGTGGCCGCGGCGACGGTGCTGGTCCCGGCGCCGCCGGGACCGGTGACCAGGACGGTGCGCAACGCGGTCAGCCCTGCTCCACGCGCTTCTTCAGCCCGTCCAGGGCACGGTCGATGATGACCTTCTCCGCCTTGCGCTTGATCATGCCGAGCATCGGGATCTTCACGTCGACGGTGAGCTGGTAGGTGACCTCGGTGTGCTTGCCGTCGGCGAGCGGGGTCAGCGTGTACGAGCCGTCCAGGGCGCGCAGCATCTGCGACTTCACCAGCGACCAGCTGACCTTGTTCGGGCCGCCCCAGGTGTACTGGAGGGTGTGGTCGTCCTTGATCGCCCCGGCGTCGAGCACCAGCCGGACCCGCTCCGCGCGGCCCTCCTCGTCCTTGGCGAGGATCTCGGCCTCCTTGACCTCGCCGGTCCACTCCGGGTACCGCTCGAAGTCCGAGATCACCTTCATCACGTCGGCCGGGGCCGCCTCGATGGTGATGCTAGAGCTGGTGTGTTCCGCCATCGCCGTGGCCCCTCCGGGACTTCGCGTCGGTCCTGCCAGGCTCCCGGCACCGTCGGCGCCGCGCCTGGAGCTTGTTCTGGTGCGTCAGGTTATCGCGGCCACGTCGGGCGGTGGGTAGCGCCTCGGTCGGCCCCGGTCACCACTGAAGGACGTAGGGGGTGCGGGTGGCGTTGAAGTGGCCGACGTTCACGCACTCGGTGTTCCCTATCCGCATCCGCCGCACCAGCGGCTGGTGGACATGGCCGAACAGCGCGTACCGGGGGCGCACCGTGCGAATGGCGTCGAGCAGCGCCTGGCTGCCGCGCTCGAAGCGGCGGGCCACGGTGTCATAGCACAGTTCGGGCACCGCGGGCGGGATGTGCGAGCAGAGCACGTCGACCGGGCCGAGGGCGGCGACCTTGGCCGCGTAGGTCTCGTCGTCGATCTCGTACGGGGTGCGCATCTGGGTGCGCAGTCCGCCGCCGACGAACCCGAACACCCGGCCGCCGATCTCGACGGTCTTCCCGTCCAGCACGGTGGTGCCGGGACGGGCGAACTCCGGCCACAGATCGGGCATGTCGACGTTGCCGTAGGTGGCGTACGTCGGCGTGGGCAGCACCGCGAACATCTCGCCGTACTGCTTGCGGACGGCGCGCTCCACGGCGGCGGCGCGGTCGACGCCGTCCCACAGCCTGCGGGACAGGGCGCGCGCCTCCTCGAAGCGGCGGGCGGTGCGCAACTCCACGATCCGGTCGGCGTTCTCGGTGCCGAACAGTTCGGGGAAGATCCCGCGCGAGTGGTCGGCGTAGTCGAGGAAGAGGATCAGGTCGCCGAGGCACACCAGGGCGTCCGCGCCGTCCCCCGCCCTGGCGAGGGGCTCGACGGCGCCGTGGACATCGCTCACCACATGGACCCGCATGACGATCACCTTAGTGCGCCGCGCAAGGGGTTCGGCCTGATGGGCCGGTGGTTACCTGCGGGTCACCAGGCCTCTGCAATAGGGTGCCCGGAGCACCGTCGCGGCCAGGTCCGGGCGGCGGGACGGACAGGGCGGTGGCGTGTTACACGACGACCGAGGGCGGTGTGACACAGCGAACATCTGCCCCTGACCCCTATCCCGGAAGCTTTACCCATGGGTAACGTCCGGGCCGTCCCAATAAAGCTCTTGATCACGAGCGCAGCCGACAACGCCGCCGGCGCCGACGAGGAGCATCAGTCTTGCGCGAGTTCAGCCTTCCGGCTTTGTACGAGGTCCCTGCCGACGGCAACCTGACGGATCTCATCCGCCGCAACGCCGCGCAGCATCCCGACGTCCCGGTGCTGGCTCGCAAGCGTGACGGGGTCTGGCAGGACGTGACCGCCAGACAGTTCCTCGCCGAGGTGCGGGCCACCGCCAAGGGCCTGATCGCCTCCGGTGTCGAGCCGGGCGACCGGGTCGCCCTGATGTCCCGTACCCGGTACGAGTGGACGCTGCTTGACTTCGCCATCTGGAGCGCGGGCGGCGTCACCGTGCCGGTGTACGAGACGTCCTCCGCCGAGCAGGTGGAGTGGATCCTCAGCGACTCCGGCGCGGTGGCCTGCGTGGTCGAGACCACCGACCACGAGGACGTGGTGGAGTCGGTACGGGAGCGGCTGCCGCGGCTGAAGCACCTGTGGCGGATCGACGCGGGCGCCGTGGAGACCCTCGCGTCGTCCGGCAGCGACGTGTCCGACGCGGAGGTGGACGAGCGCAGCGCCATCGCCGACGCCGACACCCCGGCCACGATCGTCTACACCTCGGGCACCACCGGGCGGCCCAAGGGCTGCGTACTCACCCACCGCAGCTTCTTCGCCGAGTGCGGCAACATCGTGGCCCGGCTGACGCCGCTGTTCCGTACCGGCGAGTCGTCGGTGCTGCTGTTCCTGCCGCTGGCGCACGTGCTCGGCCGACTGGTCGAGGTGGCGTGCGTGATGGCGCCGATCAAGCTCGGCCACGTCAGCGACGTCAAGAACCTCACCGGCGAACTCGCCTCGTTCCGGCCGTCGTTGGTGCTGGGCGTGCCCCGGGTGTTCGAGAAGGTGTACAACTCCGCCCGGGCACAGGCGCGTTCGAGCGGCAAGGAGAAGATCTTCGACAAGGCGGCGGACACCGCCATCGAGTACAGCCGGGCGCTGGACGCCCCGGCCGGTCCCGGTCTCCCGCTGCGGTTGCGGCACAAGGTCTTCGACCGGCTGGTGTACGGCAAGCTGCGCGGCGTGCTCGGCGGCCGGGCCACCCACGCCATCTCCGGCGGAGCGCCGCTGGGCGAGCGGCTCGGCCACTTCTACCGGGGCATCGGCTTCACCGTGCTGGAGGGGTACGGGCTCACCGAGTCCTGCGCCGCGACGGCGTTCAACCCCTGGGACCGCACCAAGATCGGCACCGTCGGACAGCCGCTGCCCGGCAGCGTGGTGCGGATCGCCGACGACAGCGAGGTGCTGCTGCACGGCGAGCACCTGTTCACCGGCTACTGGAACAACGAGCGGGCCACCGCCGAGGCGCTGGAGGACGGCTGGTTCCACACCGGCGACATCGGCACGCTGGACGAGGACGGCTATCTGACGATCACCGGGCGCAAGAAGGAGATCATCGTCACCGCGGGCGGCAAGAACGTCGCCCCCGCGGTGATCGAGGACCGCATCCGGGCGCACGCGTTGATCGCCGAGTGCATGGTGGTCGGTGACGGCAAGCCGTTCGTCGGGGCGTTGGTCACGCTCGACGAGGAGTTCCTGCCGCGCTGGGCGGAGCAGCACGGGAAGCCCGCGGGCACGCCGGTGTCCGAACTGCGGTCGGATCCGGAGCTGTTGGCGGAGGTCCAGCAGGCGGTGGACGACGGCAACGCGGCGGTCTCCCACGCGGAGGCGGTCAAGAAGTTCCGCATCCTGTCGACGCAGTTCAGTGAGGAGTCGGGGCATCTGACGCCGTCGCTGAAGCTGAAGCGGAATGTTGTGCTGCGGGATTTCGCGGGAGAGGTTGAGGAGCTTTACGCCTCGCGCTGAGCGGTTTGGGGGGTTTTCCCGCCCGCCCACCCGTTGCCGTTGAGGGGCGCGGTGACGGTGCGATCCGCTGGTGCGGCTTGGTGGGTGGGGGTTTTCCCGCCCGCCCCCCCGATTGCCGTTGGGCGAGACGTTGCCGTGGCGCTCTGCTGGTTGTGGGGCGGGGGTGCGCCGGGGTGACTCCTCGCTCCGCCCGCGCTTTCGGGTGCGGGTGCTTCGCGGGGTCGCTGCGGGGACACCCCGGCACACCCCCTTCCGTACGTTCCCGCGCTGCGGGCCGGTGGGTGGTCGGCAGAGCGCCACAGCACGAGTGACGGCAATCGGGCGGGCGGGTGGGAAAACCCCCACCCAACAAGCCGCAGCGCGGCCACGCGCCGAACCCCGCACCCCGTGCGCCACGGCCCGCGAAGGGGCGAACGGTGGGCGGGTGGGAGAAAAACCCTGAACGCCAGCGCGAGCGAACCCGCGCGAGCGAACCCGCTATTGCAGAAGCCGCCGGAGGCGGTCCGCGAGGAGGTCCCAGCGCCAGGCCTCCTCCACCCACTGGCGGCCGCGGTCGCCGAACCGGCGCCGCAGGTCGGCGTCTTCGAGGAGCACCGCGATACGTTCTGCCGCGTCGGCCGCCGAGCCGCCCCCGACGACCCACCCCGTCTCGCCGTCGAGGACGGCGTCCGGCGCGCCGCCGGAGTCCCCGGCCACCACCGGCAACCCCGTGGCGGACGCCTCCAGGTAGACGATGCCGAGGCCCTCCACGTCCAGCCCGCCCCGCCGGGTCCTGCACGGCATCGCGAACACGTCCCCCGCGCCGTAGTGCGCGGGCAGTTCCTCCCATGCCACCGGCCCGGTGAACCGCACGGACTCGGCCACCCCGATCTCCGTCGCGAGCCGCTCCAGCCGCGCGCGGTACGGGCCGCCGCCGACGATCAGCAGCACCGCGTCCGGCACCCGCCGCAGCAGCCGCGGCATGGCCTGGATCAATGTGTCCTGCCCCTTGCGCGGCACCAGCCGCGACACACAGACGACCACCGGACGATCGGTCAGCCCCAGCTTCGCCCGTACCACCGCGCCACCCGAACCGGGGTGGAACGCCTTCTCGTCGACCCCCGGAGGGAGCTGCACCATGCGCGCGGCGGCCCCCGCGCTGAGCGCGGCGGCGATCCGGGAGCGGGTGTACTCACCGAGGTAGGTGATCGTGTCCGTGCCCTCGCCGATGCGCCGCAACAGCGCCCTGGCGGCGGGCAGTTGGGCCCAGCCCGCCTCGTGCCCGTGCGTCGTCGCCACGATCGTGCGGGCGCCCGCCGCGCGCAGCGCCGGGGCCATCAGCCCGAGCGGCGCGGCGGCGCCGAACCAGACCGAGGAGCAGCCGTGCTCCCGCAGCAGCCGCGCCGCGCGGCGGGTGATCCGCGGGGTCGGCAGCAGCACACTGGTGCGGTCGCGCACCACCGGGAACGGCTGCTCCGCGTCGAAGGCGGCGACCTCCTCGCCGTCCTTCCAGGTGGAGGCGTAGACGACGACCTGCCCGGGGTCGAGGCGCAGCGCCATGCTGTGCACGAAAGCCTGGATGCCGCCCGGCCGTGGCGGGAAGTCGTTGGTGACGATCAGGGTCTTGTTCATCGCTCTCAGACCGTACCCGGTGCGCCGCCGCACGCGCCGGGCGAGCACCGCAGGTGGGGCGCGGCGCTGATCGTGGCGTAGCCTCGCGATGACCCACCGGACCCGCGTGCGAAGGAGCCTCCGCTGCCGGACCTCACCGAGAACTCACCTGCCGCGTCCGAGCACCGCGTGCCGCGCCTGGCGAGGGACGACAGCGACACCGCTCCCCCCCTACCGTCGCGGACCGCCGGTCGGCTGCTGTCCGAGGCCGGTCCCGCGCTCGCGGTGTGGGCGGGCGCGGCGCTGCTGCAGCTGGTGATGCTGTGGTGGCTGAGCACCCGCCCGGACTGGCTGCACGCGGCGCTGACGCCGTGGGACAACGAGTGGTACGTGTCGATCGCCCAGCAGGGCTATCCGCACTCGTTCAGCTATGACGCGGGCGGCCAGCTGACCGGCAACACGCTGGCGTTCTTCCCGCTCTATCCGCTGCTGATCAAGGTGGTGGCGGCGGTCACCGGGCTCGGCGGGCAGGGCGCGTCGATCACGGTCGCCTGGCTGGCCTCGGCGGGCGCGGCGGTCGCCGTGTACCGGCTGGGGCTGCGGCTGTACGGGGAGCGGGTGGCGCTGTGCCTGGTGCTGCTGGTGTTCACCCAGCCGATGGCCATCACCTTGTGGATCGGCTACAGCGAGAGCCTGTTCCTGCTGCTGGTGGCGTGCTGTCTGCTGGCCGCGCACCGCGGGGCGTGGCTGACGGCGGGTGTGCTGGCGCTGCTGGCAGGGCTGACCAGGTCGACCGGGGTCGCCGTGGCGCTGGCGCTGGCGGTCGCCGCGTTCCCGCCGATGTGGCGGCAGCGGCGGATCGACTGGCGGGCGGTGACCGGGGTGGTCGTCGGCCTGCTCGGCGTACCGCTGTATGTGGCGTGGGTGGGGCTGCGGCTCGGCAGGCTGGACGCCTGGCTGGTGACACAGCGCGCGGGCTGGCACACCGCCTGGGACTGGGGGTACGCCACCTGGCAGTTCCTCGCCGACACCCTGCAGCGCGGCCATGACTGGGTGCCGGTGGCCACCGCCGTGCTGCTGGTGGCGCTGGCGGCGGCGAGCGTGACCGCGGTGCTGCGGCGGCCGTGGCCGCCGTTGGCGGTCTACGGGCTGCTGGTGTTCGCGCTCACCGTGGGGCAGACCAACTACTACCACTCCAAGCTGCGGCTGCTGGTGCCCGCGCTGCTCGCGCTGACGCCGCTGGCCAGGGCGTTCGCCAGGGCGGGGGCGCGCTCGGCGGCGCCCGCGGCGGCGGTGTTCGCGCTGTTCGGCACCTGGTTCGGCGCGTACATGCTGACCAACTGGATCTACGCGATCTGAGCCCGCTGGTGGTCCCGCGCGGCGGCGATGCGCTGGACCGCCGTCGGATGGGTGCCGAACAGCAGGTGCAGCGCCCTGGGCGGATCCGGGTCGGCCACGTTGGCCACCGTCAGTCGTCGCTGCATCGCGATGAACTCCCCGGCGTCGCCGGTCAGTTGGAGGGCGTGCCGGTCCGCGCGCCGCTCCACCCGGCGGGTGAGCGCACAGCCGAACGGTCCGGCGAGCGCGGAGCCGAGCGCCGCCAGCGCGGCCAGCAGCGCCATCGACCGTGGGTCGGCGAACCGGTGCACACCGGCCGCCTCCAGCAGCGGTGACCACCGCACCAGTTGGGCGAGCAGGCACACCCCGAGCGCCGCGCCGAGCGCGCCCAGCAGTGTGCCCCGGGTGACGTCGCCGTGCTTGACGTGGCCGAGTTCGTGCGCGGCGACCAGTTCGATCTCCCGTGGCGGGGCGGTGGCCAGCAGCGTGTCGTAGACGACGATGCGGCGGGTGCGGCCGAAGCCGGAGACATAGGCGTTGAGCGCGGTGGTGCGGCGGGACGCGTCGGCGACCAGCACCTCGCGCACCGGGATCCGGTCGCGGGCGGCCAGTTCCAGCAGTGCCTCGCGCAGCGGCCCCGGTTCCATCGGCGTGAACCGGTTGAACACCGGCTCCAGCAGTACCGGCGCAAGCCAGGACAGCACCACCGTGGTGAGCGCCGCGGCCCCCGCCGCCCAGGCCCACCACCAGCGGGTGCCGCCGGCCAGCGCGTAGAGCCCGAACAGCGCGGCCAGCGCCAGCGGCGCGCTGATCAGCAGCCCGCGTGCCCGGTCGGCGAACCAGCCCGGCCAGCCCTGCGTCACCAGGCCGAACCGCCGGCGCACCACCCGTACCCGGGCGGCGAACGGCAGCTCCACCGCTTCCGAGGCGAGCAGCAGCGCGAGCCCGCCGAGCAGCACCCGGGCGCTCCAGGCGCCGCCGAAGGGCCGTGCCACCGCCGTGACCAGGGCCGCACCGGCCGGGGTCAGCCCGAGCGCCAGCAGCAGCGCCAGCGACACCAGCCGTCCGGCGAGCAGCGGCGGCCACTGCGCCCGGCGCAGTGCGCGTCCGCGGGCGATCTGCTCGGCGGAGAAGTCCGGCTGCTCGCCGCTCATCCCAACTCCTTTGCCACATAGGCCCGCCAGCGGGCGGTGAACTCGTCCAGGCCCACGCCCACCGTGCCGCGCAGCGCCGCGTCGGCGGACGTGCGGCCCGCCGCGCGGTACAGCTTCACCAGGGTCGCGCTCCCCCACTGCTCGGCGACCATCCGGCAGGCCAGCCAGGCGCCTTCGTAGGCCTGCGGCAGGCCGCTGCCGCCGCTGCCGAAGTCCGCGCTGCCAGGCAGCTGTCGGGGCTGCCGTCCGGCCCGTACGTCGGCCCGCAGCTCGGCGGCCACCTGCCGCACGGGCTGGCCGGTTCCGGTGTTGCCCACCCACTCCGCGAAGCCCTCGGTCAGCCACAGCGGGGTGTTCGGAGTGGTCGCGGTGCGGGTGGCGACATGGGTCAACTCATGGGTGAGCACGACGCGACGGCCCAGTGGGCTCAGTCCGGCGAACGCCTGCGGGTTGACGACGACCCGGTCGGCGGGTGCGCTGCCGCTGCCGTTGCCGCGCAGTTCGGCGGTGGTCACCGCGGCGATCCCCTGGTACGCGGACGGCTGGGCGCCCAGCAGAGCGGCCATGGCGGCCTCGGTGGGCGGCACTTCCAGGATGGCCCGGCCCGGCCAGTGCTCCGGCCAGGCGTTGCGCACGACGGGCACGGCCGCGTCGGCGAGGTCGGCGTAGCCGGTCAGCAGCCGTGTGTCGCCCTGGCCGAGGACCAGGCTGTGCCGCCCGTTGAGCACGGTGAGGGGGCCCTGGTCCCAGGGCTGGACGGTGGTGTGCAGGCCCGCCGGTTCACCGTCGGTCTGCGCGGCCACGTACCAGTGGCCGCCGCGCTCGGTCATCGTCAGGTACGCCACCGAGGAGACCGGCGCGGTGTCGTAGCCGCGCAGCGTGTAGTCCAGCTCGACCTGTGCGGCCACCCGGCGCTGGGCGTCCGACTCGCTGGTGAGCGGGAAGGCGCCGGTGCGTTGCAGGCGGTACGACCATGCGGCGATCGGCAGTTCGAGGAGGTTGCGGAACACTTCGCGCTGGGCGTTGCGGAATCCGGTGGCGGTGGGGTCGACGCTGTCCAGGAACGCCGCCTGGTCGTGCCGCAGCACGGCTCGCGCCCGTGCGTCCAGCGCGGCCCGCAGGGCCGCGTCGCTGTCCGGGCCGCCGCCGCATCCGGCCGCCAGCGCGACCAGGGCCACCGCGCACCCGACAGCGACAGCCCGCCGGAACCCGATCCACCGCGACGGCACGCCTCGATCCTACGGTCGGCCCGGGGGCCGAAGGCCGCCGGTGTCGACGGCGCGGGTTCCGCGGGAACTGACCGCCCGCCCGCGCAGGAGGCGTCAGGGCCGCACCACGGCCGCCACCGGCATCATGCCGACCGGGTCGTAGCGGACCCGCGCGCCGGGGTACGGGGCGTGGATGACCTTGCCGCCGCCCACGTACATGCCCACGTGGCTGGCGTCGCTGCGGTAGATGACCAGGTCGCCGGGGCGGGCCTGGGACAGCGGGACGCGGTGTCCGGCGGACAGCTGCTCCTGGGAGGTGCGCGGCAGGGTCATGCCCGCGTGCTGGTAGGCCCAGTACATCAGTCCCGAGCAGTCGAAGGCGCCCGGTCCGCTGCTGCCCCACGCGTACGGCGAGCCGATCGCGGCCCTGGCGGCGGCGACCGCCTCGGCGGCCCGGCCGTCCAGCGGCCCGAGGTCCGCCAGGCCCGTGGCCGGGTCCGGAGCGGAACCGGAAGCGGAACCCGAAGTGGAGTCCGGGCCTGGGCGGTCGGTGCGGTTGTTCGCGGTGGGTGGGAAGCCGATCGAGTCGCGCTGTGCGGCGGGCAGCGCGGCCAGCAGCCGCTGCGCCTCGGCCAGCTTCCCCTGCACGGTCCTCCTGTGCTCGTCCAGGGTGCGGCGCAGCCGGTCCAGTTCGGCGAGCTTGGCGGTGGCCTGGGCGTGCTCCTGGGCGAGGACCCGCTGGGCGTCCTGCAACGCGCGCAGTTGCCCGACGCGGCGGCCCTCGACGCGGTCCAGCGTGGCGGCC
The DNA here is from genome assembly GCA_037034305.1 of Streptomyces sp. PLK1-5. Classification (GTDB taxonomy): domain Bacteria; phylum Actinomycetota; class Actinomycetes; order Streptomycetales; family Streptomycetaceae; genus Streptantibioticus_A. The sequence goes on from JBAGJY010000009.1 coordinate 246,272, forward strand.
CGGTCGAGGTAGTCGCCGGGGTGCGAGGAGAGCAGCAGGGCCAGCGCCGGGTCCATGCCGCCGTCCCGGTACTGTGCGCCCGCGATCCTGCCGAGCGCGTCGCGCATCCGGTTGACCTGGTCCTGGCCGCGGGCGAGTTCGTCCTGCAGGTTCTCCAACTCGCCGCGCAGCCGCGCGGTGTGCTCCTGGGCGGCGTCGTACTTCTCGGTGGCCTGCTCCGCCTGCTGGTACAGGCCGTCCACCCGGAACCGCACCTCGTCGGGGCTGTCCTGCGGCGCGGCGCCCGCGGGAACGGTGGCGGTCACCGCCGCGGCCAGGGCTGCCGCGGAGAGCACCGTGAACCGGGTGGCCCGTAGCAGACCCGGTCGCGCGGGACGGCGATCGATCGCCATGGGGGCCGCACCTCCTTCTGTGCCGGGCAGACAGTAGCGTCGCCGTCACAGTCGGTTCAAAACACCGGCGCCCACCCAAAATTGACGGCGCGTCGGATGCGCAGGTCACCGGCCCCGCACGGGTGCGGCGCGACACTCCATGTCACCCGTCCGGCGCATGTCCGCCGCCGGGCCCCGGGGCCACTCGTGGAGGTGATCCGGGTACGCGAAAGGCCCCGTTCGGCGGAACGGGGCCTTCGGTGTTGCCTTAACTGCCGGGGTGTGTCGGTCAGCCGCCGACCCGGACGCCGAACTGGAACGGCATGTCGCTCATCGACTCGAACCGCACGCTGGCACCGGTGTGCGGGGCGTGCAGCACCATGCCGTTGCCCGCGTAGAGGCCGACGTGGTGCAGGTCGCCGTAGAACAGCACCAGGTCGCCCGGCTGGAGCTGGTCCATGCTCAGGTGCGGGCCGATGTTGGCCTGGTCCCAGGTGGTGCGCGGTATGGACACGCCCGCCTGCGCGTAGGCCCAGGAGGTAAGCCCCGAGCAGTCGAAGGAGCTGGGGCCGGTGGCGCCCCACACGTACGGCGAGCCGATGACGCCCTCCGCCGCGGCCAGCGCGGCGGCGGCGCGCTGCGAGGCGGCCGGGGAGTTGCCCAGGTTGGGGCGCTGGTTGTCGCGGCTGGCCCGGCCGCCGCCGTCGATGCTGGCACGCTGCTGCGCGGTGAGCGAGTTGAGCAGGTCCTGCGCCTTGGACAGCTTGTCCTGGACGTCCTTCTTCTTCTGCTCAAGCTGCTTTTGGGTGCTGTCGAGCTGGGCGAGCTTGGAGGCGGCCTCGGTGCGCTCCTGGTCGAGGATGCGCTTTTGCTGCTCGATCTGCTTGAGCTCGTCGGCCTGCTTGCCGCTCAACTGGTCGAGCGTGGAGGCCTTGTCGAGGAAGTCGCTGGGGTTGGAGGAGAGGAACAGCTGGACCGAGGGGTCGATGCCGCCGTTGCGGTACTGGGAGGCGGCGAGCGTCCCGATGTTGTCGATCAGCTTGTTCAGTGTGGCCTGCTCACGGGCCACCTTGTTCTGCAGGTCGTTGACCTGCTGCTGGAGCTGGTCGTGCTGCGCCTTGACCCCGTCGTACTGCTGGGTGGCCGTCTCCGCCTGCTGGTTCAGGTCGTCCACCTGGGACTTCACGTCCGAGGTGCTCGGCTTCGGGTCGGCGTTGGCGGCCTGGGTGGAGAGGGCGACTGCTGCCGCGGCGGTCGCGGTCAGCACGGTCACGCGGGTGCGACTGGCGGGCTTGGGACGACGGTGGGACGCCACGGAGGCGAGCTCCTTCTTCCTGCGGCCGCCTACCGGGTGAGCTGTCGGGTTCGGGCCGGAAGTAGCCCTACGGAGTCTCACCGCGTCCTGGCCGACGCGACCTGACTCCGATTCACCCCGGGAACGGTGGTTCCCCGGCTCCGAGCGTCGGCATCCCCCGTCATGCGTACCGGCGCGTCGAACTCGGCGGTAACCCCCACTGCCATCCGGGCTGGATGATCGACTGCGCGGAGGTTCGAGGCCTGACCCTAGTAACCAGGTTGTGATCCGTTCAAATCCTCGCGGGAAAAAAGTTGGCCAGCAGACGAGTTCTTTACGGACACCGCACCGCCGGTGACCGCCAATTGACCCACCGTTCCGGGACATTGGGCCGAAAACCGGCCGTACCGACTTTCTGTGATGTGCGCCACACAATTGCGCCGAGGCGGCGGTACGCCCGCCAACTCGCCCCCCGAAAAGCCGCCTTGGATATCGCAAGCCACAAAAACGGACTTCCCCGACGCAATTGGCGAGTCCGGGAAATTCGCTGACCGCCCGCCGAGGTCAGCCGCGGGCGAGTCGGCGCAGCAGCAGCGTGGAGGACACCGGCCGGGCTCCCGCCCTGGCCACCCCGTCGGCCACCTCACGGTCCGCGGAGACCACCACCACCGGGCGGCCGGGGGGTTCGGCCCGTACCAGCCGCCGGATCAACTCGTCGGCGGTCTCACCCGGTTTGCTGAACAGCACCCGCACACCGCGCGGCGGCGCCAGCAGCACCGGCGCCGCCAGCTCGGCCCCGTCGAAGACGCAGGTGACCTCGGCGCCGGTCTGGGCGGCGAGCACGGCGAGGCCGCCCAGCAGCCGCAGCCGCTGCTTCTCCAACGGCAGCGTGGGGTAACCGGTCTTGGTGACGTTGTAGCCGTCGACCACCACATGCGCCTGGGGCAGCGCCAGCAACTGGTCGAGCAGGGCCGGATCGTCCTCGGACAGCGCGCGCCGGGCCACGTCCCGGGGGTTGATCGCACCGGGCGCCACCGCCTCCACGGTGTCCGCCGGACGCCCGGAGACCGGCGGCAGCGCCAGTTCGCGGCGGATGCCCTGGGCGGCGTCCAGCACGGTGTCCAGCAGCAGCCGCAGCCGCATGTCCTCCACGCTGCGCCCCTCGCGCACCGCCCGGCGGCTGGCCTCCAGCGCGGCCTCGGCCTCGGCCAGCCGGGCCCGCAGCCGACGGGCCTCGCCCTCCGCGGCGGCCAGTTCCGCGGCGGCCGCGGCGCGCGCCTGCACCGCCTCGGTCTCGGCCTTGCGCAGTGCGGCCTGGCCGCGGCGCAGGTCGCTGGTGACGCTGCGCAGCTTGCGCTGCAGCGACTCGGCCTCCTTGCGGGCCGTCTCCAGCTCGGCGCGGGCGGCCTGCACCTCGGCCTGGGTGGAGCCGCGCAGCCGCGCCAGTTCCTCCTTGACCTGCTGGAGTTCGCGGGCGGTCTCCGCGCCGACCTGGTCGGCGTGGGCCCGCTGTGCCTCCTCGCCCGCGGCGGCGACGAGTTTGGGCCATCCCGCGGGACGCAGCAGGTAGGCGCCCGCCGCGACGTCGATCGGGTCGGCGGCGGCCGGCGGGGTGCCCGCCTCCAGCGCGGCGGCCAGCTCCGTCTGGGTCTCGCGCAGCCGCCCGGCGATGCGCTGCCGGAACACCGGATCGGTCTCCAGGGCGGCGGCCAGCGCGTTTCCGGCGAACTTGGCCCGGCGGGAGGGGGTGAACCGGGCGTACTGCCGTAGCTGCGCGGGAAGTTCCGTCGGGGTCAGCGAGCCGAAGGCCTCGGCCGCTATCGAGACCACCCGGTGGCGCACCCCTTCGGGCAGCGGCCGGTCGAGCGGCTCGTCAAACCCGGCGGCGCCCTCCGGTTCCGCCTGCGGATTGCCGCCCGTACGCTCCACCAGTCACTCCCGTCAGTATCCACCCCCGTCGTACGTCCTCATTGTCCCCGCCCGGGGCGGGTCAGACCTGCCCTGGCTCCACGTCGGAGGCCGGGCGGTCCACCAGCTCGACCTGGTCCGCGGCGTTGCACCAGCGGCAGCGCACCGATTCCACCGTCTCGCTGAGCACCTCGCGCTCCTCCACCCTGGGATCACCGGCCAGGTCCAGGTGGACGTACTCGACGACCCGGCTGGAGCGGGTGACGTCGAACCGGGTGAGGTTGCCGCACAGCGTGCAGCGCCACCGGGTCTTGGCCGTCGGCAGTGGGACCGGCATCTGTCGTCCTCTTCTCGGGTCTGCCCAGGGCTCACGGCGGGCAGCGGCTGGTGCTGGCTCAAAGAATGCGGTTGCGCTGCGGGCAACCCTACGGCCTAGCGGCGCGCCCGCGCTGCGGGAGTGCGGCAGGCCGTCCGGCGAGGCGGCCTATGCCCGTTAGGCCCGTTCCGCCATGATCGGCCTATGCCCGCGCTCCGCAGTGCCACACAGTTCCTGGGCCAGCTCGCATCCCGGCCGGGGCGCCCGCTGCCGGTGGTCACGTACACGGTGATCGGGCTGTGCGCGGCGGTCTTCGTGGTCGGTCCGATCTCCGGCCTGGACCCGGCGTACGGCTCCGGGCAGGCGCAGCTGTGCGCGCAGGCGCTGTACTTCGACCGCTGGGGGGTGATCCCCAGCGAGCTGTGGCACGGTCCGCTGCACACCGCCACGCTGGGGCTGCCGCCCGGCTGCCACGTACCACCGGGGCGGGTGAAGGTGCCGATGCTGTCGGTGCTGACCGCGCTGTTCGTGCACGGCGGCTGGCCGCACCTGCTGGGCAACATGCTGTTCCTGGCGGTCTTCGGCGCCGGGGTCGAGCAGCGGATGGGGCGCTGGCGGTTCGCGCTGTTCTACCTGGCGGCCGGGTACCTGGCCACGTTCGGCTACGCGCTCGGCCACGCCCGTTCCGGGCAGACGCTGGTGGGCGCCTCGGGGGCGATCGCGGGGGTGCTCGGCGGCTACCTCTACCTGTATCCGAAGGCCCGGGTGACCAGCCTCTTCCCGTTCCTGATGGGGCTGCCGCTGCGCTTCCCCGCCTGGCTGGTGCTGGGCTTGTGGTTCGTGCTCCAGTGGCTGTCGACGCGCATTCCGCAGCACGGTCCGGGCGTCGCGTACCTCGCGCACGTCATCGGGTTCGCGTTCGGGTTCGGGTGTACGTGGCTGTGCTTCCGGTCCCCCAGGGCCCGGCTCACCGGGCCGCTCGATCCGCCGCGCAGCGCCTAAGCTGACCGCACAGGCCGCGACCCGAGGAGACAGCCAGCCGTGATCACCGCGATCGTGCTCATCAAGACCGACGTCGACCGTATCCCCGAGATCGCCGAGTCGATCGCCGCGCTGGAGCACGTGAGCGAGGTCTACTCGGTCACCGGCACCTACGACCTGGTCGCGATGGTGCGGGTGGCCCGGCACGACGACCTCGCGGACGTCATCCCGGGCCGGATCAGCAAGATCCCCGGTGTCGCCGCCACCGACACCCACGTGGCGTTCCGCACGTACTCCCAGCACGACCTGGAAGCGGCGTTCGCCATCGGCCTGGAGGGCTGACCGCGCCGACCGGTCAGCCGCGGTCCGGCACGCGACGCCGTTCCCCGCCGCGGTGGTCGCGCCCCGCTCGCCCGCCCTCGGCGGGGAGCGGCCCCTCACCGTCCCTGACCAGCTCCGCCACCGCGCCGAGGAAACGTTCCACGTGCTCGTCGGGGGTACCGGCGCCGAAGCTGACCCGGATGGCGTTGAGCGAGGGGGTACCGCCGCGCGGCTGGGGGGACTCCTGCGGCTCCCCCTCCGGCGCACCGCACTCCCCCTCCGCGTCCGGCTCACCGCCGAGCAGCGCGCGGACCAGCGGGTGCGCGCAGAACAGTCCGTCGCGCACCCCGATGCCGTACCGCGCGGAGAGCGCCGCGGCGAAGCGCGAGCTGTCCCAGCCCTGGACCACGAACGAGATCACGCCCACCCGCTCGGCCCGCCCGCCGAACAGCGAGAGCACCTTGACCCGCGGGATCCGCGCCAACCCGGTCAGCACCCGGTTGACCAGCGCCCGCTCGCGGGCGACCAGCGGGCCGAACCCGGCCTCGGTCAGCGCACGGCAGGCGGAGGCGATGGCGTACGCGCCGATCACGTTCGGCGAACCGGCCTCGTGCCGGGCGGCCGTGGTGTGCCACTCGACGTCCACCCCGCCGTCGGCGCGCCGGACGACCTTCCTGCTGGCGCCGCCGCCCGCCAGGTACGGCTCGGCGGCCCGCAGCCAGTCGGCGCGTCCGGCCAGCACCCCTGCGCCGAACGGCGCGTAGAGCTTGTGCCCGGACAACGCCACGTAGTCCACGTCCAACTCGGCGATGTCCACCGGGTGGTGGGGGGCGAGCTGTGCGGCGTCCAGCACGATTCGGGCCCCGTGCGCGTGCGCGGCGGCGGCGAGTTCGCGTACCGGCCACAGTTCACCGGTGACGTTGGAGGCGCCGGTCACGCAGACCAGGGCCGGGCCGTACGGTGCCCGTTCCGCCAGCGCGCGCTCCAGGGCGTCGACCGCCTCGTGCGGGGTGCGGGGGGCGTCGAGGTAGGTGACGGCGCCGGAGCGCCAGGGCAGCAGCGCGGCGTGGTGCTCGGTTTCGAAGACGAACACCCGGGTGCCGGGCGGGGTCGCGGCGGCGAGCAGGTTGAGCGAGTCGGTGGTGGAGCGGGTGAACACCAGCTGGTCGTCCGGGCGGCAGCCGAGGAACTCAGCGACGGTCGCCCGGCTCTGCTCGAAAAGGTCGGTGGACAACTGGGAGAGATATCCGGCGCCCCGGTGGACGCTGCCGTAGTACGGCGCGTATCCGGCCACGTCGTCCCAGACCCGCTGCAACGCGGGGGCGCTGGCCGCGTAATCCAGTGCGGCATAGGTGACTTCGCCCCCGCTTGCCAGCGGCACGAGTACATCACGGCCGAGAACGGGCAGCGGGTCACAAATGGTCTGTTCGACGGCAGAGTTGAGCACGGGCATGGCGAAATCTCCCTGGAGGGGCAAGCGGTGGTACGAGGCGAGGCCTCGGGAAAATGGGAAAAAGGGGCCGAGCGGCCCTATCGCATTCGCTTGCTCACAGAAACTCCCGCGATAACCAGGACCCCCTGGATTCGCGAGGGTCCGCGCTTGCCGTAGACCTCGTTGCCTACAGCCTGGTCATCACCCGGGGCACCCCGCCACGGACGGAGGGTTGCCGGACAGCAAGCCGGGGCATTTTCGCTGTCGCTCGTGACCTTGGCCAGGAGTGTAGCAGCCTGTGCTGCCCGGGGGCTCCGCCGAGGGTTGGGGGCGGAGCCCCTGGAAGGGGTTCGGGGGCGAAGCCCCGATGGCGGCTACCGGTTGCTGGCCGCCACCCAGCGGTCGAGGGTCCGCTGGGCGGCCCCGGAGTCGATGGACTCCGCGGCCTTCGCCATGGCCGCGGCCACGCCGTCCGTCAAGGACCCCTCGCCCGGCGTCAGGGCGACGAGGGCGGCGGCCGAGTTCAGCAGTACCGCGTCCCGGACGGGACCCCGCTCACCCGCCAGCACACGCCGCGCCACCTCCGCGTTGTACGCGGCGTCCGCGCCCCGCAGCGCCTCGACCGGCACCAGGTCGAGACCGACGTCCCGGGGGTCGAACGGAACCTGGTCGACCTTGCCGTCCCGGACCACCCACACCTGCGACGTCGCCGTGGTGGTCAGCTCGTCGAGGCCGTCGTCGCCGCGGAAGACCAGCGCGGAGGAGCCGCGGTCGGCCAGCACCCCGGCCATGATCGGCGCCATGCGGGCGTCCGCGACGCCGGTGGCCTGGGCCCGTACCCGGGCCGGATTGGTCAGCGGGCCGAGGAAGTTGAACGCGGTGGGGATGCCCAACTCCCGTCTGGCGCGGGCCACATGGCGCAGCGCGGGATGGAACTTCACCGCGAAGCAGAACGTGATGCCCGCCTCCTGCGCGACCTCGACCACCCGCTCCGGCGACAGCTCCAGGTTGACGCCGAGCCGCTCCAGCACGTCGGAGGCCCCGCTGGCGGAGGAGGCGGAACGGTTGCCGTGCTTGACCACCTTCGCGCCCGTACCGGCCACCACGATGGCCGACATGGTCGAGATGTTGACCGTCCTGGCCCGGTCCCCGCCGGTGCCGACGATGTCCACCGAGGGGCCCGGAACCTCGATGAGCCGGGCGTGCTCGTACATCGTGCGGACGATGCCGGACAGTTCCTCGACCGTCTCGCCCTTGGCACGCAGCGCCACCGCGAACCCGGCGATCTGGGCGTCGCTCGCCTCGCCGCTCATGATCCGGTCCATCGCCCAGGCGGTGACGTCCGCGGACAGGTCGCGGCCCGCCAGCAGGTCGCTCAGCACGTCCGGCCAGCTGCGTGCCGCCACGGTCTCGCCTCCGGCTGGGGTCTGGGCGTTCATGGTCCACGCTCCTGGCGGTCGACGCTCTGGCTTCCGGTACCTTCCGGACACCCCTGAGCCTATCGGCGCGCCGAGGTCACGCGGGCCCCGCGCCCGCAGTGCGGACACACCGCAACGGACGAGGGCGGGCCGGGACGCGGTGGACCGCGCCGGGATGGCCAGGACCCCGGCCCGGTCCCTGTGGCGGGGACCGGACCGGGGTCCTGGTCTGTGGCGATCAGTGCCGGTTGACGGCGTCGATCAGTGGTGGCCGTGGCCGCTGGTGATCTCGGCGTGCTCGGCCGCGGTCGGCTTGGGGATCTGCGCCCCCTCGCCGTACACCGCGCGCGACAGCCTGGCGCGCAGCTTGGTCTTGCGGTCCAGCTTGCGCTCCACACCGTTCTCGTCGACCTCGGGGCCGAACTCGAGCGGCTTGGGCTGCTCGTGGGCGGTGAGGGTGTGCAACTGCTCCTGCGGCAGCTGCTCGTGGACCTCGATGAACTCACCGTGCGGCAGCCGCTTGATGACACCGGTCTCCCGGCCGTGCAGCACCTTGTCGCGGTCACGGTGCTGCAGACCCAGGCAGATCCGCTTGGTGATCACGAACGTCAGGAACGGCACCAGGAAGAAGCCGATGCGGACGCTCCAGGTGATGGCGTTGATCGACAGGTGGAAGTGGGTCGCCCACAGGTCGTTTCCACCACCCACCAGCAGGATCAGGTACCAGGAGATCCACGCGGCGCCGAAGGCGGTGCGCACCGGGCGGTTGCGCGGCCGGTCCAGGATGTGGTGCTCGCGGTCGTCACCGGTGACCCAGGCCTCGATGAACGGCCAGACGGCGATCGTCACCAGCACCAGCGGGAAGATGACCAGCGGGATGAACACACCCAGCTGCAGGGTGTGGCCCCACAGGTTGATCTCCCAGCCCGGCATGACACGGATCAGGCCTTCGGAGAAGCCCATGTACCAGTCAGGCTGCGCACCGGTGGACACCTGGTCCGGCCGGTACGGGCCGAACGCCCAGATCGGGTTGATCGTGGCGATCGCCGCGATGGCCGCGATGACACCGAAGACCAGGAAGAAGAAGCCGCCCGCCTTCGCCATGTACACCGGCAGCAGCGGCATGCCGACCACGTTCTTGTTGGTGCGGCCGGGGCCCGCCCACTGCGTGTGCTTGTGGTAGAAGACCAGGATCAGGTGGCCCACCAGCAGCGCGGCCATGATGCCCGGCAGCAGCAGGATGTGGATCGTGTAGAAGCGCGAGACGAAGTCGTGCCCGGGGAACTCGCCGCCGAACAGGAACATCTGCAGGTAGGTCCCGACGATCGGGACCGACAGGATCGCGCCCTCCATGAACCGGACACCGGTACCCGACAACAGGTCGTCCGGCAGCGAGTAACCGGTGAAACCGGTGAACATGCCGAGGACCAGCAGCAGGAAGCCGAACACCCAGTTGACCTCACGCGGCTTGCGGAACGCGCCGGTGAAGAACACCCGCATCATGTGCACGAGCATCGCGGCCACGAAGACCAGCGCCGCCCAGTGGTGGATCTGACGGATCAGCAGACCACCGCGCACCTCGAAGCTGATGTGCATGGTCGACTCGAAGGCCTCCGACATGCGGATGCCCTGGAGCGGTACGTAGGGGCCGTTGTAGACGACCTCCTGCATGCTCGGGTGGAAGAACAGCGTCAGGTACACACCCGTGAGGATGATGATGACGAAGCTGTAGAGCGAGACCTCACCGAGCATGAAGGACCAGTGGTCCGGGAAGATCTTGCGCATGTTGGCCTTGGCGAGGCCGTAGATGCCCAGCCTGCCGTCCGCCCAGTCCGCCAGCCGCTCACCGGCCGGGGCCTTCCCCCGCCGTGCGGAGGCGTTCACCTCATGGCTTGCAGTGCTCATCCGCGCTCCCAGAAGCTCGGGCCGACGGGCTCCGCGAAGTCGCCGAGCGCTTCGAGGTAGCCCTGTGCGTTGACGCTGATCCGCAGCTGCGGCAGGGCGTGGCCCGCCGGGCCGAAGATCACCCGGCCACCGTCGGAGAGGTCGAACGTCGACTGGTGGCAGGGGCACAGCACATGGTGCGTCTGCTGCTCGTAAAGGCTGATCGGGCAGCCGACGTGGGTGCAGATCTTGGAGTAGGCGACGATGCCCTCGTGCGACCACTCCAGCTCGCGCTTGTCCTTGATGTCCTGCGGGTCGAGCCGGACGATCATCAGCGCGGCCTTGGCGATGACGTTCTGGAAGTTCTCGTCGTCGTCGCTGAGGCCTTCGGGCTTGGCGAACGTCAGCGAGCCGACGCCGATGTCCTCGGGACGCAGCGGCTCGTTGGTGTTCTGGTTGATCAGCCGCATGCCCGCCCGCCAGGCCGTGGTGCGCAGCTTCTTCTCCGGCAGCGGGCCGAGGTCGCGCAGCAGGACGACGCCGGACAGCGGGACGAGGGACAGGGCGCCCATCATCGTGGTCCGGATCAGCTTGCGGCGGCCGTACTGGCTCTCCTTGACGCCCTGCCGGAAGTCGGCGAAGACCTGCTCGCGGACCTCGGGCGTGGCCTCGATGGCGTGCCGCTCGTCCGGGATCTCCTCGTCCGACATCAGCGTACGGGCCCAGTGCACGGCGCCCGCGCCGATGGCGAACAGCGCGACACCGAGGGTCAGGCCCAGGGCGAAGTTCAACGCGCTGACGTGCCCGAACGGGAAGATGTAGACGATCTTGCCGATCGGGAAGATCACGTAGGAGGCGATGAAGCCCACCGTCGCGATCATCGACAGGGTGAACAGCAGCGCCACGGTGCGCTCGGAGCGCCTGGCGGTGCGCTCGTCGATGTCCTGACGGCGCGGCTCGTGGGGCGGCAGGCCCGGGTCGGCGAACGGATCGCCGACCGGCTCCACCGCACCGTGGTGAGCGTCTTCCCGCTCACTCGGCAGGTTTGCTTCTGACATGTCCTCGTTGCTCATGACTTCCTGGCCTTTGCCGTGTGAGCGGCGACCCAAATGGCCACGGTGATCATCGCACCGAGACCGAAGACCCAGGCGAACAGGCCCTCACTGACCGGCCCGAGGCCGCCGAGCTCAAGACCACCGGGGCTCTCGCTCTTGGAACTGTCGACCTGCGCGAGGTAGGCGACGATGTCCTTCTTGTCCTTCGACGGCAGGGTGCTGTCCGGGAAGTTGGGCATGTTCTGCGGCCCGGTCAGCATGGCCTCGTAGATGTGCTTGGGGTCAACGCCGTCAAGCGTCGGCGCGAACTTGCCCTCGGACAGGGCACCGCCCTTGCCGGTGGAGTTGTGGCACTGCGCGCAGTTGGTACGGAACAGCTGGCCGCCGTTGGCGATGTCGGCGCCGTCGGGGCTGTACTGCTGCTTCGTCGGGATGGCCGGGCCCGGGCCGAGCGAGGCGATGTACGCGGCGAGCTGGTCGATCTGGGCCTGGTCGTAGATGGCCTTCTTCCGCGGGACCTGCGCGCCCGGCTGCTGGGCGGGCATACGGCCGGTGCCGACCTGGAAGTCCACCGCGGCGGCACCGACACCGACCAGGCTCGGACCGTTGTGGGTGCCCTGCCCGGAGGTGCCGTGGCAGGAGGCACAGCCCACGGAGTAGAGCTTCTTGCCCTCCTCGGTCGCTAGGGACTGCGCGGAGTCGGCCTGCGCCTTCTCAGCCGGCGCGAACGCGGCATACAGCCCCCCGGTGGCCGCAAGCGCGAAGAGTAGGACGACGAGCGCCGCCAGCGGGTGGCGCCGTCGTGCGGAGAGCTTTTTCACGGATTACCCCGGTGTCAGGATCTTCTGCGTCGATGCTTCTGGTGTGGTCCTTGCCGGACCGGATTACTTGATCAGGTAGATCGTGGCGAAGAGGCCGATCCAGACGACATCGACGAAGTGCCAGTAGTAGGACACGACGATGGCCGCCGTGGCCTGCTCGTGGGTGAACCTCTTGGCCGCGTACGTCCTGCCCAGGACCAGCAGGAAGGCGATCAGGCCGCCCGTCACGTGCAACCCGTGGAAGCCGGTGGTCAGGTAGAAGACCGAACCGTAGGGGCTGGACTTCAGGGAGAGACCGTCGTGCTTGACCAGGTCGGTGTACTCGAAGATCTGCCCGCCGATGAAGATCGCGCCCATGATGAACGTGATCACGAACCACAGGCGCAGCTTCTTCACGTCACCGCGCTCGGCGGCGAACACGCCGAGCTGGCAGGTGAGCGAGGAGAGCACCAGAATCGTGGTGTTCACCGAGGCGAAGGGAACGTTGAGGTGGTCGTTCTGGCTGTGCCAGAAGGCCGTCCCCGTCACGGATCGCAGGGTGAAGTACATCGCGAAGAGGGCCGCGAAGAACATCAGCTCGGAACTCAGCCAGATGATGGTTCCGACGCTGACGAGGTTCGGCCGGTTGACCGACGGGTGCGCGTGCCCGGTTTCTACTGCTGTTGCTGTCGCCACGACCGACATTATGTCGGTCGCTTATCTCGCGCTCACTCCGGGGGGTGCGATTCGGTGTGTCAAGGGCTGTCCGGCGACTCACGTGGCGTACGGCGCCGGTCCCTCGAAGGAGCGAAGCCTCGGCCGCGCCCGGCCCGTCCGCCCAGCGCACGACCGGTACTGACGGCACGTCGGGAGTCTTCCGCACCGTTTCGGGCGGGCTGTGGCGGGAGTAGCATCGCCGCGACCGCGCCGCGGTCACCGGCCGCGCGGCGACCCTCGACGAGGAGGCTGAAGCCCATGCAGCAGACCGCCACGGTGCTCGTCTACAGCGACGACAGGAACACCCGGGAGCAGGTCCGGCTGGCGGTCGGGCGCCAGCCCGCGGCGGACGTGCCGCGGGTGGAGTTCGTGGAGTGCGCCACGGTCCCGGCCGTGCTGTCCGAGCTGGACAAGGGCGGCATCGACGTGTGCGTGCTGGACGGTGAGGCGGTCCCGGCCGGGGGCATGGGGGTGTGCCGCCAGATCAAGGACGAGGTCTTCCGGTGTCCGCCGGTGCTGCTGCTGATGGGACGCCCGCAGGACGCCTGGCTGGCCACCTGGAGCCGGGCGGAGGCCGCCGTGTCCCATCCGATCGACCCGATGGCGCTGGCCGAGGCGCTGGCGGGCCTGCTGCGCGGCCTGGACCGCTCGTCCGCCAGCACCTGACCGGTCACATCCGCGGGGTGAGCCGCGCCGGGCTGGTCGGCCGCGGCGCGGAGGGGTTCTGGCCGCCGGGCCGGTTGACGCCGCGGGCGCCCAGCGAGCTGCCCTTGGTCCACTGGTCCCACGACACGTTCCAGTCGCCGAAGCCGTTGCCGAAGGGTTCCATCGTGGCGCCCAGGCTGTTGACGACCTGGACGATGTCGCCGGGGCGCACCTGGTCGAAGAACCAGTGCGCGTTGTCGGTGCTCATGCCGGTGCAGCCGTGGCTGACGTTGTCCGCGCCCTGCGAGCCGACCGACCAGGGCGCGGCGTGCACGAACTCACCGCTCCAGGTGACCCGGGTGGCCCAGTACACCGGAAGGTCGTAGGAGTCCGAACTGCCCGCGGCGATGCCTATCGTGCTGCTCTTCATGCGGACGAAGGACTCCTTGTCCAGCACCACCTTGATGCCGTTGCGGGTGGAGAAGCCCGGTTTGCCGGTGGTCACCGGGATGACGCGCTGGACCTTGCCGTTGCGGGTGAGGGTCAGCTGGTGCGCCGAGGCGTCGGTCACCGCGATGACCTGGTCGCCTGTGTGCAGCGTGACCGGTTTGGCCTCGCCGCCGTAGAGCTCGCCCTGTATTCGGGCGCCGAGCAGGGTGCTGGTGACGTTGATCCGGGCGTCGGCGGGCCAGAAGTCGCGCGGCCGGTAGTGCAGCGTGCGGTCGTCCACCCAGTGCCAGGTGCCGGTGACCGCGGGTATGGAACTGACGTGCAGGGCGCTCTCCACGACCGCCCGGGCGGCCGGGTCCTTCACCGGCTGGCTGAGTTCGGCGGTGATGGGCTGTCCGACGCCGTAGTCGCCGGAGTCCGGGCCGAGTTTGACGCCGAGGGTGTCGCGGGCGGGCCGGGTGTCGAAGGCGATGGTCTGGCGGCCCTGTGCGCCGCTGGCGTTCTCGGTGCTCACCCGGACCGTGTAGTGGGCGCCTGCGGCGAACGCGGAGGTGCTGTGCCATCTGGTGCGGTCGGCGCCGAGTTCGCCGCGCACGAAGTGTCCTGCGGCGTCGGTGGCGGTCACGTCGGTGATCCTGTTGCCGTCGCCCTTGATGGATATTTCCAGGGGTCTGTTCGGGTCGACCTGGCGGCTGCCGTCGCCCGTGCTGTACGAGACCTGTCCTGCCGCGTCGTACGGCGCGGCGGCCAGCGGATTCCCCGATCCCCCACAGGCGGTTAGTTCGGCCGCCAGCGGCGCCAGCAGCGCCAGGTACGAAAGGCGGCATATAACCCAGTGACCGCGAGATATCTGACTCATGGTCACAAGGTAAGAAATGTCACCCGCTCCCGCGCGTCGCGTTCCGGCAATCGGGGAGCCGTACCGCCGCACGGGCGAAGCGCGCGCCCCCGTACGGCGCAAAGGGCCGGGGCCCGGACCCGCTGTGTCAGCGGTGTCCGGGCCCCGGCCCTTTCGGTCTGCCCTACGGCTCAGTAGCGCTGGTCCGCGCCACGGTAGTACTCGAACACCCAGCCGAAGATGCCGACCAGGATGATCGGGGCGGAGAAGTACATCAGCCACCAGCCGAAGATGATGCCCAGGAAGGCCAGCGCACCACCGATGGCCAGGGCCAGCGGCTGCCAGCTGTGCGGGCTGAAGAAGCCCAGCTCACCGGCGTCGTCCGCGACGTCGGCGTCCGGCCGGTCCTGCGCCCCGGTGTCCACCCGGCGGGCGGTGAAGGCGAGGTAGTAGCCGACCATCACGCTCAGGCCAAAGGCCATGAACAAGGCCGTGGTGCCCGCGGCCTCATGCGACCACAGACCGTAGACGATGGCCATGACCAGCAGGAACACTGCCAGCCACAGGAACATCTTGCCCTGCCACTTCACTTGCCGGCCTCCTTGCTGTCCGAACCGGCGAGGACCTTGTCGCCGTGGCCCTCAAGCTCCAGGGCGGCGATCTCCGGGTGGTGGAGGTCGAACGCCGGGGATTCGGAGCGGATGCGCGGCAGGGTGAGGAAGTTGTGCCGCGGCGGCGGGCAGGACGTCGCCCATTCGAGCGAACGGCCGTAGCCCCAGGGGTCGTCGACCTCGACCTTCTTGCCGTACTTGGCGGTCTTCCACACGTTGTAGAAGAACGGCAGCATCGACATGCCGAGCAGGAACGAGCTGATGGTCGAGATGGTGTTGAGC
>JBAGJY010000010.1:0-255342 GCA_037034305.1 Streptomyces sp. PLK1-5
GCGGGTCCTTGCCGGTCAGGTCCTTGACCAGGTCGGTCACCGCGGGCATCCGGGTGGAACCGCCGACCAGGATCACGTGGTCCAGATCGGCGACCTTGATCCGGGCGTCCTTCACGGCCGCGTGGAACGGCTCCTTGCAGCGCTCCAGCAGGTCCGCGGTGAGCTGCTGGAACTGGGCGCGGGTCAGCTTCTCGTCCAGGTGCAGCGGGCCCTCGGCGGACGCCGTGATGTAGGGCAGGTTGATGTTGGTCTCGGTGGACGAGGACAGCTCGATCTTGGCCCGCTCGGCGGCCTCGCGCAGCCGCTGCACCGCCATCTTGTCCTTCGACAGGTCCACTCCGTGCGCGTTCTTGAACTGCTTGACCAGGTGCTCCACGATCCGCTGGTCCCAGTCGTCACCGCCCAGATGGGTGTCACCGTGGGTGGCCTTCACCTCGACCACGCCCTCGCCGATCTCCAGCAGCGAGACGTCGAAGGTGCCACCGCCCAGGTCGAACACCAAGATGGTCTGGTCGTTCTCCTTGTCCAGCCCGTAGGCCAGGGCGGCGGAGGTCGGCTCGTTGATGATCCGCAGCACCCGCAGGCCGGCGATCTCGCCCGCCTCCTTGGTGGCGGTGCGCTGGGCGTCGTTGAAGTAGGCGGGCACCGTGATCACGGCGTCCGTCACGTCCTCGCCCAGGTACGCCTCCGCGTCGCGCTTGAGCTTCTGCAGCACCCGGGCGGAGATCTCCTGGGCGGTGTACCGCTTGCCGTCGATGTCCCCGGTCTCCGGGAAGCGCCAGTTCGGGTCGCCCACATGGCGCTTGACCGAACGGGCGGTGCGCTCCACGTTGGTGATGGCCTGGCGCTTGGCGATCTCGCCGACGAGCACCTCACCGCTCTTGGCGAACGCCACCACCGACGGGGTGGTGCGGGCTCCCTCCGTGTTGGTGATGACCGTGGGCTCGCCACCTTCCAGGACGGACACCACGGAGTTCGTCGTACCGAGGTCAATACCGACTGGGCGTGCCATGGCAGCTCTCCTCTTCGCGCCCGCGACCGGCCGTCGATTCCAGAGTGCATCGCACCCGGGACGATCACCAGTGGATGCCGGCCGCCGAACGGACGCGGAGGCGCCCCGCGCTCACTCCAGCGGCAGGTTCAACCGCACCGCGAATCCGCCGTCCGGCTCCGGCTCGGCCGTCAGCGTGCCGCCGAGCAGCGTGGCCCGCTCCCGCAGGCCCACGATGCCGTGGCCGCCGCCCGGCAGATCGGGCCGCGGCGCGTGCGGGCTGGCCGGGCCGTTGCGCACCGACACCCGCAGCGACTCCGCCGCGACCCGCACCGACACGGTGGTGGCCGCGCCCGGGGCGTGCTTGCGGGCGTTGGTCAGCGCCTCCTGCACCGTCCGGTAGGCGGCCCGCTCCACCGGTTCGGGCAGCGGCCGGTCGTCCGCGCCGTCGATCCGCAGCTCGGCGTCCACCTCGGAGGCGGCCACCAGCGCGGGCAGATCGGCCAGGGTGGGCTGCGGAGCCAGCTCCGTCGGCCCGGCCCCGGCCGCCCGCAGCACCAGGATCATGCTGCGCAGTTCCTCCAAGGTGGCCACCGCCAGTCCGCGCAGCGTCCCGGCGACCTCCTTGACGTCCGGATCGCGCGCGGTGACCTCCAGCGCGCCCGCCTGCACGGCGATCAGACCCGCCTGGTGCGAGACCACGTCGTGCATCTCCCGGGCTATCCGCGCCCGCTCCCTGGCGATCACCGTCTGCGCGTGCAGCGCCCGTTCGTGGTCGCGTAGCGTCGCCAGCTCCGCGATCCGGGCCGACAGGTCCTTCCTGGTCTGGGCGAGCAGCCCCAGCATCACCGGACCGGCGCCCAGCATCACCGCGTAGATCAGCTGCTGCACCAGGTCGCTGACCGTCTCCTTGGAGAACCCGGTGATCGGCCACGGTACGAACGCCCCGGCGGCCACCACCACGGCGGCGAGCGCCTTGTGCCGCACCGGCCGCTCGGTCCTGGCCACGGTGTATCCGGCGACCATGGCCGCGATCAGCGCGTTGCCCGCGTACAGCCCGGGCAGGGTGGCCAGCAGCACGGTGCGCGGCCAGCGCCTGCGCAGCAGCAGGACGGCGGCGGCGGCGAGCGACGCGTAGAAGTGCCAGTCGCGCGGTGGGGGATAGTTCAACGCGGCGTCCAGCCCGGCCAGCGCCACCAGCCCGAGGTCCGTGGCCCACGTCTGCCAGCGGCTGTGGATGCGCCACAGGAACCGCAGGAACGGCATCGTCTGGGTGTCGAGCGCCCGGCGCCTCACGTTCCCTGCTCCTCCACCAGCCCGACCCGGTCCGCCAGCACGGCGGCCTGGATGCGGTTCGCCACCCCCAACTTGGTCAGCACGGCCCGGACGTAGTCCTTCACGGTGGCCACCGCTATGTGCATCCGGGCGCCGATCTCCGCGTTGGACAGCCCCTGCCCGACGTACGCCAGCACCTGCCGCTCGCGTGGTGACAGCGCGCTCACCGCCTCGCTGGCCTGGTACGACGCGCCGGACCTGGCGGGGTGCCGCAGCCGCCGCACCACCGAGGGGGACAGGCATCCCGCGCCGGTGGCCACCGCGCGCACCGAGCGCACCAGGATGTCCGGGTCGGTGTCCTTCAGCAGGAACCCCGAGGCGCCCAGCCGCAGCGCCTCGCCGAGGTACTCGTCGGTGTCGAAGGTGGTCAGCATCGCCACGTACGGCGGCTCGGGCAACTCGGTGAGCCGCCGCAGCACGGTGAGCCCGTCCACGTCGGGCATCCGGATGTCCAGCAGCACCACATCGGGTCGCTGCTCGCGCACCGCGGCGACCGCCTGCGACCCCTCGCAACTGGCCACCACCGTGATGTTGGGCGCGCTGCCCAGGATCATGGCCAGCCCGGACCTGATCAGCGCCTCGTCGTCGACGATCAGTACCCGTACCGGGGAAGGGGCTTCCACTTCAGTCATGCGGCGTTTCCCGCCCTGCTCACCAGACCTGTGCGACAACCATCAGAAAAGCTCTGCGTGACCGTACCGCAGCCCGAAACACCTCAGAAGAGTCAATTCGTAGCGGCCCGTGCACGTTGCGTGAGAAGTCGCCGCATGACATGGCCGTCCCGGCTCTCGTTCCCAGGTCTGATCGAGTACCTCCGGTAGGGGGTGCGCTCTCCGTCGGGCGGTGGGTGTTCGCCAACGGCGAGCACTGGGAGGGTGGAACACCAGCCGACGGGTGGCCCGGTCGGTGCTGGCAGGGCAGCCGGTCCCGTCGTCGGGATCCGCCGATCCCCCCACGCGTAGCCGCGGATCCGGCGGCGGCAGCACCGGTGGCCCGCCCCGGTCCCTGGGCGCGGCCGCGCCCAGGGACGCGGGCGCGTTCAGGACGCGCGCAGCCGGAGCATCACCGTGGCGTGCGGCCTGACCCGGACGGTCACCGAACCGCGGTACCGGCTGGTGCGCTTGGTCACCAGGTCCTGGCCGCGCAGGTGCTGGGCGTCGCCGAAGCCGAGGGTGTCGGCCGAGGCGCTGATGGTGAGCGGGGTGTCGCCGCGGTTGAGGAAGACCACGGCGCGGTCGCCGTTCGCCAGCGGCCTGGTGAGCACGTCGTGGGTGTCGGTGTGCACCACCCTGGTGGCCTGTACGCCGAGGCGGTCCTGGTCGACGGCGATGATGTCGCGGTTGCCGAGGATCGCCAGCGCCTGCGGGGAGAGCCTGGTCAGGTCGGTGCTGCTGATCAGCGGCGCGGCCATCTCGGCCCACAGCGTCAGCTGGGTCTGCGCCTCGTCGGCGGTCAGGCCGCTGTCGCCGACCAGCAGGAAGTCCGGGTCGTTCCAGTGGCCGGGGCCCGCGTACCTCCCCAGTGGCGCGTTGTAGTCGTAGTTGCCCAGCAGGCTCTTCCACTTGGCCGCGCCGCTGTCCTGCCCGAGCGCGATGTCGGTGCCCTCGCGCCACAGGTTGCCGTACCTGGCCACCCAGCCGAGCACCGTGTACCAGTCGGAGGTGCCCTGGAAGTACGCGGGGGCGGACTCGGAGAAGACGATCTTCCGGCCGCTGTCGCGCAGCGCCTGGCTCATTCCCGCGTACGCCTGGCGGTAGGTCTCCTCGTCGGACTGGCCGGGAACGGAGGGCACGTTGCAGCCGTCGAGTTTGAGGTAGTCCACGCCCCACTTGGCGAACAGCGCGGCGTCCGCCCGGTAGTGCTGCCAACTGCCCGCGTAGCCGCCGCAGGTCTGGGTGCCCGCGTCCTCGTAGATGCCGAACCTCAGCCCCATGGCGTGCAGTCGGCGCCCGACGTAGGCCATGCCGTCGGGGAACTTGCGCGGATCGGAGACGAGGTTGCCGGACGTGTCGCGGTCCTTGGTCATCCAGCAGTCGTCCGTGGTGACGGTGTTGTACCCCTTGGCGGCCAGCCCGCTGCGGACCAGGGCCCGGCCCTGGTCCAAGATGAGCTTCTCGTTGATGCCGCACTGGTAGTACGACCAGTCGTTCCAGCCCATGGGCGGTGTGGCGGCCAGGCCCTGGTAGCCGTTGTGGTGCGTGGCGGGGGCGCCGGGCAGCGCCGCGGGAGTGGCGAGCGCGAGCGCCGCGGCCACTGCGATTTTCGCGAACATGACAACCTCCGGTCGAGGGAAGGGCCGGGGTCGAAGCCCCGAGAGAGGGAGGCGAAGCCCCCCGAAGTCCGCCGGTGGAACCGCTAGTCGGGCCGGGCGAGGTCCGCCGCGGTTCGTGCCGCGGCAGCGGGGGACACCTCGGGCGGGTGAGGCATAGCGGCAACCACCGTTGATTGGTTTTGGGGGTTGTGCTGATCGATTTTGCAAATATCCAGCCCGTACTGAGCACCTGTCAACAGGATCGCAGCGTTCCGGCCGTCCGGCGGCGAGCGTGGACATGCGACCGTCCTTGCGCGATGCTGATCGAACTGCGCGCACTTCGCGCATCAGAGGTCACTCAGAGCCGGAGAGAAGGATCGATGGCCGCGATCGAGTACATGGCGCAGGAAATCGACAGCCAGCCGGACGTATGGCGGCGGGCCGCCGAGATCGCCGCCGCGGGCGACCTGCCGCTGCCCGCCCCCGGTGAGCGGGTCGCCGTCGTCGGCTGCGGTACGTCCTGGTTCATGGCCCAGTCCTACGCGGCGCTGCGCGAGCGCGCCGGACACGGCGTCACCGACGCCTTCGCCGCCTCGGAGGCGTTCGCCGCGGGCCAGGCGTTCGTCGGGCGGGGCTACGACACTGTGCTGGCCATCACCCGCTCCGGCACCACCACCGAACTGCTGCGGCTGATGGGCCTGTTGAAGGGCCGCACCCGCACTGTCGCCGTCCTCGGCGACCAGCACACCCCGGTCACCGAGGTGTGCGACGCCGTCGTCGCGCTGCCGTTCGCCGACGAGCGGTCCGTGGTGCAGACCCGCTTCGCCACCTCCGCGCTGCTGCTGCTCCGCCGCCACCTCGGTGAGGACGTGGCGGGCGCGGTACGCGATGTGGCGGACGCGCTGCGCCAGCCGGTCGACCCGCAGTGGGTGAAGGCCGACCAGTTCACCTTCCTGGGCCACGGCTGGACGTACGGCCTGGCGAACGAGGCCGCGCTGAAGATGCGCGAGGCATCGCAGAGCTGGACCGAGGCGTACCCCCTGCTGGAGTACCGGCACGGGCCGATCGCGATCGCCGCGCCGGGCCGGGTCACCTGGGTGCTCGGCGCGGACAGCGGCGAGCTGGCGGCGGACGTGGCCCGCACCGGCGCGCTGTTCGTGCACCACGACCGGGACGCGCTGGCCGACCTGGTGCTGGTGCAGCGGGTCGCGCTGGAGCGGGCCAGGGCCCGGGGCCTGGACCCGGACCGGCCGCGCGCGCTGACCCGGTCCGTCATCCTGAACGCGTGACCGCGAGAACCTGACGGGCAGTCGAGAAAGGACCGTGCCGTGCCGCTGACAACCACCGCGTCCGTGATGCGGGACGCCGTCGCCGCGGGCAGCGGCGCCGCCGCCTTCAACGTCCTGCACCTGGAGACGGCCGAGGCGCTGGTCGCCGCGGCGGAACGGGCCGGGACGCCGCTGATCCTGCAGATCAGCGAGAACTGCGTGCGCTACCACGGCAGCCTGCTGCCGCTCGCCCGGGCCACGCTCGCCCTGGCCGAGGCGAGCAGCGCCCCCATCGCCGTGCACCTGGACCACATCACCGAACCGGCGCTGCTGCGCGAGGGCGTCGCCGCGGGCATCGGCTCCGTCATGGTGGACGCCTCCGCGCTGCCGTACGACCGCAATGTGGCGACGACCGGCGAGCTGACCGCCTGGTGCCATGACCGGAAGGTCTACGTGGAGGCCGAGTTGGGGGAGGTCGGCGGCAAGGACGGAGTGCACTCGCCGGGCGCCAGGACCGATCCGGACGAGGCGCTGTCGTTCGTGCGCGCCACCGGTGTCGACGCGCTCGCGGTGGCGGTCGGCTCCTCGCACGCCATGCGCGAACGGACCGTGCGGCTCGACAAGGAGCTGATCACCCGGCTGCGGGACCGGCTGCCGGTGCCGCTGGTGCTGCACGGTTCGTCGGGTGTGCCGGACGAGGAGATCCGCCGTGCCGTCGCGGCCGGAATGACGAAGATCAACGTCTCCACGCACCTGGTCGCCGCCTTCACCGCCGAGGTACGGCGGCGGCTGGCGGCGGACCCGGCGCTGGTCGACTCCCGCAAGTACGTCGGCCCGGCCCGCGCGGCGGTGACCGAGGCCGCGGCCGAACTGCTGCGGGTCATCACCACCCCGGCGCCCGAACCCATCCCGAGCTGACCTAGGGGCCGGGGGGCTCGCCCCCCAGAGAGGACAACCACTCCCGGCCCCGCGAGGAAGGTGCCCGCGGGCCTGCACGAGAATGCCGTCAGCGGGGACCTGGGCGCCCACCCCCGGAAGGAAACAACCCCGAACCCCGCGGGAGGCGAACTTGCGGCACGAACGACTGACCGCCCTGCTCGAACTGCTCGGCCAGCGCGGTCAGATGGGGGTCGAGGAGGCCGCCGCGGAGCTGGGCGTGTCCGCCGCCACCGTACGCCGCGACATGGACACCCTCGCGCAACAGCAGTTGCTGACCCGCACCCGTGGCGGTGCGGTGCTCAGCTCCGTCGCCTATGACCTGCCCATACGCTACAAGGGCAGCCAACGCGCCGCGCAGAAGCGGCAGATCGCCCAGGCCGCCAGCGCCCTGGTGCCACGCGGCAGCGTGGTCGGCCTCAGCGGCGGCACCACCACCACCGAGATCGCCCGCACCCTGGCGAGCCGCCCGGACCTGGCGCAGGCCGGTCCCGATCCGCATCTGACGGTCGTCACCAACGCCCTGAACATCGCCAACGAACTCGCCGTACGGCCGCAGATCAAGATCGTGCTGACCGGCGGCGTCGCCCAGCCCCGCTCCTACGAACTGGTCGGCCCCTACAGCGACCTGGTGCTGCGCGAGGTCACCATGGACCTCGCGTTCATCGGAGTGAACGGCCTGGACCCGCGGGTGGGCGCCACCGTGCACGACGAACGCGAGGCCCGGGTGAACCGGTTGATGGCCGAGCGCGCCACCCGCCCGGTGGTGGTCTGCGACTCGTCCAAGCTGGGAGTGCGCGCCTTCGCCTCGATCGGCACCTGCGACCTGTTCGACACCCTCATCACCGACGACGCCGCCGACGAGCAGACCCGCGGTGAGTTCGCCGAGCGCGGCCTACCGGTGATCACCGCCCCGGTACCCGGCTGAGGGGAGCGGGAATCCGCCCAACCCGCTAGCCTGGCAAGGCCGTTGACGTGATCTTCGCAGCGCGGAAGGGATGTGCGGTTGATGGTGCGGGGTGCCGAGTGGATGCGGTGGGGAGCGGGCGCGCCCGTGGAACTTCACACCGACCGACCGCACGCCGCCCGGGTCTACGACTTCCTGCTCGGCGGCAAGACCAACTACGCGGCGGACCGCGACGCCGCGCGGCGGACGCTGCTGGCGCTGCCCAACGCCGCGCTGGTGGCCCGGCAGAACCGCGCCTTCATGCACCGCGCGGCCCGCTATCTGGCCGAAAAGGCGGGAGTACGGCAGTTCCTGGACATCGGCACCGGCATTCCCACCCCGCCCAACCTGCACGAGGTGGTACAGGCCATCGAGCCGCGGTGCCGGGTCGTCTACGCCGACAACGACCCCATCGTGCTCACCCACTCCCGCGCCCTGCACACCAGCCACCCCGACGGCCGCACCGCCTATGTGCACGGCGACCTGTGCCACCCCGAGGACATACTGGCCAACCCCGAGCTGACCGGCACCCTCGATCTGAGCCAGCCGGTCGCGCTCACCCTGGTCGCGGTGCTGCACTGGTTACCGAAGGAGTGCGACCCGTACCTGATCGTGGGCCGACTGCTGGACGCGCTGCCCGGTGGCAGCTTCCTGGCGCTCACCCATGTGACCGATGACTTCGAACGCAAGGCGCTGGAGGAGATCGCGGAGGACTTCCGGCGCACCGGTTCCACGGTGAGAACCCGCAGCAAGGCCGAAGTGGCCGATTTCTTCGCCGGGTTGGAGCTGGCCGAACCGGGCATCGAGGTGGTGCACCGCTGGCGCCCGGACGCCGGGGACATAGAAGCCGACTCGCTGTCGCCCACCGATGTGCCGCTGTACGGCGCGGTAGCCCGCAAGCCCTGACCGTTCAGCGCTCCGCGGAGACGGCCGCCCACACCACCTTTCCGCCGTGGTCCGGCGGGGTCCAGCCCCATGCCTCGCTGAGGGCGTCGATGACATGCAGTCCGCGTCCGGTCTCCGCGAGGTGGTCGGGCTCCTTGAGTACGGGGACGTCGGTACCGGGGTCGCAGACCGCGCACAACACCGTGGTGCCTCTTCGCAGCAGGCCGAGCCAGACGGGGTGTGCCTGCACGGGGAGTTGGACCGGCGTCAACCCGTAACGCAGGGCGTTGCTCAGCAGCTCGGAGACGATGATCGCGGCGTTGTCCACCAGGGCGGGCATGCCCCAGCCGGTCAACGTGGAGCGGGTGAACTGGCGTGCCTGGCATGCCGCTTCGGGGTCCTGGGCTAAGCCGCAGGCGGCGAATCCACTGGGCTCTGGACCGCTGTCGTCCAGCGGGAAGGCCCCCCTCGCGGCCAGTGCCAGCCAGTGCCTGCCAGAACCGTCGGGTGCGGCCTTGCCTGCTGATTCGGCCGGATATGTGGTCATCACGATCTCCGTGGAACCTCTCGGGGCAGTCGGTGCGGACGGGGCCTCCCGGTTCCACTATCCCCCGATGCGCGGTGGCGCTGCAAGCACATCTGCAATTACAGTCGTAAGGACACCGGTAAGTACATCTGCAAGAACGGATGCACGTGCACGGGAAGTTGATGCAGTGTCAGTTTGAACTGCGGTCTCATCCGGTGGTCACCGTGCGCGGCGGCAAAGGAGCGACGGGGATGCAGCAGATCGACAACGGTGTGCAGGCCACTCGGATCGAGGGAGCGGTCTGGCGCAAGAGCCGTCGGAGCAATCCCAGTGGCAACTGCGTGGAGCTCGCCGCGCTGCCGGGCGGCGAGTTCGCGGTGCGCAACTCCCGCCACCCCGACGGGCCCGCGCTGATCTACACCCGTGAGGAGATGATCGCCTTCATCGGCGGGGCGAAGGACGGCGACTTCGACTCCCTCGTCGGCTGATCCGGACGCCGACGGTCAACGCGGAGCGTATCCGTGCCGCCCACAGCTGTACCGGAGGGCGGCATGGATGCCAGACTTGGGCAAGACCCGAGTCGCACAGGAGAGTTGGAATGTCCGCCATGATGCGGCCGAGCGAAGAAGCGTCGATAAGACGCTACCTCGAACACCCCAGGGGCGGCCCCACCGTCCTGCGCATCGTGCTGGGCACCCAGCTGCGCAGGCTCCGCGAGCGGTGCGGGATCACCCGGGAGGCGGCGGGCGACGCGATCCGCGGCTCCCACGCCAAGATCAGCCGCCTGGAACTCGGCCGGGTGAGCTTCAAGGAGCGCGACGTCTCCGACCTGCTCACGCTCTACGGCGTGCTGGACGAGCAGGAGCGTGCCGACTACCTCACGCTGGCCCGGCAGGCCAGCACGCCCGGCTGGTGGAACCAGTACGGCGATGTGCTGCCGAGCTGGTTCGAGACGCACATCGGCCTGGAGGAGGCCGCCTCGATCATCCGGACCTACGAGGTCCAGTTCGTGCCCGGTCTGCTCCAGACCGAACAGTACGCACGCTCCGTCACCCGCCTCGGCTACCCGAACGCCTCGCTGCGCGAGATCGACCGCCGGGTCGAACTGCGCATGGCCCGCCAGCGGCTGCTGACCGCGCCCAACGCGCCCCGGCTGTGGGCCGTCGTCGACGAGGCCGCGCTGCGCCGCCCGCTCGGCGGCCCCGAGGCGATGCGGGCCCAGCTGGAACACCTGCTCAGGGCGGCCGAACTGCCGAACATCACCTTGCAGGTAGCCCCGTTCCACCTCGGCGGAATCGCCGCGGCCGGTGGCCCGATCACCATCCTGCGCTTCCAGGAACCGGACCTGCCGGACATCGTCTACCTCGAACAGCTCACCAGCGCGCTCTACCTCGACAAGCTGGACGAGGTGGACAACTACCTGAGCGTGATGGACCGCCTGTGCGCGGAGGCCGAACCACCCAGGGAATCCGTCGAGTTCATCAGAGAACTCCTGCGACAGCTGCGCTGAGCGGCTCGCCGTAGCCTCGGCAACCCGCTCCCAACACGGCCCGACGCACACCCCGGGCCGCCACCGCGTTCCACCGCGCGCATCGAGCCGGAACGTCAGGCGCGAAGCCGGGTCGCGCCCGATCACACCGTACGGACTTGACGTCGAACAGCCGGACTTGACGACCTCGTCGCGCGGCCATGGCTGACCGCCATCGGGCCATGGAAGCTCAGTTCTCATGACAGCACTCACTGACGCCCGCAGCTGGCACGGCGAAGCGGTCGACCTGGACGCCTACCTCGACCGTGTCGACTACCACGGGGACACCTCCCCGACCCTGTCGACACTGCGCGCCCTGCACCGCGCGCACATCACCAACATCCCGTTCGAGAACCTGGAGATGGTGCTGGGCCGCACCATCCCGCTGGATGTCGAGAGCCTTCAGGACAAGATGGTGCGGCGCCCCCGCGGCGGCTACTGCTACGAGCACAGCAAGCTGTTCGCCGCCGTGCTGGAACGGCTCGGCTTCACCGTCTCGGGACTGGCCGCCCGGGTCCGGGTGGGCACCAACCTGCTGCGCCCGGCCACCCACGCGCTGCTGCGCGTGGGCACCGACGAGACCCCGGACACCGGCCGCACCTGGATCTGCGACGTCGGCTTCGGCCGCGACCCGCTGGAGCCCGTGGAACTCGCCGACGGCGCCGAGATCACCCCCGACGGCTGGCGGTTCCGGCTGGAACGGCAGACGCCGGTGCCCGGCGTCGAGGAGTGGATGCTGCTCTCCCTGGGCGCCGACGGCTGGTTCGACATGCACGGTTTCACCCTCGATCCGCGCTACGCCGTCGACTACACCGTCGCCAACCACTACATGTCCACCCACCCCTCCTCCCCGTTCGCCAACCGGCTGCTCGTCCAGCAGATGGGGCCCAAGGCCCTCTACGCCCTGGCCGCCACCGAGTTGACCGCCACCCACCCGGACGGCACCGTCGACACCTGGCAGCTGAAGGCGGACGAGATACCGCAGACCCTGGCCGACGTCTTCCGGATCACCCTTCCCGAGGAGGAGGCGGCACGGGTGGTCGCCGCCGCGGACGGGTTACGGCGATGACCACCGCGACCGCTCACAGCTTCGTGCCGCCGCCCACCGGCACATTGGTGCCGTAGGCATGGAGCTCGATCCCGTCGTGCCGCACCGACACGTCATGCAGCCGTACGCCACCGGGCAGTTCCGGCAGTTTGACCGAGAGCGACAACCGCTCGGCGAGCTTGGGCACCTGGATGTCCCGCAGCCCTCGCACCAGGGAGGGGTCGACACCGATCTTCCCCAGTATCCAGGGGTTCTCCTCCACCAGGTCAAGGACGTTGACCTGCATCAGCCGCTCCACGAAGTGCGGATCGTCGGTGATCCGGCGCAGCGCCGCATCGCTGCGTGCCGCCTCCCGGGCCATCTGCGGGGTGAGCCCCAGACGCCGCGCGATGGATCCGACCGACAGCAGCGCCTTGGCCTTCGCGGCGTCGGTGCGGATGCGCTCGGCCATCGGCCGGGCCAGTCGCAGACCGCCGTGGTCGCCCGGGGTGTAACTCGCCACTCCCGGCACGTCGATCAGCATGTGGTCGACGGTCGTGCTGACCGAACGGTCGCCGTCCAGGCGCAGATGGGCCACCGCCCGCGCCCGCACCCGGTAGCCCGCGATCGCCAACCGGCCCTGCGCCAGCACCGAGTGGTCGTCCTGGGCGCTGAACCTCACCTGGGAGGAGCCGAGTTCACGGTCGAGATCGTCGAACGCCAGCAGCACACTGCCCTGCATCCGCCCGATCACCGCGCCACGGATCGAGGACGGCACATCACCGAGGACGCGGATGTCCCGCACCGCCCCGTCCACGCGGGCCACCGAGACCGGCCCGGCCGACACGTGCGGCACCGCGATGTCCACCTGGTCGAGCCGACCGTGCAGCACCTGGGTCAGGAACGGGAAGCCATGGATGTCGACCTCCGGGTCGGCCTGCAGGTGCATCGCCTCCTTGAGCCGGTGCGCCGCCTGCTTCTCGGCGTACAGCGCCGCCCAGCGGTCCGCCAGGGTGAGGAAGGCCCCGCAGGTGACGACGGCCACCAGGGCCTTGGCGGTGGCGGGAGCTCTCAGTCCGCGCCGCGGCCGGTGTCGCCGATGGGCGCCGCGGGGAACCGTCTGCGAGTCGTCGTCCTGCGGTCGCAGGCCAAGTCCGAGCGGGTCGTGCGGATCCTCCCGCGGGAGGTCCAGCCAGCCCAGTTCCTCATACGGGTTGTGCCGTGGCGGCAACGGGTCGGCGCCGCGTGGATCCGCCAACTCCTCGTACGGGTTGCGCCACTCGGATTCCCCGATGTGGGGGTGGGAATCCCCGGACACATGGCCCACGGTCATCCTGTTCGTGGTGTGGGGTGCCATCGAACGATCTCATCACGAACACCCGTACGGACCGCAAGTCTCCTTGACGGGATCACGACGCCCACCAGAGGTCGCGGCGCTGGTTTACCGGCAGGTCACAAGCCGAACTCCACTGGTTTCAGGGGCAGTTGAGATTTCTTCGGCGTCGGACCGCTCTTGACGCGCGGCGACACCTGCCGCTTTGCTGTGCGTGATCACACAAGTCTGTAGCCGTCCTGTGACTGTGCTGTGGAGGCGGGCGACCCGACCAGTCGTCCGGAGGGGATGTGCACCGTGGGGGAAGTACGTCTATGACTCCGCCGCCTCCCCTGGGACGCTCCCGCGGCAGGGACGACATCAGCCTCGACCCGGCACTCGACGACACCGAGCTGGCCACCGTCCGGGACGCCCTCGCCCGTGGCCGCTGGGAGCACGCCCGCGCCCTGCTCGCCGCCACCGGCGACGACTGGGACCGGCGCGGACACCGCCTCGTGGTGCTCGCCGAAGGCCCGGCGACCGCCGGGTGGGCCCGGGACTGGCAGGTGGCCGAACCGGACAGCGCGGACGCCGCCGCACTGCTCGCCTGCGCCTCGGTCTTCCGCGCGGTACACGGCAGGGGCACCGCCCAGGAGGCGCACGAGGCCTGCGCCACCGCCGCGCGCATGGCCCCCGACGACCCCTCGCCCTGGCTCGGCCTGCTGATCCTGGCCCGCCGCACCGGCACCGACGACGAACGGGTACGCGCCTTCGACCAGGTGCGCACCCGGCACCGGGAACACCACCACGCCCACCACCTGATGGCGGCCTGCCTGGCCGAGCGCCCGCCCGGCGACACCGACGACCCGCTGCACGAGGTGTACGACTTCGCCTCCTGGGCCGCCGAGCAGGCACCCGCCGACTCACCCCTGGCCGTACTGCCGGTGGTCGCCCACGCCGAGCGCTACCGGGTGCTGGCCGGAACCGGCGCCGAGCCGCGCGACCCGGCCCACTCCCGGCACTGGACCACCCGCCGCGCCCGCCAGGCCATGAAGGCCGCCTTCGACTGGTGGCTGGAGTGGGACGACGACCACCACCACCCACGGCGCAAGGTCGACCTCAACTACCTGGCGCACGCCAAGTTCTACGAAGGCCGCACCGCCGAGGCCGCGGCGCTGTTCACCCGCATCGGCCCGCACGCCACGCACCTTCCCTGGTCCTATCCGGACCGCGACCCGAAGAAGGCGTTCCGCGCCGTGCGCCGCGCCGCGCTCGGCTCCTCGTAACCGCGCCCAGCCCCCCCAACGGAAGGAAGCGCACCGCATGTTGACGGGCAGCACGAGTGGGATCAGCACCTATCTGGGCCAGGAGCGGCGGCTGCGCGCGGGCCGTCTCGGACTGCCCGGACTGCTGCTGTCGGTGGTCGCGGCCAGCGCGCCGATGATGGTGGTGGCCGGGGTGATGCCCACCACGTTCGGTGAGATGGGCATCGTCGGGCAACCGCTGCTGTTCGTGATACTGGCGGTGGTCCTGATGCTGTTCAGCGTCGGCTACGCGGAGATGAGCAGGCATGTGCACAACGCCGGTGCCTTCTACGCGTACATCGCCCGGGGCCTCGGCGGCACCGCGGGAGCCGCCGCGTCCGTGGTGGCGCTGGTCGCCTACAGCGCTATGCAGGTCGGCATCTTCGGCATCTTCGGCTTCGAGCTGTCCGGGCAGTTGGCCGCGCACTTGCACGTCAGCGTCGCCTGGTGGGTGCCCGCGCTGGTGGCGGTCGCGGTGGTCGGTGTACTCGGCTGGCTGAAGATCGACCTCAACGCCAGGGTGCTCGGCGTGCTGCTGCTGGTCGAGTGCGCCATGGTGCTCGCCTTCGACGCCGCGGGGCTGGCGCAGCCGGGCAGTGACGGGCTGTCACTGCACTCCTTCAACCCCGACACGCTCGGCGGCGCGGGCATCGGCACCGCGCTGTGCTTCTGCGTCGCCGCCTTCGTCGGCTTCGAACAGGCACCGGTCTACGCCGAGGAGACCAGCCGCCCGCAGGTGCTGGTGGCCAGGGCGATGTTCCTCGCGGTCGGCTTCGTCGCGCTGTTCTTCGTCGTCGGCTCCTGGGCGCTCAGCGTGGCCGCGGGACCGTCGCGGATCGTCGGCACGGCCCGGCAGCAGGGGCCTGACCTGCTGTTCTGGCTCGCGCAGGACCGTTTCGGAACAGGTTTCACCGATGTCATGCACGTGTTCTACGTGACCGGGATGTTCGCCGCGATGCTCAGCTTCCACAACGTGGTCGCGCGCTATGCCTTCGCGATGGGCCGCGAGGGGCTGCTGCCCGCGGCCGTCGGCCGCACCTCCAAGGGCAGCGGCGCACCCGCCTACGGTTCGCTGCTGCAAAGCGCGGTCTCGCTGGTCGTGGTGCTGGTGTTCGCGGCGACCGACAACAGGCCGCACGACGACCCGACCGCGCCGGTGCTCCATCTGTTCACCTGGATGGGCAACGTCGGCGCGCTCGGCATCATCGCGCTGATGGCCACCGCGTCCGCCGCCGTCATCACCTTCTTCGTGCGGCACGGCGCGGCCCGCGCCCAGGCCGGGCGGCTGGCCGCCTCGGGGCTGGCCGGTGCCGCGCTGCTGGTGATCGCGGTGCTGACGGTCAAGGACTTCGACGTGCTGCTCGGCGCCGACCCCGGCTCCGCGCTCAGCTGGATCCTGCCCGGCATCATCGGGCTCTCCGCGGTCGGCGGCCTGGTCTACGGGCTGGTGCTGAAGTCCGCGCGCCCCGCCGTGCACACCCGCATGGGCCTGGGCAACGAGGCCTTCCAACTGGAGAAGGCCGCCGCATCGCGGCCGTGACCACCTCACGAAGGGACCGCCGTCATGACGTGTTGCCAGCCGCGGGGCGCGGCGGCCGACACCCACCCCCTCGACCCGCTGACCGCGGACGAGATCGAAACCGCCCGGCGCGTCCTCCAACGGGCCGGGAAGGCGGGCGAGTTCACCCGCTTCCCGCTCGTGCTCCTGGACGAACCCGACCGGCACACCGTCACCGCACACCGCGACGGCGACCCCGTGGTGCGCCGACTGCGCCTCACCCTGCTCGACTCCCGTACCGGCGCCGCCGCCGAAGCGGTGGTGGACGTCACCGCCGGGCTGCTGCTCTCCCACCGCGAGCTGGACCCGGCCACCGAAGGCCAACCGCCGGTCACCTTCGAGGAGTACGAGATCGTCGACGCGGTCGTCAAGGGCGACCCCGGCTGGCGCAAGGCGATGGCCGAGCGCGGCATCGTCGACACCGAACTGGCCGTCTGCGCACCGCTGTGCGCGGGCAGCGCCACCGGCGACAACCTCGGCCGCAGGCGCTTGCGTTCCCTGACCTGGCTGCGCTGCGACGCCACCGACAGCCCCTGGGCGCATCCGGTGGGCGGGCTGTTCGCCGACGTGGATGTGATCGAGCGGCGCGTGGTGCGGCTGATCGACACCGGCGCGGTACCGGTTCCCGCCGAATGCGGCCGGTACGAGGCGCGGTTCAACGGCCCGCCGCGCACCGGTCTGCGCCCGCTGGAGATCCACCAGCCGCAGGGGCCCTCGTTCGAGATCCACGGCCGCCAACTCAGCTGGCAGGGCTGGCGGTTCCGGATCGACTTCAACGCCCGCGAGGGCCTGGTACTGCACCAGATCACGCTGCGGGACGGGGACCGGGACCGCTCAGTGCTGCACCGCGCCTCGCTGGCCGAGATGGCGGTGGCCTACGGCGAGGCGGAGGAGTCCCGCAACTGGGTGGCGTTCCTGGACGCGGGGGAGTACTCGCTGGGCCGCAACGCCAACGCGCTCAGACTGGGCTGCGACTGCCTGGGGGAGATCCGCTACCTCGACGCGGTACTCGCCGACGACGAGGGCGTCGC
This sequence comes from Streptomyces sp. PLK1-5, assembly GCA_037034305.1. Lineage (GTDB taxonomy): Bacteria > Actinomycetota > Actinomycetes > Streptomycetales > Streptomycetaceae > Streptantibioticus_A. Next base: position 16,899 of record JBAGJY010000010.1, read on the forward strand.
GTACACGCTGCCCAACGCCGTCTGCGTGCACGAGGAGGACGTCGGTCTGCTGTGGAAGCACACCGACATCTTCAACGACGACGCGGCGGTCAGCCGCCGCTCGCGGCGGCTCGTCGTCTCCTTCATCGCGACCGTCGGCAACTACGACTACGGCTTCTACTGGTACTTCCACCAGGACGGCACCATCGCCTTCGAGGCCAAGTCCACCGGCGTCGTGCAGACTTCGGCGGTCCGGCCCGGCGCCGCGTCGCCGCACGGTACGCAGGTGGCGCCGGGGCTGCTGGCGCCCTACCACCAGCACCTGTTCTGCGTGCGGCTGGACGCGGCGGTCGACGGGGCGGCGAACACGGTGGAGGAGGTGGACGTCGTACCCGTTCCCACCGGTCCCGGCAATCCCAACGGCAACGCCTTCACCGCGGGGAGCACCGTGATCGCCGACAGCGCGGAGGGCGGCAGGGTCGCCGACGCGGCGGTGGGGCGGCGGTGGCGGATCACCAATCCCGGGGTGCGCAACCGGATGGGTGAGCCGGTGGCCTACACGCTCGTGCCGCAGCCCGGCCCCGTGCTGCTGGCGCGGCCCGGATCGGCGGCGCGGCGCCGGATGGCCTACGGCACCAAGCACCTGTGGGTCACCCGGTACCGGCCCGACCGGCGGTACCCCGCGGGGGACTACCCCAACCAGCATCCCGGCGGAGCGGGACTACCGCAGTGGACCGCCCCCGGTGAGTCGTTGCGGAACACCGAACTCACCCTCTGGCACACCTTCGGGCCGACGCATCTGCCACGGCTGGAGGAGTGGCCGGTGATGCCCGTCGACATCTGCGGCTTCACGCTGAAGCCGACGGGGTTCTTCGACCGCAATCCGGCGCTGGACCTTCCCCGGTAGGGCCGCAACGCGAGCGCGCGTGCCGGACACCGCGGGGCAGACGGGACTTCCGGCACAGGCCCTACCGCCACGGGTCACGGCCGCAGCCGCCTGGCCCGCAGGTACTCGCGGCACAGCACGCCCAGCGCCGCCAGCGGCGAGGGGCTCGCGGGGCCGCGCAGCAGGGCGATCTCCTTGGTGGCGGCCGCGGTGGCGGTGAGCTGTTCCAACTCGATCAGCGCCCGGACCAGCGGGCGGTTGACCGGCGGTACCAGGTCCACCAGGGGCCGGGCCGCGGTCAGTTGGCCGGCGGCCTGGTCCAGCAGGTACTGGAGCAGCTCACGGGTGCCGGGGGTGTCCCGGGCCTCCTCCAGATCGGCGCGGGTCACCTCGTAGCGGTCCATGACCTCCGCCGGAACGGCCAGCCGCCCGCCGCGCAGGTCCTCGGCCAGGTCGTTGACGAAGTCCAGCCGCTGGCTGCCGTCGATGTACGTACGGCAGGCCGCGCGATACGCCTCCAGACCGTCCTGCGGCGCCAGCAGGCAGGCGATCAGCATGAACGACGGAAGCGAGTACGCGTCCACATAGGCCTGGTAGTCCGCCTCGGTGGGGAACCCGGAGAACTCCAGGTCGGTACGGGCCGTACCGAGGTACTCCTCGACGTGGTCGCGCAGCCGAGGATGGGCGCCGATGGAGTGCAGCAGCGAACGCAGCACCGGAAGATCGCTCTCCCCGGTGTCCAGCGCCTGGCGTACCCGCTTCTCCCACTTCGCGTAGTCGTCGGCCCGCTCCGCCACCGGACCGCTGTCCATGAGGTTGTCGCCGTGGTGCATGAAGGCCGTGGCGGCGATCACATGCGGGAGGAGCGGCGCGGGCAGCAGCAGCCTGGCGGCCAGATAGGAACTGCGCCGGTATCGCGCCACGATCTTCCGCTGCTCGGTGTAGTCGTCGCGCAGCCCGGCGTCCCTGATGTCAGCCGCGTCAAGTGCCGTGTTCCATGAGCTCATTGGCCGTTGACCGTTCCTCCCTGGGGACTCACTGGCCTGCGAAGCCTATCGGTAAGCGGAATGGCCGAATATCTACAGTCGCCGCCGGTACCGGGGACCTGCCGGTGCCGCCCGGCCGTAGGCTGCGCCCGGGATCGGGCGACAGGGGTGTGGATGCGTACGGCGCTGGTACTGGGCGGAAGCATCGCCGGGCTGATGGCGGCCAGGGTGCTGAGTGAACACGCGGAGCGCGTGGTGATCGTCGAGGCGGACGACCTCGACGCGCGGGGCCCGCGGCCGGGCGTGCCGCAGTGGGTGCAACTGCATGTGCTGCTGGAGATGGGCGGTACCCAGCTCCAGCGGTGGTTCCCCGGTCTGCTCGGCGAACTCGTCGAGGACGGGGCCGTGCTGTCCGACCTGGACCGGTTCCACCAGTACCTCGACGGCGTGCGCAAGGTGTCCATCACGGGATACCAACTGGTCTGCGCCACCCGCCCGTTCATCGAGTCAGGGGTTCGGCGCCGCGTCCTGGCCCGGAAGAACGTCACGGTGGTGCGCGGCCGGGTCGACGGACTGCGGTTCACCGGAAACCGGGTCAGCGGGGCGTACTACCTGCCGCTCGGCGCGGACCGCGACGGCCGCGAGGAACTGGCCGCGGACCTGGTGGTGGACGCGACGGGACGCGGCAGCCGACTCGGCGCCTGGCTGGAGACGGCGGGCTGGCAGGCTCCGCCGCTGGAGCGGATGCGCATCGACCTGGGCTATGCCACGGCGCTTTTCGGTCGCGGTGCGGAGCTGCCGGATGTCACGGTCTCGCAGTGCCTGAGCAGCCCTCCGTCCGCCGGACAGCCACCGGCGGACACCGCGGCCATGACCGAGGTGGAGGGCGGCCGTTGGATGGTGGTACTCGCCAACTACGGCGACCGGCGGCCGACCAGGGATCCGGAGGAGTTCCTCGCCCGGTGCGGAAAGCTCGCCGCCGAGCCGTTCCGGGAGGTCGCCGCGCGGTGCGAGATGCTGGACGGGGTGGTCGTGCACAGTGTGGCGGACAGCCGCCGCCGTGACTTCCGGCGGCTGGACCGGTTCCCGGCCGGGCTGGTCGCGGTGGGCGACGCGGTCGCCGCGTTCAACCCGATCTACGGCCAGGGGATGGCGTCGGCGACGCTGCACGCATCCTGCCTGTCCGCCTTCCTGCGCTCGGGAGAGCCGCTGGACGAGCCTGCGTGGGGCTACTTCCGCCGGGTGAGGGTGGTGGTGGACGCCGCCTGGCAGCTGTCCACCCTGGGCGACCTCGCGCAACCGCATGTGACCGGTCCGTACCCGCCCGGCTACCGCTTCGCCAACTGGTACAGCGAGCGGTTCATGACCGCGACCGTCACCGACCCCGAGGTCAACCGGGTGTTCAATGACGTGGTGAACATGCGTGAGCACCCCAGGCTGCTCACGCGCCCGTCCACGGTGTTCCGGGTGGCCAAGGCGCTCGCTGGCAGGAAGCGGTCGGGCTAGGGACTTCCGACACCGGCCCTAGCCCACCGGGCGCAGGCCCGAAAGATCCCGTACCACGGTGTGGTTGCGGTCGGCGATGGTGCCCAGGGTGTAGTGCGGCCACAGGCCGTAGTACTCGGCCCGGGTCCGCTGACTCCAGCGTTTCGCCAGCTCTGTTCGGGTCTTGTAGAAGTTGACCTGGTATCCGCCGGTGTGGCAGCGCAGTAGCGCGTAGCCGCCCGGATACTCCTTGGTGGCCGCGACCTCAAGGAACTCGACGGCCCTGCTGTCCTGTGCGAAGGTGCGCTTGTTGCGGTGGGTGTGCCCACAGTGGTGGAAGAAGACGCCCGGAGCGCCGCGGTAGAGCGCCTCCAGTCGCCGGGCCCGACCCTGGTCCAGGTCGAAGCCGGGCCCGGCCGCCGTGGTGACCGCCGACTCGAACGTCACCGGATGGTGGCCGAACAGCAGCGTCGGCCGGTCCGGGTCGGCCCGCAACTCACCCCGCAGGTCAGCGAGTTGGCCGTCGTCCAGGGTGCCGCCCGGCGCGTCCAGCGTCGTGGTGTCCAGCCCGATGATCCGCAGGCCTCCCACCTCATGGCTGGACAGCGTCTGCCGCCGGTAGGGGAAGGTGTCGCCCCAGCAGTCGTGGTGGTCGTCCGCGCCCTGCACCGGCGTGCACCCGGCGTAGTCCCCGCCCACGTGCGGGCGGTCGTGGTTACCGCGGGCCACGAAGTAGTCCCGGCTCAACTGGCCCCAGCCGTCCAGCAGTTGCCGTACCCGGGCCACGTCCCGCGGCCGCGCCTCGGCGGTCAGGTCACCGGCGACCAGCAGCGCGTCGGCGCCGCGGTCCGGCCTGCGCAGGTCGTCCAGCAGCGCTTCCAGCATCACCTCCGGATACGGCGGCAGCCCGGGGTCCTGCTGGAACGACGGCGGCCAGTCGCCGACGATGATTCCGGCGGTCTGCTCGCCCATGTGCAGGTCGTTGCAGAGCGCGATGGTGAACAGATGGCGCCCGGGCGGCGGCAGCAGCGTGGTGAACACCCCGGGGGCGTCCATCGAGCCACCGCTGCCCGGGAACTGCAAGGCGGCCTGCTGGGCGACCCGTCCGGCCGACCGGCCCTGGAACGCGTACGTGCGCCCGGGTTCCAGCCCGTGTACCTCGGCGTAGTGGAACGCCGTCGGAGTGGTGTCGTGCAGCACGGTGCGCAGCGAGCCGGGGTTGCCTGGCTCGCCCAGCAGCAGCTCGGTGTCGGTGGGCACGGGGGTGGGCGCACCGTAGCGGTCCACCTCGGTCCGCGAACCGGTGAACCAGGTGATCACCACACTGGTGTCGGTGACCGTGACCACTTCCAGGTCGGTCACCCGCAGACCGCCCGCCCGGGTGGCGGCGGAGGCGGCGCCCGCCCCCGTGGCCACGTCGGCGAACGGCAGTACCGCGATCAGACCGGCCCACAACAGGGCCTGCCGACGGGAGGAGGGACAGCAGTCCATGGCTGGGAAGTATGCTCCTCCGCCTTGAACTTGGGGAGAATCCGGGATGACGGGTCTCCCGGCGCGACCCGATTGCCGCACCCGTCGGTCGAGTCCGGCCCCCACCGGCGGCCCGACCGCGACCGTCCGCACCCGCGGCTGGTTCCGGGTGTTCGGCAGCGTGTCGGGGAATCGCCGGAACCGGACGGGTGGACCGTCCGACTACTGTCGCGTGGAACTGAGCAGTGAGCGGCCGGGCCGGGCCTTCGCCCGGTGCCCGCGTCCCCTTGACGGCGGCCTTGACCTACGGCTTCGCGGGGTGGTGTGCAAACACGGCCGACTGGCCGCGGTGGGCGGTGTGGACCTCGACGTCTGCGCGGGCCAGAAGGTCGCGCTCACCGGCACCAACGGTTCCGGCAAGACCACGTTGCTGCGGGCGGTGCTCGGGCTGCACCGCCAGGTGGACGGCGACATCCTGGTCGGCGGCCGGGGCTGCCGCAGCGCGGCCGAGTGGGCGTGGCGGCGCAGGGCGTGCGCGTGGATCCCGCAGCGCCCGGCGCCCGGCCGGTTCCCGCTGCTGGCGGGGGAGTTGCTGGCCAGCGGCGGCGACGCGGCGGAAGCGGTGCGGGCGGCACGGCGGTTGGGCGTGGGCACTCTGGTCGACCGGCCGCTGAGCAGCCTGTCCGGCGGCCAGTTGCAGCGCATGCATCTGGCCCGCGCGGTGGGCTGTGTGGCGGCGGGCGCCGGGGTGGTGCTCGCGGACGAGCCCACGGCGGCACTGGACTTCGCCGGGCAGGAGGAGGCCGCCGAAGTGCTCACCGCACTGCCGGTGACGCTGCTGGTGGTGACCCACGACCGGGCGATGGCCGCGCGCTGCGACCGGGTGCTGGAGATGGCCGCGGGACGGCTGCGGGAGATCCTGTGAGCGCCCCGGACCAGATGTCCGAACTGGTGCGGCTGCTGCCGGTGCAGCGGGCCGGGGCCGGACTCCTGCTGGCCGCGCTGGGGTTGCCGGTGGTGGGCGTGGTGATCGTCGGCCTGGACATCATGCCGGTGCGGTTCGCCATGATGCACGTGGCGCTGCTGGGCATCGCCGTCGGCCAACTCCTCGGCCTCGACCCGGTGTTCTGCGCGCTGCTGGCCTGCGCGGTCGCCGGTGCCGGGGTGGCGCCGCTGGCCCGTACGCCGGACGCGCTGTCCGGTGCGATGGGGCTGCTGATGAGCCTGGCCATCGCGGCGGCGCTGCTGGTGCTGGCACTGTCCGGGGTGAACGCCAACGGGGCGTTCGCGCTGCTGTGGGGGTCCATCCTGGCGGTGCGGCCGTCGGATCTGGTGGTGCTGGGGACGCTCGCGGTGGTGGTGCCCGGGCTGTTCGCCTGGCGGCGGCGGGACCTCGCACTGCTGCTGCACGACCGGGAGTTGGCGATCTGCTCCGGTGTTCCGGCGCAGCGGCTCACGGTGCTGCTGCTGGTCCTGGTGGCGGTCGCGGTGGCGGGCGCCATCCGGCTCACCGGGGCGCTGCTGGTCGACGCGCTCACCCTGCTGCCCGCGCTCGCCGCACGCCGGTTGGGCCGCTCGCTCGGCGCGATCACGCTGTGGGCCGTCGGCATCGGTGTGGTGGTGAACGCCACCGGCTTCCTGATCGCACTGGGCTGGGACCTGCCGCCAGGACCCGTCCTCGTCCTGGCGGCGGGCGCGGTGGCGCTCCTCGCCCATCTGCTGCCGGAGAGGGGGACCGGGCCAGGGCGCTCGTCCGGCGCCGTGGCACCGCACTGACCGGCTCGGCCGCGGGCGGTTCGACGGCGCACCGGGGATTCCCGGCGGCCGCCGGGTAATTGCCCGACGGTGCCACCGAATCCGTTCCGCAGGACGATCCAATTCCGTTTGAACTGCCGGACGATGCACCGCCGATGGCCGGAAACGGCCGCCCTATTCGCGCTTTCCGTTGCGTCTTCGAAGAAAAGCGCGGTGAATGGCGGGGGAAATACGCGCGGCACGCCTGACCCGCCTTGGGGGTCGCCACACCGTGGCGACGGCGCCAACGGCACCGCGCCGCTTGACATTACGGGGGTGTTCTTGACATTACGGGGGTGTTGACGAATAAGGCCGCGCCGTCCGGTGCGGCATTCCGGAATCGCTCGATCCATTCGCTGCCACTCGTCGGACCGGCTGCCGTATGCGCCGGGCCGCTGGCCGACGTGTGCCAATTTCCAAAAGTCCCGCAGTTGACAGGAGTTCGTTGTGCGCCATATCGAAGACCGTGTCGGGCCGGATTCCGCCGCGCCCGGCACGGGATGTCCCACCGCCATGTCCCTGCCCGGCCCCCGATCCGCCGAAGGCACCGCGGGCCAACCCCGCGCGCCGCTGGCCGGGCTGACCGTGCACGGCACCCGCCACGGCACCGCCGGACGGGTGGCCCTGCGCCATCTGATCAACCTCGGGGCCACCCCCGGCGCCGCCCACACCGGGACCCGGCCCCCGGCCCAGGGCGACCTGCTCACCCTCGGCCGCTACGCGAGCCCCGCCGAACAGCCGCTGCTGTCCTGCCGGATCGACTGGGCGTGCCCCGGCGGCACACCACTGATGGACGAGACCACCGTGCAGGCGGCCACCGGACTGATGGCCGTGCACGGCCGCAACCGGGGCACACCGCGCCGAATACCCGTGGAGTACGCCTCCGCCTGCGCCGGAGTCATCGCCGTACAGGGCGTGCTCGCCGCCCTGGTGGCGCGGGAACGCGGCGCCGGGACCACCACCGTGCACACCAGCGTCGCGCACGCCGCACTGCTGACCGTCTCGCAGTACCTCGCCGCCGGAACCGCCCCGGAGGCAGAACACCTTCCGGCCGTCGAGGACCGGCCGGGGCCGCCGTTCCGCAGCCGCGACGGCGTCTGGTTCGAGATCGAGGCACTGGACGCCACCCCGTGGCGGGACTTCTGGACCGCGCTGGGCGCGCCCGCCAAGGACGTCTCCCACGGCTGGCCGCCGTTCATGCTCCGCTACCCCAAGGCGGTCTCCCCGCTGCCGCCGTCACTCCACCGGGCCGTGGCCGCCGTGGACTTCGACCGGATCCTGGCCGTCGCCGAGGAACACCGGATGAGCGTCTGCCGGATCCGCACCATGGCGGAGCGACGAGCCGACCGCGACGCGCTGCGGTACGGAAGGGTCCCGCCGCCCTGGCGGTTCCACCCGTACGGCGACGCGGCCCGGCCGGTGCCGCCCGCCGCCGCGCCGGGAGCCGACCAGCCGCTGTCCGGGCTCACCGTGATCGAGGCCGGGCGCCGGGTACAGGCGCCGCTCGCCGCGCACATGCTGGGACTGCTCGGCGCCCGGGTCATCCGCGTCGAACCCCCGGGCGGCGACCCGCTGCGCGGGATGCCGCCGATGGTCGGGGACTGCTCCGCCCGCTTCCTCGCGCTCAACCGCACCAAGGAGGCGGTGACCGCCGACCTGAAGACCCCGGCGGGACGGCGGACCGTGCGCGAACTCGCCCGGGACGCCGATGTGTTCCTGCACAACTGGGCACCCGGCAAGGCGGCCGAGTTCCAGCTCGACGCACCGGATCTGGCCGCGGTCAACCCGCGGCTGGTGTACGGCCACGCCTCCGGATGGGGCGACGCGCTCGGTGAACGGCCGCCGCTGGGCACCGACTTCATGGCCCAGGCGCACTCCGGGCTGGCCGACCTGATGGCGGACGGCGACCGGCCGCAGCCCTCCTTGATGACCCTGCTCGACGTCCTCGGCGGCCTGGTGGCGGCCGAGGGCCTGCTGGCCGCACTGGTGGCCAGGGAACGCACCGGGCTGGGCCGACGGATGGACAGCTCGCTGCTGTCGGCCTCCACCGTGCTCCAGTACCAGGCGCTGGAGCGCCCGTTGCGCCACCGCGCCACCGGCTGCGGCGCCACCGAACCGCCCCGGGTCGAGGGGCCGTACCGCACCGCCGACGGCTGGCTGGCGGTCTCGGCGCGCACCGTTACGGCCGTTGGCCGCCTGTGCCGGGAACTCGGCCTGGACCCGGCCGCGCCGCAGGACGCGCTGCGGCAGCGGATCGCGCACCGGCTGGCGGACCGACCGGCCGCCGAGTGGGTGGCCCGGCTGGCCGCCGCCCGGGTCTGCGCCGCCGTGGTGGCAACCGACCTCGACGGGCTGGACACCGCACCGGCGACCGCACCCGCACTGACCCGTCAAGCATGCACCTTCGTCAACTCCCCCTGGAGGTTCGGCGCATGACCATCCACTTCCACGACCTGGTACCGCGCGAGGTCCGCGCCCGGTGGACCGCCGAGGGCCGCTACCCGGGCCGTCCCATGTTCACCCTGTTCCAGGAGCACGCCGAGCGTCGGCCGCACTTCCCCGCCGTGATCGACGACGAGGGCACCATCGGCTACGGCGAACTGCTGCGGCTGGCCCTGGGGTTGGCCCGCTCGCTGGCGGACGCCGGGGTCGCGCCCGGTGAGGTGGTCGCCGTCAACCTGCCCAACGGACGGTTGGCGTGCGCACTGGACCTGGCGGTGGCCGCACTGGGCGCGATCTGTCTGCCGTACCCCGTGGGCAGGCGGCGGCAGGACACCCTGGCGCTGCTGCGCCGCTCGCAGGCCGCCGCCGTGGTGATCACCCGGCAGGTCGGCGAGACCGACTACGCGCGGCTCGTCGACGAACTGCGGCCCGAACTCCCTGCGCTGCGCGAGGTGTTCGTGCACGGCGGCGCGCTGCCCGGCCAGCGATGTCTGGACGCGGTCCTGGCCCACCTGCCGGGGCCGCCGGAGAAGCTGGCGGAACCCGACCCGGACACCGTCGGGCGGATCCTGGTCTCCTCGGGCTCGGAGGCCGAGCCGAAGATGGTGGCGTACTCGCACAACGCCCTGTGCGGCGGACGCGGTGAGTTCCTGCGCTCGCTGCACCGCGGCGAGCGGCCGATGCGCAACATGTACCTGGTGCCGCTCGCCTCGTCCTTCGGCTCCACCGGAACCGCCGTCACCCTGGCGTACCTCGGCGGAACACTGCTGGTGATGTCCCGCTTCGACGCCGAGCGCGCGGTCACGCTGATCGGCCGCCACCGGCCCACGCACATCCTCGGCGTGCCGACCATGTTCCAGATGATGCTGGCCGATCCGCGCCTGGCGCCCGGCGCCGCGGACCCGGTCGACACCTCCTCGCTGGTCGGCCTGGTCTGCGGCGGCGCCGGTGTGGACCCGGCGACGGTGGCGGCCTGCGCGCAGCGGTTCGGCTGCGCCTTCGTCAACCTGTACGGGTCGGCGGACGGCGTCAACTGCCACACCCAGATCGAGGACGCGCTGGAGACCGCGCAGACCACCGCGGGTCGCCCCGACCCCAAGGTGGCCGCCATCCGCGTCGTCGCCGACGACGGCACCGACCTGCCACCCGGCGCCGAGGGCGAGATCTGGTCACGCGGCCCGATGACTCCGCACTGCTATGTCAACGCGCCGGAACTCGACGCCCGTTACCGCCGGGAGGGCGGCTGGGTCACCACCGGCGACCTGGGCCGGATCGACCCCAGCGGACGGCTGCGCGTCACCGGCCGCAAGAAGGACATCATCATCCGGGCCGGACTGAACATCAGCCCCGCCGAGGTGGAGGGCCTGGTCACCACCCATCCCGCGGTCCGGTCCGCGGTGTGCCTGGGCGTCCCCGACGAGCGGCTCGGCGAGCGGGTCTGCGTCTGGATCGTCGCGGCCCCGGGCGCCACCGCGCCCGACCTGGCGGAGCTTCGCCGCTACCTGTTCGAGGACAAGGGCCTTGAGCGGGCCAAACTCCCCGAAGTCCTGCACGAGTTGGCGGAGTTCCCGGTCAGCCCGGCGGGCAAGGTCGACAAGCACGCGCTGCGCGCCAGCATAGGGGCGCGGAAGGAGACCCGGTGATGTCCAGCCCCGAACCGCTCGAGGCGCCGGGCCGGTTGCGCCCGCTTCGCGACCAGGTACGCGAGTTCGTGGACCAGGAGGTCATTCCGGCCGAGCCGGAACTCGCGGCCGCCGGGCCCGCCGCCCGTGCCACCTTGGCCGCGCTGCAGGACAAGGCCAGGGCGAACGGCCTGTGGGCGCTGCCGCACCCGCGCGAGCTGGGTGGCCAAGGGCTGCGGCTCGCCGAGTACCTGTGCGTCAGCGAGACCGAGGGGCGCTCCGCGTACGGTCCCGTGGCGCTCGGCTCGGACAGCCTGCTGGACGCGCTGATGCTCCATCGGCACGCGGGCGCCGAGGTGCGTGAGCGCTTCCTGGAGCCCCTGGTGCAGGGCCGGTTGACACCGTGTTTCGGCATGACCGAGCCCGGACGCTCCGGCTCCGACCCCAGCCTGATGATCACCCGGGCACGACCGGACGGCGGCGGTTGGGTGATCGACGGCCGCAAGTGGTTCTGCCGGGCCGCTGACGCCGACTTCATCACGGTGATGTGCCGTACCGAGCCGATGGGCGTGCCGCACGCCAAGGCGTTCACCATGTTCCTGGTGCCGCTGCCCAGCGAGGGGTTCAGCGTGGTACGGCCGCTGACCGTGCTGGGCGCCGAGGACGGCCACTGCGAGGTGGCGTTCGACGGGGTACGGGCGACGACGCGGCAGATGATCGGCGGCCGGGGCGAGGGCTTCCAGATCTGCGGTGAGCGGCTCTCGCTGGGCCGTACGCTGCGCGCGATGCGCTGGCTGGGCCAGGCTCAGCGGGCGTTCGACCTGATGTGCACCCGGCTGCACCAACGGGAGGCGTTCGGCGGCCTGTTGGCCAGCAAGCAACTGCTGCAGCAGCACGTCTTCGACTCGTACACCGACATCCGGGCGGCCCGCTCGCAGGTGCTGCGGGCGGCGGCCATGCTGGACTCGGGCCGGGACGTGTACGTCGAGGTGGCGACCGCCAAGGTGCTCGCCTCCAACGCGCTGTACCGGGTGCTGGACCGGGCGGTGCAGATCCATGGCGCCGAGGGCCTGTCGGACAGCACTCCACTGGAGCGGATGTTCCGCTGGGCGCGGGCGACCCGGATCTACGACGGCGCGGACGAGCTGCACGTCCACATGGTGGCCAAGCGCATCCTCAAACGCTACGAACAGCACGGGGGTTACGACTTCAGCACGGTGTGACAGCGGTGTCGGGGGCCAGGCACAGGGCCTAACCCCCGGCACCTCGCAGCCGGGTGAGGGCGGCGGCCAGGAAGTAGTCGCCCCAGATCAGCTCATGGCCGGTCGCGGTGCCGCTCGCCATGTCGTAGCAGCCGTCCAGCAGCATCCCGGCCGGGCGGCTGTCCGCCGACCCGCGGCGGACGCCGGTCAGGTGGTCCTTGAGCAGTGCCGACACCAGGCGCCGCGCGCGGCCGGTGTCGTCCAGGGCGAGCAGCGCCACGGCGGCGATGGCGGCGGCCGAGGTGTCCCGGGGGCCGTGTGGGTCGGCGAAGCTCCACGAGGGGACCGGCGCCGCCGCGTACTTGGCCCAGTAGCGGGCCGCCTGCCGCGCGGCGTCGGCGAACCCGGCCGACCGCAGCTCACGGGCCGCCGTGCCGAAGGCCAGCACGCCCCATGCCTGACCGCGCGACCACTGGCCGGGCGGATGCGTCCCGTCCGGTTCCCCGACGAGCGGCACGCCGGCGCGCACCGCGCCGTCGGCCGCGAGGCACAGCTCCCGGTGCCGGACCGCGTTGGCGCGGGCGATCTCCAGCCAGCGCGGGCGGTCCGCGGTACGGCCCGCCCAGCACAGCAGCGCGGTCACCGCCGCCACCGAGTCGATGGCGGTGGCCGCCAGTCCGGCGTGGCCCTGTCCGAACGCGGTGCCCAGCGGGATGAGGCCCAGCCGTTCGTCGTAGGCGGCGGCGAGCGCCTCCGCCCCCTCCAACGCCACGGCCAGCGCGGTCTCGTCACCGCACAGCAGATGGCCGGTCGCGGCGCCGTACCAGAAGGTCATGGCCCGGGTGACGGTGTCGTCAGCGGCCCGCTCCCGCAGCCGGAGGGTCCAGGCGACGGCCCGGTCACGGTCCTGCGCCCGTCCGCTGTGCCGGGCGGCCAGCCAGAGCAGGCCCGTCCAGTAGCCCGCGGTCCACGAGCCGCGCCGGGTGGTGGTCCACGCCCCGGTGCGCGGATCGGCGTACAGCGGGTAGCGGTCGCCCACCTCCCGCGCGGTGGCCCGCACCCGGTCCACCATCGCGGACAGCGCGCTGTCCGGGGTGAACGCGGCGTCGACCGGTGTCACTTCAGGCCTCCGACACCAGCAGTGTCTGCACCGCGCCGCCGATCCGCCCCGCCTCGTCCAGCAGCGCGGCCTGCGCGGTGCCGCCGCCGGTCGGACCGGTGTGGGTGACGGCCCGCAGCGCGACCCACCGTCCGGTCGGGGGGCGGTGCAGATGGACGCTCAGGTCGACGTTGACGCAGCGGTACAGGTCCGGCGCCAGGGCGGCCCCGGTGCCGTAGCAGAACTCCGCAGCGGCCACGGCGAGTTGCTCGGGCAGCGCGGCGGCGCCGGGCAGCACCGGGCAGCGAAGGCGTACCCAGGTGGTGGCCGCGGGGTCGTCAACCAGCCGCAACTCCACGGCATCACGGTTGAACGACGCCGTCCGGCCCGGGTCGCGCAGCCGTACCCCGGTGTGTGGCGCCGCCGGTGGCGGATCGCCCGGCAGCCCGTCCGGCGGCGTCAGCGGTCCGGTGGCCCGCAGGTACACCAGGCTGGCCCGGGCCACGGCCGCGCCGTCGGCGGTGACCAGGGCGTCCAGCACGTCGAAGCTGCGGCCGGAGCGCAGCGCGCAGACCGCCACCCGCAGCGGTACGGCCGGAACCGGCCGCAGGAAGTCGACGGTGAACCGGGCCAGGGCGCGCCGCGCGTCGACGTGGCGCCGGGTGTGCCACGTGACCAGCAGCGCCACCGCCGCCCCGTGCAGCCGACCGGCGTCCCACGGCCCGGTGGCGTGCGGCGCGGGTACGAACTCCTCGCCGCGCGGCGTGAACAGCGGTTCCCCGTGGGCCGGTTCGCCGACGCGCCCGGCGGTCGCGACGGACGTCACGCGCCCGCCTTGGCGGCCGAGCGCCGACCACCCGCCGCGCACAGCACCGCGGCCGCGAACACCGCGGCCACCAGCGTCCAGCCCGCCGGATAGCCGCCCTCGGTGTCGACCAGGAAGCCGAACGACAGCGGGCCGACCACGAATCCGGCGAAGAAGCCCATGGACACCAGCGCGGAGGCGTGGCCGGTGCTGCCGAAGCCGCGGCCCTTGACGACGGCCACCATGGACACCGCGTTGGCCGCCACCGCGGAACCGCCCAGCCCTATGGCGCCGATCCAGATCAGCCAGCGCGCGCTCGACGCGCTGGGCACCAGCACCGCGAAGCAGACCGCGGCTATCGCCAGCACCATCAACGAGGCCGACAGATTGGCCAGTCGGTCGCTGAAGCGCGCCCACAGTATCCGCGCGAAGATTCCGGAGACGCCCAGTGCGGCGATCAGCGCGCCCGCGGCCTGGTCGCCCATGCCCAGGCGCTGGTGCGCGTAGAGCGGCAGATACGTGTTGAGGGCGGCCAGACCGCTGCCGATGCACAGCGAGTAGGCCATCAGCCAGCGGGTCGCGGTGTTGGGCGTCCCGGGCAGCGTCAGCCGCCTGGCCCGGCCGGTGGCGGCGTCCCGGGGCAGCAGGGCGGCCAGTACCGCGGCCAGCACGGCGACCGGTACCACCAGGGCGAGCGCCCCGCGCCAGGACAGCGCCCGGGCCAGCGTCGGCAGCAGCAGGCCCGCCGCGAACGCGCCGAGCTGCACACCGGACTGCTTGACGCCCACCGCACCGGCCCTGCGTTCGGCGGGCAGATGGGTCGCTATCAGCTTGTTGGTCGAGGGGTTGGCCAGCGCCTGCGGCAGCCCGGCCAGTACCAGCGCGCCGAGCAGGAACCAGTACGTACGGGTGGCGGCCAGCAGCCCGAAGTCCACGGCGATCAGCGCCAGTAGCGCGACCAGCGCCCGGCGGCCCCCGATGACGTCGGTGAGATGGCCCGCGTACAGCGACACAACCGTGGCGGTGCCGAACGCGACCGCGGTGAGCAGTCCCAACTGGGACTTGGATATGTGCAGATCGTCGAGGATGAACGGGCCGAGTGAGCCGATCGCGTACAGCACCAGCATGGACAGCGCCATGCCGCCGGTGAGCAGTGGGAGCAGGGTCGTGGGTGAGCTGCCGGGACGGTCGGCGGCGGGTGGCGCCGCGCTGGCGGTGTTCTTCTCAACCGGTTCGGTGGCCATCGCTCGCGTCCCCCATTGCTCGGAGGCCAATAATGGAGAGGAGTTTCACTGTAGTAGGACTCTAGATACACACTATAATAAGTAGGTAGTGATGGCGACGGCGAAGAAGACCGACGGGCGGCGTGCACGGGCCGAGCAGACCAGGGCGCGGATGCTGGACGCGGCCATGCGCCTGTTCACCGAGAACGGCTACGCGGCGACGACCATCGAGTCCATCGCCCGCGAGGCAGGGGTCGCCGTGCAGACGGTGTACTTCTCGTTCGGCAACAAGCAGCGCATCCTCAAGGAACTCATCGACCGCCATGTCGCGGGCGACGACGATCCGGTGCCCACCCTGGAACGCCCCTGGGTGGCCGAGGCGCTGGGCGCCGCCGACCCGGTGGAGCAGCTGCGGTTGCAGGCGCGGGGCGCCCGGGAGATCTACGAGCGGGTGGGCGGCCTGCTCGAAGTGCTGCGCAACGCCGCGGTGACCAGCGGCGAGGCGATGGAGCTGTGGCAGACCAACCAGCGGCAACGGCTCGTCGTCCAGCGGCACTTCACGGACGCGCTGGCCGACAAGGGCGCTGTGCCGCACGGCATGACCCGGGACCGGGCGGCGGACCTCTGCTACGGGCTGCTCGGCCCGGAGCTGTACCACCTGCTGGTCCACGAACGCGGCTGGAGCCCGCGGGAGTGGGAGCAGTGGGTGTTCGACAGCCTGTGCGGTCACCTCGTCGGCGAGCGGTGACCCGCGGGCGGCGACCGGTAACGCATCGACCAACGTGGGGAGTTGGGGGCATGACGGTGTCGGACGAGGGCCTTGACACACAGGTGGTGATCGTCGGTGGCGGGCCGGTCGGCCTGGTCACGGCGCTGCTGCTGGCCCGGTGGGGGGTGCGCAGCACGGTCCTGGAGCGGCGCACCGAGCCCTCACCGCTGCCCAGGGCCCGGGCGCTGACCGCGCCCACCCTGGAGACGCTGCGCGCGCTCGGCCTTGAACGGCGGGTACGCGCGGCGGCGCTGCCGGTCGAAGTCACCGGCCGCCACTACTACTTCGGCCGCTCGCTGACCGACCCGAACTTCCAGCGGCTGGCCCGCTCCAGGTCCTCCCGGTTGACCGAGGCGAGCGCGGTGGCACCGGCGATCTGCACCCAGGACCGGCTGGAGCCCGTCCTGCGGACCGCCGTGCGCGGTACGCCCGCCGTCACGCTGCTCACCGGCACCGAGGCGATCTCGGTCGAGCCGCGGGCGGACCGGGTCGAGGTCGGCTACCGCCCGCTCGGCGGCCGGCCCGGGCGGGTGTGCCGGGCGGCGTACTGCGTGGCCGCCGACGGTGCGCACAGTGTGGTGCGCGAAGCGCTGGGGATCGAGATGAGCGAGCCGGAAGAGCCCTCGCACAACCTCAACATCCTCTTCGAGGCGGACCTAGACCCGCTGCTCGCCGACCGGCGCAGCGCCATCTACTTCCTGGACAGCGGCGAGGTGCACGGCTACCTGATGCCGGGCGACGGCGCACGCCGCTGGCTGTTCAACCAGATCCTTCCGGGCCCCTACCGTCCCGCCGCCGACGACACCGACCGGTGCGCGGACGCGGTACGGCGCGCCCTCGGCCCCGGCGCCCCGGCGGTCAGCGTGGTCGACCGGCAGCGCTGGACCGGGGTGAGCCGCCTCGCCGAACGGTTCGGCGACGGACGGGTGGTACTGGTCGGTGACGCCGCGCACGTCGTCACCCCGTTCAGCGGGCTCGGGCTGAACCTCGGGGTGCAGGACGCGTGCAACGCGGCCTGGAAGCTCGCCGGGGCGGTACTGGGCTGGGGCGGCCCCGCGCTCGTCCGCTCCTACGGGGCCGAGCGGCGGGCGGTGGCGGCGTGGGCCATCGCCGAGGACCGCGAGACGATGCGGGCCGCCCGCCCGGCCGACGGGCTGCCCGGCGACCGTGCGGCGACGGGCCGCTGGAGCCAGTGGTACGAGCGGATGCTGGAGCGGCGCGACGACCAGGGGCTGGTCTTCGGCTACCACTACGAGTCCACCGCGGTGCTGCCGGACGGCAGTCCGCCGCCGTCCAACGACGACCCGTTCGGGTCGTACCTTCCGTGCGCCCGGCCGGGGCACCGGGCGCCGCACACCGTGCTGGAACTCGCCTCCGGTGCCCGGGTGCCGGTGGCCGATCTGTACGGTCCCTGGTTCACCCTGCTCGTCGGCGACGTCCCGGCGCCGGAACACCCGCTGGTGCGGGTGCGGCGCGTGGCGTCGGCGGACTGGACCGAGCTGTACGGCGTCGCCAAGGACGGCGCCGTGCTGATCCGTCCGGACGGGCATGTCGGCGCGCGGTACCGCTCCGCCCCGCCGGACCTCGGGACGGTGCTGGGCGAGGACCTTCGCCGCCTGATCGACGCGCCGCGGTAGCCGCGAGACCGCCGGTGCCGGGCTTGCCGGGGCCCGGCAGCCCGGCCCTCGTGTGGCGGGCACCGTGGCAGGACGCCACGCTGGGAGGCATGAGCCGGTATCCGTATGTGGTCTACGCGTGGGATGGGCACAGCCCGTACCGGTTGGTCATGTTCCCCAACGAGAGCTACCGGCAGGTGCACACCCGCGACGAGCTGGAGGTGCTGGCCAAGGAGTGGGGGCTGGACCTCGACGACCCCGACCAGGTGGTGTGGGAGGGCGGCGACCGCTGGCCGCCGCCACCGTCACCGCGCTGACCGCCTGTCCCCGGCGGCCTCGTCGCGGCGCACCGCCAGCACCGCCGCGTCGTCGTTGAGCGCGCCGCCGGTGTACGCCCGCACGTCGGCGAGCAACTCGTCCAGCAGCGCCTCGGGATCGTCCGTCCGTACGGCCGCGACCCGCTCCAGCAGCGGATAGAACCGGTCCGCGGCGTCGCGTGCCTCGCAGACCCCGTCGGTGTAGAGCAGCAGCAGCTCGCCGGGGCGGAAGCTGATGGTCCGGGCGGTGTAGGCGCCGCCCACCAGGGACAGCAGCGCCAGCGGCGGCGCGTACACCGGCGGGTCGACCTCCGCCGTGGCACCGGACGCGTCCCGCAGCAGCGGCGGCGGATGGCCGCAGTTGACGATCGCGGTCGGCCCGTGGTCGGGGACGCCGACCAGCACGGCGGTCACGAACTCCTCACCGCCCGGCCGCCGGGCGAGCGCCCCGTCCAGGCGGCGCGCCACGGCTGTCAGCTCGGGTTCGGTCTGCGCGGCGTCCCGGAACACCCCGAGCACGTCCACGGCCGCCTCCACCGCGGACAGCCCCTTGCCGCGCACATCGCCGAGCAGCATGCGCGTCCCGTACGGGGTGGGCAGCACCTCGTACAGATCACCGCCTATCCGGGCCTCCGCCGCCGCGGCCACGTACCGTACGGCGACCCGCAGCGGGCCGAAGCGCCGGGGGACCGGCCGCAGCAGCGCCCGCTGGGCGGCGGCGGCCACGCCGCGCACCACGGCCAGCTCCCGCTCCCGCGCGGCGACCAGCGCCACCGAGGCGGTGCTGGTGAAGGTGACCGCCAGCACGGTGGCCGCGGCCGTGGCGTGCACCACCGGCGGCACCCGGCTGTTGGCCAGGCTGAGCATGCCCACGCCGACCGTGCCGACCAGCCCGGCGACCAGCGGCACCGTCGCCTTGCGGGTGCTGATCGCGGCCAGTACGGGCAGCGCCGCGAGGATCGGGGAGAACGTCGAGCCGGGGCCGGTGAACAGGTCCACCACGATCGCGGCCGCGATCAGCAGGTAGGCGAGGCAGACCAGGGCCCGCACACGGGGCGACAGCCGCACCGGCGGCAACCGCGGCTGGGCGACCGCGACGTCGGCCATGGCTCCCTCCTGCCCGTCTCGCCCGGCAGTCATGACCCATTATCCCGCGCGCTCGCCCTCCAGGATTGGCCGAAAGCGCCACCGCGGAAGGAGCCCTGCGCGCCCCCGGTTCCGCCCCCGAAAGCCCCCGCGCCGAAACCCGGGGCACGTCGCGGGGACCGTGTCCGCGACGGCCGTGGAGCTGGCGGGCCCACTGGGCGGAGCCCAGGTCGCCATCTGCCGTTGTGCGCCGGTGCGTTGGGCGCCCGCCCGCCCTCGCGCCCTCACCGCACGCGGAAAGCAGAAGGCCTGCCCGGTGCGACGGGGGATGCACACCGGGCAGGCACATGGATCTTTTTACCGCATCCAGGAGCGGTTATGCATCTGAATCTTGTTCGCTTTGCCGTTCGCCGTGCCGTAGGCAACGAAATCAGGCCATGCCGCCCTCATCGACTCCGGATCGCTCGCCCGTCGGGCGAGGGGCGGCGCCGGGCCGTGGCACGGCGCCGCCCCTGCGGTGCAGGTGGCCCTGACCCCCGTCCGGGGCCACCTCGTTGTGGAAGCCGTGCGGACACGGCGTGGGTTCAGGGGGTTTGCGGTGGGTCGGAGGGCAGGTTCATCTCGCGGCGGAACTGGCCGATGATCGTGGTGAGGCAGTCCTGGACATCGGGCGGAAGCCCGACCGCGCGCAGCGCGATGGCGCGTACCCGCTGGTCGCGCATGGCGACGAGGAAGCGCACCTCCTCCTCCACGCGCTGGGCCTGCGAGGCGGACAGGTCGCCGAGCAGATAGCCGACCGGCACGCCGAAGAACTTCGCCACCGCGCGCAGTACGTCGGGGCTGGGATTGGCCCGCTTGCCGTTGCGCAGCATCGACAGGTACTGCTCGGTGAGGGTGACCCCGCCGTACTCCTCGGTCCCCCCGCTGATCTCGGCGGCCACATGGGCGTTGGTGTAGGGGGCTCCTGGTGGGTGCATGTGCGCGAACAGGTAGTTGAGGCGTTCGGCCAGCGGCCCGCAGGTGGGCTTGGGCGGTGTGTCACCTCCGGCTGCCATCTTCTACCGTCCTTCCAACGTCTCACCGCCAGTTAAGCCACTTAACTGCACGCTTGGCATCCTGCCATGCAAGCGCCGCCATGCACCAGCCCATTTGAGAAACCGGCTTGTCAGGCTACTTAACTGGCGGTGAGGAGGTGTGCGGAACGACTCAGACGCCCACGTCGCAACAGCAGTCACGGCGCAACTGGCGGCCGACCGCCAGCCATTCGGACTCCGTCGCCGACGCGCGGTGTGCGGTGTGCCCGGGGCCGGAGAACGCGCCCACCAACTCGGCCTGTTCGTAGCGCACTCCACCGCGCAGCACCGACACCGTCCGTACCAGCGAGTCGAAGTCGGTGAACGGATCACCGTCGACCACCGTCAGGTCGGCCAGCTTGCCCTCCTCGACGGTGCCCAACTCCTTGTCCAACCCGAAGACCTGGGCGGGAACGGCGGTCGCGGTGCGCAGCGTCTGCGCCGCCGACAGCCCGAAGCGGTGCAGCGCGCGCAGCCCCATGTGCAGATGGAGGCCCACCGGGACCAGCGGCGAGTCGGTGCCCATCGCCACCAGGCCGCCACCGGACAGCACCGCGCGGTAGACGCCCATCTCCGTCTCCAGCGCGGTGAGTTGGTCGGCCGTCGGCGCCTGGGCGGCGAGCTGGCGGACCACCGCCGTGTCCCACGGCGGCATCAGCGCCGTGACCCGGGGGTCTGCGGCGAGCGCGGGCTCGGTGCCCACCAGCGGCGCCGCGGTGAACGGCGTGGCGATCATCCGGAAGCGCGTCGCCGTGTACAGCTGGAGCAGGTCCTCGTAGGAGTGACCGGTGGCCGTCACGTCATGGCCGAACTCCAGCCGCTGGGTGGCGTGCAGGTGCGTCGTCAGGTCCTGGCCGAGCTGGATGCCCGGAGTGCACAGATGGCCGCCGCTGCGCACCCCGAGCCGCTCGTGCGCGAAGCGCGCCGCGGTCCGCATCACCCAGCCCGGCGCCCGCACATAGGTCTTGACGAAGTCCCAGTCCAGCGCCGCCCCCCGGGCCAGCGACCGGGCGAGCCCCTCGCGGGTGCGGTGCGCCCTGCCCATGCTGTACGCCACCCGCGAGCCGTCCAGCAGCTCGCCGGTGGCCAGCAGCCGCGGCCCGGCCAGCACGCCCGCCGCGACCGCGTCCCGGATCCGCGCCTGCTCATAGGCGAATCCGCCCAGCGACACGGCCGTGGTGATCCCGTAGGCGAGCTGGAGGGAGGTCTGCCGACCGCCGTAGGTGGCCTGCCACGGATGGGTGTGCGAGTCCCACAGGCCGGGCGTGACGGTGTACGCGGAGGCGTCGACCCGCTGCCGTGCGGGCCGCCCCGCGCGGTGCGGCTCGACGGCGGCGATCCGCCCGCCGCGCACCACCACGTCGACGTCATGCCGCACCTGCTCGCCGGTGCCGTCCCACAACTGCCCGGCGTGCACCACGGTGTCGGCGGGCTCCGGGCGCCGGTAGTCCAGCGGGACGCGGACCGTACGGGCGGTGCCGCCCGCGGCCTCGACCAGGCGCAGCGCACCCGACGACAGGTAGAGCAGGGTGCGTGAGTCCCCTGACCACGAGGGATGGTCGGCGGCCTCCTCGGTGAGCTGCCGTGGCGCCCCGTCCGGGGTGCCGTCCGGGCGTACCGGCAGCAGCCACAGCGCGGACTCGCAGACCACCGCCATCCAGCGGCCGTCAGGAGACCACACCGGCCCGGAGTCATAGCGGTCGGAGATGGACACATGCGGCGCCACGGCGTGCAGCCGGGCGGTGCCGTCCGTGGTGTCCACCACCCGGATCAGGTTGTACCCCTCGCGGAACCGCTGGTTGAGCCGGTTGCGGTCGCAGAACGCCAGGTACCGTCCGTCCGGCGACCAGCTCGGCCGACCCGGCAGGCCCCCGCCGCCCAGCGGCGCGGCGAGCACCCGTTCGGTGCCCCTGGCCAGATCGCGCACCACCAGGTTGCCGGACATGTCCACACAGGCCAGCCGGTCGCCGTCCGGCGAGAGCGCCGGGTAGACCCGGCCGCCCGAGGCCAGCACGGTCTCCGCCCCCGAGGCCAGGTCATGGCGGCGCACCGCGTACAGCCCGTCCCGGTCGTCCGCGTACAGCAGCGACCGCCCGTCCGGCGCCCACACCGGGCCGAGCACGTACCGGGTGGGGTCGGCGCTGACGATCCGGCGCGGTGTTCCGCCCGAAGTGCCGCACAGCCACAGCGAGTTGAGCGCCGCGAACGCCACCTGCCGCCCGTCGGGGGACAGCGCGGGCAGATGCACCCCGCGCACCGGGCGCACGCCGGAGCCGTCCAGGTCGTACTGCTTCACCCGGTAGCGCGGCAGGTCCACCGGCAGTGTGGCGGCGAACGGGATCCGCCGGGCGTCACCGGGCCGCTCGGGGCGCAGCAGCCGGAACTGGCCGTCGATGTTGACCAGCAACTCGTCGTCGGACGTCCAGCGCGGCGGCGCGGGCGCCACGTCCCCGTCGACGCGCACCGGGTCGCCGTCCACCACCAGCGTGCAGGAGGCGGCGGGCGCGGCGGTGGTGCGCAGATAGGCGAGCCGTCCACTGGCCGAGACGGCCGGGACCATCAGCTGGACGCCGGGTGTCGGGTCGGTGTGCGTCACCGTGACCGGACCGGAACCGTCGGCCGGGACCGAGGCGATGGTGCGGGCGTCCAGCACGGTGCCGCCGGGCGCGCCGGAGGCCACCGGGCGGCCGCGGACGAACCGCACCTCACGGCCGTCCGGTGACCAGGTCGGATCGAAGTCCTCCCATGGCCCGTCCTGCAACGGCCCCTGCTGGCCGGGCAGACCGGTGATCCGGGTCAGCCGCCCGGTCGCCAGCTCCAGCAGCCAGATCCGGTAGGGGCTGCCCGCGACCGGGTCGCCGCCGCGTTCGGAGGCGAAGGCGATCCGGGTGCCGTCCGGCGACCAGGCGGGGCCGCGGTCGTCGCAGGGGCCGTCGGTGTGCTGCGTCAGCTGCGAACCGTCGGGGCGCAGCGTCCAGATGTGGAAGCCGCCGCCCCGGTAGGCGCACACCGCCAGCAGCTTGCCGTCGGGGGAGAAGACCGGGCGGGTCGGCTCCAGGTCCGGGGTGCTGATGGGTACCGCCTTGCCGCCGGTGGGCGGCAGCGACCACAGCACGTTCTGTACCTCCGCGACCAGTCTTGTGCCGGTGGGGGAGAGGGTGGCCGAGCCGTTGGTGCCGGAGGTGAAGGAGAGCGTGGCCCGCCCGGTGGAGTCGTGGGCCGGGTTCTGGTCGGCGAGGGCCTCACCCGGAAGGCCCAGTACGGTCCCGGCGGCCGCGGCTCCGGCCGCCGCGTGTAAGAAGCCGCGCCGGGAGAGCGCGGAGCCGGTGGTGTCGAAGGGGTCCTGAACGGTGTCCAAGGGGGCTCCCTGGCTTGGATGTTGAGGGGAAGTTCGACGTTTCGCGCTGCTGATCGTGGCACAGCCAGGGGGGCCGTCGGGAGCGGGTTCCCGCTGGTCACCACCGGCGAACCGGAGCTGTTGCGACTAGACACACTCACCGCCCGGAGTCAAGGTTCGGTCAAGTAGTTGCGCGAATATGCAAGAAGGAGGCTAGACTTCAATTGATGTTGCAAGAGGCACCTCGTTCGGTGAGGCGTCTTCACGGACACAGGCCACTGATCCCACCCGTCGAGAGACGCTCCGGATCAGGACAGGTCTCCCCGAGTTAAGGGGTGACCCCAAGTGGCTTCCCGCCGCTGGCGGGACACGCCGTGGAGTGCCAAAGCTCTGACGAGTTGGGGTGAACCGGTCGTGTCGGGCCGGTCCGCTCCTTGCCGAGTCCGTTCGGCGCACCGCGCCCCGGCCGGGAGGAGGCGAGAGACATGGATTGCAGTAGCAGTAGTCCGGGCCATAGTCGGCCCCGCATCCGCCTGTCCTCGTTGACCTCCGGCACGCGGTAACCACCTTTCCTGCGCGCACCACAGCACCACTGATCGCGGTCCCGTACGGCTTCGTGCCGCTCGGCCGCGTCTCGGCGTGCGCTCGCAGGGGGGATTGCTGCTGCGTGCCCCCCTAGCTAAGTCCCCGAAAGGGGGCCTGGGAGGCCGTAATGACCACCATCACCGAGACCGCCGCCGCGCAGACCCCGCGCGCCGCGGTCCTGGACGACGCGCACGTCGGCGACATCCGCGGCGCGCTCGGCACCATCAGGCTGGATGACACCGCGCCGCGCACCGGCCTGTCGGCGAAGCTGAAGACGCTGCTGGCGATCGTCGGCCCTGGCCTGATCGTCATGGTCGGCGACAACGACGCCGGTGCGTTCGCCACCTACGGGCAGGCAGGGCAGAACTACGGCACCAAGCTGCTGTGGACCCTGCTGCTGCTGATACCCGTGCTGTACGTCAACCAGGAGATGGTGCTGCGTCTCGGCGCGGTCACCGGGGTCGGGCACGCCCGGTTGATCCTGGAGCGGTTCGGCAAGTTCTGGGGCGCGTTCTCCGTCATCGACCTGTTCCTGCTGAACGGGCTGACGCTGGTGACGGAGTTCATCGGGATCACGCTGGCCGCCGGATACCTGGGACTGCCGAAGGCGGCGTCGGTGGTGTTGGCGGCGGCGATCATCATCGCGTCGGCGTTCACCGGGTCGTTCCGCCGGTTCGAGCGGATCGCGATCTTCCTGTGCGCGGCGTCGCTGCTGCTGGTGCCGATCTACTTCATGGTGCACCCGGCGACCTCGCAGATGGCGCACGACTTCGTGGTCCCGAACATGCCGGGCGGTTCGGGTGAGTTGGCGACCGTGATGCTGCTGATCATCGGCATCGTGGGCACCACGGTGGCGCCCTGGCAGCTGTTCTTCCAGCAGTCGTACGTCATCGACAAGCGGATCACCCCGCGCTTCATGAAGTACGAGAAGGCCGACCTGTGGATCGGCATCGCGGTGGTGGTCATCGGTGCCGCCGCGATGATGGGGTTCACCGCCGCCGCGTTCGCCGGGACCAAGGACTTCGGCAACTTCGGTGACGCGGGCGGGATCGCCACCGGCCTTGAGGCCCACGCGGGCAAGCTCGTTGGGGTGCTGTTCGCCATCGCGCTGCTGGACGCCTCGATCATCGGCGCCTTCGCGGTCTCACTGTCCACCGCCTACGCCATCGGCGACGTGTTCGGCATGAAGCACTCACTGCACCGGGGGGTCAAGGGCGCCAAGGGCTTCTACGCCGTCTACGCCGGACTGGTCGCCGCCGCCGCCGCGATCGTGCTGATCCCCGGCTCGCCTCTGGGGCTGCTGACCGAGGGCGTGCAGACCCTCGCCGGAGTACTGCTGCCGTCCGCCTCGGTCTTCCTCCTCCTGCTGTGCAACGACAAGGCCGTCCTCGGCCCCTGGGTCAACGGGGCGAAGACCAACGCGTTCACCTCCGCCGTGGTCGGCGTCCTGGTCACGCTGTCGATCATCCTCACCGCCTCGGTGCTCTTCCCGGACATCACCGCGGGCGCGATCATGAACATCATGGCTGCCTGCGGGGTGGCCGCAGTGCTCGCCATCGGCTACGCCGAGGTGCGCCGCCGCCGTAGGGGCGGGGCGCGCGCCGGAGCGGGCGTCGACCGCAGCGGCCGGGACGAGTGGCGGATGCCCCCGCTGGAGACGCTGGCCAAGCCGGTCACGTCCACCGGCTACAAGATCGGCATGGGCGCGCTGCGCTCCTACCTGCTCGTCGCGATGATCCTGGTGGTCATCAAGATCGTCGAGGTCGCCCTCGGCCACTGAGGCCTGACCGTGGCGGCGGGCACCCGCCCGCCGCCACGGTCACAACGCGGCCTCCGCACCGGGCTCCAGGGTGAGCAGGCCGTCGTCCGCGTCGTAGTCGAACAGCTCGCCGTAGCGGCCCCAGTCGATGGCGATGTCGAGCTGGTGCCGGGCCTCCTCGACGGAGTAGCGGCGGCGCAGCAGATCCAGGAAGAAGCCCTCGCGCAGCCGGTGGCCCTCGGTGGCGGCCAGCGCTTGGACGATGGCCCGCACCAGCGGCGCGTGCCGGGCCGCGTGCCGGGCGAACAACTGCTTGCTGGTGAGGATGTCCGCGGCGGCGAACTCCCGGCCCCGCTCGGTCAGCGTGATGCGCGGCCCGTCGGTGCACGCCAGCCCCAGCAGTTCCGCGGCGTCCACCAGTGGCAGCAGATCGTCGATCTCGAAGCTCAACTCGTCGGACAGCTCCGCCAGACCGTCCTCGCCACCGCGCGCCACCAGGATCTCCAGCAGCCCGGCCAGCCCGCCGACGCTCACCTCGGGCAGCGGTACCGCGATCGGGGTGGCCGCGGCCCGCGGCGCCCCGGCCGGTACCGGCACCGTCGCGGCGGCCGCCGCCTGCGCGGCCTCCTCCCGTCCGGTGAGGATCCCGTACACCGTGTCGACCAGGGCCTCGAACTGCGGGGCGCGCCGGTCCCGCGGCCTTGGCAGCCCTACCGCCAACTCGGCCCTGATCCGGCCCGGGTTGGAGGACAGCACCAGGATCCGGTCGGCGAGCAGTACCGCCTCCTCGATGTTGTGGGTGACGATCAGCACCGAGCGCACCGGCGCCTCGTGCCCCTCCCACAGGCCGACGATCTCCCCCCGCAGGTTCTCCGCGGTCAGCACGTCCAGCGCGGAGAACGGCTCGTCCATGAACAGCGCGTCCGGCTCCACCACCAACGCCCGTGCCACGCCCACCCGCTGCCGCATGCCGCCGGACAGCTCCTTGGGGTAGGCGCCCTCGAAACCGTCCAGCCCGATCAGGTCGATCGCCTTCAGCGCCCGTTCCCTGCGCTCGTCCTCCGCGACGCCCCGGGCCTGCAGGCTCAGCTCCACGTTCTGCTGCACGGTCAGCCAGGGCAGCAGCGCGAAGGACTGGAAGACCATCGCCACCCCCGGGTTGGTGGCGGTCAGCGGCGTGCCGCGGTACGAGACGGTGCCCGCCGAGGGGGCGATCAGCCCGGCGAGGCAGCGCAGCAGGGTGGACTTGCCGGAGCCGGACTTGCCGAGCAGCGCCACGATCTCGCCCTCGTCCACCCGCATGCTGATCGCGTCCAGCACCGGCAGCGCCCGCCCGTCGGGGGTGGTGAACGTCTTGGTCACCGCTTCGGCCCGGACGATCGTGGTGCCGGCGGCGGGCCTGCTGGGCGTGGTGGTCATCGGCGGCTCCGGGTCACAGCGCGTAGCGGGTCTCGGCCAGGCGGTACAGGCGGCGCCACAGCAGTCGGTTCAGCGCGACGACGTACACACTCATCACCGTGACGCCGACGAGGATCCTCGGGAAGTCACCGGTGCCGGTCGCCTCCGCGATGTAGGCGCCGAGCCCGGTCGCGGTCAGCCGATGGTGGCCGAAGCCGACCACCTCGGCGACGATGGAGGCGTTCCAGGCGCCGCCCGCCGCGGTGATCCCGCCGGTGACGTAGTACGGGAAGATCGCGGGCAGGACGAAGTACCGCCAGCGCAGCCGCCCGCCCACCTGGAAGCCGGTCATCGCCTCCCGCAGGTCGGAGGGGATCGCCGAGGCGCCCGCGATGACGTTGAACAGGACGTACCACTGCGCGCCCAGCGCCATCAGCAGGATGCTGCCCGCGTTCAGCGAGATGCCCAGCGCCACGAACGCGGCCGTGGCGAAGGGGAAGAGGAAGTTCGCCGGGAAGCTGGCGAGCACCTGCACCACCGGCTGGGCGAACCTGGTGACCTTCGGGTTCATCCCGATCCACACCCCGACCGGCACCCACACCAGTGTCGCCGCCACCAGCAGCACCACCACCCGGCCGAACGTCGCCGCGCCCACCGCGAAGGCGTGCCCGAACTCGGCCAGCCCCACCGACGCCCGCACATAGCCCAGCGCCTTCCACGCGCCGTAGAGCACCACCACCGCCAGCGCGCCGGCGAAGAACACATCACCGGTGCGCTCTCGTGCCGCGGGCCTGACCAGCGGGTGCTCGGCCACCCCGAACGGCCGGGTGAACGCGTCCAGCGTCCGGCCCGCCGAGCGCGCCGGACGCGCCACCAGGTCCGGCAGTGAGGATCGGCGCAACAGTTCCAGTACGACGCTGCGCGGTCGCTCGGCGGCTTCGGACTCCTCCACCCGGAACCGCTCCGACCAGGCCACCATCGGCCGCCAGAACAGCACGTTCACCCCGATCACCAGCACCACCATCACCCCGATGGCGATACCCACCTCGCCCAGGTCGCCCTTGCCGATCGCGGTGGCCGCGTAACTGCCCACGCCGGGCAGCGCGTACTGGTGGTTGAGGACGCTGATGGTCTCCGAGGCGGCCAGGAAGAACCAGGCGCCGCCGAAGCTCATCATCCCGTTCCACACCAGCGGGATCATGCCGCTGGGTACGTCCAGCCGCCAGAAGCGCTGCCACTTCGTCAGCCGCATCACCCGCGCCGCCTCGTCCAGTTCGCGCGGCTGGCTGACCAGCGAGTGGTAGAAGGCGAACGTCATGTTCCAGGCCATCGAGGTGAAGATGGCGAAGATCGAGGCGCACTCAAGGCCCAGCGTGGAACCCGGGAACAGGTTGATGAACGCGGTCACCACCACCGACAGGAAGCCCAGCACCGGCACCGACTGCAGGATGTCCAGCACCGGGAGCAGCACCTTCTCGGCCCTGCGCAGCCGGGCCGCGGCCACCCCGTAGACGAAGGTGAACAGCACCGAGACGATCAGTGCCAGGAACATCCGCAGCAGCGAACGCACCGCGTAGAACGGCAGCTCGGCGGGGTCGGTGGAGACCGTCGTCGGCGCCTGGCCGGGCAGGAACGGCGCGTTGAGCGACGGCGCCAGCCTCAGCAGCCCGTACAGCAGCCCCACCAGGGCCGCCGCCACCAGCAGGTCCACCCAGCGCAGCCCGGGACGGCGCCAGACATCCCGGGACGGAAAGCCGCCCGCGCCCGCCACCGCCTCACCTCCGTCGCCGTGCTCCTCAGCGAATCACGGCACCGGTGAGGGGGCTGGGGTTGCGGACGGCAACACCCCGACGCCCACCGGCTTGGACGACACAGGGCGGGCCGCTCAGTGCCGGTGCGGTCCCTCGCGGTGCACCGGGCCGTGCGCGTCCGCGCAGTGGCCCTTGTCCTCGCCGCCGCGGCGGGTGACCGCGAGCAACTGCTCGGGGGCGTGGTCGACCTGGAGCGTGGTGTGGGTGATGCCGTAGTCGTGGTGCAGCAGTTCCACCAGGTCCCGCTGCACCGCGTGGCAGTCCCCGGACGGCTCCACCAGGACGTGGGCGGACAGTGCGGGCTGGCCGGAGGTGATCTGCCAGACGTGCAGGTCGTGCACCTCCACCACGCACGGCTGGCCGACCAGCCGGTCGCCGATCGCGTCGGGGTCGACCCCGGCGGGAGCGGCCTCCAGGAAGATCCGGCCCGACTCGCGCACCAGGCCCGTACCGGCCTTCAGCATCAGCGCCACCACCACCAGCGAGGCGATGGCGTCCGCCCGGGCGAACCCGGTGAGCAGCACGACGAGTCCGGCGACCGCGGTGGCGATGAAGCCGTACAGGTCGGTGAGGATGTGCTGGAAGGCGCCCTCTACGTTCAGCGAGCTGCGGTTGGCCTTGGAGATGCACCATGCCGCGACCACGTTGACCACGATTCCGACCAGCGCCGTCACCAGTACCAGGGCCCCGGTCACCGCGGGCGGCGAGATCAGCCGCCAGGCCGCCTCGTACGCCAGCCACAGCGACAGCACCAGCAGCGTGATGCCGTTGGCCTGCGCGGAGAGGATCTCCGCCCGCTTCAACCCGTAGGTGAAACCGCCGCGTGCCGGACGCGCGGCGAGCCGCATCGCCACCAGCGCGAGCACGATCGAGGCCGCGTCGGTGAGCATGTGCGCGGCGTCCGAGATCAGCGCCAGCGAGTGGGCGAACAGGCCGACGACGACCTCGACCGCCATGAACCCCACGATGAGGCAGAGCGCCATCGTCAACCAGCGGCGGTCGGCGTCGGCCGCCACACCGTGCGAGTGGCCGTGGCCGTGCCCGTGCGCGTCCCCGGTGTGGCCGTGCTCGTGCGGCTGCACCGCCTCGTCGCCCATCCCCGATCCCTTCTGTGGACATGCTGATCGGGCCGCTCGTCGAACCCGGTCCAAGGCAGTAGACCGCGAATCGGCGAAAGATCCAAAGACTGCACTGGCAACCGTTATCGAAGCCGGTAACACCGCTGTGACCTGCGGTTTCGTCGCGAGCGTCGAAGCGGGCGGCGGTCAGTGCCTGGTCGCCACCCACTGAGTGACCGGCATGGCCGGCCGCCATCCGGTGAAACCGCCCACCGCAGCCGCGTGCGAGACCGCGATCCGCACCAGCTCGCCGCCGTGGCGTCGGTAGCGGTCGGCCAGCAGCGCCTCGGACTCCAGCGTCACGGTGTTCGCCACCAGGCGACCGCCGCTGGGCAGCGCCTCCCAGCACGCGTCGAGCAGCCCCGGTACGGTGACGCCGCCGCCGATGAACACCGCGTCGGGCGTGGGGAGTTCGGCGAGGGCCTCCGGAGCACGACCGGTGACCACCCGCAGTCCGGGCACGCCCAGCCGTTCCGCGTTGCGGACCACCCGCTCGGCCCGCACCGGGTCGCGTTCCACGGCTATCGCCCGGCAGCCGCGGTGGGTGCGCATCCACTCGATGCCGATGCTGCCGGAGCCCGCCCCGATGTCCCACAGCAGTTCGCCGGGCGTGGGGGCGAGCGCGGCCAGCGTCACCGCGCGGATGTGACGCTTCGTCAACTGGCCGTCGTGCTCGAAGGACTCGTCCGGCAGGCCGGGGGTGTTCGGCAGCCTCACGGTGCCCTCGGACGCCGCGCACTCGACGGCGACCACGTTGAGCGGATCGACCGCGGGGTGCGGCCAGTCGTCGGCGAGCCCGGTGAGCTGGCGTTCCCGCTCGCCGCCGAGGTTCTCCAGCACCCGCAGCCGACTCGGGCCGTAGCCCCGGTCCCGCAGCAGCGCGGCGACCTCGGCGGGGGTGGCCGCGCCCGCGCTGAGCGCCAGCAGCCGCCGCCCGGAGTGCAGCGCGGCGGCCAACGTGGCCACCGGCCGTCCGACCAGGCTGACCACCTCCGTCTCCTCCACCGGCCAGCCCAGCCGGGCGCACGCGTGGCTGACCGACGAGGGGTGCGGCAGTACCCGCAGCCGCTCGGCGCCGACCACTTCGCTCAGGGTCCGGCCGATGCCGAAGAACATCGGGTCCCCGCTGGCGAGTACGCACACCCGGCGCCCGGCGTACCGGTCCAGCAGCTCCGGCACCGCCGGGCGCAGCGGCGACGGCCAGGCGACCCGCTCGGCGCCGCACCGCGGCGGCAGCAGCCCCAGCTGCCGGGCCCCGCCGATCACCACCTCGGCGCCAAGCAGCGCCTCCCGGGCGCCGGTTGACAGCCCCTCCCACCCGTCGGCCCCGATCCCGACCACCGTGACCGGCACGGCACCGTTGTCGCTGTGGGCTGCGGCGGAACTCACGGGTCTCCTCGACGGTCGGGGAAGGAAAGCGGAACCCGAACTCTACTGACCCCGAGGGCGCCCCGGCGGCCTGCCCCCTTCCGCCGGACGCGGGCGCCGGGTGCGGTGGCCGGGCGGTGGGAAACGGCGAAGGTGCCGGTCCCCCAGGGACCGGCACCTTCGAGGCTGGTGCGGTGAGCGGTTTCGGACCACTCAGAAGCTGAAGACGTTCGCGTTGCTGGCCTTCATCAGGCACTCGTTGGCGTAGGTGTGCGAGTACGAGATCCGCTGGCCGTTCCAGACGCCCTGCGCGGTGACCGTCACCGGCATCCAGATCATCGGGCATATGGTGCGCTGCGCGTTGGTGTTCAGCTCGCCGAAGTCACCGCCGACGGCGCCGAGTTCGGCACAGGCCTGGTACGCGTCCGGGTGGTCGCCGCCAACCGACGGCGAACAGCGGAGGGTTACCGCGCGCTCTACGGTGGCGGTGTTCGGGTTGGTGCCGTTGGCGATGGTGAGCACCAGGGCCGAGGGCGCGTGCGTCGCCGGGCCGCCGTCGGCGGCCTGCGCGGCGGTGGCCCCGATTCCGGTCAGTCCCAGGGCGAGGGCCGCAGCGAGCCCCATGGTCCGCTTGGTGAACCGCATTCCGAACACTCCTTGACTTGGGGGTGCAGATAGCGGACGGGAGTCTTGCCGAATCCTCCACGTAACGCACATCGAACGAACACTTCCGGTCACAAGGTGCGATCGGGTGATGGCTCACAGTGGCGTAAGGGCTGCTCGGGGCCTGTGTACGGGGGTGGTTCGCGGGCGGTTGGTGTGTGAATCGCGTGTTAAGCGACCACAGTTGACGCCCTGCTCACCTGTACGAATACCGAACGGATCAGCTGTCCTGTCGGTGCGAGTCGGCCGAAAAGTGGCACTCTGCCTGGGCAAAAGGGGCAGCCGTGTTGTGCACGGGGCATATCCCAGGCGGGCACGTAACGCCGCGGAAACACCGCGGCCCCGCGGCGCGAAGCCGCGGGGCCAGGGTGGGGCAGGTGGGGTGCCAGCGCTCTCGTTCGAGGGCGGGGGCGGGCAGCGTACGGCTCAGCCGTCCCGGCGCAGCCGGGCCAGCGGCGCCGGGGTGGTGATGAAGCCCTCGGCGCGGGCGTTGGCGATGCCGATCCGGGGCAGCTGCGAGGTCTTCTCGAACAGCAGGAAGCGCGGCTCCCAGATCGGGCGGTACTTGGAGTTGGAGCGGTACAGCGACTCCAGCTGCCACCAGCGGGAGAAGAACAGCAGCGCGGAGCGCCACATGCGCAGCACCGGCCCCGCGCCCAGCCGGGCGCCCTCCTCGAACACCGAACGGAACATCGCGAAGTTCAGCGAGATCCGCTCCACGCCCACCGTGCCCGCCTTCTGGATCAACTCCAGGACCATGAACTCCACCAGTCCGTTCTCGGACTCGCGGTCCCGGCGCATCAGGTCGAGGGACAGGCCCTTCGGCCCCCACGGCACGAAGCTCAGCAGCGCCCGCAGCTCGCCCTCGCCGTCGACGCACTCGATCATCACGCACTGGCCGTCGGCCGGGTCGCCGAGCCTGCCCAGCGCCATGGAGAAGCCGCGCTCGGTCTGCCCGTCCCGCCAGTGGTCCGCCGCCTCCAGCAGCTGCGCCATCTCCTCGGCCGGGATGTCCTCGTGGCGACGGATGCGGGTGGTGTACCCGGCGCGCTTCACACGGTTGTAGGCCTGCCGCACGCCGCGCATCGCACGGCCCTCAAGGGTGAACTCGGCGGGGTAGACGATCGCCTCGTCACCCATCTCCAGCGCGTCCAGACCGTGCCGGGCGTAGACGTTGCCCGCCTCCTCGCTGGCACCGGTCACCGCCGGGATCCAGGCGTGCTCGCGGGCCTCGGCCAGCCAGGCGTCGATCGCGCCGGGCCAGGCCTCCACGTCGCCGATCGGGTCGCCGGACGCCAGCGTCACGCCGCCGATCACCCGGTAGGTCACCGCCGCCTTGCCGGACGGCGAGAAGATCACCGACTTGTCGCGACGCAGCGCGAAGTAACCCAGCGAGTCACGCGAGCCGTGCTTGTCCAGCAACGCACGCAGCCGGTCCTCGTCGTCCCGGTCCAGCAGCTCGCGCCCGCGCGGCGAGCGGAACAGCGCGTAGAGCACCGCGAGCAGCAGCGCCAGACCGGTGAGGTTGATGCCCGCGCTGACCCAGCGGGCCACGTGCAGGGTGCCGAAGTCCCTGTCGTTGGTCAGGGTGGTCAGCCGCAGCGCCACGTACCACACCCGGTCGCCGATGCTGGCCTGGTCGGGGCCGACCGCCGTCACAAGGGTTCCGCCGACGAAGACGGAGATCAGCGCACCCACGCCCAGCACCGCCAGCGCGAGCTGCGGGTTCGTACGGTCGCCCTTGGCGTAGAACTCGCGGCCCGAGATCACGGTGAACAGCAGCACAAGGCAGGTGATCGCGAAGGAGATCCAGTTGAACGGATGGCGGCGCAGCACCTCGTAGGCCACCAGCCACCACGCGGTCAACGCCGCGTAACCGCCGCACAGCAGCACGAAGACGATCCACGCCATCCGCTTGCGCCGCCCCAGCATCATCGCCATGAACAGCGCCGCCGCCGCCGAGCCGAACCCGGCGAACAGCATGAAGGGGGTGAACAGCTCACCGGTGTTGTGCTCCTGCACCCGCTCCCGCAGCGCGAACGACACCGCGGTCAGCAGGTTCAGCACGCCCACCAGCCGCAGGTACCAGATCGGCACCGCCGCGCTGCGTCGCGTCAGGGCGGAGGACTGCCTGCCCGACCGCCGCTGCTGCTGTCCTCCGGCCCCCGGCCCGGTGCCCGTATCGGCACTCGGCGCGGCGCTGACAGCATTGCTCATGGATGACGCCCCTCAGATCCCTGGAAAACCGCTCACTGGTGCGCCCCCATTGAAGAACCGCGTTCCGCACCAACCCTCGACCTTACCAATCACACGAAGGGGTGACACCGCTTGGCGCCTGGCCAAACCGGGCTTCTTCTGTGTGGGAACTGTGCGGCAACCATGCGACGGCAATGTGGCGTCCCCCTCACAGGGCATTTCA
This sequence comes from Streptomyces sp. PLK1-5, assembly GCA_037034305.1. Classification (GTDB taxonomy): domain Bacteria; phylum Actinomycetota; class Actinomycetes; order Streptomycetales; family Streptomycetaceae; genus Streptantibioticus_A. Next base: position 51,211 of record JBAGJY010000010.1, read on the forward strand.
CATCCAAGCCGGGTACGCGGTCGCCGCATGTCGAATTTCCGGCTATTCGCAAGCCATTTCGGACCGGTGCCGACCGTGCTGGCGACGATGCCGAACGTGAGACTTCCGACAGTGGGTTACCGGCCGAGGATCAGCTTCTCCAGCGCCGCCCGGGCCCGCGCGTCCGACTCCGCGCGGGCCGCGATCGCGCCCGCCAGCTCCCGCACCCACTCGTCCAGCGCGACCGGGCGGCGCGACAGCACCACCCCGCGCACCTCCTTGCACACCTCACCCGTCGCACGGCCGCCCGCCAGGTTCAGCACCAGCCGCTGCTCGCCCAGCGAGACGTCCAGCCGCTCCACCCGGCCCTCACGGCCCGCCAGCCGGTCCGCCATGCCGCGCTTGCGCTCCACCGTGACCGAGCCGGGCGGCAGCGCGTCCGCCAGGGTGCCGGTGAGCACCCGCGCGTACACCTCGAGGTCAGCGGCGTCCTGGCGCAGCGCGGCGGCCAGCAGCTCCACGGAGTCGGGCGTACCGCCCGGTTCGTACGGCATGGGGTCGTTGGAGTTCATCACCAGCAAGCCTTGTCCGGGGTGGATGAATACGCTAGTCGGGACCGGTCAGCCATCCAGGCTCAGCACCATCGTCGGCCGTTCGATGACATGGTCGTCGCGCAGCGGCCGTACCGCGGTGCCGATCGCGAAGAACTCCGTGGTGTGGCCGCCCCAGCGGTGGTTGTGCGAGTTCAGCTGGACGCCCACGATGCCCTCGGCGTGCAGCTCCTCCGCCTCGTGCTGCATACGCTCCATAGCCAGCTCGCGCGCGTCGTACAGGGCCTGGGTGAACGGTTCGATCTCCACGTTCTTGCCGAAGTTGGAGAACACCGAACCCATCTTCTGGTGCGCGATGTGGTAGACGCAGGTGCCCATCACCATGCCGAGCGGCGCGTACCCGGCGCGGATCAGCGTCCAGAAGTCCTGGCCGCTCAGATCGGAGGTGAACGGCTGGCCCTTGATGTTGCGCCAGCTGCCGTTGCCGCCCGGAGCCGGGGCGTCCGCCTTGACCGCGGTGCCGATGGCGATGAACTCCGCGATGTCGCTGCCGAATTCACGCGCCTCGACCGACAGCCGCACGCCCACGATGCCGTCCGCGCCGAGCTGCGCCGCCTCCGCCTCCATCCGCGTCATCGCCAGCTCACGGGCGTGGTACATGGCCTGGCTGAGCGTGGTCAGCTCCTGGTTCTTGCCCCAGCGGCCCAGCTGGATCCCGACGTGGTAGATCGAGCTGCCCAGCACCAGGCCGATGGGCCGAAAGCCGGCCTCGCGCACCAGGAGGAACTCGTTGACCGACAGGTCACTGGTGAAGATCCCGCCCGGCTTGCCCGGCTGTAGCTCGGCCAGCCGGCGCATCGCGTCGGCCGGTACGCCCTGTGCGGTGGGGTCGGTGGCGGTCATGATCGGGTTCCCCTCGTTGCGTTGTCATCGGCGGTACGGGCGTGCGGCCGTGATCGGTTCACTGCGTACCGTCCAGTTCCGACAGCTCGGCCAGCATCCGGCGCATCTCGGTGGGATCGGCGCCGTAGGAGTCCAGCTCGCGCTCGATGCGCTTGCGCAGCCGCTTCCGCCTGGAGTCCAGCGGCATGATGCTCAGGGTGCGGGGCGGGGCCTCGCGCACCTGGAAGGCGGCCACCGCCGTGCCGACCAGGGTGGCCTCGGCGGTGTGGTCCTCGGCGTCGGACTCGCTGTTGCGGTTCCGCGCCCGTACGCAGCGCTCGGCCCACACCTTCAGGTCGCTGCTGCCCAGTACCACACCGTTGGCGCCGGTCCTGGCGGCGTGGCCGTACAGCTGGGCCCGCGCGTCGTGCCGGGTGGCGCCGACCAGGTCGGTCCAGCCGGTGACCTCCTGGTTGCCCGCGCCGAACCAGTTCTGCCGCCGCGTCGTCCAGTCGTTGTGCCGTACCCCGATGGAAAGGCCGATCAGCAGCTCGACCGGCACCCAGCCAGCCGCGATCAGCTTGGCGAACCCCTGCCCGTCCAGATGAGTGGTGAACGGCCGCGGCGGACGCACCGGCCCCTGCGCGCGCACCGCGGTGCCGATCACCTGGAACTCCAGGCAGTTCGGCGCGGCCGGGAACGGCGCGATGGTCAGGTTGGCGGCCACCACACCGTCGCCGCCCAGCGCCGAGCACTCCGCCGACATCCGGCCGAGCGCCTTGTGCCGGGCGGACATCAGCACCTCGACCAGCGCCCGTGACCCGGCCCCCTGACCGGAGAGCGCCACCTGCGCCGGATGCGACATCCGGCCGGAGAACCCGGCGTACTGGTACCCGCAGTCGTAGTAGCCCCAGAACGGTCCGCTGCGCGACACCTGGTAGACGGCCGAGCCCATCACCTGGCCCACCGGCTCGAAGCCCACCGAGCGGATCGCCGCGAACTCACCGGTGGACACCGCGGACGACCACGTGCCGGTACGCCGCGCCTCGGCGGTCCTGGCCGCCGCCACGGGGGGCAGGGCCGCTCCCGGTGACCACTCCCCGCTCATGGAAAACCAACTCCCCGTTCGCGTTAGCGCGCTGGTTTGGGAGGCCGAGTCTAGGACCTGTGACCAGCGGTGCGCACACAGGTCTCGAAGCGGTGGCGCGCGGCTGCCGCGGGGACTGTGGCGAGGCCGCCGCCGACTGGCCGATACTGTGCTGACATGGCGATCAACGGGGCGGCGGACCATCAGGACCACGGATGCGCGCTGCTTTTGACCTCCGCACCTCCCGGCCGACACCGTGTGCTGGACACCGCCTCGGCGCTGCCGCTGCTCGCGGCCGTGCCGCCGCAGGTCCTCACCGGCTCCCGGTCCGGCGGCAACGTCGTACAGCTGGTGGATCCGGTGGACGCCAACACCGTCACCACCCATCTGCACACCGCGGCGGCCACACCGGGGCCGCTGCTGGTCTACGTGTGCGGACAGCTCACCGTCGACCGCAAGCAGCGGCTGCCGCACCTGGTGCTCGGCCGCACCACGGCGGACACCGTGCGGTACACCGCGCTGCCGTGGCACTGGCTGGCCGTCGCGTTCCAGCGGCGACCGCCCGGCAGCACGACGGTGGTGTGCGACCTCGTCGCCGACGAGGCGGCGTGGCAGCTGATATCCGCCCAGCCCGGGCAACTGGCCAACGGCCTCGCGCTGTACGGGGTGCTGGCCCCGCCACCGGCCAAGCGGGAGACGGTGGCGTGCGCGTACAGCCGGGCGCTCGCCGAACTGCTACGGGCCGCCCCCGCCCGCCCGCCCCTGGACCAGCTGCACTACGAGGCAGCGGCAGCCTCCGCGGCGACGGTCGGACGCCACCTGCTGTTCGGGGCCCGGCCACCGTCCCAGCAGCCGCACTACGGCGGTGCGCCCGCCGAAACCCCGCGCACCGCCGCCGAGTTCGCCCCCGTACCGCCCCAACCGCCCGCCCCCAGGGCCGAGCTGCCGCAACCCGCCGGGCTGACGGCGCCCGCCCGGCCGCAGCCCCCACGGCCCGACAGCCGTGCGACGGCGCTGGCCGCACCCCCGCCCGTCGCCGCCGACCCGCATGCCGCCATCCGCGAGGCGGCCCGCGCCGGACGCCACACCGAGGCCGCCGCCATAGCGGCGGCGTGGGAACAGGCCGCGCTACGCGCCGCGGGCCCCTCCTCGACGGAGGCGGTCCACTGGGTGGAGGTGCGGGCGGACCTCGCCATGCTCGCCCAGGACACCGGCCGCGCCTGCGAGTTGTGGCTGACGGCGGCCGGGGCCCGGCTGAAGGGCGGCCAGGACACCGAGGACGAGGCCGTGATCAACGCGGTCGACCGCGCCCACCACTGCTGGTCCCGGGTCACCGACCCGGTAAGGGCCCGCCAACTCGCCCCGGAACTGGCCCGTCTGCGCCACCAGGTGGTCGGCCACCAGCCCGACGCCCTACGCGCCCTACAGCAACGCCTCGCCGCCCTGGGCACCCCACCCCCGCAGGACGAGGCCCCCGACTAGGCCCGCCCTGAAGGGGCGCGGGGAACCGCGCGCCCAGCCACGACGAAGCCGCAGCCGCCCGACAGGGCACCCCCCGCACCCCCCAGCGGGAGCGCTCACGCCTCGCTGCGCGGCCGTTCCAGCGTGAAGCGGTCCACCGGCTTCATCGCTCCGCCCGCGCCGGTCACCGCGTAGTACGTGACATGGATCCGGGTCCGTCCGCCCGGCTGGCCGGGGTCGACGTCGAACGCGCAGAAGCCGTACGGGTTCTCCCGGTCCCGGAAGGCGGACCACGGCGCGTCCTCGTGCGCGTAGACCGGCTGGTAGTGGCCGTTCGCCTTGGTGTCGCCGCGGGCGACGATCACCTTCGCGGTCCTGCCGTCGTACAGCTTGCCGTTGGACGTGAAGCCCATGCCGCCACCGCCGATCACCATGTGCACGGTGCCCTTGCTGGTGTCGGCCACGGTGAGGTCGGTGGAGACCGGAATCGGGGTGCCCGTCGCGTTGCCCTGCTGGCCGCGGATGGGCAGCGACCGCTCGTAGTGGTGCTCGTGGCCGCAGACGACCAGGTCGACGCCGTACCGGTCGAACAGCGGCAGCCACGCCTTGCGCACACCGAGGTCGGCGCCGTTGAAGTCGGCGGTGGAGATCACCACCTGGTGCATGCACACCACGATCCAGTCGATGTCCCGGTCCGCCCTGGTGCGCCGCAACTCCTCTTCCAGCCAGCGCTCCTGGGCGCCCGCCGAGTAGCCGCGGATGTACGACCCGCCCGCGTCCTGGTAGGCGACGTCGTCGTTCTGCAGCATGATGACGCGCACCGAACCGGCGGTGAACGCGTACCACAGGCCCTTGAACTCGTCCTCGGCACCGTTGTCCGGGAAGTCAAAGTACGTCTGGTAGCCGCGGAAGCCGATGGGGCCGTTGCCCAGTTCGTTCTCGTGGTTGCCCGCGGTGGGCATCCAGGGGCGGTTGCGGGCGCTGCGGCCGTTGTTGATGAACCAGTCGCGCCACACCCGCGTCGGGTTGGCCGACAACTGGGCGTAGCACAGGTCCCCGTTGAGCAGGTGGAACAGCGGAGCCACCTGCTCGACCGCTGAGGTGGTGTCCCCCGCGTACTGCGACCCGAAGTTGTCCTGGCCCCACAGCCCGCCGGACTGCGCCTTGTTGACCTGCGGGGTGGCCTGGTCGCCGAAGCTGGTGAAGGTGAACGGGTGCCGTCCGCGCGGGGCGGTACGGAAGGTGCCCGCCTCTGGGGTGGCCCCGTCGTGCACCGCCATGTACAGGTACTCCGTGCCCGGCCGCAGCCCCCGGATCCGGGCGTGGTGGGCCTGTACCTCCTCACCGGTGACCGGGTCCCGGTATGTGCGGGTCTCGGCCGGACAGCTGGTGCCGACGCCGTGCTCGACCGTGCCGAGCAGCACTCGGGGACGGCGTACGGAAACGTCCGTCTGCCAGGAGACCGTCACCTCACGGGAGGCGTCGGCGCCGAACTGCAGGTGCACCCCGGTGAGCGCTGGGGCGTCCAGCCTGCTCGGGGTGGTCAGCAGGGTGGGGGAGGGGGCGGACCGGGCGCTGGCCTGGCCGCCGTCCACGGCGATGAGGGAGACACCCGCTCCGGCCGCGCTGAGCAGACCCCGGCGGGAGACGGACGGCCGGGACGTAGGAGGTTCGGTGCGACTCATGAGGGGCGACGATGCCCGCTGGATGTGTCGTCGCGGATGTGACACGGCGAAGAATGGCCGACGAGCGACCGAACAGGGCCGAAACCACACCCGGTTGGGCCCGGGCGCGGGCGGCGAACAGGCGCGCCCGGCCCGGGGCCTGACGGCTCAGCGGGCGGCGTGCGCGCCCCGCGCCCGGCGCCTGCGGCCGAGTACGAGCAGCGCCCCACCGGCGGTCAGGACGGCGGCGGCGACACCGCCGATGACCGGTGTCGTGGTGGAGCCACCGGTCTGAGCCAGGCCGCCTGAGCTTGAGGGCGAGGCCACGGGCGCGACGGCGGACGGGGAGGAACCGAGCGTCGCCGTGACGGACGGCAGCGGGCTGCCGGACGGGCTGGGCGCGGACGAGGCGCTCGCGCAGACCGGGGCGGTCCTGGTCTGGTCGACGCTGAACCGCTGGTCGTCACCGGCCTGCACGATCAGCTCCACCCGCAGCGGGGCGGTGTGCGCGGGCAGCGGGAGCGAGTTGTGGTAGGCGTCGCCGAACAAGGTGGGCGGCAGCAGGTCCCTGCCGTCGGCCTTGACGGTCACCGCGTTCATGGCGCGCGCGTTGTAGTCGGTGAGGTCGATCGAGACCGTCTCACAGGTCACCGACCACCCCGGGACGTGTGCCGAGGCGGGTGCGGCGAGTAGGCCGCACCCGAGCAGGGCCGTGAGGACGGCAGCGGCGACGACGCCCGGCCTCCTGCCGCCACGGCTCGCTCTGGTCATGTGCTCTCCTTCAACTTCCCCTGGCGGCGCCCCCGTTGCGCCGCGAAACCGTGACAGGGGCGGCACGCTACTCCTGTCCGGTCGCGCGCCGGAATCCGTGGCCATTGATCGAGATGTACGGCGGGGCGAGCCGGTCTCCGGGCGATCTTCGGGAGCCGTGCCCGTTTCTTATGACAAATTCACCCCCCGCGTGCTAGGGGGTGCTCCCGAGCGGGCTAGACTAGCTTGCTGGATACAAGCAATACTATGGAGGCGGAAGGTGATGGGTGAGGAGACGGACCAGACGGGGCTGGCCGAAGCAGCGGCCGGTCTCGGTGCCGAGCTGGTACGGCTCACCCGGCTGATCGCGGCCTGGAAGCAGCGCGCCAAACACGAGCCGGGCGCCGCTGACCGGGTACTGCTCGCCAGACTGGTGATCGGTGGCGAGCGCAGGGCGACCGATCTGGCCGCGGACGCCTTCCTCGACCTGTCGACCGTCAGCCGACAGGTGCGCTCCCTGGTGGAGCGGGGGCTGGTCGAACGCCGACCGGACCCGGAGGACCGGCGAGGGTCGCTGCTGACCGCGACCGAGGCCGGGCGCGCGGCGTTCGAGCACTACCAGCGCCAGCGCGACGCGGAACTGGCCGAGCTCCTGGAGCCCTGGCCGGCCGAGGACCGCCGCGAGCTGATCCGGCTCATGGCGCGACTCAACGACGACTTGGTGGAACAACAACAGGCGCGGCTCTGCCCCGGGGGACACGCGGGCACCGCGGCGAAGCAGGGAGAAATACACGTATGAGCACGTCCGCGTCTCCGCCGACCGCGGAGCCCAAGGCGATACCCTCGCCGGGCGGCATGAGCCACCGGCAGATCCTCACCATCCTCAGCGGCCTCATGCTCGGCATGTTCCTGGCCGCTTTGGACCAGACCATTGTCAGCACCTCGATCCGGACCATCGCTGACGACCTGCACGGGCTGAGCCAGCAGGCCTGGGCCACCACCGCGTACCTGATCACCTCCACGATCGCCACGCCGCTGTACGGCAAGCTGTCCGACCTGCACGGCCGCAAGCCGTACTTCCTCACCGCGATCAGCGTGTTCATCGTCGGCTCGGCGATGTGCACCTTCTCCACCTCGATGACCGAGCTGGCCGCCTTCCGGGCGTTCCAGGGCATCGGCGCCGGTGGCCTGATGTCGCTCGCCCTGGCGATCATCGGCGACATCGTGCCGCCCCGCGAGCGCGCCCGGTACCAGGGCTACATGCTCGCCACGTTCGCCACCTCAAGCGTCGCGGGCCCCCTGATCGGCGGCTTCCTGGCCGGTCAGAGCACGTTGCTGGGCATCACCGGCTGGCGCTGGGTGTTCCTGGTCAACGTGCCGATCGGCATCATCGCGCTGTTCGTCGTCGCCAAGGTGCTCAACATCCCGCACACCCGCCGTGAGCACCGCATCGACTGGTGGGGCGCCCTCACCATCGCCGTCGGCGTGGTGCCGCTGCTGCTCGTCGCCGAGCAGGGCCGGGACTGGGGCTGGGGCTCCACCAAGTCCGTCGTCTGCTACGCGATCGGTGCGGTCGGCATCATCGCCTGGGTCTTCGTGGAGCGGTGGATCGGCGATGACGCGCTGATCCCGATGCGGCTGTTCCGCAACGGCACCTTCAGCAAGACCAGCCTGCTGTCCGTGCTCATCGGTATGGGCATGTTCGGCGGGATGCTGATGATCCCGCAGTACCTCCAGATCGTTAAGGGCGCCAGCCCGACCAAGTCCGGTCTGGAAATGCTGCCGCTGATGCTCGGCATGATCATCGCCTCGGTCATCTCCGGTCAGGTGACCTCCAAGACCGGGCGCTACAAGATCTTCCCGGTCATCGGCACCCTGCTGATGGTCGCCTCGATGCTGCTGTTCTACCGCGAGGTGCAGTGGGACACCCCGCTGTGGCAGACCATGGTCTACATGCTCGTCTTTGGGCTCGGCCTGGGCGGCTGCCTGCAGACCCTGGTGCTCGCGGTGCAGAACGCCGTGCCGCCGAAGGACATGGGCGTGGCGACCGCGTCGTCCACCTTCTTCCGGCAGATGGGCGCCACCGCCGGTACCGCGATCTTCCTGTCGGTGCTGTTCAGCAACGTCGGCGACAAGATCTCCTCGGCGTTCAAGGCCGCCGTGCACACCGACTGGTTCCAGTCGGCGCTCCAGGACCCGTCGGTGCTGTCCAACTCCGCCAACGCGCCCGTGCTCAACATGCTCAAGCACCCCGGCGCGGCCGGTGGCTCCTCCGGCGTGCTCAACGACTCGTCGTTCATCCAGAAGCTGGACCCGCGGCTGGCCGAGCCCTTCAAGCAGGGCTTCGCCGACTCGATGCACACCGTCTTCCTGCTGGGCGCCGTGGTGGTCGCGGTGGCGTTCCTGCTGATGCTGTTCATCAAGGAGGTCCCGCTGCGCCAGCTCTCCGGCCTCCAGGCCCGCGCCGAGGAGGCCGCGGGGGCGGCCGGGGCGGCCGACGCGCCCTCCGCCGGACCGGCCGTGGAGCAGCCCGCGGCGGTGGCCGTCGAGCCCGGCAGCGGCACCCACCGGCGGGAGACCGGACCGGCCGAGGCGGTCGAACTGGCCGCCACCACGGCCGTGTTGGACCGCACCGGTCAGCCGGTCCGCGGCCTGGTCACGGACGGCGACGGGGTCCCGGTCCCGCAGGCCGTGGTCACCCTGATCGACGTCGGCGGACGCCAGCTCGGCCGCACCACCACCGAGGCCGACGGCCGCTACGCGCTCGACACGCCCGGCAACGGCACCTACGTCCTCATCGGCTCCGCCGGTGCCCGTCAGCCGCAGGCGGCCACCGTGGTGGTCACCGACGCCCCGGTCGACTTCGACCTGACGCTCAGCGGCGCGGCCGGTCTGACCGGCGCGGTACGCGACGCCGTGGACGGCGAACCGCTGCCGGGCGCGCTGGTGGTGGCCACTGATGTGCGCGGCGAGGTCGTGGCCTCCGGCGCCGCCGGGGTGGAGGGCGACTTCTCCTTCGGCGAACTCGTTCCGGGCAGCTACACCCTCGCGGTCAGCGCCGACGGGCACCGCCCGGCCGCGCTGCCCGTCGAGGTGGCCAGCGGCACGCCCAACCGGTACGAGGTGCGGCTCTCGCCGGGCGCCCGGATCCGCGGCACCGTGCGCACGCCGGACGGCGCGCCGCTGGACGCCGCCCGGGTCACCCTGCTCGACCCGGCCGGAAACGTGGTCGGCACCTCGACCACGGGGCCGGACGGCGTGTACGGGTTCAGCGACCTGGAGGGTGGGCAGTACACGGTGATCGCCAGCGGTTACCCGCCCGTCGCCACCCAGGTGCGGCTCGACGCGGGCGGCTGTGACGGGTTCGACGTGGACCTGGCGCACGAGCAGTAGCCTCCCCCGGTGGGGCGGGTGGGCAGGACCCGTCCCACTACCGGTCGCGGCGCCGGTCGAGCGCCCCGGCCGCGGCTCCGACGAGGGCCGCGGCCAGCAGCACCGTCAGGCCCAGACGGTCCGTCGACCGCCAGGCCAGGTCGCCCTGGCGGTTGACGAGGAAACCGTCGAAGAACAGCCAGCAGACCATCCCCACCGCCAGAGCCCACACCACCCGGGTGGTCCGCGTGGCGATCCCGGTGGTGAGCAGGGCGAAGACCGCCATCGAGAACCACGGGTGCTCACGGCCGCCACCCAAGGCGAGAGTGGCTGCCAGCACCGCCGCCGACGCGTAGCCGACCGGCAGCACCAGATCTCCGATCAACGTGTGCGGCCGGGTCCCACGCCGCGCGGTCCGCCCCCAGTGCGCTGATGCCATGGGGTTCACCTCCCAGGTGAGCCTGTCCGGCATGAGGAGCACCGTGCCCGCGCCCGCCAGGACGTTAGCGGCACCCATACCGTCAACCGGCCGATCCTTACGGCCTGTTGACGCCCGCGCGGAACACCGGCGCCGCGACGCAGCGGCCCGGCGGTGTCGAACCCGCGGCGACGCGCGTCATCCCACCGCTTGGGTTCTTACGGCCCGTTGACGCCGCGCGGCGTATGCATGAACACGTGGACGGGCGCCAACACGGGGGCCTGGCGCCCGTCCGTCCACCTCAGCGGCTGGCCGCGGCCGTCACCGTGTGGCGCAGCAGCAAAGCCGTGGTGACCGGCCCGACGCCGCCCGGCACAGGAGTGAGCGCCGCCGCGCGAGCGCTGACCGCCGCCGCGTCGACGTCACCGGTCAGCCCGCCGTCCGGCGTGGGATTGGTACCCACGTCGATCACCGTCGCACCGGGGCGCACATGCGCCCCGGTGATCAGTCCCGGCCGCCCGACGGCGGCCACCACCACGTCCGCGGTCGAGGTGACACCCGCGAGGTCGACGGTGCGCGAATGGCAGACGGTGACCGTGGCGTCGCGGTCCAGCAGCAGGTGCGCCAGCGGCTTGCCCACCACCGTGGAGCGGCCGACCACCGCGACCCGCCGTCCGGCCAGCTCGACCCCGTGGTGGTCGAGCAACGCCAGCACCGCCGCGGCGGTGGCCGGGGCATGGGCGGGCAGTCCGGCCGCCAACCGGCCGAGGCTGAGCGGATTCGCGCCGTCCACGTCCTTGCCGAACGCGATGGCACCGGCCAGATCCTCCAGCGCGGCGCCGCCGGGCAGCGGTGTCTGCAGCATCACCCCGTGCACCGAGTCATCCGCGCTGAGGCGGTCGAGCGCCGCCACGATCGCCTCGCCTGGCGCGTCGCACCCCAGGTCGACGACGGAGCAGGCGATGCCGCTCTGCCCGGCCGCCTTGGCGATGGACCGTACGTACCACGCGCTGGACTCGTCCGCCGTCGCCACCACCACCGCAAGCTTCGGCGGGCGGCCGGAGGCGGTCAGCGCCGCGGCGTGCTCGGTGGTCTCGGCGCGGATGGCGGCGGCCAGTTCCCTGCCGTACAAGGCGGTGGCGGTCATCCGGCGATCTCCTCGCGGACCGTGGCGGTGACCCGGTCGGCGCGGGCGGCGATGCCGTCCACCTCGCCGGCCACCTCGGCCAGTTCGGCGCGGGCCCGCTCGTCGGTGACGCCGCCCAGGTTGACCTCGATGTTGACCCGGGCGGTGGTGGCCGCCGCACGGGCGGCCTCGACGGCGGCGGCGACATCGGACAGGACGTTGCGGTTGCCCACCGGCAGCAGCCCCTCCGCCGCCGTCACCACCTGCTCGGCGACCCCGATCACCTCCGACGGCGGCCAGGCCGCGCCGACGAGGGCCGCGGCGATGGCGGCCGAGCGCGCCGCCTTCTCCTCGTCCGTGCCCTTGGGCAGCCGGTACGCCTCCGCCACGGCCCCGAACGCCGCCGCGTCGTCCTGCGCCAGTTGCAGGGCGGCCGCCCGCAGTTCGTCGGTGGCGGTGATGATCCGCTCGATGGCCTCGTGGTGTTCCGCGTACTTCGCACCGGTGGTGTACCGGGCCACCATGCCCAGCAGGGCCGCTCCCTGCGCCGCGTGCAGCGCGGCCGACGCACCGCCGCCGGGGGCCGGTTGCCGCGCGGCCAGTCGCTCCAGGAATCCGCTGATCGTCTCGTCACGCACGGTCGGTTGTCCTCCGGGCGGTATGGGATGGGAGGGGCCGGAACCCAGGCGAAGATCCTAATCCGCCCCGGGCCGGTGGGGGACGACATCTCAGCCGAGGACGTCGCGCGCCCGCGAACGCCCGACCCGCCCGCATCGTGCGATTCGGCGCATGACAACGCCTCAGGTCCGCGGAGGACCGAGGAGGCCAGCCCGTAAGATCGCGGCGGATCCCTTACGCGCAGCCACGGAGACGAGCACCGATGACCGACCCGGCCACGGCCGCCTCCGTACCCCCGGCGCACGACCCGCACGACCCGTTCGTACGGGTCCGTGGCGCGCGCGAGCACAATCTGCGCGGTGTCGACGTGGACCTGCCGCGCGACGCGCTGGTCGTGGTCACCGGGGTGTCCGGATCCGGCAAGTCCTCGCTGGCCTTCGGCACGATCTACGCGGAGGCGCAGCGCCGCTACTTCGAGTCGGTCGCCCCGTACGCCCGGCGGCTGATCCACCAGGTGGGGGTGCCCAAGGTCGGCGAGATCAGCGGTCTGCCGCCCGCGGTGGCGCTGGAGCAGCGCCGTTCGGCGCCGACCTCGCGTTCCTCGGTGGGCACCGTGACGACGCTGTCCAACTCGCTGCGCATGCTGTTCTCGCGCGCCGGAACGTATCCGCCGGACGCGGGCGAGCGGCTGGACTCCGACGCGTTCTCACCGAACACCGCGGCGGGCGCCTGCCCCGAGTGCCACGGCCTGGGCACGGTGCACCGGGTCACCGAGCGGTCGCTGGTGCCCGATCCTGACCTGAGCATCCGCGAGGGCGCGATCGCCGCCTGGCCGGGTGCCTGGCAGGGCAAGAACCTGCGGGACATCCTGGACGCCCTCGGCTACGACATCGACCGCCCCTGGCGCGAACTGCCGCAACCGGACCGCGACTGGATCTTGTTCACCGACGAGCAGCCGGTGGTCACCGTCCACCCGGTGCGCGAGGCGGACCGCATCCAGCGCCCGTACCAGGGCACCTATCACAGCGCCCGGCGCTATGTGCTGCACACCTTCGCCGACTCCAAGAGCCCCGCGCTGCGCGCCCGTGCCGAGCGGTTCCTGGTCAGCGAGCGGTGCCCGGTGTGCCAGGGGCGCAGGCTGCGGCTGGAGGCGCTGGCGGTCACCTTCGCCGGGTACGACATCGCGCGGCTGGCCGGGATGCCGCTGGCCCGGCTCGCCGAGGTGCTGCGGCCGACCGCCGACCACCCCGGCGACGGCGTGGCCCAGACCATCGCCCGCGATCTGGTCGCCCGCATTCAGGTGCTGACCGAACTGGGCCTGGGCTACCTGGGGATGGACCGGGCCACCACCACCCTGTCCGCGGGCGAGCTGCAACGGCTGCGGCTGGCAACCCAGTTGAGGTCCGGCCTGTTCGGTGTGGTGTACGTGCTGGACGAGCCGTCGGCCGGGCTGCACCCGGCGGACACCGTCGCGCTGCTGACCGTGCTGGAACGGCTGATCGCCGCGGGGAACTCGCTGCTGGTCGTCGAGCACGACATGGACCTGGTGCGGCGCGCCGACTGGCTGGTCGACGTCGGGCCGCACGCGGGGGAGCGGGGCGGGCGGATCCTGCACAGCGGCCCGGTCGCCGCGCTGCGCGACGTCGAGGAGTCGGCCACCCGGCGCTTCCTGTTCCGTGCGCCGCCGGGCGCCGACGCGGCCCGCACACCCCGTCAGCCCTCGGCCTGGCTGCGGCTGCGCGGCGTCACCCGGCACAATCTGCGCGGCCTGGACGCGGACGTGCCGCTCGGTGTGTTCACCGCCGTCACCGGAGTGTCCGGGTCCGGCAAGTCGACGCTGATCAGCCAGGTTCTCGCCGACGCGCTGGCGGAACACCTGGGCACCGCCTCCGCCCAGGCGGAGGAACCGTCCACCGAACTGGCGAATCGTCAAGTAGTGGCCGTGGAGGGGCTGGAGGCCGTCCACCGGCTCGTCCGCGTCGACCAGAAGCCCATCGGCCGTACCCCCAGATCCAACCTCGCCACCTACACCGGGCTGTTCGACGTGGTGCGCAAGCTGTTCGCGGCCACCGACGAGGCGAAGGCGCGCGGCTACACCGCCAGCCGCTTCTCGTTCAACGTCGCGGGCGGTCGCTGTGAGACCTGCCAGGGCGAGGGCTTCGTCAGCGTGGAGCTGCTGTTCCTGCCGGGCGGCTACGCGCCGTGTACCGAGTGCCACGGCAGTCGCTACAACCCCCAGACCCTGGAGGTGGCGTACCGGGGTGCCTCCATCGCCGACGTGCTGGAGCTGACGGTCGACGCGGCGGCCGAGTTCCTGGCCGACGTGCCCGCCGCGGTACGCAGTCTGCGCACGCTGCGCCAGGTGGGTCTGGGCTATCTGCGGCTCGGCCAGCCCGCCACCGAGCTGTCCGGCGGTGAGGCGCAGCGCGTCAAGCTCGCGGCCGAACTGCAACGGGCCACCCGCCGCGACCGCGGCCACACCCTGTACCTGCTGGACGAGCCGACGACCGGACTGCATCCGGCCGACACCGAAGTGCTGATGCGGCAGCTGTCCGAACTGGTGGCGGCCGGGAACTCGGTGGTCGTGGTGGAGCACGACATGGACGTGGTGGCCGCCGCCGACTGGGTCATCGACCTCGGTCCGGGCGGTGGCGACGAGGGCGGCCGGATCGTGGCCGCGGGCACCCCGGACCAGGTCGCCGCCGAGCCCGCCAGCCGCACCGCGGGGTATCTCGCGGCGCGGCTGCCGGGCGGGAAGAATCCGGCCGCCGGATGACTTGTACGCGGACATGAAGTCGATCGTCTACACCCAGCACGGCGGTTCCGATGTCCTCACCCTCGTGGAACGGCCGATTCCGCAGCCAGGTCCTGGCGAGGTACGGGTCAAGGTGCTCATCTCCGGCGTCAACCCCACCGACTGGAAGACCCGCACCGCCCCGGTGTTCGGCCCGCTCGGCGAGCGGGGCCAGGTGCCCAACCAGGACGGCGCCGGGGTCATCGACGCGGTGGGCGAGGGCGTGCCCACCGACCGGATCGGCGAGCGGGTGTGGCTGTGGGAGGCGGCCTGGCAGCGCGCCGACGGCACCGCCCAGCAGTACCTGGTCATCCCGCAGCGGCACGCGGTGGCGCTGCCCGAGCACGCCTCCTTCGAGCTGGGCGCGAGCCTGGGCGTCCCGGCGCTCACCGCGCACCGCTGCCTGACCGTCGCCGACGGCGGACCCACCCGGCTGATCCCGGGCAGCCTCGCGGGCCGCACGGTGCTGGTCGCCGGTGGGGCGGGGGCGGTCGGCAACTCCGCGATCCAGCTGGCGCGTTGGGCCGGGGCCACGGTGATCACCACGGTCAGCGGTCCGTACAAGGCCCAGCTGGCCAAGGCGGCGGGCGCCCACCACGTGGTCAACTACCGTACGCAGGACGCCGCCTCGGCGATCCGCGAGGTGGCGCCCGCGGGAGTCGACATCATCGTGGAGGTGGCTCCGGCGGCCAACGCCGAACTGGACCACGCGGTGGCCGCGCAGAACGCGGTGATCGCCTACTACGCGGGCAACCCCGATGACGAACTGCGGATTCCGGTGCGCGTGGCGATGACCGGCAATGTGCGCTGGCAGGGCGTGCTGCTGTACTTCATCCCCACCGAGGCCGCCGACAACGCGGTCGCGGACGTCTCGGCGGCGGTCGCCGACGGCGCGTTGCGGGTCGGTGAGCAGGCGGGACTGCCGCTGCACCGCTTCCCGCTGGAGCGCACCGCCGAGGCCCATGACGCGGTACGCGACAACGCGGTCGGCAAGGTGCTGATCGAGGTGGAACACTCCGCCTGACAGCGGTGTTGCCCCAAGCACACGAGAGGGAACGAGGAGGCGCCATGCCAGAGCGTGAGCACGGCCACCGCGTTACGGCGGTGCCCGGATCCCAGCACGTCAGGGTGGAGATCAACGGCCGGGTGGTGGCCGACAGCCAACGACCGGTCCTGGTCCACGAGACGGGCCACAAGGTGCGCTACTACCTGCCGCCGGAGGATGTGGACCTGACCCTGTTCGAGTCCACCGACACCCAGACCACCTGCCCGTTCAAGGGCGTGGCGTCGTACTGGAGTTACGTGGGCGACGGCGACAGGGCGCACGCGGACGTCGTCTGGTCGTACCAGGACCCGCTGCCGAGCGTGCAGGCGATCAAGGGCCATCTGTCGTTCTACGACACGGTGGCGCTGGTGGCCGTCGACGGAGAGCCGCCCGCCGCGCCCGAGGTGTGAGCCTCACTTGGCGTCCGCGTAGCACTCCACGACGCTGGTCTCCAGCGGGAAGCGCACCGGGGTGTCGCCGAACACCAGTCGGCTCGCTTCCCGCGCCGACTCGGCGACCGCCGCCGCCACCGCCTCGGACAGCTCGACCGGGGTGTGCACGATCACCTCGTCGTGCTGGAAGAACACCAGCCGCGGCGGTGTGCGGCCGTCCCGGTCCAGGGCGGCCAGTCTGCGGCGCAGCGCCGCCAGCACCGCCAGCGCCCAGTCGGCGGCGCTGGCCTGGATGGTGAAGTTACGGGTGAACCGCCCCCAGGCGCGCGCCGCGCGCAGCGCCGGGGAGGCGCCGTCCGCCGACTCCTCGTCGCCGCCCGCCCACAGGTCCGACGGGCGCGGCGAGGTACGGCCCAGCCGTGAGCGGACCACGCCGCCCCCCTCACCGATCCGCGCCGCCTCCTCGACCAGTGCCATGGCGGCCGGGAACCGGCGGCGCAGCGTCGCCAGCAGTTGCCCGGCCTCGCCGCTGGTCTGCCCGTACATCGCGGCCAGCAGCCCGATCTTGGCCCGCCCCCGGTCACCGTCGAACGCGGTGCGGGCCAGGTCCGCGTACATGTCGCCGCCCGCCGCCGCGGCGCACAGCCCGCGGTCGCCGGACATCGCCGCCAGCACCCGCGGCTCCAACTGCCCGGCGTCGGCCACCACCAGACGGTGCCCGGGGTCGGCGACCACCGCCGAGCGCAGCAGCCGGGGAATCTGCAGGGCGCCACCGCCTCGGGTCGCCCACCGGCCGGAGACCACCGCGCCGACCACGTACTCCGGGCGGAACCTGCCGTCGCGCACCCACTGCTCGCGCCAGGCCCAGCCGTGCGCCGAGTGGATACGGGACAGCTCCTTGTAGCGCAGCAGGATCGCCGCGGCCGGGTGACCGGCCGCCTTCAGCACATGACTTCGGGTGGACGGCAGGCTCACCCCGACCCGCGCGAACGCCGACAGCACCTGCGCGGGCGAGTCCGGGTTGACCGGTCGGCCGATGGCCTCCTGGAACCGCGCCGCCAACCGCTCCACCCGCTCGGGCCGGGCACCGCCCGCCGGGCGCGGCCCCAGCAGCTCGGTCAGCAGCGCGTCATGGACGGCGGCGCTCCACGGCAGGCCGTCCCTGGCCATCTCCACGGCGGCCAGCGCTCCCGCCGACTCCGCCGCGCACAGCAGCCGCATCCGCTCCGGGTGCTCCACCGCCGCGATCCGCCGCCGCTGCTCGGCGTGCACCGCCACGACGGCGGTCAACTGGTCGACGTCGGGGGGAAGTTGATGGCGGTCGGCGGCGAACAGCGACGGCTGTCCGTCGGCGCCGCCGTCGCGCGGATCGTCCGGCACCGGCCCGCCGCGCAGCCGCGCCCAGGCCGCGCCCAGTGACCGGGGCTGCCCGTGGGCTCCCTGGTGGCCGAGCAGCAGGGCCTCGACGAGTTTGAGGTCGTGGCAGCGGCCCAGCCGCACCGGGCGCTGGTCCAGCAGCCGCGGGTACAGGTCGTCGGTGGCCGCCCACACCCAGCGCGGTCGCAGCCGAGCCTCCCGCTCGGCGACCGCGGACGCCAGGTCGGTCACCGGCTCGGCGGCCGAGACGGGGGTCCCGTCCCCGTCCAGCGCCTGCAGCCGTCCGCCCGGCCCCACCGGATCGGCGGCCACGGCGACCAGCTCAGCCATGGCGGTGCGCCGTGCGGTGGTGGTTGCTCACCGGCTGAGTTTAAGCAGGTCCTGCTCGGGTGGCTGCGACGGTTCAGAAGCCGGGGGTCCAGGCGATGTCCTGGTGGGTGGTGATCAGGGCGATCAGGATGACGATGTCGGCGATGCCGAGGAACAGCCCGAGCAGCGCCCGGCCGCGCCGCCGGGTGCCGCGTACCAGGGCGACCGAGGCCAGGATGATGGCGAGCGGCCCGAAGACGATGTTCAGTACGAAGGTGCCGAGCAGCCCCAGGATGAACGAGGCGACGGCCGTGCCGTCAGCGTCCGAACGCCGGGCGGTAGCCGTGGTCCGGGCCGAGGCGACGGTGTCCATGGTGGTGGTTTCCCTTCCGGAATACGGGGGTTGTCAGTGGTTGCGGGCGCGGGTGAGGCGCTCACGGACGTAGAACACCAGCAGCCAGCCGCCGATCAGCGTGGCGGCGCCGATGAACACCGGGGCCGGTGCGTAGGCCGCCGCACCGAACAGGGTGCCGAGGGCGATGACGATCAGGGCGAGAGCCATGACGGGCCTTCTCCGTAGGACGTGGGCTTTCGGTGAACCGAACAGTCAGTGAACAGTTGGGATGACAGTTGTTCACCGACATGGCTACTCTAGCCTGGCGAAAATCGGAGAACGACTGTTTACTGGATGATGTGAGTCACACTTTCGGGGCCGACCAGGCCCACAAACCCCTGGGCACCAGACAGGCCCAGAAACTGCGCACCCGCCAGGCGCTGTTGGACGCGGGGTTGCGGCTACTGGAACACCAGAGCCTGAGCAGCCTCGGGCTGCGCGAACTGACCCGTGAGGTCGGCGTCGCGCCCGCCGGGTTCTACCGGCACTTCCGTGACATGGGCGACCTCGGGGTGGCACTGGTCGAGGAGTCCTTCGGGTCGCTGCGCGAGATGGTGCGGGCCATCCGAGGCGAGCAGGCCAAGGCCGACGAGGTGATAGACGGCACCGTCGAGGTGATCGCCCGCTATGTGCGCGAACACCGCCCGCACTTCCGCTTCATCGCCAGGGAGCGGTACGGCGGCGTACAGCCGGTGCGTGAGGCGATCGCCGGCGAACTGACGCTGTTCGCCGAGGAACTGGCGAGTGACCTCGCCGCACAGCCGGAGTCCGAGCGGTGGACCTGGCAGGACATCAGGATGCTCGCCGACCTGTACGTCGACCACATGGTGATGATCGCCATCGCCTTCCTGGACGCCTCACCCGAGCACCCCGACTCCGAGCGGGAGATCGCCGACACCGCCCGCAGGCAGCTGCGGCTGATCCGGCTGGGCCGCAGCCACTGGCTGGACGACTGAGACGGGCCTTGCGGGCGCGGGCGCTGAGGCGAAGCGGTTCCACGGCGCCGGACATGACGAGCCGCGAACGCGCCGAGTTCGAACGCGCCGTGACCGGGCACGTCTTCGGTACGGAGGAGGAAGTGGCCGTCGGCCTCGGTGCGTTGGCCGGACGTGCCGAGGCCGACGGGTCGCCGGTCGCGACGGGCCGTCAGGAACGGGAGGCCCGCCCGACTCCCACCGCGGGCTGCGCGCCGTGCCGGGCCGTACGTGACACCGCGCGCCGCCCGGCTACGCCAGACAGGTCAGCGGACGGCCGCCGTTGAAGGCGATCAGGTCGCTGATGATCGGCGGCAGCGGCAGTTCGACGCCGCGCGGCTCACCGCGCAGCTCCGCGTAGCCGCGATGGATGTTGGCCACCAGCCGCTCCGGTTCCAGCAACCCGGCGAACGCCCCGAGATCGGCGCCCTGCGCCACCTCCAACGGCTCCCGTCCGGCGGCGAATCCCTCGGCGGCCAGCTCGCGCACCCAGCGCAGGTACTCCGCGTTGTCGTCCAGCACTTCGGGGCCGCGGACCGGACCGTGCCCGCTGACCACCACCTCGGCGTCCAACTCCCTCAGCGCGGCGAGCACTTCCAGGGTGCCGTCCAGCGACCCCTGCACGCAGAACGGCGTGCCCTGGGAGAACGTGAGGTCCCCGGTGAACAGCACCCGCTGCTCGGGCAGCCACGCCACCACGTCCCCCGTGGTGTGCGCCGGACCCAGATGGATCAACTCCACCCGCAACTCGCCGACGTGCAGCGTCATCCGCTCGGTGAACGTCAGCTGCGGCGGCACCAGGCGAACGTCGCCCCATCGCACCTCGGGCCATATCGAGGGCAGGTTCACGCCCTCCCGCAGCATCGTCTCCCGGGTCCGCTCATGCGCCACCACCGTCATGCCCGGCCCGAACACCCGGGCGCCGTAGTGGTGGTCGCCATGGTGGTGGGTGAGCACCATGGTGCCGACCGGCGCCGGGGTGCGCTCGGCGACGGCGGACCGCAGCCGCAGCGCGCTCGACTCGGTGGCCGTGCAGTCGACCAGCGTGACCGCGTCCCCGCCCACCAGCACCCCGGCGTTGCTGACACACCAGCCGCCGCGCGGCTGTACGTACGCCGACACGCCAGCGGCCAACTCGACCAGCCCCGCCTCGTCCCGCTGACCCGCGCGCATCGCGTCGTGCCGCACTCTTCCGCCTCCTGATACCCGCATGATCCGGACCGCTCCCGCGAGTCTAGGACCCGCCGTCCAGGCGGCCGCGCGCCTGGAGGCCGGACAACCGGGCGCAGGGCCCGCGGCTTTGGCCCTTACGGGAGGTTTGGGGACTTGCTCCCAAAGACGTCGTCGTCGGCGATGAAGTCTGTTATCGCGGCGACGACGGCTTCGGGCTGCTCGTCGGGGATGAAGTGTCCAGCGTCGGGCACGACGATTCCGGAGGTGTTGTCGGCCCATGGGCTGATGGAGGCGGCCATGTCCGGAACGGAGCCGTGGCTGCTGGAGATTCCGAGGACGGGCACGGCCAGGTGCCGCCGCTTGAGCGCCTCGCGGTTCTTGCGCGCTGACTCCGCGGCGTCTCGGTAGTACGCGAGGGAAGCGCGCAGGCCGCCGTCGACGGCGACGGCCGCCGCGTAGTGGTCGAGCTCGGCGTCGTCGAACGTGTCGGGAGACAGGGCCTTCACCTTCAGGAACCAGCCGACGTACTCGCGTTCGCGGCCGGCAAGCAGCGTCTCGGGCAGGTCGGGCACGATATGGAACGCGAAATGCCAGGTCTTCCACGCTCGATCCGGGTCGGTGGGAATCGCCTCCGGGAGAGTGATACCGGGAATTCCGGCGTCGAGCAGAGCGACCCCGCGCAGGTGGCTCTCGAAGTTCAGGGCGAGGGAGAAGGCGACCCAGGCGCCGATGTCGTGGGCGACCATGGAGTAGGTCGGCGCTCCGAGAGCCTTCACGGCGGTGTGGACGTGCGCGGCGACCGCGTGCGTGTCGTAGCCGCGCTCAGGACGCTCGGAGTGGCCCTGACCCGGCAGGTCGATCGCGATGACGTGGAACCGGTGGGTGAGGCTGGGCATCACCTTTCGCCAG
This sequence comes from Streptomyces sp. PLK1-5, assembly GCA_037034305.1. Lineage (GTDB taxonomy): Bacteria > Actinomycetota > Actinomycetes > Streptomycetales > Streptomycetaceae > Streptantibioticus_A. The sequence continues at coordinate 72,486 of JBAGJY010000010.1, forward strand.
GCCCACCAGGTTTGCGGGAATCCGGCGAGCAGGACGACGGCCGGGCCGCTCGGCCGTCCGCCTTCGACGGCATGAAGGCGGACGCCGTCCGCGTCGACCCATCGGTGAGTGAATCCGGGCAGATGCTGTAGGGGCAGGTCGCGGACGGGGTTGCTTTCGGCGACGTGCGCAGCGCTGGTTGCTGGGCCGGTCACGGGGGTCCTCCATCGGTGTCAGGTGTGCGGTTGGGGCGGTGCAGCTGACGGCGGTGGCTGGGACCACGTGGTGTGTTTCTCGCGCGGTCGCGAAGTGCGCCGTCTGCCTGGCCATGACCGCGCTTGAAGGCCACGCATCTTGAACTGAACAGTTCAAGATAGTAGCGTGCGCTGCACAGTCCGAACCATCGACGCATGGGCAAGGAAGTGCCGCGTGGCAGGCAAGAAGCAGTTCGACATGGACGCGGCGCTCGACGCCGCGATGATCCAGTTCTGGCGCGACGGCTACGCCGACACCTCATTGGACGATTTGTCTCGGGCAACCGGCCTGAACCGCAGTTCCATCTACTCCTCCCTTGGCGACAAGGACACGCTCTTCCTGCGCTGCCTGGATCTCTACGCCGCGCGCTATGGCGAGAAGTACGACGCCGCCCTGTCGTGTGCAGCCTCGGAACCCGTTGCCGCTGTTCGTGCGTTCTTCGACGTCACCCTCCAGCGCATCGCCGATCCCGAACTACCTGACGGATGCCTGATTGCCCAGTCAGCCATGGCAGTCCCAGTGCTGAGTCCGAGCGTCGCAGCGCACGCCAGGCAGGCGCTCGGCTTCCAGCGCCTGCGCCTGCGCACCGCGCTGAAGGCCGGTCGACTGAGCGACCAGGACGCCGAAGCCTTCGCTGTACACGTGGCGGCTGTGAACCAGTCGCTCGCCGTCATGAGCAGGGCCGGAGCGAGCCCGGCGCAGCTCCTGGCCATTGTGGGCGTGACCGTGGACGCGCTGTCGCAGGCGGTGCGCGCGTAACGAATCTGACACGGCCCCGCCGTACACCAGGGGTGCCGAACCCCCATGGTTCCGGGCCGTTGGCAAATGAGGCTCGGGAAGGTGCGACGGCTCCGGCGTGAGTTGTCGGAGTTCGTGGCGGTGCCGAACCAACCGCAGCCCGGCAGGAGTTACCGCGGCGCCTTGCGCGCCGCCCGCAGGAACTCCCGGTTCATGGTGGCGATGGACTGGAGGGGAATCCCCTTCGGACACGCCAGCGCGCACTCGCCGGTGTTGGTGCAGCCGCCGAACCCCTCGGCGTCCATGGCGTCAACCATGTCCAGCACCCGGCTCTCACGCTCCGGCGCCCCCTGCGGCAGCACGTTGAGATGCACGACCTTCGCCGAAGTGAACAGCATCGCCGACCCGTTCGGGCAGGCCGCCACACAGGCGCCGCAGCCGATGCACTCCGCGTGCTCGAAGGCCGTGTCCGCGACCGGTTTGGGCACCGGCGTCGCGTGCGCCTCCGGTGCGCTGCCGGTCGGCGCGGTGACATAGCCGCCGGACCCGATGATCCGGTCGAACGCCGACCGGTCCACCACCAGGTCCTTCACCACCGGGAACGCCGCGGCCCGCCACGGCTCGATGTCGATGGTGTCACCGTCGGAGAAGTGCCGCATGTGCAACTGACAGGTGGTGGTGCGCTCCGGGCCGTGCGCCTGGCCGTTGATCACCATGCCGCACGCGCCGCAGATGCCTTCGCGGCAGTCGTGGTCGAAGGCAACCGGCTCGTCGCCGTCCAGGATCAGCCGCTCGTTGAGTGTGTCGAGCATCTCCAGGAACGACATGTCCTCGCTGATGCCCTCTACCTCGTAGGTCGTCATGGCACCGGGCTGTTCCGGGCCGCGCTGGCGCCAGACGCGCAGGGTGAGCCTCATGCGTAACTCCGCTGGGTGGGGTGGACGTACTCGAAGACCAACTGCTCCTTGTGCAGCACGGGCGCCGCGCCGGTACCGGCGAACTCCCAGGCCGCGGCGTACGAGAACCGGTCGTCGTCGCGGGCCGCCTCGCCGTCCGGCGTCTGGCTCTCCTCGCGGAAATGGCCGCCGCACGACTCCTCGCGGTGCAGCGCGTCCAGGCACATAAGCTCGGCCAGTTCGAAGTAGTCGGCGATCCGGTTGGCCTTCTCCAGTGTCTGGTTGAGCTCCTCGCCGCTGCCCGGCACCTTCACCCGGCGCCAGAACTCCGCCCGCAGCTGCGGGATCCGCTCCAGCGCCTTGCGCAGTCCGGCGGCGTCGCGCGCCATCCCGCAGTTGTCCCAGAGCAGTTCGCCCAGTTCGCGGTGGAAGGAGTCGGGGGTGCGGTCGCCGTCGACCGCCAGCAGCCGGTCCAGGCGCGCCGTGACCGCGTCAACCGCCTCGGTGGCCGAGGGGTGTCGGGGATCGACGGTGTCGTGTGGTTGGCGGGCCAGGTAGTCGCTGATGGTGGACGGCAGCACGAAGTAGCCGTCGGCCAGCCCCTGCATCAGCGCGCTGGCGCCCAGCCGGTTGGCGCCGTGGTCGGAGAAGTTGGCCTCCCCGATGGCGAACAGGCCGGGAACGGTGGTCTGCAGGTCGTAGTCCACCCACAGCCCGCCCATGGTGTAGTGGATCGCCGGATAGATGCGCATCGGCACCTCGTACGGGTTCTCCGCCGTGATGCGCTCGTACATCTCGAAGAGGTTGCCGTACTTCTCGGCGACCTTGTCCCGCCCCATGCGCGCTGTCGCGTCGGCGAAGTCCAGGTAGACGCCCTGGCCGCCGGGGCCCACACCGCGTCCCTCGTCGCAGACGTTCTTCGCGGCCCGTGAGGCGATGTCGCGCGGCACCAGGTTGCCGAACGAGGGGTACATCCGCTCCAGGTAGTAGTCGCGCTCGTGCTGCGGGATCCGGTCCGGCGGCCGGTTGTCCCCCTTCGCCCTGGGCACCCAGATGCGCCCGTCGTTGCGCAGTGACTCGCTCATCAGCGTCAGCTTCGACTGGTGCTCGCCGGAACGCGGAACGCAGGTCGGATGGATCTGCGTGAAGCACGGGTTGGCGAAGTACGCGCCGCGCCGGTGCGCCCGCCAGATGGCGGTGGCGTTGGAGTTCTTGGCGTTGGTCGACAGGTAGAAGACGTTGCCGTAGCCACCGGAGGCCAGCACCACTGCGTCCCCGAAGTACGTGCAGACCTCACCGGTGACCAGGTCGCGGGCGACGATGCCGCGCGCCCGCCCGTCCACCACGATCAGGTCCAGCATCTCGGTGCGGGCGTGCATCTCCACGTTCCCCGCGGCGATCTGCCGGGACAGCGCCTGGTAGGCCCCGAGCAGCAGCTGCTGGCCGGTCTGGCCGCGGGCGTAGAACGTCCGTGAGACCTGTACGCCGCCGAACGAGCGGGTGTCGAGCAGTCCGCCGTACTCGCGGGCGAACGGCACGCCCTGCGCGACGCACTGGTCGATGATCTCCACCGAGATCTGCGCCAGGCGGCGGACGTTGGACTCGCGGGCCCGGAAGTCGCCGCCCTTGACGGTGTCGTAGAACAGCCGGTGGATGGAGTCGCCGTCGTTGCGGTAGTTCTTGGCCGCGTTGATGCCGCCCTGGGCGGCGATCGAGTGGGCGCGGCGCGGTGAGTCCTGGTAGCAGAACTGGATGACGCGGTAGCCCTGTTCGGCGAGGGTGGCGCCCGCCGAGCCGCCCGCGAGGCCGGTGCCGACCACGATCACGGTGTGCTTGCGGCGGTTGGCCGGATTCACCAGCTTCGCGGTGAAGCGGCGGCGGTCCCAGCGCTCCTCGATCGGCCCGTCCGGGGCCTTGGTGTCGGCGATCGGCTCGCCCACGGTGTAGTCGACGTAACTCATGATCAGCTCACCACTCCGGTCATCACCGAGACGGGCACCGCGACGAATCCCGCGGTCAGGACGAGGGCCAGCGCGTCGGCGGTGAACTTCAGCGCCCTGTCGCGGCGCGCGTTGTTGGCCCCCAGGGTCTGCGCCGCGCTCCAGAAGCCGTGCCGGATGTGAAGCCCCAGGGCCAGCATCGCGACGACGTAGATCACGTCGGCGTACCAGTTGTGGAAGTCCGCCACCACGTTCTGGTACGGGTGGCCCGCCTCTCCGCGCGGGTTGACCGTCCCGGTGGTCAGGTCCAGCAGGTGCCACACGATGAACAGGCCGAGGATCACCCCGCCCCAGCGCATGGTGCGGGTCGCGTAGCTGGCCCGAGGTCGCCGGTGCGCGTAGGCCGTGGGCCGGGCGGCCAGGTCACGGCGGCTGAGCTGGTACGCCGACACGGCGTGCAGCACCACCGAGGCGGCGAGCACCACCCGCACGATCCACAGGAACCAGCCGTGGTGCAGCGCGGGCTCACCGAGGGTGCGCAGCCAGTGCGCGTAGCCGTTGAACTCCGTCGAGCCGAAGAAGATCTTCAGGTTCCCCAGCATGTGCGCGACGAGGTACAGCAGCATGATCACGCCGGTGACGGCCATCACGGTCTTCTTGCCGACGGTCGACCGCCACAGGGTTGCCAAGGTGGACGGCCGTCGGACCGTCCGCGTCGCCAGTGCCATGACACCGACGGTAGGCAGGCCGGTGTGGATCGGTCCAAGACATGGTGCGGCTTGTTTCGATAGGCAAAGGCTATCGAGCAGAGCTATCGTGGCGGTCGTGCAGTTGCATCAGCTCCAGTACTTCGCGGCGGTCGCCGAGACCCGCCACTTCACCCGGGCCGCCGCCCGGACGCACGTGGCGCAGCCGTCGCTCTCCCAGCAGATCCGGGCACTGGAACGGGAGTTGGGCGCCGAACTGTTCCACCGCGCCCGCGGGCACATCACGCTCACCGACGCGGGCGAGGCGCTGCTCCCACTGGCCCAGCGGATCCTCGCGGACGCCGAGACGGCGCGCCGCGAGGTGCAGGAGGTCGCCCAGCTGCGCCGCGGCCGGGTCCGGCTCGGCGCCACCCCCAGCCTGTGCGCCAGCCTGGTGCCGGACGTGCTGCGGGACTTCCACGACCGCTATCCCGGGGTTGACCTGGTGGTCCACGAGGACGGCTCGCAGGACCTGGTACGGGTGCTGGCCGCCGGTGAACTCGACCTGGCCCTGATCATCACCCCGCTGCCCGGCCAGGCCCCGGCACTGGCCGCGACCGAACTGCTGCGCGAGGACCTCGTCGTGGTCTCCGCGCCGTCGTCCGCCGCCCCGGCTCGCGGCGGCCGGATCCGCGTCGAGGACCTGCGCGACCAGCCGATGGTGATGTTCCGGCGCGGCTACGACCTGCGGGAGGTCACCACGTCGGCATGCCGCGCGGCCGGGTTCGACCCGGCCTTCACCGTCGAGGGCGGTGAGATGGACGCCGTGCTGGGCTTCGTCCGAGCCGGGCTCGGCCTCGCCGTGATCCCCTCCATGGTCGCCGCCCGCTCCGGACTACGGGTCACCCCTTTCGTCCGGCCCGGACTGCACCGCACCATCGCCGTCGCCCACCGCAAGGACGTCGAACCGCCGCGCGCCGCACGGGAGTTGCGCGGCGTGCTGCGCGAGCATCTGCGGTCGGCGGCGCGGGACACGACGCTCGCGTCCAGCACCTGGCTACTGGACGGCTGACCGGGCCGAAGTTCGGCGATTCGGCGCCACCGGCCGCCGCCGTGGTCGCTCGGCTCCGCGGCGGTTCGATCTGCGGGGCGGGCCCAAACCCGTCTGGCAGGATGCGGTGATGAACGCGATCAACGAGCCCGTGGCCGACGTCGTCCCCGCCGGACGGATGAGCGGCGCCGCGCAGCCGGTACTGGGCATACCCGACGCCGGGCTCACCCTGCGGCCGTGGCGTCCCGAGGACGCGCCCGAACTGGCGGCGGCCTGGCAGGACCCGGCGATCCGGCAGTGGAACCGCCCGCCCACCGGCGGCATCGAGCAGGCCCGGGAGCGGATCGCCCGGTACGGGCGACGCTGGCACGCGGAGGCGGCGGTGACCTGGGCCGTCGCCCGCAGCGAGGACGACTCGGTGCTGGGGTCGGTCGCCCTGGGCGACATGGACCTGCGACACGGCACCGCGGAGTACGTCTACTGGGTGCTGCCCGCCGCCCGCGGCGCCGCGGTGGCGCTGAGCGCCACGCGAAGGGTCGCGGAATGGGCCTTCCACGACCTCGGACTGCATCGCCTCGAAATCACCCACGCGGTGGCGAACACGGCGTCGTGCCGGGTGGCGGAGAAGGCGGGTTTCCCGCTGGAGGGCACCAAGCGCAGCGCGACGCTGCACCCGGACGGCTGGCACGACATGCACCTGCACGCACGCGTCAACGACTGAAGTCGTCGCGGGAGTCGGGGACCTGCCCCAATGGCGTGGCGGGGCTCGGGGCCTCACCCGAGCCCGAACCGCCGCAGCGGCGAGCAGCCAGGCGGCGCGACCCGCCGCAACCGTGTCAACGGTGACAGCGGCGCCGTCGGCGTACGGCACCGCTGACCGCCAAGGCCAACAGGGCCGTACCGCAGGCCAGTTGGGCGGCGCCGCCGCCCGAGGCGCCGGTGCCCGCCTCGGCGCCCCTGGAAGGGGCGGCCAGGACCGAGACCGCGCCGGTGACCCGGACACCGCCCGCGCCGCAGCGGATCGTCACCGGATACCTGCCGGGCCGCGCGGTCGAGGCAGTGGTGACGGCGGCCACCATCCGGTCCGCCCCCGCGGACAGCGCCGTCTCGCCGAACAGCGGCGAGAACGCCCGGGCGCCCATCGACATGTCGCACTTGCGGTCATCACTCAGCCGCAACTGCTGCCCCGGGCCGACCGGATCGGGGTCCACACCGGCCAGAGCGGTGGGAGCGGTGAAACCGAGCGCGGCAACGGCGGCCACGGTGACCGCGGTGATCCGTACGGCGGTGATTCGACCAGTGGGCATGACACTCTCCCGGCGCCGGACGGCGCGGTCCGCATGGCCGCGTCGGCCCGACCGGCTCACCAGGATGCAACCGCCTCCACGCCCGGCCTGCGACGCGAACCGACCCCCGGCGTCACCCGAACGCCGGAACGCCCCCGCCGTGGGCGGAGGCGTTCGCGCACGTCAGAAGGCATGTCCCGGCACGCTGACGGCAACCCGGCGGGAATCCGCCGGAAGGGCGTATCCAACCCACCGCGGCCCCACCTCTACACGTCGGGCGAAGCCCGCCTTCTCCCGGCAGCGCCCTGAAAGGGCGCGGGAGCCGCGCGACCAGCCACAGTGACCCCGCGGAGCACCGACACCGGAGCGCCTAGTTGCTGCGGGCGTCCTGGTCGGCGGCGTCCGCCGCGCTCTGGGCGGCGTCGACCTTGTGCCGCATCCGCTGGAGCTGGTCCGTGGAGGACGAACCCGGGGTCGAGGTGGCCGACGGCGTACCGCTGGCCGCGCCGGTGGCCGCGGAGTGCCCGCATCCGGCCAGTACCGGCACGGCCAGTGCGGCGGCCGCCAGCAGGGTGAGACGGCGGCGGCGGTTCACGCGTTCGCGCCGCTGTCGGCGGGCTTGCCGTTGTCGTTCGCCCTGCACCAGGTGGCGACGTCCTTCAGATCGCCCTGCCGCTGCTTGAGGTTGACCAGCAGGGCCTGCCGAGCGGTGAGCCGGTCGCCGAGGAACTTGGCGATGGCCGCGTGGTTCTCCTTCTTGGCGTTGTCGACGCGCTGCTGCAGGAACGCGATCGAGCCGGGCGTGCCGACCCCCGACTGCAGCCGCTTGATCTCCCGGGCGATCCGCCGGTCGAGCTTGGGCACCCGGTGGCACAGCGCCCGCGCGCCGTCCGTCTTCGGGCCCTTCGGGTGGGCCTGTGGCGCGGTGCTGGTGGAGGCCGACGGGCTGCCGCCGTCCGCGTACGCGGGTACGGCCACGGCCGCCAGAGAACCGGTGAGGACGAGTCCCGCGACGGTCGCGGTCACCGTCGCCTTGCGACGCTGCATGATGACTCTCTCCACTTCGTGGTGACGGTTGGGGCACGGTCCGCCCCCGCTGGGAGACGGCGGGCGGGCCGCTTGCCGCAGACCGTAGAAGTGCTTCTTGTGGTTTCTTTGTGGGGCGGCGCCGGTCAGTCCGCGACGCGCACCGAACCGCTCAACCAGTCGCGGTGCGGCGGCAGTTCGGGCGTGGCGGCCCCGGACAGCGGCAACCGCACCTCGAAGCTGCTGCCGGGCGCGCCATCGGGCCGGTCGCCGATGCGCACGGTGCCGCGGTGCAGGTCGACCTGCTGGGCGACGAGCGTCAGCCCGAGCCCGGTGCCGGGGCTGTCCGGGCCGCGTTCGAACCGCCGGAAGACCCACTCCCGAGCCTCGGGCGGGATGCCGGGACCGGCGTCGTCCACCGTCAGCACCGCGTGGTCGTCCGCACGGCGCAGCGTCACCAGGACCTCCGGCGCGCCGCCCGGCCGACGGCCGTGCACCAGCGCGTTGTTCAGCAGGTTGTCGACGATCATCCGCAACCCCGGTTCCCAGCCGTGCAGCCGTGGGCCCGCCTGCGCCCGGACCGTGATCCGCGCCCGCGGATGGCGGCGGGCCGCGTCGGCCACCGTCGCCTCGACCAGCTCACCCAGATCGACGGTGCTGAACGCGTCCGCCTCCACCAGATCGCCCTGGGCCAGCGCGCGCAGGGTCACCAACAGCCCCTGCAGCCGGGCGTGTTCGCCCCGCAGGTCCGCCAGCACCTCGGCGCGCTCGGCCGGATCGAGATCCGGATGGTCGCAGAGGATCTCCAGGTTCGTCCGCATGCTCATCATCGGGGTGCGCAACTCGTGCGAGGCCGCCGCGGAGAACGAGCGGGCGGTCGCCAGCGCCTCGCCGGTGCGGGCCGCCTGCTCGTCGTAGCGGGCCAGCAGCGTCTGCAGGGTCCGGGCCAGGTCGTCGACCTCGGTGACCCGGGACGGCCGGTGCTCCAGCCGGGCCTCGCTCACCCGGGGGTCGAGCCCGCTGGCCTGCCGCTGCAACCTGCGCAGCGAGCGGGTCGCCCGCTGCGCGACCAACAGCGCCAGCAGCGCCGAGACCGGTGCCGCGATCAGCGCGGTCAGCAGGATCCGGCCGCGCACCGCGTCCACCCCGCTGCTGACCACCGACGCGGGGGAGAACACCCACAGCGCGGCCCCCGCCTGCTCCCCGGTGACCGGTAGCCGGAACGCCCGCCACGCCCTGCCGTCCGCCCGCACCGTCACCGGGTTCGCCGTCGCCGCGGGCAGCGCAACGCCGGGGCCGGGCTGCGGGCCGCCCGCCGCGATCGGCGCGGCGTCCGGCCCGGTCACCACTCGTACGCCCACGTCCAACGCGTTGGCGAACAGCCGGTGTTCGCGGTTGCGCTCCTGCTTGTAGCGTCCGGCCCGGTTCACGTTGATCAGGTTGCGGGCCATCGGCAGTACCACGGCCGCCCGGTCCCGCAGATGTGAGTCCTGCGCGGCGTGCGCGTCCACGCTCACCAGTCGCAGCAGTAGCGCCGCCGAGGCCAGCACCAGCAGCGGCACGGTGACGCCCACCGCCACCGCGATCCGGGTGGACAGCCGCATTCCCGTCCGCCGCCCGCCACCGCTCTCGAAGGCGGCGCCTGGCTGCGCCGTCATTTCCGTGAGTCCCGCGCCACCGTCAAGGGTGGAGCCCCGCTCCGCCGTCATTCGTGGTCCTGCCGTAGTACGAACCCCACCCCGCGCACCGTGTGCACCAGGCGTGGGCGCCCCTGTGCCTCCAGCTTGCGGCGCAGATAGCTGACGAAGGTGTCGACGGCATCGGTGCGCACGTCGAAGTCGTATCCCCAGACCCGGTCCAGCAGCTGGTCCCGGCTGAGCACCACGCCCGTGTTGCGGGCCAGCACCTCAAGCAGCTCGAACTCGCGCCGGGTGAGGCGGACCGGCACGCCGTGGTAGTGCACCTCGCGTGCGGCGGGATCGAGCACCAGCTCGCCGACCCGGACGGGTTCGGTGGGCGAGGGCGGGCGGCGGCGCAGCAGCGCCTGCAACCGCAGCAGCAGCTCCTGGAGCGCGAACGGTTTGACGAGGTAGTCGTCGGCCCCGGCCTGCAGCCCGGCCACCCGGTCCTTGACCTCGTCCAGCGCGGAGAGCATCAGCACCGGCGTGTCGTCCCCGGCGGCACGCAGGCGGCGGCACACCTCGGTACCGCTGATGCCCGGCATGGAGACGTCCAGCACGATGACGTCGGCCCGGGCCGCCGCCAGCTGTTCCAGGGCGGCCTCCCCGCTGTCCGCGAGGGTCACGGCGTAACCGTTCAGTCGCAGTCCGCGCCCGAGGGAGCGCAGGATCGCGGCGTCGTCATCCACCACCAGTACCCGGCCCATGGTTCAACACCCCGCCTTTATGCGCCTGATGAAGACGGAGAGGTGGCTGCGATTGGTGGTGACGACCGCGTTGGGCATGGCGCTTTCCCTAAGGTGTATTCGGTCGGCGGAGGTGCCCACCTCCACACAGGTGTTGCCGTCCGAGCCCGCGGAATACGAGGACCTCTGCCAGATGATCGAGGTGGCCAAGGTTACAACTCCCCTTCGACGCGGCTGATGAAGTTCCGTGAGGCGTCGGGTGTCAGGGCCGAGCGCTCGATCCGGTCGAGCAGGGTGCGGTACTTCCTCAACCGGGATTCCCCGTCCACGAAACTGGAACCGTCCATGGTGTCCATCTGTACCGTGTCCAGCTGTGAGACCCGGCCGCCGACGTAGAGCATGGAGTACCCGGCGCCCGCGAAGCCCTCGGCGTCGAACGGGATGATCCGCACCGTGACGTTGTCCCGCTCCGACATCTCCAGGATGTGCGTGAGCTGAGCACGGGCCTCCTTCGTCCCGCCGACCTTCAGCCGCAGCGCGGCCTCGTGGATCACCGCGCCGAACGTGCAGTCGGCCAGCGCGGCCCGGCGGCGGGAACGGAATTCCACCCACGTGTCCAGCTTTTTCGGCGGCAGGTCCGGATTCACGTACGAGAAAGCGGCGCGCATGTGGTCCTCGGTTTGCAGGAGGCCAGGGATATGGAGCACTTCCAGTGCCCGCATGTACACCGCGTGGTGTTCCATCTCGGCGAGGTCCAGCGAAACCGGGGAGAGCAGGCCGCGGAACTCCTCCCACCACCCCTTGCCCCGCTCGTTGGCCATTTCGACCAGCGCGTCGACGTAGCGCCGGTTCTCGCACGAGTAGTAGTCGGCGAGCCGTCGGACGCGGTCCTCGCTGATACCGCTGCGGCCGGACTCCACATGGCTCATCTGGATCGGATTGGAATTGAGGAAGGCGGCGGCGTCCCGTGCCGTGATGCCCGCGGACTCGCGCATCCTGCGCATTTCGGCGCCCAGACGTACCTGGCGCGCGGTGGGGTTGCTCCTGGGCGGCATGCGGTCCTACTCTCCGTGCGGCTCGCCTCACACTCGGGCGTCACCAGCGATAACCGCCGCACCCCCGCGGTGAGTTACGCCAGGTCACACCAGGGTGCGGGGCCGCGCGAGCACTGACCGCTACTGTTCGAACCAGCCGCGTACGGTGTCGAGTTGGGCCAGATCCCAGGTCGGCTCGCGGTCCTTGTCGACCAGTGCCGCCCGGACGCCCTCCGCGAAGTCATGCGTGGCCGCCGTCCGGCAGGCCGTACGCAGCTCCAGGTCCAGGCAGTCCCGCAAAGAGGCGTCGGAGCGCGCCCCGTGCCGCAGCAGTTCGAACGTCACATGGAGTGCGGACGGCGAGGCGCGGCGCAGTTCGGCCAGCGTCTCCTCCGCCCAGTCGCCGCCCTCGGCGGTCAGCCGCTCGAAGACGCCGTCCAGGCTGTCGGCGGCGAAGCAGCGGTCGATCACCTCGCGCTGGCCGGCGAGTTCGGACGCGGGCGGCACCGCCGCGTGGCGGGCCAGCACGTCGGTGAGTCGCTCGCCGCCGGTCGCGGCCAACTCGCGCTCCAGCGCTCCGAGTTCGCTTGAGTGCACGTAGTGCGTGGCCAGCCCGCACTCGACCGCCGCCGCACCGGAGATCCGGCGCCCGGTCAGTCCCAGGTACCAGCCGGTCCGGCCGCGCAGCCGGGGCAGGAAGTAGCTGGCCCCGATGTCCGGGAAGAAGCCGATCGCGGTCTCCGGCATGGCCAGCCCTGCTCGTTCGGTGACCACCCGCACCGCGCCGTGCACGGAGATCCCCAGCCCGCCGCCCAGCGCGTAGCCGTCGATCAGCGCCATGTACGGCTTGGGGTATCCGGCGATCGCGGCGTTGAGCCCGTACTCGGACCCGAAGTACTCGCGCACCGCCGCGTGGTCGCCGCGCAGCGCGGCCTCGCGCACCGCCCTTATGTCCCCGCCCGAGCAGAACGCCTTGGCCGAGGTGCTGCGCACCACCACCGCGCGCACCGCGTCGTCCGCCCGCCACGCCTCCAGTGCCGCCCGCATCCGCTGGACCATCCGCAGGTCAAGGGCGTTGAGCGCACCCGGCCGGTCCAGCAGCAGCGAGCCGATGCCGCCGCTGACGGCCGCCTTCACGCTCTCCACGGGGTCGTGCATGGCGCGGGTGCTCCTGTTCGTCGCGGGACCGGGTGCGGATCACTGTACGGTCCACCCGGAACCGCGACGCAGCCGACGCGGTACTACCGCCGCGTCACCGGCCGCGCGGCCGGTCGTACGGTCACCGTCCTCGGCACGGCGGTGGTGTGGGCCGTGCCGGAGCCGATCACCGCGGCGTTGAAGGCGCCGCTGTAGGCGTCCGTGCTGTCCAGCGGAGCGTTGTCGTTGGTTTCCACCACGATGGGGCGGACGCGGCTGCCCGCCCTGGCGATGCCCTCGTAGTCGCCGAGGAAGTGGCCGCCCGCGTTCGGGGCTTGCAGCCAGTCGAAGACGCGGGATATCCGGCGCTCGGTGGGGTAGTCCGCGTTGCCGTGCGGCAGGGTCACCAGCCACGCGGCCGTTGGCAGGGTCGTCGTGTCGCCCGGGGTGAGATAGCGAAGGTCGTAGTAGGTGACGGCGACGGTGCCGTGGCTGTCCACGGTGACCGACGGAGTGAACGCGGGCGCGCCGGGCGCCTGGTTGACGCGGGCCGGTCCGGACCAGGTGCGGCCGCCGTCGGTGGAGTGCACGAGTTGGATGGCGTCGTACTGTCCGCCGGTGAACTCCGAGCCCTCGTACGCCACATACAACTCACCGGTGCGGGGGTCGATCGCCGCCGCGGGGAGTCCGCCGCCCGCCCGTAGCGCCTTGGCCGGGTCCGCCGGTGCGTTGGGGTCGGCCTCGGGGACGGAGGTGTCGGTGGCGACCCTGACCGGCTGGCTCCAGGTGCGGCCCTGGTCGGTGGAGGTGACGACCGCGAAGTGCGCGTCGGTGGCGGCGGTCGCCTTGTAGTCGGAGTACGTGATCGAGTCGAAGAAGTCGTACAGCGTCCCGGTGCGCGGGTCGACGACGATGACGTTGCCGATCGTCTGGGTGTTGGGGACGGCGGCCGTGTTCACGAAAGGCCGTGCCGTGGACCAGGTGCGGCCGTGGTCACGGGTGACGGAGATGTACGCCGGGCCGTCGAAGTGCGGGTGGGCTCCCGTGGTGACCTGGTCGATCCGGTCCCAGACCTGGTAGGCGGTGCCGGGGTGCGCCGGGTCGGCGGTGACCGAGTTCTTGTCGTTGCCGATGGCGGGGTCGCCGTCCTGGATGAGCTGGGTGGTGTTGCGCCAGGTGCGGCCGCCGTCGTACGAGGTGGCGGCGGCGACGCCGTTGCGGGCGTCGGTGGCGTCGAAGACCAGCCCGCTGGAGTACGCGGTGCCGTCCGGGCCGATGCTGACCCAGGCGTCGGACGCCCGCTGGTACGGCAGGCCGCCGGGCGCGCAGTGGCTGAACGGCAGGGCGGACTCGGTGAAGTGGGTGCCGTCGGTGCTGTAGGTCGCGGTCAGCCCTCGGGCGCCGCCGTCGGCCCAGCGGTCCTGTTGGAAGACTCCGATCACATGGTGTGGGTCGCGCGGGTCGACGGATATGTACGGCTCGACCTCGCTGGAGGGCCAGTTGGCCGCGGTGCCGTCGCCCTTGATGTCGCAGGCGGCGTAGGGATCACCGGGCGAGATCAGGGCGACGGGCTGGCCGCCGGAGTCGGCGGGTGCGGACCCGACCGGACCCGCGTGGGCGGAGCCGCCGTTCGCCGCGGCGACCAGCAGCGCCGCCGCGGCGGCGACGATTAGGGACGCTCTTGCACGCATGAAGAAACCCCCTGAAACCTTGGTTGGTACGGCGGTGACACACGTGAACCGCGCCGAGCTTACACGGGCATGACAACTGCCCAAGGGTTCCCGGGCCATTCCCCTGCGACGCGAGCCCGCTCAAACGTGACCATGAGTCAGCAGCCACGGCATTGTTGGCCCAACACGCTATTTGCGGGAGGAATCGTGCGAATCGGTTTGACGGTGGCCTCGTTCACCTGGCCCGGTGGGCCGGAGGCGATCGGCCCGACCCTGGGGCGCGTCGCGCGCGACGCGGACGAGGCGGGACTGGCGAGCCTGTGGGTGATGGACCACTTCTGGCAGATCCCGATGAACGGCGCCGAGGACGAGCCGATGCTGGAGGGCTACTCGGCGCTGGCGTTCGCCGCCGCGCACACCCGGCGGCTGCGGCTGGGCACACTGGTCACCGGCGCGGTCTACCGGCACCCCGGTGTACTGCTCAAGACGGTGACCACGCTGGACGTACTCTCCGGTGGCCGCGCCTGGCTGGGTGTGGGCGCCGGGTGGTACGACGCGGAGGCGGCCGGGCTCGGCATCCCGTTCCCGCCCGTCGCCGCGCGGTTCGAGAGGCTGGAGGAGACGCTGCGGATCGTACGGCACGCCTGGTCGGGGGACACCCGCCCGTTCGAGGGCCGCCACTACGCGCTTGAGCGCCCGCTGATCTCGCCCGCACCGCTGACCAGTCCGCGTCCGCCGATCCTGGTGGGCGGCTCGGGCGAGCGCAAGACACTGCGGCTGGTGGCGAAGTACGCGGACGCCTGCAACCTGTTCGACACCCCGGAGGTCGCCCACAAGCTGACCGTGCTGCGCGAGCACTGCGAACGCGAGGGGCGGCCGTACGACGAGATCGAGAAGACCGTCGTGGCGAGGCTGCCGCTCACCGGCCCCGGCGGCTCGGTCGACCAGTGCGCCGACCGCTGCGAGGAACTGGCCGCCCACGGGATCGAGCACGTCATCCTCGGCCTGCCCGATGTGCACGACCCGCACGCGATGGAACGGGTCGCGGAACTCGTCACCCGGGTGGGCAAGATGATCCCGGCGGGCCGGTCGTTGGCCTGAGCGCTCCGCTGTGGCGGGATCGTTGTGCACAGCGGGCTCCCTGGGGGTTCGGCTACCAGGCGAACCGGGTGGTGGCGGGTGCGGAGGCGTCGAACAGCTCGCCGACCGCCCGCACTTCGATCCGGCTCGCCGACTCGCCCGCCGCCCGGCGCAGCCGCGGCAGGTACGTGGCGAGCTGGCAGGTGCCGCCGAGGAAGCTCCGGCCGCCGCCGGGCAGCAACTGGTGCACCTCGTAGTGCCGCACCGGACCCGCCGACCGCCGCCAGGCCAGCCGCAGCGCGGCCGTGCCGTCCGCACCCCGCCGCGCGGCGGTGACCCGCGGTGTCCCCGGCCGGGTCGGCGGCGCGCCGACCGCCGCGTCGTGTACGGCGAGCGAGCCCAACCGCCAGGCCACCGCGCCGTTTTGGGCGGTGAGCCGGACGCCCAGCGCGCGCACGGTGTGCCCGGCGCCCAGCACCCGGCCGAGCCACAGCGTGGCGCTCGTCCAGCCCTGGCCGCCCGCGCGCAGCGTGCCCACCGGCAGGTACCGGAACGGGTACGGCGCACCGGCCGCCGGGTCGGCCAGCGCGACCGCCAACTCCACGGCCACACCCGCGGACCGGGCGTCCGAGCGGTGCACGAGGTCGACCACCGTGTCCGCGCGGACCGGCAACCGCACCGAGTACAGCTCGACGGTGGTGGCCGCGGCCAGCGCACCGCTCACCAGCAGGCTGCTGCCGCCGCGCCAGGCGTCGGCGAAGTCGAAGCCGACCGCGGGGCGTGCGCCGGTGGTGCGGACCACCCAGCGGCGGGCGGGCAACCGGTCCTGCAGGCCCAGATGGTTCCACGGGCTGTCCGACAGCTGGCTGCCGTTGTCGTACCAGCCCAGGCCGTGGCCGGTGTTGAAGCTGGTGGCGAACGGCAGCGCGGTCACCGTCGAGCGGTCGCCCACCGCGCAGGCGGGCGGTCGCCAGCCGCCGGTGCCGCCCGGTGCCGTGGGGTCGAGGCGCTGACCGGACCAGAACCGGTCGTCGCGGTCGTGGAAGGCGGCGGGGGTGCGCTGGTCCCGCGGCAGACTCGTCCACGTCCACTCCGGCCGGTAGAAGCCGTAGGACAGCACGGCGGGCCCGGTCGTGGGCACCACCGCCGCCCAGTCCACCGGGGTGTCCCAGCCGTTCGACTCCACGTCGATCCCGGCCTGCACCGCGTAGCGTTCGCGGCCGAGGCGTTCCGCCAGCCGGGCGGAGGAGGCGAGGCCCGCCCGGTCCCAGTCAAAGTTGAGGAAGATGGTGTCGGCGGCGGTGAAGAACTCCTGGTTGTGGGCGTCGAGTTGGTTCTGCCAGTTGACGCCGCCGGTGTCGGTCATCGCGTCGTACCAGGTCACCCGCAGTCCCTGGGCCCGCAGCCGGGCGACGAAGTCCCGCATGTCGGAGGCGAGCCGGGCATCACCCCCGTCGGTCTCGGCGTTGACGAACCAGCCGTCGAACCCGTACGTCGCGCACACCAGCGCCATCTTGTCCGCCAGCGGGAAGCCGCCCGAGGCGTCGCGCCGCACCAGCTCGCGGGTCCAGCGCGGGTCTCCGCCGTACGCCACCGGCGGCAGGAAGACCGTGCCCAGCACCGGCACACCGTTGCGGTGCGCGGCGTCGATCACCGGCGCGTTCGGGGCCACGATCAGGCCTTCACCGGACGAGCCGCCCCAGAGCACCAGCTCGTCCAGGTAGGCCCACTGGGTCAGCGCGTAGAAGTCGGCGGTCGGCGAGCCCTGCGCGGGATTTCCCGAGGTGTGGTCGAACGCGGCCAGCGCGCTGATCCGGGCCTGGCCGGTGTGTGCGGTGGTGTTGGGCGGCGGGGGAGCGAACCGCGCGGCGAGCGGCACCGACGCGGTGTTGAACGGCACATCGGGGTCGGTGCGCGGATCCCACTCCCGCAGACCGCGCCACACCACGCCGGGCCGCGGGGTGCCGGACGGCAGCGAGTCGGGGAACCAGTACGAGGCGTACGGCTGGAGAGCGGCGCTCCCACTGGCCGCGGCGGCCGCGGGCCGGGGGAGGGCGAGCGCGGCGGTGGCGGCGGCCACGGACAGCAGAAGGGTGCGGCGGGGCGCCGGGTACGGGTTCATCGGCGTGCTCCCTTGAGGGCCTGTGGCACGGTGACGACCTCGGTGATGCCACGGGACGCCAAGTACCGCGCGTCCTCGGCGTGTTCGGCGAGCACGGCGGCCGGGCGCAGGCCCCGCGCGGCCAGCCGCATCCACGCGTCGAAGAACTCGCCGCCCGGCGCGCACCCGGACCGGGCGGGCGCGCCGTACGCGTCGTCCAGATCGAGCAGCAGCGCGGTGCCGCGCGGCGGCGGTCGGTGCTCGCGGCCCCGCCACTGCCGCACGATCCGGGCGATCGCCTGCCCAACGGGCTTGACCTCGCGGTCGTTGGTGAGCAGCCCGAGCCCGTACTCCAGGTCCGGGAAGTCGGCCAGCGCCCGGTCCACGTCGTGCGAGCACCACCACGTCACGCCCCACACGTCCGCGCAGTCCAGGGCGTTGGCGACGGTGGCCTCGGTGAAGGCGGCGGCGCGCCCGGGCGGGATGTGCGGTGCGGGTGCGCCGACCTCCTGGAGCCACACCGGGCGGTCCGGGCGGTCGGCCCAGGCCTTGGACAGTTCGATGAGATAGGCCGCGTGCTGCTCGGTTGCGGCGCCGGTGGCGCCGTGGCGTTGCGCGGTGCCGTTGAACACCCAGGAGTGCACGGCGGTCATGCCGCCCAGCCGGGCCGAGTGGGCGGGGGTGAACGGATGGCCGTCGTGGTACCAGGCGGCGTCGTAGCTGGCGTGCAGATGGCAGCGGCCCGGTGCGCCGCGCTCACAGGCGTCGAGCATTCGGCGCAGCCAGTCGGCCGCCTGCTCGTGGCTGAGCGGATCGGGGTCGGGGTGGGGCGCGGCGGAGAACTGGTTGATCTCGTTGCCGACGGTCATCCCGAGGAAGTTGGGCCGGTCGGCGAGCGCCGCGGCCAGTGTGCGCAGGTACTCGGCCTGGCCCTCGGCCACCGCCGGGTCGGTGAACAGGTTGCGGCGGTGCCAGGTGGTGGTCCACGACGGGACGAAGTCGAAACTCGACAGGTGCCCCTGCAGACCGTCGACGTTGACGTCGAGGCCGCGTTCCGCCGCCGCGTCGACCAGCCGTACCAACTGCTCCACGGCGCGCGGTCTGATCAGCGTCCGGTTGGGCTGGAAGACCGGCCACACGGGGAAGACCCGGATGTGGTCCAGGCCGAGCCCCGCGATGGAGTCGAGGTCGGCGCGCACCTGGTCCAGGTCGAAGTCCAGCCAGTGGTGGAACCAGCCGTGCGTGGGCGTGTAGTTGACGCCGAAGCGCACAGAGCGCATAGCGGGGTCCTCCTCGGTTCGAGGCCGGGTGGCGGTGCGGTCAGCCCTTGACGGCGCCCTCGCCGACACCGCGGAAGAAGTAGCGCTGGAGGCAGGCGAACAGCACGATCAGCGGCGCGACGGCGATGATCGTCCCGGCCGCGACCAGCCGTTGGTTGCCGGAGAACGTGCCGTGCAGATAGTTCAGGCCCACCGTGAGCGTGAACTTCGAGGAGTCCGAGAGCACGACCAGCGGCCACAGGAAGTCGTCCCACGAGCCCATGAAGGAGAAGATCGCGACCACCGCCAGCGTGCCCTTGACCGAGGGCAGCGCGATCCGCACGAACCGCTGCCAGACGTTCGCGCCGTCGACGACCGCCGCCTCCTCGGTCTCGTACGGCAGGCGCCCGAACGCGTTGCGCATCAGCAGCACGTTCATCGCGCCGACGCAGCCCGGCAGCACCACCGCGACCAGCGTGTTGTTCAGGCCCAGTTGGCGCATCAGCGTGAACTGGGCGATGACGACGCTCTCCAACGGCACCAGCAGCGCGAGTAAGAAGCAGAGCGTGGCGGCGCCACGCCCCCGGAAGCGCAGCCGGGCCAGCGAGTATCCGGCGAGCGAGGCACCGACCAGGTTCGTCACCACACTGGTCGCCGCGACCGTCAGCGAGTTGAGCGCGTAGCTCCAGACCGGGACGATGTCCGCGACGCCCGTGTAGTTCCGCAGGGTCGGGTGCCGGGGCAGCAGGTGCGGCGGGAAGGTGTAGATGTCCTCGGCGCGGCCCTTGAACGAGGTGGACAACTGCCACAGGAACGGGCCGACGGTGATCACCAGTACCGCCAGCAGCAGCACGTAGCGCACGGCGCGCCCCCAGGCCCGGGAAGCCCTCACCGCTCGTCCTCCCCTCGACCGGCGCGCAGCACCAGCAGCATCAGCGCCAGGGCGATGACGAACACCACGAGGGACAGCGCCGAGGCGTAGCCGACCCGCCCGGACAGTCCGGTGCCGGTGCGCTCCACCAGCATCACCAGCGTGGTGTCCTGCCCGGCCGGGCCACCGGTGGGACCGGCCATCAAGTAGACCTCGGAGAACACCTTGAAGGCGGCCACCGACGACAGCGCGCCGACCAGCACCATGGTGGAGCGCAGCGACGGCACCGTGATGCTGAGGAACCGCCGCACCGCCCCCGCGCCGTCGACGGAGGCGGCCTCGTGCAGTTCACGGGGCACGTCGGCGAGCGCCGCCAGATAAATGATCATGTAGTAGCCGAGGCCCTTCCACACGGTCAGCGCCATCGCGCTGAACAGCAGCAGCCAGCCGTTGCCCAGGAACGGGACCGGTCCGGCGCCGAGGGCGTGCAGGATGCCGTTGATCAGCCCCCGGTCGTCCAGCATCCAGTTCCAGATCAGCGCCACCACCACGACCGAGGCCACCACCGGGGTGTAGAACGCGGCGCGGAAGAAGCCGATGAAGTGCGTGCGCGGCTGGGCCAGCAGGGCGAGCAGCAGCGGCAGCAGCACCGCGCAGGGCACCACCACGGCGACGTACAGGGCGCTGTTGCCCAGCGCGGTCCAGAACTGGCCGTCGTGCAGCATGTCCTGGAAGTTGCGCAGGCCGACCCAGTGGCCCGGCAGCAGGGTTCGCGCGTCCGTGAAGGACTGCCGGACGGTGGTCAGGAACGGGTAGAGGCTGAACCCCGCGATGGCCGCGAGACCGGGCAGCAGGAACAGCCAGGGACTGGCCGCCCGATGGCTGCGGCCGCTTCGTGACGGGCGCATGCCGGGCCCTCAGCTCTGCCGCAGCAGTTTGTCGCTCTGCGCGACGGCGTCGTCCAGCGCCTGCTTCGGCGACTTCCTGCCCTGGAGCGCGAGGGCGACCTGGTTCTGCAGGACGGTCTTCATCTCGTCACTCATCACCACCGGGGTGTAGTTGACCGCGCCCCTGAGCGCCTTCGCGGCGGCCACGCGTACCCGTCCCTCGTCGGTGCCGTCGTCCCTGGTCCAGTAGGGCTGGTCCAACGAGCCCCTGGTCGAGGGGAACACCGCCACCTTGTGTGCGAAGGACTCCTGGTTCCGCCTGTCGGTGACGAAGTGGGCGAACGCGATGGCGGCGGCCTTGTGCCGACTGGTGGCGCTGATCGCCAGGCCCATCACGTACATGTTCGGGTGGCCGGTGTTGTTCGGCGCGTCGGTGATTCCCAGGTTCCTGTACAGCGTGGGCGCGTTCTCCTTGAAATTGCCCAGGTCGTGGGCACTGCCCGGATTCATCGCGACCTTCTGCTCCAGGAACTTCTGGCCGGACTCCTCCGGGCCGTTCGTGAGCGCCTGCGAGTCGAGTCCTCCGCTGTCGTAGAGCTGCTTGTATCTGCCCAGCAGTGCCACGCCCTTGGGCTCGTTGTAGGTGAACTCGGTGGCGTCCGCGTTCATCAGCCGCACGCCGTAGCGGCCGAAGTCCTCGATGGCCGGGGTGGCCGCGAGGGTCGCCACCTTCCCGCCGGAGTGCCTGGCCATCGCGTCCGCGTCGGCGAACAACTCGTCATAGGTCTTCGGGGGTTTGTCGGGGTCGAGACCGGCCTGCGCGAACAACGCCTTGTTGTAGAACAGCGGTCCGGTGTTGAGGTACCAGGGGAAGGCGTAACCGCCGTTCAGCCCCGGCATCTCGTTGGCCTGCCAGGCCTGCGGGGTGTACTCGTCCCGGTACCTGGCGCTGGCCGGTTCCCTGTCCAGGTTCGTCAACACCCCGGCCCTGGCCAGCGGATAGGCGAGGTCGGGGGAGACGTTGACGACGTCCGGCATGGTGCCGCCCGCCGCGTCGGCGCTGAGTTTGTCCGCGTAGTGGTCGGCGGGCTGGTCGATCCACTTCACCCGTACGCCCGGGTACTCCTTCTCGAACTCGGCGATCAGGCCGCCCAAGTAGTCCTTGTAGTTGGCCCGCAGATTCCAGGTCTGGAAGCTGATGTCGCCCGCGACCCTCCCGTCCGCGCTGCTTGCGCCGCCACCGCCACCCCCGCAGGCGGTGAGCGTGACGGCGGTCAGGGCCAGCGGTAACGCGACGCCAACCGCCTTACGGGAGAGGGTTCCACGGGATGTACGCATGGCCGGTGAACTCCTTCGGTCGAGCCGGGAGCGGCGGTCACGAAGGTGCACCCGCCAAGTGGCCGCAGTCAATATCGGCGGAGTGCGAGGCGGGCCGGCGGTCCGTGGACGTACGGCCACGGCTGGCGCCGCGCGGCAGCACGGGGCATCTGACCCGGATGACCGGAATTCCCCAATAAATTGCAAAATTCGGTAACTGTCTCCTTACCCTTCACCAACCGGGTCGTTGGGCAGAGCCCGAGCCTGATGTGTCACAGCTCGTTGTCGAAGGCTCGTTCTCAACGCTCTTGGAGGCAACACACCATGAAGTCCCTCACGACGTCGTCGGCCGTTCGCGGCGCCTGGGTCCTGGTGGGCGGCGCCGCCGCCCTGCTGCTCGCGGCGGGCGGCGCCTCCGCCGCTCCCTCGGTCGGCAGCGCCCAGCACCACCACGGAAAGCACCTCGTCAAGGGCCATGAGGCCAGGATCGCCCGCCACCACAGCGGTCGTATGCGCCACTACCGTCACACGCACCTGCGGCGCCACACCTCGTTCCACACCGGCGTGATGCGCCACGAGCGGATGAATGGGCACCACGACATGCACATCAAGCGATGACACCCGGTCGGATACGGGTACACCCGAGCCGCGCGGCGCCAGCGGGCACCGCGCGGCTTCCCTGTGCCGTCACTCAGCGGAAGATGCCGGTGTGCCCCAGGGAGTACCGCCCCGGCTGCGGATACACACACAGGCCGTGCGGCCCGGCGCCGACCCGGATCCGGTCGATCAGCTTCCCGGAGCGGGTGTCGATCTTGTACACCTCGGAGTTGTAACGCCCGGACAGCCACAGGACGTTGCCGTCGGTGGAGACGCCGCCCATGTCGGGGCTGCCGCCGCCGGGCAGCCACCACTTGTCCACCAGCTTGCCGGTGGCGAACTCCAGCACGGAGATGGAGCCCTCGCCGCGGTTGGAGACGTAGAGGTACTTCGAGTCCCGGCTGACGTAGGTGCCGTGCGCGCCCCTGCCGGTCTTGAGCAGGGTGGGCGCGGCGAAGGTGTCGCCGTTGAGCACCCACACCCCGTCCGCGGACATGTCAGCTATGTAGAAGGTCCTTCCGTCCGGTGAGAGCTTCACGTCCTGCGGCATCGAGCCCTCGTACGCCAGCCGCTGCTGGCCCACCACCTTCATCGCGGCGGTGTCGACCTTGAGGAGTTCACCGGAGAACTCGCACGAGACGATGAAGTACTTGCCGTCCGGTGAGAAGTCGGCGTGGTTCACCCCGCCGCAGTGGACCGGCACCGACTTGTCGACGGCCATGGTGTGGGCGTCCCGGAAGACCAGCTGCCGGTCCTGGGAGGCCATCACGATCGCGTGCTTGCCGTCCGGCGTGAAGTAGAGGTTGTACGGGTCGTGCACCTCGACCGGCTTGCCCACCTTGCCGGTCGCCGGGTCGATCGGGGTGAGCGAGTTGCCCAGGTCGTTGTTGACCCACAGCGTCTTCAGGTCCCAGGAGGGGACGACGTGCTGCGGCTGGCGGCCCACCGGAATCGTCCGGATCACCTTGTCGGTGGCGGGATCGATGATCGACACCGTGTTGGAGATCGTGTTCGGCACGTACACCAGGTTCGGAAACCTGCGCACGGCGGGAGACAGCGCGCCCGGCCGGTCCGCGGCGTAGAGGTCGTGCTGGTCGAGCGGCGGCGGCATGCCCGGCAGCCCGTCGAACGCCACGCCCATGGTGCCCGCCCCCGGCGAGGTCGAAGTGCGCGGCCGGGCAGGGGTGTTGTGGCGGCTGGACTGCGCCGAGCAGCCGACGGCGACAAGGACGCACACGACGGCCAGCAGCGCCGTGTGGAGCGGGGTACGGGGTATGGCACGCATCAGGTCAGCAACTCCGAGGTGGTCACCGCGCGCAGACCGCGCTGCTTGAGGCCGTCGAGGAGGGCGGGCAGCGCTTCGACCGTGCCCGCGTGCCCGAAGTGCAGGCTCACCACCGACCCGGGCCGCGCCTGGGCGAGTACGGTACGGCGTACCGCCTCGGCGCCGGGGTCGGTGTAGTCAAGGGAGTCCACGTCGTACGACAGGACATGGGGGTACCCGGCGGCGCGGGCCAACCGCTGGACCAGCGCGGTGGCGTACTGGGACTGGGACGGCCGGAACCAGCGGCCGATGTCACCGGTCAACCCGCGCAGCCGGTCGGCGCACTGGGTGATCTCTGCCGACGCGCGGTCGGCGGGCATAGCCGAGATGTCGCGGTGGTTCTGGGTGTGGTTGCCGAGTTCATGGCCGCCGTCCAGCACACGGCGGGCCATCCGCGGATAGGCGTCCAGCCAACTGCCCACCGCCAGCACGGTAATCCGCGCCCCGGCCCGTTCCGCCTCGCCCAACAGGCTCTCGACGAGCCGCGGTTCGCCCTGGCCGTGAAAGGTGAGCGCCACCGCCGGGCGGTCCCGCGGACCGTGGCTGACCTGGTCCGGCAGCCCGGCGGGCAGCGGCGCGCGGGGGGAGCGTGACGGGGCGGCGCTGGACGGCGCCGCCGCCCGGGGTGATGAGGCGTGCGGCCGACCGCCAGAGCACCCGGCGGTCAGGGCAGCGGCGGCCGCGGCCAGAACGGTACGGCGGTCAAGGGGCATCACTGAAACATTGTGTACAGGTTTCGCCAACCGGACACCGCTCAATACCGCCTTTCGGGGGGTGTGCCGCGCTACCTCCGGAGGAGTTTTCGGCCGGGCTGTTTGTCATGGAAATGTCAGCGGGTAGCGTGCGGCCCGTGCTGTCACTTGCGCGGAGATTCCGCATCCCATCCATAGCGGTCGTGGCGGTCGTCGTCACCGCCCTGGTCGCCGCGTTCACCGCGCCGGCCATGGCGCACGGCCGCCCCAGAACCGCACCGACGCAGCCCGTCTACTCGTACGCCAACGCCGTCCGGGAGTCCGTCTGGGTCGACACCGGCCTCGACGGCGAGGGCAACGGCAAGCACGACCGGGTGGCCGCCGACATCATCCGGCCCCGTGAACCCGCCGCGGCCGGGAGGAAGATCCCGGTCATCATGGACGCCAGCCCGTACTACTCCTGCTGCGGGCGCGGCAACGAGAGCCAGCTCAAGACCTACGACAAGGACGGGAAGCCCGTCCAGTTCCCGCTCTACTACGACAACTACTTCGTACCGCGCGGCTACGCCGTGGTGCTGGTCGACCTCGCGGGCACCAACCGCTCCGACGGCTGTGTGGACGTCGGCGGACCGTCCGACATCACCTCCGCCAAAGCGGTCATCGACTGGCTGGGGGGTCGCGCCAAGGGCTACAGCGCGCGCACCGGAGGCCGGGCGGTGAAGGCCGGTTGGGCGAACGGCTCGGTCGGCATGATCGGCAAGAGCTGGGACGGCACCATCGCCAACGGGGTGGCCGCCACCGGCGTCGCGGGCCTGAAGACCGTGGTGCCGATCAGTGCCATCAGCTCCTGGTACGACTACTACTTCGCCCAGGGCGCCGCCCTCTACGACGGCGGACCGGACGGTCTCGCCGGTGACGTGGAGAGCCGGACCGCGCGGGCCCAGTGCTCCGCCGAGCAGCAGCGGCTGCGCGACGGCGCGCCGCGCGACGGCGACTGGACGAACGCCTGGCAGCAGCGCGACTACGTCGCGAACGCCGCCAAGGTGAAGGCCAGCGTGTTCGTGGTGCACGGCATGCAGGACCTCAACGTGCGCACCAAGAACTTCGGCCAGTGGTGGGACGCGCTCGCCGCGCACGGCGTGAAGCGCAAGATCTGGCTCTCCCAGACCGGCCATGTCGACCCGTTCGACTACCGCCGCCCGGCCTGGGTGGACACCCTGCACCAGTGGTTCGACCACTATCTGATGGGCGTCGACAACGGCATCGACCGCGCCCCCATGGCCGACATCGAGCGCACGCCCGACCACTGGACCACCGACGCCGTCTGGCCCGCCCCCGGCACCGCGGCCACCAAGGTCCGACTGGACGCGGGCAGCGCCAACGGACTGGGAACGCTCGGCGTCCAGCCCCCGGCGGCGGGCGGCACCGAGACGTACACCGACGACCCGTCGCAGAGCGAGACCGACTGGTCGGCGCAGGCCGACCAGGCCAAGGGCGACAAGGTCGCCTTCACCACCGGGGGGCTCAGGCGAGACCTGCGGCTGTCCGGCAGCGGTACGGTGACGCTCACCGCCACCTCGTCCACCACCAGCGCCCATCTGTCCGCCGTCCTGGTCGACCTGGGCCCCGCCACCATCCGCGACTACAGCGGCAACGGCGAGGGCATCACCACCTTGAAGACCAAGTCCTGCTGGGGCGAGAGCACTTCGGGCGACAGCGCCTGCTTCCACGACACCGCGGCGGACACCACCAACGTCGACTACACGGTGTTCAGCCGGGGTTGGGCCGACCTGGGCCACTACGCGCAGTCGCCGCACGGCGTCCGGCTCACCCCGGGCAAGCCGTACACCATCACGCTGCGGCTGGCCGCCAGCGATCACGTGGTTCCGGCCGGCCACCGGCTGGCGCTGATCGTCGGGGGTACGGACAACGGGCTGATCGTCGGACCCGACACCACCCCGACGATCAGCGTTGACCTGGCGCGGTCCGCCGCCGACCTGCCGCTCGTCGGCGGCTACCCCGCCCTGGTGGGCGCGGTCGGGCACGGACCGCTGGGGCATCCGGCGGGGCCGGTCCTGTCCGGGGTCCGGGGCGCGACCGCGACGCGGCACATGCCGTAGTCCGCTTCGCCGGGGGTGCGGCGAGCGACCGCCGGGCTCTGCCGCCGTGGTCGCTCGCCGCCGCGGTGGTCGCTCGCCACCGCCGACACAGCCGCGACCCAACGAATGGTCCCGCTCTCACGCAGTGGATCCCGCACCCCCGCAGGCGCGAGGTATGCTGCCCGCATGCTCGCGCTAGTACGCCGTCGCCACGTGGACTTCGTCCGCGTCACGAGCATGTCCTGTCGCCGCAGCGGCTGATCCCACGGCTATTCCTCTTCCAGTCGTCTCTCCGGCTCCGCGATCCCGCCGTACCCCGGCCTGCTCGCGGCGCGCCCGGCCACCGCCGGGCGGGTCCGGACCTCACACCCTGCGGACCACACCCATGTCGCATCAGCTTCCGGTCATCGACCTGTCCGCCGCCTCCGGCGGCCCCGCCGCGCGTGCCCGGCTGCACGCCGAACTCCACTCGGCCGCGCACGACGTCGGCTTCTTCCAACTCGTCGGCCACGGCGTCACGCCCGCCGAGACCGCCGCGCTCAACTCGGTGGTGAGGACGTTCTTCGCGCTGCCGCGCAGCGAGCGGTTCGCCATCTCCAACCTCAACTCCCCGCACTTTCGCGGCTACACCCACATCGGTGACGAGCGCACCGGCGGCAGCCCCGACTGGCGCGACCAACTCGACATCGGCGCCGAACGCCCGGCCCGCGTCCCCGGCCCCGGCGAGCCCGCCTACTGGTGGCTGGAGGGCCCGAACCAGTGGCCCGCCGCGCTGCCGGAACTGCGCACCACCGCCCTGGCCTGGATCGACCGGCTGAGCACCGTCGCGGGCAGGCTGCTGCGGGAACTGCTCGCCGCCATCGGCGGCCCCGAGGACTTCTACGACGACGCCTTCGCCGACCACCCCCATCTGCACCTGAAGATCGTCCGCTACCCGGGCCGCGCACCGGACGGCGCCGACCAGGGCGTGGGCGCGCACAAGGACTACGGGTTCCTCACCCTGCTGCTCCAGGACGACATAGGCGGCCTCCAGGTCGAGCGGGAGGACGGCGCGTTCCACGACGTACCGCCGCTGCCCGGCGCGTTCGTGGTGAACCTCGGTGAACTGCTGGAGGTGGCCACCAACGGCTATCTGAAGGCCACCAACCACCGGGTGGTCAGCCCGGCCGCCGCGCAGGAACGGTTCTCCGTGCCGTTCTTCTACAACCCGCGACTGGACGCCCGCATCGAGCCGCTGCCGTTCCCGCACGCCGACCGTGCGCCGGGCGCCACCCAGGACCCCACCAACCCGCTGTTCGCCGAGTACGGCCGCAACGAGCTGAAGGGCTGGCTGCGGGCGCACCCCGGTGTGGCCCGCCGCCACCACGCCGCCCTGCTCGCCCCCGCGACGGCGTAACCCGGGTTCGCACCCGGCCGGGAAGTGCGGGACCTTGGGAACCGGACCGAACGCGGACAGCGCCCGCGCAGTGGCGGGACAGCGGAGGAGAGCCGAGATGTCGACCATCGCACTGTTCGGAGCCACCGGCACCATCGGTGGCCGCATACTGAGCGAGGCGCTGAGCCGCGGGCACGAGATCACCGCGGTGGTGCGTGACCCCGCCAAGCTCGCCACCGAGCACACCCGGCTGTCGGTCACCAAGGGCGACGTACTGGACCCGACGACGGTGGCCGCCGCCGCCAGGGGCAAGGACGTGGTGGTGAGCGCGGTCGGCGGCGGCAGCGGCAACGGTCCCGGGCACATCGCCACCATCAGGCCCGCCGCCGAGTCGCTGGTCGGCGGCCTGCGCACGCTCGGCCCGGGCGCCCCGCGGCTGATCTCGGTCGGCGGCGCCGGATCGCTGCGCAGGGCGGACGGTACGCGGGTGTGGGACGCGCCGGGGGTGCCCGCGTTCCTGCTGCAGATCATGCACGCGCACGGCGAGGCGCTGGACTTCTACCGCACCGTGGACGACGTGAGCTGGACCAACATCAGCCCCGCGGCGACGATCGAACCCGGTGAGCGCACCGGCGCCTACCGCACGGCGTCGGAAGACCTGGTCGTGGACGACCAGGGCGAAAGCCGCATCTCCGTCGAGGACTTCGCGGTCGCGGTGGTGGACGAGATCGACAGGCCCCAGCACATCGGCGAGCGCTTCGCCGTCGGCTACTGACGCTCCCCGGGCCGCGCGCCCGTCGGCCCCGCTCGGCGTAGGCGCCGCCGAGACCGCGCGCCGTCACCGCCGGGCCGCGCGCCCGTCGGCAGCGGTGACCGCTCGACCGCCGCGGGCGTCAGGTGGCGGAGCCCGCCGCCGCACCGGTCACCCGGTCCGGGCCCCAGCGGTCCAGGGCGGCGCGCAGGTCGAGCGGACGCAGGCGGTCCGACTCCTCGGCGCCCGGCCAGTCCTCACGCGGCACCCGCCACATCACCTCGAACTCGTTGCCGTCCGGGTCCTTGGCGTACAGCGACTTGGACACCAGGTGGTCGGTGGCGCCGACCAGCGCGCCACGCTCGGTCAACCGTTCGGCGGTCTCGGCGAGTTCACCGAGCGTGCCGACCTCCCAGGCGAGGTGGTACAGGCCCACCCGGCCCTGCTCGGGACCCGGTGCGTTCCGGCCGACGGCGAACAGGCCGAGGTCATGGTCGTTGAGCGTGTCCTGGGCGCTGAGGAAGGCGGCCCGGCCGGGTATCTCGGTGTCGACCTTGAAACCGAGCACATTCGTGTAGAACTCGACCGCGTCGGCGGTGTCGCGGACGTAGAGCACCGCGTGGTTGAGACGTCGTACGGGCATGGCGTGCTCCTGGAGTGCGGAACCGGTCCGAAGGGACCCTCACCGTCCAGCGTACGCCAGTGAAGCTTGAAAGTTCAAGGAACTCGGGGGCGGCGCGCACCCGGCCCCTGCGCGACAAGCCCGGTGCCGCCCCGGCACAATGCAGAGCAAAGCTCAGCGAGGCAGAGGAAGCGGAACGGATAGTGACGACAACGTCTATCGGGTCCACCGGCGCTACAGCAGCCACCGAGTCCATCGGACGCGTGATCGCCCAGGAGCTGGGGGTGCGCGACGGGCAGGTCAAGGCGGCGGTCGACCTGCTGGACGGCGGGGCGACCGTGCCGTTCATCGCGCGCTACCGCAAGGAGGCCACCGGCGCCCTCGACGACGCGCAGCTGCGCACCCTGGAGGAGCGGCTACGCTACCTGCGGGAGTTGGAGGACCGCCGCGCCGCCATCCTGGAATCCATCGACGCGCAGGGCAAGTTGGACGACGCGCTGCGGACGCAGATCCTCGCCGCCGACTCCAAGGCCCGGCTTGAGGACATCTACCTGCCCTACAAGCCCAAGCGGCGCACCAAGGCGCAGATCGCCCGCGAGGCCGGTCTGGAACCGCTCGCAGACCGGCTGCTGGCCGACCCGGCCCTCGAACCCCGGGCCACCGCCGAGGAGTTCGTGGGCGAGGCCGTCGCCGACGCCGCCGCGGCGCTGGACGGCGCCCGCTCGATCCTGGTCGAGCGGTTCGCCGAGGACGCCGACCTCATCGGCGACCTGCGCGAGCGCATGTGGTCGCGGGGGCGGGTCAGCTCGCGGGTGCGGGAGGGCAAGGAGGAGGCGGGCGCGAAGTTCGCCGACTACTTCGACTTCGCCGAGCCCTTCGAGAAGCTGCCCTCGCACCGCATCCTGGCGATGTTCCGCGGCGAGAAGGAAGAGGTACTCGAACTCACCCTGGAGCCCGAGGAGCCGCAGGACGGCCCGTCCACCTTCGAGCGGGCCATCGCCGCCCGGTTCAAGATCGCCGACCGGGGCCGCCCGGCCGACGCCTGGCTGCTGGAGACGGTCCGCTGGGCCTGGCGCACCCGGATCCTGGTCCACCTCGGCATCGACCTGCGCACCCGGCTGCGCACCGCCGCCGAGGACGAGGCGGTACGGGTCTTCGCCGCCAACCTGCGCGACCTGCTGCTCGCCGCACCCGCCGGGGCGCGCGCCACCATGGGCCTGGACCCCGGCTTCCGCACCGGCGTGAAGGTGGCCGTCACCGACCCGACCGGCAAGGTCGTCGCCACCGAGACCATCTACCCGCACGTACCGCAGCGCCGCTGGGACGAGTCGCTGGCCACCCTGGCGAGGCTCTGCGCCGCCCACAAGGTGGACCTGATCGCCATCGGCAACGGCACCGCCTCCCGGGAGACCGACAAGCTCGCCGCCGACCTGATCAAGGCGCACCCCGAACTGAAGCTCACCAAGGTCGTGGTCTCCGAGGCGGGTGCCTCGGTCTACTCCGCCTCCGCCTACGCCTCCCAGGAACTCCCGGAACTGGACGTGTCGTTGCGCGGCGCGGTCTCCATCGCCCGGCGGCTACAGGACCCGCTCGCCGAACTCGTCAAGATCGACCCCAAGTCGATCGGCGTCGGCCAGTACCAACACGACCTGGCCGAGGCCAAGTTGTCCCGCTCGCTGGACGCGGTCGTCGAGGACTGCGTCAACGGCGTCGGCGTGGACCTCAACACCGCCTCCGCGCCGCTGCTGCGCCGGGTCTCCGGCATCACGGCGACGCTCGCCGACAACATCGTCCAACACCGCGACGCCAACGGCCCGTTCCGCACCCGCAAGGACCTCAAGGACGTGGCCAGGCTCGGGCCCAAGGCGTTCGAGCAGTGCGCGGGCTTCCTGCGGATCACCGACGGCGACGACCCGCTGGACGCCTCCGCCGTGCACCCGGAGGCGTACCCGGTGGTGCGCCGCATCGTCTCCGCGGCGGGCGGTGACATCAAGGCGCTGATCGGCGACAGCAGGAAGCTGCGCGGGCTGCGGCCGCAGGACTTCGCGGACGAGACGTTCGGCGTGCCCACCGTCACCGACATCCTGGGCGAGTTGGAGAAGCCGGGCCGCGACCCTCGTCCCGCCTTCAAGACCGCCACCTACAAGGAGGGCGTCGAGGAGCTGAAGGACCTCGTGCCGGGAATGCTGCTGGAGGGCGTGGTGACCAATGTCGCCGCCTTCGGCGCGTTCGTGGACATCGGCGTCCACCAGGACGGTCTGGTCCATGTGTCGGCGATGTCCAAGTCGTTCGTCAAGGACCCCCGTGACGTGGTCAAGTCGGGCGACGTGGTGCGGGTCAAGGTCCTCGACGTGGACATCCCGCGCAAGCGCATCGGCCTCACGCTGCGGCTGGACGACGAGGCGGGCGCACCGCGCGGCGAGCGCGAGCAGCGCGGCGGCGGCAAGGGCGGCGCGAAGCGCAACGCGCCGCCGCGGCAGAACCGCGGCCAGGCCAGGGACTCCGGTGGCGGCGGCGCACTCGCCGACGCGCTGCGCCGGGCGGGCCTGGTGAGCGGCGACGGCGGTCCGGGCCGCGGACGCCGATAACCGACGAGAAGGGGTCGGGACGCCAGAGGCGTCCCGGCCCCTTCGGCTTGCGGTGCGAAGGGCTTGGGGGTCGCGCTCGCGGGTGGCGGCCCGAGGTTTTCGCCGCCACCCGCCGGGGTGGCCTTGCCCCAGGTGTCCCGGACTTCTAGCATCCCTGGTGTTACACCTTTACTGTCAAAGTGATCGCCGCAGGGGAGCCGGTCCATGGACGAGCCGAGAAGTCCCGGTCCGCTGGCGGGAGTCAGGGTCGTGGAGCTGGCCGGTATCGGCCCGGGACCGTTCGCCGCGATGCTGCTGGCGGACCTCGGCGCCGATGTGGTCCGCGTCGACCGGCCGGGCGGCGCACCGCTGGGCATCGACCCCGCACACGACATCACCAACCGCAACAAGCGCTCCGTGGTGGTGGACCTGAAGTCCGAGGCGGGACCGGGACTCGTGGTCGAACTGGCGCGGCGCGCCGACATCCTGATCGAGGGCTACCGGCCGGGCGTCGCCGAGCGGTTGGGCGTCGGCCCCGACACCTGTCTGGCCGCCAACCCCCGCCTGGTCTACGGCCGGATGACCGGCTGGGGCCAGCAGGGCCCGCTCGCCCACAGTGCCGGACACGACATCGGCTACATCGCCACCGTGGGCACCCTCGGCATGATCGGCCCCGCCGACGGCCCACCCTCGGTACCGGCCAACCTCCTCGGCGACTACGCGGGCGGCTCCCTCTACCTCGTCGTCGGAGTGCTCGCCGCCCTGCACCACGCCCGGTCCACCGGCACCGGGCAGGTGGTGGACGCCGCCATCGTGGACGGCACCGCGCATCTGGGCGCGATGATCTGGGGGATGCTCGGCGCGGGCGCCTGGCAGGACCGGCGCGGCGCCAACCTGCTGGACGGAGGCTGCCCGTACTACGGCGTCTACCAGACCTCGGACGGCGGCCACATGGCCGTCGGCGCGCTGGAGCGGCCGTTCTACGCGGAGTTCGCCGCCCTGTTGGGGCTCGGCGAGGACGCCCCGGACCGCGACGACCCGTCCCGCTGGGGCGAGTTGCGCGAGCGGGTCGCCGAGCGCTTCAGGTCCCGAACCCGGCAGGAGTGGACCGAGGTCTTCGAGGGGCGGGACGCCTGCGTGGCGCCCGTGCTCTCGCTGCGCGAGGCGCCCCGCCATCCGCATCTGGCGGCCCGCGGCACCTTCGCCGTGGACGCCGAGGGGCGCCCCCAGCCGGCGCCCGCACCACGGTTCTCGGCCACCCCGGGCGCGCTGCGCCTACCACCCGCGGTGCCCGGTGCGCACACCGCGCAAGTCGCTCGCGACTGGGCCCTGCCCGCGCTGGACGAGGGATGAGCCCGGCCTGCGACGGCACGCGTCGGGCACCTGGTGTCGGGCGAGCGAAGACAAGAAGAAGGGGTAGCCATGCGACGGGAGTTGTTCACCGCCGAGCACGAGGCGTTCCGCGAGACGGTGCGCACCTTCCTGGCCAAGGAGGTGCTGCCGCACCACGCCCGCTGGGAGCAGGCGGGCGTGGTCGACCGTCAGGCCTGGCTGGCCGCGGGGCGGCAGGGGCTGCTGGGCCTCGCCGTGCCAGAGGAGTACGGAGGCGGCGGCACCGACGACTTCCGCTACCCGGTCGTGCTCGCCGAGGAGTTCACCAGGGCCGGTGCCTCCGGGCTGGCCATCGGCCTGCACAACGACATCGTCGGCCCGTACCTCACCTCGCTCGGCACCGAGGAGCAAAAGCGCCGCTGGCTGCCCGGGTTCTGCAGCGGCGAGACGATCGGCGCCATCGCCATGACCGAACCCGGCGCGGGATCCGACCTCCAGGGCATCCGTACCACCGCCACCGACCAGGGCGACCACTGGCTGCTCAACGGTGCCAAGACCTTCATCTCCAACGGGATCCTGGCCGACCTGGTGATCGTGGTCGCCAGGACGACACCGCAAGGCGGCGCCAAGGGACTGAGCCTGCTCGTCGTGGAGCGCGGCACGCCCGGCTTCGAACGCGGCCGCAACCTCGACAAGATCGGCCAGAAGGCCCAGGACACGGCCGAGTTGTTCTTCACCGACGTGACCGTGCCCAAGGAGAACCTGCTGGGCACCGAGAACGGCGCCTTCGGCCATCTGATGGCCAACCTGCCACAGGAGCGCCTGGCCATCGCGGTCGCCGCCATCGCCGCGGCCGAGCACCTGCTGGAGCTGACCCGTACCTACGTCAAGGAGCGCGAGGCGTTCGGCCGACCGCTGGCGGGGCTCCAGCACGTCCGCTTCGAGATCGCCGAGATGGCCACCGAGTGCGCGGTCACCCGCACCTTCGTGGACCGCTGCGTCACCGAGCACAACCGCGGCGGACTGGACGCGGTGCACGCCTCGATGGCCAAGTGGTGGGCCACCGAACTGCAAAAGCGGGTCGCCGACCGCTGTCTGCAACTGCACGGCGGCTACGGCTACATGACCGAGTACCCGGTCGCCAGGGCCTTCACCGACGGCCGCATCCAGACGATCTACGGCGGCACCACCGAGATCATGAAGGAGATCATCGGCCGCGCGCTGCTGTCCTGAAAGACGTACCACCGACCATGGAGAAGAGACGTTGAGCACCGAAGCGTACGTGTACGACGCGATCCGCACCCCGCGCGGTCGCGGCAAGGCATCCGGCGCGCTGCACGGCACCAAGCCGGTCGACCTGGTGGTCGGCCTGATCCACGAACTGCGCGACCGCTTCCCGGACCTGGACCCGGCCGCCATCGACGACATCGTGCTCGGCGTGGTCAGCCCGCTCGGCGACCAGGGCTCCGACATCGCGAAGATCGCCGCCATCGCCGCCGGACTGCCGGACACCGTCGCGGGCGTTCAGGAGAACCGCTTCTGCGCGTCCGGTCTGGAGGCGGTCAACCTGGCCGCCGCCAAGGTGCGTTCGGGCTGGGAGGACCTGGTCCTGGCGGGCGGTGTGGAGTCGATGTCCCGGGTGCCGATGGGATCCGACGGCGGCGCCTGGGCCATGGACCCGATGACCAGCTTCGAGACCGGCTTCGTGCCCCAGGGCATCGGCGCCGACCTGATCGCCACCATCGAGGGCTTCAGCCGGGGCGACGTGGACGCCTTCGCCGCCGAGTCGCAGGCCCGCGCCACCGAGGCGTGGAAGTCCGGGCGCTTCGATCGCTCCGTGGTCCCGGTGCGCGACCGCAACGGCCTGGTGGTGCTCGACCGCGACGAGCACATCCGGCCCGGCACCACGGTGGAGAGCCTCGCCGGTCTCAAGCCGTCGTTCGCCGCCATCGGTGAGGCGGGCGGCTTCGACGCCGTGGCGCTGCAGAAGTACCACTGGGTGGAGGGGATCGACCACGTCCACCACGCGGGCAACTCCTCCGGCATCGTGGACGGCGCCGCCCTGGTCGCCATCGGCAACCGGGAGGTCGGCCAGCGCTACGGGCTTGAGCCCCGCGCCCGCGTCGTCTCCGCCGCCGTCTCCGGCGCCGACCCCACCATCATGCTCACCGGCCCGGCCCCCGCCGCCCGCAAGGCGCTCGCCAAGGCGGGCCTGAGCGTCGGCGACATCGACCTGGTCGAGATCAACGAGGCGTTCGCCGCCGTGGTGTTGCGCTTCGCCCGGGACATGGAGATCAGCCTGGACCGGATCAACGTCAACGGCGGCGCCATCGCCATGGGCCACCCGCTCGGCGCCACCGGCGCGATGATCCTGGGCACCCTCGTCGACGAACTGGAACGGCGCGACCAGCGCTACGGCCTGGCCACCCTCTGCGTGGGCGGCGGCATGGGCATCGCCACGGTCGTCGAACGCCTCTGACGCGTTCGACGCGCCACCCGGCACTGGGGCTTGCCCCAGACCTCCCCGTTCGGGGACCTCGCCCCCGAACCCGCGCCCCGCTGGACAGACTTGGAGCCCCTTGGCATGACCACTCGCACCACCATCCGCTGGGAACAAGGCGCCGACGGCGTCGTCACCCTCGTGCTGGACGACCCCGCGCAGTCCGCCAACACCATGAACGACGCCTTCGCCGACTCCTTCGAAGCCGTCGTGGAACGCCTGGAGGCCGAACGCGATCAACTGCGCGGCGTCATCATCACCTCAGCCAAGAAGACCTTCTTCGCCGGTGGCGACCTGCGCGACCTGATCCGGGCCACCCCCGACCGGGCGGCTGGGGTCTTCGCCTCCGGCATGCGCGTCAAGCGGCTGCTGCGCCGCCTGGAGACGCTCGGCAGGCCGGTGGTCGCGGCGGTCAACGGCGCGGCGCTGGGCGGCGGTTACGAGATCGCGCTGGCCTGCCACCACCGGGTGGTGCTTGACGCGCCCGGCACGAAGGTCGGGCTGCCCGAGGTCACCCTCGGTCTGCTGCCCGGCGCGGGCGGCGTGGTCCGCACCGTACGGCTGCTGGGCATCGCCGACGCACTGCTCAAGGTGCTGGTGCAGGGCACCCAGTACACCCCGCGGCGCGCCCTGGAGGCCGGGCTGGTGCACGAGGTCGCCGACAGCCGCGAGGACCTGCTGGCCCGCGCCCGTGCGTTCGTCGACGCCAACCCCGAGGCCCGGCAGCCCTGGGACACCGACGGCTACCGGATCCCCGGCGGTACGCCCGCCAACCCGAAGTTGGCCGCCAACCTCCCGGCGTTCCCCGCCAACCTCAAGAAGCAACTCGGCGGCGCCCCCTACCCCGCCCCGCGCAACATCCTGGCCGCCGCGGTCGAGGGCGCGCAGGTGGACTTCGAGACCGCGCAGGTCATCGAGGCCCGCTACTTCACCGAGCTGGCCTGCGGCCGGATCTCCAAGAACATGATCCAGGGCTTCTTCTTCGACATGCAGACGGTCAACTCCGGTGCGTCCCGCCCGGACGGCGTCGCCCCGCACACCGTCCGCAAGGTGGCGGTGCTCGGCGCCGGAATGATGGGCGCGGGCATCGCCTACGCCTGTGCCCGCTCCGGCATCGACGTGGTCCTCAAGGACGTCTCGCTGGAAGCCGCCGAGCGCGGAAGGTCGTACTCGGCCGGGCTGTTGGACAAGGCGGTGGCCAAGGGCCGCACGACTCCCGAGCAGCGCGACGAGGTGCTGGCCCGGATCACGGCGACCGCCGACGCTGCGGACGCGGCGGGCTGCGACGCGGTGATCGAGGCGGTCTTCGAGGACCCGGCGGTCAAGCACAAGGTGTTCCAGGAGATCCAGGAGGTCGTCGCGCCCGACGCGCTGCTGTGCTCCAACACCTCCACCCTGCCGATCACCATGCTCGCCGAAGGAGTCGCCCGGCCGCGGGACTTCGTCGGTCTGCACTTCTTCTCACCGGTGGACAAGATGCCGCTGGTGGAGATCATCAAGGGCGAGCGGACCGGTGACGAGGCGCTGGCCCGCGCCTTCGACCTGG
Organism: Streptomyces sp. PLK1-5; assembly: GCA_037034305.1. Lineage (GTDB taxonomy): Bacteria > Actinomycetota > Actinomycetes > Streptomycetales > Streptomycetaceae > Streptantibioticus_A. The sequence goes on from JBAGJY010000010.1 coordinate 109,469, forward strand.
TCCGGCAGATCCGCAAGACCCCGGTCGTGGTCAACGACTCGCGCGGGTTCTTCACCTCGCGGGTCATCGGCCAGTTCATCAACGAGGGCGTGGCGATGGTCGGCGAGGGCGTCGACCCCTCGTCGGTGGAGCAGGCGGCGGCGCAGGCGGGCTACCCGGCCAAGGTGCTGTCGCTGATGGACGAGTTGACGCTCACCCTGCCGCGCAGGATCCGCGACGAGTCCCGCCGCGCGGTCGAGGAGGCGGGCGGCAGCTACCAGCCGCACCCCGCGGAGACGGTCATCGACCGCATGGTGGAGGAGTTCGGCCGCCCGGGTCGCAGCGGGGGAGCGGGCTTCTACGAGTACGACAACGGCAGGCGCGCGGGGCTGTGGCCGGGGCTGCGCGAGCACTTCGGCAAGCCGGACGTGGCGGTTCCGTTCGAGGACATCAAGGAACGGATGCTGTTCTCCGAGGCGTTGGACTCGGTGCGCTGCCTTGAGGAGAACGTCCTGACCTCGGTCGCCGACGCCAACGTCGGCTCGCTGCTGGGCATCGGCTTCCCCGCCTGGACCGGCGGCGTACTGCAGTACATCAACGGCTACGAGGGCGGGCTGCCCGGATTCGTAGCGCGCGCCCGGCAGTTGCAGGCGGCGTACGGCGACCGTTTCGCCCCGCCGCGGCTGCTGCTGGACAAGGCCGAACGCGGTGAGGTCTTCACCGACGCGTAGCGCCGGGGGGTGCCGGAAGCCCGCTCCGGCACCCCTCCCGTACGCCGGTCACTCGCCGGAACGCTGCGCGTACAGCGCCCGCAGCTCCTCCCGCAGCGACCGCTGGAACGCGGTGACCAGGGCCTGCACCACCAGGGGCTGCATGTGCGCCGAAAGCGACCTCACCTCGCGCAGGCTGCCCTCCTCCCACATCTCGTCGCGGAACATCCGGCTCAACTCCCGTGCCGCCGCGCGGGAGTGCCGGAGCATGACCTCGCGCGCCGCCAGGATCGTCTCCAGCGCCACCGGTACGTCGAGCAGCCGTACGCCCAGGTGCAAGATGCCCGGGTCCACCTCGAAGACGTTCGGGTCGTCACCGCGCCGCAGCACGTTCATCGCCGCCAGCCGGTCCACGTCCTGTTCGCTGAGCTTCCGGCCGACCCGCCGTTCCAACTGCTCACGCGTGGCCTCCTGCGCGTCCTCCGGCAGCCAGGAGGCGACGAGCGCGCGGTGGATGGCGAGGTCGTGCGCGGTGATGTCGGCCGGGAGCTGTTCCAGGTACCGTTCGATGGCGGCCAGTGTCAGGCCCTGGTGCTGCAACTCCTCGATCAGCGCCAGCCGGGCCAGGTGCTCCGGGCCGTAGTGCCCGACCCGGCGCGGGCCGAGCACCGGAGGCGGCAGCAGCCCCTTGGTGCCGTAGAAGCGGACGGTCCGCACCGTCACCCCGGCCCGCGCGGCCAGCTCGTCCACGGTGAGGCTCGGCGGCGGAGTCATCGGCTGGCCCTCGCTTCCTGGTCGGCGACCGCTGCGCTCAGGTGAGACAGTATTGCTGTCTCAGCGAGGTTGCGAAACCGCTCACACCAACGGCGGCACCACGGCCTCGACCAGATGCGGTCCGGGTTCGGCGAGCGCGCGGCGCAGCGCGCCGGTGAACTCCTCGGCGGTGGTGGCGCGTTCGCCCGGCACGCCCATGCCGCGGGCGATGCTCACGAAGTCCAGCCCAGGCCGGGACAGGTCGACCAGTTCGCGTGCCTTCGGGCCGGGCTCGGCGCCGGCCGCCCGCCGCAACTCCATGTTCAAGATCGCGTACGCGTTGTTGTTCAGGACGACGGTGGTCACGTCCAGGCCCTGGTGCGCCTGGGTCCACAGCGCCGAGATGGTGTACATGGCACTGCCGTCCGACTCCAGGCACAGCACCGGGCGGTCCGGGCAGGCCACCGCGGCCCCGGTGGCCACCGGCAGCCCCTGGCCGATCGCCCCGCCGGTGAGTGTCAGCCAGTCGTGCGGCGGGGCGCCCGCGGTGGCGCCCGGCAGCCAGGGCCCGGAGGTGTTGGCCTCGTCCACCACGACCGCCCGCTCCGGCAGCAGCGCGCCCACCACATACGCCATGGTCTCGGCGGTCAGCGCACCGGTCGGCGGCAACGGCCGGTCGGGCGCGGCCGGTTGGGCGGTGGCGCCCTTGGCCGTGGCGTCCGCCAGCGCGGCCAGTGCCCCGGCCAGATCCTCCTGGCCGTGGGCCAGCACGTGCACCTGGCAGTGTTCCGGGACCAGGTCGCCCACCGCGCCGGGATACGCGAAGAACGACACCGGCGAGGCCGCGCCCGCCAGCACCAGGTGCCGTACACCGGTCAGTTGACCGGCGACGGCCTCCGCCGGATACGCCAGCCGCTCCACCGGCGGCACCCCCGCCCCGCGCTCCAGCCGGGCCGGGAACGTCTCGCACATCAGCCTGGCACCGGTCGCCGCCGCGATCCGGCCCGCCGCCCGCAGCCCCTCGCCCCGGGTGGCCGCGCCCCCTACCAGCAGCGCGGTGGGCTCGCCGGAGCGCAGCACGTCGGCGGTCCGCGCCACCACCTCGTCCGCCACCGCGACCGGCCCGGCCACATCGACCGTGCCGGGCGCGGCCGCCGGGGTGTCGCTCCACGACACCTCGGTCCACGCCAGGTCGGCGGGCAGGATCAGGGTCGCGATCCGGCCCGGCGGGGTCAGTGCCGCGGCGACCGCGTCCGCCGCGTCGGCGGCCAGATCGTCCGCCGCGCCCGCGCGGCGCAGCCAGCCGGAGACCGTCGCGGCCACCGCGTCGATGTCCGACTCCAGCGGCGGGTCCAGCCGCTTGTGGTACGTGGCGTGGTCGCCCACCACGTTGACCAGCGGAGTGCAGGCGCGGCGGGCGTTGTGCAGGTTGGCCAGACCGTTGCCGAGACCCGGCCCGAGGTGCAGCAGGGTGGCCGCGGGACGGCCGGCCATCCGCCCGTAGCCGTCCGCCGCCCCCGTCGCCACGCCCTCGAACAGGCACAGCACCGCGCGCGGCGCGGGAACCTCGTCCAGCGCCGCCACCAGGTGCATCTCGGAGGTGCCGGGGTTCCCGAAGCAGACTTCCACTCCGGCGTCGGCAAGGCTGCGGATCAGGGACTGCGCACCGTTCATCCCGGTCCTCCTGCGGCAGGGCGTTCCTGGCCCCGACGCTAGCGGCTGGCCGTGGGCGGTGTGAGCAGGGACGCGAGGAGCCACCCGTTCACCGGGTGCGCAAGGGGACTCCGACGGCGTGCATATGGCGCAGCGCCTGTACGTACGATTCCATGAGCCCCGCTTCCGCGTACGCGACGCCGAGCCGCTGGCAGTGCTCGCGCACCAGCGGCCGCACCAGCCGCAGATGCGGGCGCGGCATGCTGGGGAACAGATGGTGCTCGATCTGGTAGTTGAGCCCGCCGAGGAACCAGTCCGTGACCAGGCCGCCGCGTACGTCGCGCGAGGTCAGCACCTGACGGCGCAGGTGCCCCCAGCGCTGCCCGTCCTCCTGCGGCATCGCCATGCCCTTGTGGTTCGGCGCGAACGAGCACCCCAGGTGCAGTCCGAACAGCGCGTGGTGCAGCACGGCGAAGACCACCGCGATCCCCACCGGCATGGCGGTGAGCAGCAGCGCCACGTACCCGGCGAGGTGCGCGGCGAGCAGTACGGCCTCGACGGCCCGGTCGCGCGGCGGTCGCCGCCTGAGGTCCTGCACCGTCGCCACCTTCAGCGCGAAGCCCTCCAGCAGCAGCATCGGGAAGAACAGCCGTGCCTGGTGCTTGGCCAGGAACCGGGCGAAGCCCTGCCGCTGTACCGCCTGCGCCCGGGTCCACACCAGCGCGCCGACCTCCACGTCGGGGTCCTTGCCCACATGGTTGGGGTTGGCGTGGTGCCGGTTGTGCTTGTCGTTCCACCAGCCGTACCCCATGCCCAGCAGCAGGTCGCCGTGGACCAGGCCGAGCAGCCGGTTCACCGCGCGGCTGCGGGCGATCTGCTGGTGGCCCGCGTCATGCCCGATGAACGCGGTACGGCCGGACAACACCGCCAGCGGCACGGCGAGCGCCAGCACCCACCAGGAGCCCCCGAGCAACAGCACGCCCGTCCAAGTGGCCGCCAGTGCCAAAGCGTTGAGCGTGATCGTCCTCAGATAGTAGCCCGTGCGCCGGTCGAGCAGACCGCGTTCCTTGGCCAGCCGCAGCAGCGGCGCGAACTCACTTCCCCTGGTGCTGGGCGGCGGGGCGAGCGTGCTGGTCGGCGGCATGCGCGGCACTCCTGGTGACGGGTTGGAAGCTGACCCCTAGAACCTAGGAATCCGCCGCGTCCCGAACCATGGAGTCACCACCCGGCCCGACCGGGGGAGTCCACCGCCCCCCACCCGGGGGACAACCCCCGTAAGCCGCCGGGTGCCCGCCTCACGGCCGTCCGGTGGGCGCCGAAATCCGGTTGCCGCCCGGCACGGCTCTGTCTACGGTTGTTCCTGGCCCTGTTGTCGTCGATCGGAGAAGGCCGTTGCTCTACTGAGGTCCCAGCAGACACCGCGACCGCGTACGTCACGCGAAGCCGTGTGCGACCTCAGCCGTGAGCCGCCTTCCGCATGCCGGGGCGTTGCCGTTCCACCTGCCCCCTGAGCGTCGCCGCCTGCCGCGGTGTCTCCACGTGTTGCCCACCACGGATCCACCGAGCAACCGGAGACCCCATATGTCTATCGCGTCCCCTTCCATCACCACCGCCGACCTCGGCTTCTCCTGGCCCGACGGCACGACCGTGTTCGACGGCTTCCAGATCGCAGTCGGCCCCGGCCGCACCGGCCTGATCGGCCGCAACGGCTGCGGGAAGTCCACCTTGTTGCGGCTGCTCGCGGGCGAACTGACGCCCACCCAGGGCACATTGCGGGTCACCGGCGAGGTGGGCTACCTGCCGCAGAGCCTCACCCTCGACACCACCGCGCGGGTGGACGAGGCACTCGGCATCCACCGGGTACGGGCCGCGCTGCACGCCATCGAGCACGGTGACGCCAGTGAGCAGCACTTCAGCACGGTCGGCGACGACTGGGACGTCGAGGAGCGCGCCCGCGCCACCCTCGATCAGCTCGGGCTCGGCCGCATCGGCCTGGACCGTACGGTCGGCGAGGTGTCCGGCGGTGAGTCGGTGCTGCTGCGGCTCGCCGCGCTGCTGCTGCGCCGCCCCGACGTCCTGCTGCTGGACGAGCCCACCAACAACCTGGATCTGGCCGCCCGGCACCGGCTGTACGACGCCGTCGCCGCCTGGCGCGGGGTGCTGGTCGTGGTCAGCCACGACCGGGAGCTGCTGGAGCGCGTCGACCAGATCGCCGATCTGCGCGGCGGCGAAGTCCGCTGGTACGGCGGTAACTTCTCGGCGTACGAGGCGGCACTCGCCGTGGAGCAGGAGGCGGCCGAACGCATGGTCCGGGTCGCCGAGGCCGACCTGCGCCGACAGAAGCGCGAACTGGCCGAAACCCACGTGAAGTTGGCCCGCCGGGTCCGCTTCGGCCAGAAGAAGTACGACAACAAGCGCGAGCCGCGCATCGTGATGAACGAACGCAAGCGCGAGGCCCAGGTCTCCGCGGGCAAGTACCGCATCATGCAGACCGAGAAGGTGACTGAGGCCAAGGCCCGGCTGGACGAGGCGGTCTCGGCGGTCCGGGACGACGACGAGATCCGCGTCGACCTGCCGCACACCGCGGTACCGCCCGGCCGCACCGTACTGACCCTGCGCGAGGCCCGGCTGGTGCACGGCGCGTCGGCCCACCTGGAACTGCGCGGCCCGGAACGCGTCGCGCTGGTCGGCCGCAACGGGTCCGGAAAGTCCACCCTGTTGCGCACCGTCGCCGGACACCTGGCACCGGTGGCGGGCGAGGTGGTGGCGCACGTCCCGGTGCGGTTCCTGCCACAGCGGCTCGACGTGCTGGACGACGCGCTCACCGTCGCCGAGAACGTCGCCCGGTTCGCGCCGACCGCGCGCAGCAACCTGGTCCGGGCCCGGCTGGCCCGGTTCCTGTTCCGGGGCGCCCGCGCCGACCAGCCGGTCGGCACGCTGTCCGGCGGCGAACGGTTCCGGGCGACGCTCGCGGCGCTGATGCTGGCCGAGCCCGCCCCGCAGCTGCTGATGCTGGACGAGCCGACCAACAACCTGGACCTGGCCAGCGTCCGCCAACTCACCAGGGCGCTGGAGTCCTACCAGGGCGCCCTGATCGTCGCCAGTCACGACGTGCCGTTCCTGCGTGGCATCGGAGTCACCCGCTGGCTGCGGATGGACGGTGAGCTGACCGAAACCGATCCGATGTGATCGCCGATGACGGGTTTGCTCAACCCGGTGGGTTTGCGGCGGCCGAGTGCGTGCCAGACATGGGGAAGTCGAACGCAGGAGGCCGCCCATGCCCGTCATCAAACTGTCCGCCGAGGTCCGCGACGCCGTACGGCGCGCGGCCCCGGTGGTCGCCCTGGAGTCGACGATCATCGCCCACGGCCTGCCCCGGCCCCGCAACCTACGGGTCGCGACCGAACTGGAGACGCTGGTACGCGAGGGCGGGGCGGTCCCGGCGACCATCGCGGTACTCGACGGCGTACCCCACGTCGGCCTGGAAGCCGCCCAGTTGGAACGAGTGGCGAACGACACCGCGATGCGCAAACTGGGCCACCGCGACCTGGCACCCGCCATCGCCACCGGAGCCAGCGGCGCGACCACCGTCTCCGCGACCGCGTTCCTCGCCGCCCGAGCTGGCCTGCGGATCTTCGCCACCGGAGGCCTCGGCGGCGTACACCGCGACTGGACCAGCACCCAGGACGAGTCGGCCGACCTGCGGCTGCTCGCCCGCACCCGGATCACCACGGTGTGCGCGGGCGTGAAGTCCATCCTCGACGTCCCCGCCACCCTGCAACGCCTGGAAACCCTGGGCGTCGGGGTGCTCGGCTACCGCACCACCACCTTCCCCGGCTTCTACCTGCACAGTTCCGGCGAGCCGGTGGACTGGACGGTACGCGAACCAGCCGACGTCGCCGCCGTGATGCGCGCCCAGGACGCGCTCGACGGCCCGGACTGCGCCCTGATCGTCGCCAACCCGGTACCCGAGGAACGGCAACTCGACCCCGAACTGCACGACCGCGTGCTCGCCGAAGCGCTGGCCGCGGCGGCCAGCGAGGGCGTCACCGGCCAGGCCATCACCCCGTTCCTGCTGGACCATCTGGTACGGCACACCGGCGGCGCCTCACTGGAGGCCAACCTGGCCGCGGTGCGCGCCAACGCGACGCTGGCCGCCGCCATCGCGGGCGCCTGGGCGCGTGGCCGGTGACAGCGGGACTGCTGGTCATCGGGGAGGCGGTCACCGACATCGTGGCCCGGCACACCGCAGCGCTCACCCCGGACACCGACACTCCCGCCCGGATCGCGGTACGGCCGGGCGGCGCCGGAGCCAACGCCGCGGCATGGGCGGCGCGTTGCGGCACCGACGTGACGCTGCTGGCCCGCGTGGGCGCTGACGACGCCGCCTGGCACCGCGAGGCGCTGCTCGCCGACGGGGTACGTCCGGTACTGCGCACCGACCACCAGCGACCGACCGCCGTGGTGATCGCCCTCGTCGACAGCCGCGCCGAGCGCACCCTGGTCACCGACAGCGGCGCCGCCGTCCACCTCGGCCCCGACGACTGGGACGACCGACTACTGGACGGCGTCCGGCACCTCCACCTGTCCGGCTACCCGTTGTTCACCGCGCCCGGACGAAGGCTGGCCGAACTCGCCATCGCCCGCGCACGGCAGCGGGGCGCGACGGTCAGCGTGGATCCCGCCTCCACCGGCTTCATGGCCCGCACCGGAGTGGCGGTGCTGCGCGGCGCGATACGCGGCGCCGATCTGCTGCTGCCCAACGCGGCCGAGGCCCGGCTGCTCACCGGACGACTCGAACCGGCCGACGCCGCACGGGCGTTGGCCGAGGACCACCACACCGTCGTGGTGACCCTCGGCGCCCAGGGCGCGCTGGTCGTACGACGCGACGCGCCCACCGTCAGCGTCCCGGCGGTACCGGGTACCGCGGTGGACACCACAGGCGCGGGCGACGCGTTCACCGGCGGCTTCCTGGCGGCACTGCTGCACGGCGCGGACCCGGCCGCCGCGGCGGCAGCCGGATGCCGTACCGGAGCACAGGCCGTCGCCACCGTGGGCGCCCGCCCACCCCGGCGGCTAGCGGGAGAACAGCCCGATGCCCTCCGGCACCGGACGCTCGGCCCCGCCTGACGGATGGTTGCGCACCGTCACCCGATGGCCGCCCGGCGCGCGGGCGACCAGAGTGGAGGAGCCACCACCGTCCAGATCGACCGCCGATACGGCGCCGAACTGCCGCATCAAGGCCGCCAGTTCCGCGATGGTCAGCCCGGCATCCCGCTCCGCGTCGCCGTCCAGCGCCAGCAGATACAACCGGCGCCCACCCGAGCCGAATCCGGCCGCCGTACGCGTCGCCGCGACCGCCCGGTCCAGACCCGGCAGTGGGCTGCCCCCGCGCAGCACCGGAAAGCCGCCCACCGCGAACCGCAGTCCGGCCGCGCCCGACATCCCGTCACTCAACCGCACCCGGGCCCCCGGCCGCAGCCGTCGCAGCGCCCGCGCCCCGCCGTCCCGGCCCACCAGCACATAGCCGTCCCGCGGCACCGCTCCGGCACCCGGCCTGCCGGACACCGCGGCCACCCGGCCGCCGCGCACCGTCACCTCGTAGGTGTCCCGGCTGCACCCTGCCGCCCGCAGCCGGTCGGTGCCGCACACCGCGCGCTCCCGGGACACGCTTCCCCAGCGCGAGGTGTAGAGACCCACCCCGCCCACCGGCAGCGCGTACTGGTTGAACCCGCGCAGTGGAATCGTCGCGCCAGCGGTGGACACCGAACCGCTGAACGCCAGTTGGGCCAGCCGCGCTGTCCCGTCGTCGCCCACCGCGATCACATCCCGGGTCGAGGTGCCCGGCGGCAGCGGGGGACCGAAGCGCTGACCGTTCGGCACCGCCGCCTTGACCGGCACCCCGTCCTCGACCGCCGGGCCCACCGCGGCACCCGTCGCGACCACACCGGGATGCTGGGCCTCGCTGATGTCGAAGAAGTCACCGTTGACCCCGGCCACCGCGCCACGCGCGTCGGCCATCTCCGAGACCGGCTCCCGGGCCGCCACCACACCCGGCGTCAGCAGACCCACCGAGACACGACGGTCGCTCAGGTCGGCGACGAGCAGGTGCCCGTACACCGTGCCGTGCGAGGCGCGCACCGAGAAGTCCTGGTACCGCACCCCGGGGGCGATCGCGGTCTGCGCACCGGCCCGCAGGCTCACCGCCGGTGCGGCCTGGGCGGTGCCCGCCCCGGCCTCCGCCAACAGCGCCCCGCACGCGGCCAGCACCGCCAAGGCCGTACGGACTCTTCGCGGTCGCGGATTCATGCTGCCCCCTGGGGTCGGCTCTGGTGTCACTTCCGCGGATGATTCTGCTGGTGATTGAAGGATTTGCTGACTCATGGCATGTCACCACGCTCTCGGACAACACGTGGGATACGGACACTGTCTGTTCGAGGAATTCCGCACCGACGCCCTACCGTTGAGGGCTGTTGGGAGGTCAGCAGTCGAACACCGCTCAACCACCGACGACGGAGGCGACGACATGACGGAGTACGACCCCGCCAGCACCAAGCCCAGCCCCACCGACTGGGTCGCCCAACAGGCCGAGCTCTACGAGAGTTCCGGCGGCACCCAGGGCACCGAGATCCACGGCTCACCCTGCCTGTTGCTCGACTACCGTGGACGGCGCAGCGGTGACTGGCACCGCACCGTACTGATCTACGGGCGGGACGGCGAGGACTATCTGATCGTGGCCTCCAAGGGCGGTGCCGACGACCACCCCCTGTGGTACCTGAGCCTGCGGACCAACCCCGACGTTCATCTGCGCGTCGGCCCCGAACGCTTCGCGGCCCGCGCCGAGACGCTCTCCCCGCAGGACAAGGCACGCGTCTGGCCATACCTGTTGGAGGTGTACGCGCCGTACGAGGAGTACCAGCGCAAGACCTCCCGGGACATCCCGGTGGTTCGGCTGCGCCGTACCGCCGACTGACCCTAGGGCCTGTGTCGGAAGTCCCGTCGTCCGCCCGAAGGGCGGGCCCCGCGGTGTCCGGTGCGTGCGCTCGCAAGGCGGAGGGTCGTCCTCGTACCGGGCGTACGTGGACGAGCCCGACAACGCGGCGAGCGCGCGTGCCGGGCGCCGCGGGGCAGACGGGACTTCCGACACAGGCCCTAGTGGTTCCTGCGGGTCACCAGCTCGGCCAGCGCCAGCAGGTCCCCGGCGGCCACGCCGTCGGGGACGACTCCCGACAGATGACCGATGGCTCCCGCCATCCGGTCGCAGGCCTGCGCCTGCGCCCAGTCACGGCCCCCCGCCCGCTCGACGGCCTCCGCCGCCCGGCGCAGCTCATCGGCGGACAGCACATCATCGCGGGCGTAGATCCGGGCCAGCTCGGCTCCGGCCAGCGTCCCGGAACGCAGCGCCGCCACCACCGGAAGCGACTTCTTTCGGGCCGCGAGGTCAGCTCCGACCGGCTTGCCGGTGACCTCCGCGTCCCCCCAGATGCCGATCAGATCGTCGATCAGCTGGAACGCCAGCCCCACCTGGCGGCCGAACGCGTCCAGCGCGTCCGCCGTCGCGTCATCGGCCCCGGCGTACAGTGCCCCGAGCGCGCAGGCGCACCCCAGCAGTGCCCCGGTCTTCGCCTCGGCCATGGCCAGGCACTCGTCTAGCGAGACATCCGTACGCCGCTCGAACTCGCAGTCCGCGTGCTGGCCGTCGCACAGTTCGATGACGCACTCGGACAGGCGGGTGGCGGCCCGGGGCGCCGCCGGATGGGTGTCCTCGGTCAACAGCCGCATCGCGAGGGCGTGTAGGGCGTCGCCCGCGAGGACGGCGTCCTCGGTGCCGAACACCGCCCAGGCCGACGGGCGGTGGCGGCGGGTGGGGTCGCGATCGAGCACATCGTCGTGCAGCAGCGTGAAGTTGTGCACCAACTCCACCGCCGCGGCGGCCGGTGCCGCCGGGGCGGGCCGTCCGCCGAGCGCATGCGCGGCGGCCAGCACCAGCGCTGGACGAATCGCCTTTCCCGCGTCTGCGTACGCCGCGGAGCCGTCGGCGTTCAGCCAGCCGAGGTGGTACCCGGCGATGCGGCGCATCGACTCGGGCAGCGACTCGACCGCCGCACGTAACGCGGGATCCACGGCGAGCCGGGTACGGGACAGGATCGCCGCGGACTCGTGGCCCTCTCGATCGAGCGTTGACATTCCCATGGTTGCCACACCTCGATTTCGTCAGTGACCGCTGGGACGACAAGCCCCCTCAACTGCGGGCGCGGGCCACCTCCACGTTCTCCAGGATGCCGATGGCGTCCGGCACCAGGATCGCGGCCGAGTAGTAGGCGCTCACCAGGTAGGAGATGATCGCCTTCTCGCTGATGCCCATGAATCGTACGGACAGCCCCGGCTCGTATTCGTCGGGCAGCCCGATCTGGTGCAGTCCGACAACGCCCTGATTGTCCTCGCCGACACGCAGCACGATGATGGAGCTGGTGTGGCCGTCGTTGATGGGAATCTTGTTGCAGGGCAGCAGCGGCAACCCGCGCCAAGTCTGCACCGCATTACCGTGGAAATCAATGGTGCCCGGATAGACGCCGAGCCGGTTGCATTCCCGGCCGAACGCCGCGATGGTCTGCGGATGTGCCAGCAGGAACTGGGAGTTACGGCGCCGACTGATGAGTTCGTCGAGGTCGTCCGGGGTGGGTGGGCCGGAGTGGGTGTGAATGCGCTGACTGTAATCGGCGTTGTGCAGCAGCCCGAAATCACGGTTGTTGATGAGTTCGTGCTCCTGGCGTTCGCGGAGCGCTTCGACGGTGAGCCGCAGCTGGTGCTCGACCTGGTTCATCGGATGGTTGAACAGATCCGCGACCCGGGTGTGCACCCGCAGGACCGTCTGGGCGACGCTCAACTCGTACTCGCGCGGCGCGAGTTCGTAGTCCACGAAAGTGCCAGGCAGATCCGGCTCGCCCTCATGGCCGGACGCCAGATGGATGGCCGCCTCACCGTGCTTGTTCCTCGCCAGCTGCGTGCCGCTCAGGAACCGCTGGATCTGCTCGCGCAGCGAATCCGACTGCTCGGCGATCGCCTGGAACGCCTGCCTCGGCAGTCCGAGCAGTGTCACCGGCGTCGCGGCCTTGGCGGTGAACTCCCAGGTGCCGTCGGCCTGCGTGAGCACCTGGTTGCCGAAGTGGTCGCCGTCCGCCAGCACGCCCAGCACGGCCTGCTCACCGTACTTGCCGGTGCCGACCTTGTTCACCTTGCCGTGGACGACCAGATAGACATGGTCGGCGGGCGCCCCCTCCTCCGTGATGACCTGCCCCGCGGTGAACTCGTGCTGCACAAACCGGTCCGCCAGCGCGTTGAGCACATCACCGTCGTCGTAACCGCGCAGCACCGGCAACTCACCGAGTTCTTCCGGGATCACCCGCGCCTCGGAGCCGCTTTGGACGAACGTGATCCGCCCGTCGCCCACCGTGTAGGTCAGCCGCCGGTTCACTCGATAGGTACCACCGGAAACCTGGACCCACGGAAGAACGCGCAGCAGCCACCGTGAGGTAATGCCCTGCATTTGCGGCGCGGACTTGGTGGTGGTCGCCAGGTTCCGGGCCGCAGCGGTGCCAAGGCTCAACTGCGCCTGCCCATTCGACGAAGGGGCGCCGCTGGATTCCCCACCTGATTCCACGCCAACGCCAGCATCGACCGACATCGAAAGTCCCTCCCCTGAACTCATGTGGTCCGCACAACAATGGTGACGGCCAGTAGCGAGGATTGTCATCACACGTTCAGGTGAAACGACGGTACAGTTGCGCGATTCGTGGTTGAATGGGAGCGGAAACGAGGCGATCGATGTGGATGCGGAATCGGCAGCCCTGAGCGACCGCAGGGTCGCGGTGTTCACCCTGGGCGGCACCATCGCGATGACCGCCGACCCCGCGACGGGAGCCGTACGCCCCGCGCTCTCCGCCCGTCAACTCCTGGCATCGGTACCGGGTTTGACCGCGCTCGGCGTCTCACTGAGCGTACGCGACATCCGCAACCTGCCGGGCGCCTCGCTGTCCCTGGCCGACCTCGACGCCCTGCACGCCGTCATCGAGGCGGAGACCGCCGACGGCGTCGTGGTGGTCCAGGGTACCGACACCATCGAGGAGACCGCCTTCTACCTCGACCTGCTACACCGATCCGACACCCCCGTCGTCGTCACCGGCGCACTGCGCAACCCCACGCAGCCCGGCCCCGACGGCCCCGCCAACCTGTACGCGGCCGTCGTGGCCGCCGCCTCGCCACGGCTGCGCGGCGCCGGATGCCTGGTCGTGCTCGGCGACGAGATCCACGCCGCGCGCACCGTCGCCAAGAGCCACAGCACCAGCCCCGCCGCGTTCACCTCACCGGGATCCGGCCCGCTCGGCCTGGTCGCCGAAGGCCGGGTATGGCTGTACCACGGCCTGCCGTACCGCCCCGCCCTGCCGCTCACCGGCGAGGTGGTGCGCGATGACGTGCGGGTTCCGCTGTACATCGTCACCCTCGGCGACGGCGGCGAGCTGCTGGACGGTGTGGCGGACCGCTGCCAGGGGCTGGTCGTCGCCGGATTCGGCGTCGGGCATGCGCCGCAGCCGCTGGTGGCGCCGCTGGAGCGGCTGGCGGCGGCGATCCCCGTGGTGCTCGCCTCCCGTACCGGGGCGGGGCCAGTGCTGGCCGCCACCTACGGCTTCCCCGGCTCGGAGCGCGACCTGCTGTCCCGGGGGCTGATCCGCGGCGGCGACCTTTCCCCGTACAAGGCCCGGCTGCTGCTGCACCGGCTGCTGGCGACCGGGTGCCAACTCCCGCAGATCACCGCCGCGTTCGAGACGATCGGGCGGGTACGGGTCAGCGCTGGGCCGGGCGGTCGTCGATGACGATGACGGTGCGCGCGGCCTCGACGTCGCCCCACTCCGGGGAGTAGGGGCGGACGGTGTCCACCACCTCCGCGATGCGCTGGTAGAGCTTGCTGGCCAGCGCCCAGTTGCCGGGATCGGCCTCGCGCCCGTCCCGCATCACCGTGTGGAGCGCGGTGAGGACGGCGATCAGGGTACGGCCGGAGAGCGTGACCCGGGCCTCGCCCTCCTCGCCCGCCGCCACCTCGCCGGGCACCCTGAAGTGCGGGTCGGCCGCCGCCCGTTCCACCACGAACGCCCAGGTGTCCCGGTGGCACACCAGGTCCGCGGTGCCGATGCCCGCGGCCTTCTCCAGCCGCTCCTCGTGCGGAATGGGCTCCGCCTGAGTGACTTCCGCCGCCGGTTCGGGGTCCGCCGGGACCGGCTCCGGCTCCTGGGCGGACTGTGCGACGTTCTTACGCGCGGCCCGCAACTCGCCGAACAGCGACTCGATCTCCCTACGGAACTGCGCGATGTTCTGTGGCTCTTTCACCGTGTTGTCCTTTGAATCGGTCGTCGTCTTCCTGCCGTTCGCGTCGGGCGCGGCCCGCTGCGACATGAAGGCGACGGCGAGCAGGGCGGCGACGACGGCGATGGCGCCGCACACGCCGAGCAGGGTGCGCATCGCGTGCATGAAGGCGTCCTGTACCGAACCCACCAGCGCCGGGTTGCCCAGCTTCTTGCCCACCTCGGTTCCGGTGGTCACGCTGCGCCGTACCAACTCCACGACGTGTCCGGGCAGTCGAGCCAGATGCAGGCTGGACCGGTAGTGGGAGTTGGCGATGGTGCCGAGCACCGCCACCCCGACCGAGCCGCCGACCTGGCGCAGCGCCGAGACCAGCGCCGAGCCGACGCCGCCGCGCTCGGCGGGCAGCGGATTGACCGCCGCCGCCATGGTGCTGGTCATCGCCAGCCCCAGGCCGAGCCCGATCACCACCAGCCACACTGACACGAAGCCGTAGCCCGACGACACGCTCGTGCGGGTGCCGATGAACAGGCCGACCGCCACCAAAGCGAACCCGGCCGCGGGCACGAACCGTGAAGCGGCGCCCGAGGCAAGTCGGTTGACCACCGCCGCACTCGCCAGCGCCCCGCCGATCAGCGGCAGCAGCCGCAGCCCGGTGCCGAGGGTGTCGGTGTCGTCCACTGCCTGGAAGTACTGCGGCAGCGCGAAGATCAGCCCGAACATCGCGAAGCTCACCACCGTGCCCAGCAGCGAGCCCCACACGAATCCGCGGTGCCGGAACAGCGACAGGTCGACCAGCGGCTCACCGGCGGCGGTGACCCGGATCTCCCACAGCGCGAACAGCACCAGCAGCGCCGCCCCGCCGATCAGCGGCCCCAGCGCCTTGGCGCTGCCCCAACTCGCCTCACCGGCCTTGATCGAGCCGTAGACGATGCCCAGCAGACCGAGACTGGAGATCAGCACCCCGAGCAGGTCGATGCTGCCCCGCCGAGTGCCGCGTGACTCCGGTACCAGCACCGCCACCGCGGCCAGCCCCATGCCGACCAGCGGCAGGTTGACCAGGAAGACCGAGCCCCCCCAGAAGTGCTTGAGCAGCACACCGCCCGCGATCGGCCCCAGTGGCAGCCCGAGCGTCTGCGACACGGCGATCACCCCGACCGCCTTGGCCCGGTCCCGCTCGCCGGAGAACAGGTCCAGCAGTACCGAGGTGCACAGCGGCACCAGGAACGCCGCGCTCGCGCCCAGCACCGTCCGCGCGGCGATGAGCACGCCGGGCGAACCCGAGTAGGCGCACCACGCGGAGGAGCCGCCGAACACCGCCAGCGCCCCCAGCAGCATCTTCTTGCGGCCGTAGGAGTCCCCGATCAGCCCGGCGGGCAGCAGCAGGGTCGCCATCGCCAGCGTGAACGCGTCCACGAACCACTGCAGATCGCTGGTGGACGCGTTCAACTCGGCGCTGAGCGTGGGCAGCGCGGTGTTGAGGATCGTGGCGTCCACGCTGACGGTCAGCAGACTCAGCCCGATGGCCGCCAGCGCCCACCAGCGCCTGGCGTCAACCGCCCTGCCCGGACCGGCGGTTCGCGTGGCGGCCGTCCTGCCGCGGTGCGCCCGGTCCGCCGGGCGCCACCTGACCGGCGCTGTCATACCTCAGGACCTCCCACTGTCTGCGGTGATCTCCTTCATCCGCCGAACCAACTCGTCGTTGGCCGCACGGCTGCCGACGGTCACCCGTATCCCCGCGTGGGGAAAGGCACGGGTCAGCAGTCCGTGCCGGGCCAGCCGTTCAGCGACGCCCTCCGATGGCGAACCCAGCGGCAGCCACAGGAAGTTGGTCTGGCTCGGCGGCACCGTCCAGCCCTGAGCGCACAGCGCGTCCCGCAACCGCTCGCGCTCCGCCACCACCTGATCGACCCGGGCGAACAGCTCGCCCTCGGCGGCCAGCGACGCCAGCGCGGCCTGCTCGGCGAGCCCACTGACCCCGCACGGCACCGCGCACTTGCGCAGCGCGGCGGCCACCTCCGGCTGCGCCACGCCGTAGCCGACCCGCAGCCCGGCCAGCCCGTACGGGCAGCACCGCCCGGGTCCGCGCGGTGACCGCCCGCGCCATGGCCGCCAGGTCGTGCCTGCCGTCGCCGTCCAGCGGCACCTCCACCGGCACCGCCCCGGCGATCCGCACCACGATCGGGAACGCCTCGAACGACGGCCAGGCATAGACCACCTCATCGCCGGGGGCGAGCATGGCCTGCCCGATCTGCTGGTAGATGCCGACCGAACCGGGGCCGGTCAGCACATGTTCAGGCGGCACGTCCAGCTTGCGGGCGAGCGCGTCCACCAGGCGCTGCGGCACGACGCCCGGGTAGTGGTTGACGGCGGACGCCGCCTCGGCCAGGTCGCCCAGCACCGAGGGCAGCGGCGGGTAGGGGTTCTCGTTGAGGAAGAGCCGGTGCGACCGTCCAGCGGCAGGCGGCCGGGGCGGCTTGGGGACGTAGGCGGGTATCCCGTCGAGCACGGGCCGTGGCCGAGGGGTGCGCCTGGGGGTGCGAAGCATCGGTACGGGCTCCTTGATCGCCATGCGGATCAGTCCAGTTCGAAGCGGTGGCCGTGCCCCCGGGCGGTGGCGGCCTCGGCGATGGCGAAGCCGGACATGATGTCCTGCACCCCGAGGCCGAGCGACTTGAAGACGGTGATCTCCTCGGTGCCGCCGCGCCCCGGATGCCCGCCCAGCAGCACCTCGCCCAGTTCGGCGGCGACATGGTCGGCGTCGATCAGCCCCTCCGCGATCGGCGTGCGCAGGTCACCGGACTCGGCGGCGGCGGACTCGCGGCTGTCGACGAACACCGTCGAGCGGGCCACCGCCTTCGAGGACAGCTCCCGATGATCCGCGAACGACGCCCCCACGGCGTTGACATGGACCCCGGGTGACAGGTCGTCCGCCTCGACCACCGGCTGTCTGGCGGCCGTTGTGGTGCACACCAGGTCCGCGCCCGCCAACGCCGCGCCCGGCGTCGGCGCCACCTCCACCTCGACGCCCAGCGCCGCACCCGCCCACACCCGGTACGCCTCGGCGTTCGCCGCCGTACGGCTCCACACCCGCACCCGGCGCAACGGCCTGACCAGCAGCATCGCCTCCAGGTGACTGCGGGCCTGCACCCCGGAGCCCAGCACCGCCAGGTCACCGGCGTCCGGCCGGGCCAGGGCGACCGTCGCCACCGCCGAGACCGCCGCGGTACGCACCGCGGTCACCGCACCGGCGTCCATCATCGCCAGCGGCGCGCCGGTGGCCGGGTCGAAGACCAGCACCACACCGATGTGCAGGTCGAGCCCGCGCGCCGGGTTCTCCGGCTTGAGCACCATGGCCTTCAGCCCGTAGCCGGCGAGTTCGTCGCCGCGTACGAAGCCGGGCATGGTGCCCAGCAGGCCGCTGTCGGCGGCCGGGCGCAAGATGGTGCGCAGCGGCTGGTCCACCCGGCCCTGGCTGTAGCGGCGCATGGCCTCCGCCATCACCTCGACGGCCCGGCTCATCGGATACACCTCGCGCACGGTGGCGCGGTCGATCAACAGCATGGTGGCCTTCCCTCAGTTCTCCATCGCCGCTCGGGCGGTACGCAGGGTGAACACCGACCACAGCATCCGGATGGGCCGGGTACGGGAGATGAACTCCAGCGCGTACGCCTCGGCGGCGGGCTTGTTGGTGAGCGCCAGATCGGTCTCCCGGTCCCGGGCGTGCGCCGCCGCCGCGCTGGTGGAGTTGGCGAACCGCAGCTCGCAGACCGTGTAGCGGTCCGGGAGCAGTTCGTTGACTAACGCCACCGGCGCCGGATGGGTGGAGAGCCGCGCGCTGGAGGGCACCTGGTGGCCGGGGGCGACGGCGATGCCGTAGTGCGGGGTGTCGAACAGGAACGCGCCCGCGAACGACAGCCGGGGGTCCATGTAGAAACCCGCGGCGTGTGCCTTCTTGGCCAGCGACAACGCCATCCCGGGGGTGCTGACAGGCCGGTCGCGGGCAGTGTGCGCAGGGCCTCCAGCGCCCGTTGGTAGCCGACCATGGGGGAGTGCGGCCACATCTTGACCACCGCGTGGCCCAGGTTGCGGCACACCTCCCCGAAGGTGTCGCCGAACGCGTGCATCTCCGTCGGCCCGGACACCCCGATCACCTGCTCGTCGCCGAACTGCCGGAAGACGGTGTCGTAGTAGACCGTCAGCGCGGTGTTGTTGTTCAGCGAGTCGATGTTGGTCCGTGGGCACGGAGTGCTGCGACCGGTGGTGCCGGTGGTCTCGTAGAAGATCCATGCCTTCGACAGCGGCAGCAACAGGATGTTCTCGAACTCCCGCCGCAGGTCGTCCTTGGTGGTGAACGGGACAGTGGCCAACCGCTGCGGATCCAGCGAGGTGAACGCGGACTCCGCCACCCCCGCCAGATGCCGGCCGTAGAAGGCGGAGTGCTCCTTCACATACGCCAACGTGGCCTTGAACGCGTCGAGTTGGTAGGCCGTAAGGTCGGTGTCGTTCCACTTGCCGTGGGCGAAGGCCAGATGGCGGTCGCGGATCTGCCGGGCGGCCCGGTCGAGCTCCTCGTTGAAGACCGTGAACATGTTCCCCCCTCGGGCTGTTTGCTCAGGCTTTCGGCTATGAGCCCGGCTGCGCTGGGCGCCCAGCCGGGCAGGTCGTTCAGCGGTAGAGCGGCAGGCTGCCGGTGAGCTTGTTCACCGCGGCCTTGGACCCGCAGACGGCCACCCCGATGTACGGCAACTCGGCGGTGGGCACCTCGGCGGTGCGCCGGGTGTACTCGTCATAGCTGCGCGACGACTGGGCGATGGCGGTGAAGTCCACCACGAAGACATCGGTCAGCGCGGCGGCCTTCAACACCACGTCCCGCATCGCCGCCGCGTCCCCCTTGAGGACCGGCAGCGGGATGGCCGTGATGCCGGTGTGCGGACGGCAGTCGCCGTCCTTGACGTCGTCGCCGACGATCCCGTCCACGAACTTCCCCACGGACAGGGAGAGCGCCGCGACGGCGTTCATGGCCAGACCGGCGGGCAGGCCCTCGTCAACGATGATGGCGCACTTCTCGGCGTTGGTGTTCTGCACGCGTGAACTCTTTTCCTGAGACTGCTGCTTGTGACTTCCGGAGCGCTCCGGTTCGCGCTCGCTCCGGTATCTCAGGGCTCATTCTTCGACATCGGCGATGACCCAGTCGCTGATTTCCCGCCACCGGTTGATCGCGCTCTGATGGAACGGATGCACGAGATAGCGGTCGAGCGCCGCCAGGTCGTCCAGCACCCCTTCCGCGAGGTAGTCATAGGCGATCGCACGGGTGGACACATTGCGCCCCACACGCCATTCGCGTAGCTCCGGCACCTCGCCGCCCACCTTGGTGGCGATCCGCTCGGCCTCCTGAACCCGCGGATCGTCCCAGCTGAAGCCGGGCTTGAGCTTGAACAGCACCACATGGCGGATCACAGCTGACCTCCCGGGATCGGGACGGCGTCAGCGGGTACGGGCGCGGCGTTGCCGCGGCACAGCTGAAGGACGTTCATGGCGATGGCCGTGCCCTGCGAGCCGAGCCGCTCGCGGTAGCGGGCCAGAATCGCCATCTCCCGGCCAGCAGCGTACGCGGGCCGCCCGCGTCCATCCGCTGCCGCTGAATGCCCGCCGAAACCCGCGCTCGGCGGCCGAGTAACTCGATGATGCGCGAATCCAGTTCGTCGATCTCCTGGCGACCACCGGCGATTCGCTCGTCAACGTCCGTTGTGGAGTTCACCTGAAATGCTCCGTACTTCGTGTTGTGATCGGCTGACGCACCCCGGTGCCGGATCCAGTCCCGGCGCCGGTTCCCGGTCGCGCTCCATGGCCTCGATCAGGCTCCTCGGGCGCAGGTCGTTCCAGTGCTCGTCGACGTAGTCCAGACATGCCTGCCGACTGTCCTCGGGGTGCGCGACGCTCCATCCTTCGGGCACCTTGATGAAGGCGGGCCACAGCGAGTGCTGGCCCTCGTCGTTGACCAGGACGAGATAGCGGCCCTCGTCGTCTTCGAACGGATTGGTCATTCCTCGGCTCCCTTGTGCCGTCCGGCGGTTGCCTCCAGCGCGGCGGCCAGTACCGGTCCGATCCGGGCCAGCGCCTCCGGCCGGGTCAGGTGATGGTGCGTGCAGTCGATGACGTGAGTGTCGATGCCGCCCTCGACGTACGGCCGCCAGGACCGCGGAGTCAGGCGGCGGTCGGCCGGGATCCCGGCTGGTGTCCGTGCCGCGGCGAACAGCAGCAGATCGCCGCGGAAGCGGCCGGGGGTGAACTCTCGTTGCAGCCGGATGTTGTTGTTGCACACCCTGGTGAGCGCGCTGAGCGTGCCCTCCTCCAGCAGGTCGGCCGGTACCGCCGCCGCACCGTCCCCGGCCACATCGAGGAAGAGCGCCCGGATGTCCCGCTCGGTGAGCGGCGGCAACTCGACTCCCCCACCACGGGGATGCGCGTCCAGCAGGGCCAGTAGCGGAACCTGTTCACCGGCCTGCTGCAACAAGGTGGCAATGGCATGCGCCACGACCCCGCCGAACGACCAACCGAGCAGGTGGTACGGCCCGCTCGGCTGGACCGCGCGGATCTGCTTCAGATAGTCGGCGGCCATCTCCCCGACGCTGCCGGGCAGTTGCTCCTGACCGTCCAGCCCCCGGGCCTGGATGCCGTAGAGCGGCTGATCCGGGTCGAGGTGGTGCAGCAACCCCGCATATGGCCAGCTGATCCCCTCACCGGGATGCACACAGAACAGCGGCGGCCGACCGCCCCGGGGCCGCAGCGGCAGCAGAACCTCCAACGCCTGCCGGGCCGGTGCGACGTCCAGCGTCTGCGCCAGAGCGGCCGGGGTCGGCGCCTGGAACAGCGTACGAACGTGCAGGTCCACGCCGAGGGCTGGGCGGGCTTCGGCGATGAGTCGGGTGGCGAGCAGGGAGTGTCCGCCGAGCTCGAAGAAGTTGTCTTCCGGGCCGACGGCCGGGATGTCCAGGACGTGGGCGAAGAGGTCGCAGAGGATGCGTTCCTCGGGGGAGCTGGGCGGCCTGGTGGATGCGGTGGAGCCGAACTCCGGCTTGGGCAAGGCCCGTTGGTCGATTTTGCCGTTGGTGGTGAGGGGGAGTTGGGGGAGGGTGATGAGGGTGGTGGGGATCATGTAGTGGGGGAGTCGTTGGGCGGCGAAGTTTCGTAGTTCGGTGGGGTCGGGTGTGGTGTCTTTGGTGGGGACGATGTAGGCGATGAGGCGTGTGTCGCCGGGTTGGTGTTGGTGGGGGATGACGATGGCTTGGTGGATGGTGGGGTGTGTGGTGAGTGTGGTGGTGATTTCGGCTGGTTCGATGCGGAAGCCGCGGATTTTGAGTTGGTGGTCGGTGCGGCCGGTGAAGTGGAGTTGGTGGTCGGGTCGCCATTGGGCGGTGTCGCCGGTGCGGTAGAGGCGGGTGCCGGGTGGGCCGTAGGGGTTGGCGATGAAGCGTTCGGCGGTGAGGGCGGGTTGGTTGTGGTAGCCGCGGGCGAGGTGGGGGCCTGCGAGGTAGAGCTCGCCGGTGGTGCCTGGGGGGACGGGGTGGAGGGCGTTGTCGAGGAGGTAGGCGTGGGTGTTGGGGATGGGCCGTCCGATGGGGGGTGGTTCGGTGCCGGTGAGGGTGGTCCGGGTTGGAGGTGTTCGGGTGGGGTGAGGACGAGGGTGGCGCCGTGGGTGAGGGCCATGCAGGTTTCCCAGGTGGCGGCGTCGAAGCTGGGGGAGGCGAATTGCAGGATTCTGCTGTTCTGGGTGATGTTGAGGTGTTGGGCTTGGGTGGTGGCGAGGTTGGCTAGTGCGGTGTGGGTGACGAGGACGGCTTTGGGGGTGCCGGTGGAGCCGGAGGTGTAGATGACGTATGCGGGGTGGGCGGGGTTGGTTGAGGGGGGTGGGGTGTCGGGGTGGATGTTCAGGGCGTCGGTGAGTGCGGGGTCGTCCAGCAGGAGTCGTTTGGTGTTGGACTCGGGCAGTGGTTCGCCGTTGGTGGTGATCAGGAGGGTGGGTGTGGCGTCGTTGAGCATGAACGCCAGTCGTTCGGGTGGGTAGTTGGGGTCGAGTGGTAGATACGCTGCCCCCGCTTTGAGTACCGCGGGGATCGCGGTGATCAGCTCCGCTGATCGGGGCAGCGCCAGCGCGACGATGTGTTCCGGGCCGACGCCTTCCGCGATGAGCAGCCATGCCAGCCGGTTCGCCCGCGAGTCCAACTCGGCGTAACTCAGCGCCTCCCGCCCGCAGACAACGGCTGTTGCCTCCGGCGTACGGGCGGCCTGCGCCGCGAACAGCTCGGGGAACGTGGCCACAGCCACCTCCCGGACGTCGCCCGCGCTCGCCGCCAGCATCCGTTGCCGTTCATCCGCCCCCAGCAACTCGACGCCACCAAGCCGACGTTCCGCCGCCGAGGGCTCGATCAACGCTTCGAGCAGCGTGGAGAACCGCTCATGGTGGGCGGCCAGCTCATCCTCGCCGTACAGATCGGGGTTGGCGTGGAGTTCGATCAGCAGCCCCACCCCGTCGGCCCGGTCGTACACGTTGACGGAAAGGTCCTCGACCAGTCCCACGGACAGCCCGTGCGCGGTCGTGCGGTGTCCGGCGAAGCGCAAATCGTAGTCAAAGGACATGATGTTGACCTGCGGGCCGATGAAGTCCCGCAGATCGTGGGGGAGTCCGAGTTCCCGGGCCAGGTCCTCGCCGCGGAAGCGCTGGTGCCGCAGCATCGCACGGGTCTCCTGGGCCACCTGGCGCAGCGGCTCGGTCACCGTCATGTCCGGGCGCACCGCCAGCCGAAGCGGTAGCACGTTGGAGAGCATGCCGGGGATGGTGCGCAACTCGGCGTCGGTACGGGCGGCCACCGGCAGGCCCAGCACGACGTCCTGCCTGCCGGTGATGCGGTGCAGGTACGCGTCGGTGGCGGCGAGCACCAGGGCGGACGGCAGCGTACGGGCCTTGCGCGCGGCGGCGTGCAGGCGCTGCGCCGCTTCGGGCGGCAGGGCGGCGCTGTGGTGCACGGTGGCCTGTGGCGCGTGAGTGGGCAGGGCGGCGAGGCGGGCGGGTTCGGGTAGGTCGGCGAGGCGTTGCGCCCAGTAGTGCCGGTCGGCGTCGAAGTCGGCCGACGAGCGGTACTTCGCGTCGCGTTCGAGCAGCAGCCGCAGCGAGCCGAAACCGGCTGGTGCGGCTGGCTGTTGGGCGATGCGTGCGGTGTACAGCTCGGCGACCCGTCGGGCGAGCAGCATGCCGCCGTAGCCGTCCGACACGATGTGGTGGCAGCTCTGGTACCAGGCGTAGTGCCGCGTCCCCAGTTTGAGCAGGGCGAAGGAGAACAGCGGGCCGTTCTCCAGGTCCATGGGCTGTGCCAGGTCGGCCCGCATCCAGGCTTCCGCGGCCTGCCGCGGGTCGGCTTCAGCGCTCACGTCGACCACTGGGAAGACCCAGTCGTGGATCGGTTCGGCGATCTGCTCCAGCACCCCGGCCGCTTCACGGAACCGCACGTTGAGCGGTTCGGTCTCGGCGATCGTCTGCCGCATGGCGGCCTCGAACGCTACCGGATCGACTGGTCCGTGGATTTCCAGGTACTCGCCGATCCGGTACAGCGGGCTTTCGGGCGCCCGCTGTTGGGCCAGCCAGATCTCACGTTGAGCGGCCGATAAGGACAGGCGCTCAACGCGCGCATCAGACAACGTCACGTTCTTGCCCCTTTTCGAAGAAGCCGTTGCCACCCAACTGGTGGTAGCAGTCGGGTCCTTGCGTAGGTGGTGGCGCATTTCTCATTGGGCCGTGAACGCGGCAAAGGTGGCCAGGGAAAATCTTTTTTGGTGTGTCTTTGTCGGGCGCGTGTCTGGGTTGCGCGGGGTGGGCCGCTCAGTAATCCGCGTTCACGCCCGAGTCGGGCGGATTATTCCCGCAACGCCACTGCGTGACGGATGCGAGGCGATCAGCGAACCGGACGGTCGCGCTGGTCGTTATGGGTTCGATGGCATGTGCGGGCGTCTGCCGAAGCCGGATACCAGTACGGTCGGTCGGGCCGCTGGGAACCGCTCGATCCTCGACACTCCTCTGCCGCCCCCTGGTGTCGGCTGTGATCCGCTGACCGCACCAATCCTTCCCTATTCCGGCGGCCCGAGTTCAGCCGCTTCGAGAGATGGCCGGTTTTACCGCTACGGCGGCGATACGGGGAATCGGAATGAAGGGATTATCGTACTGATGGGGTGATGGGCTGGGTGGGTGACGGTTAACCGGGTGCTGGTTTGAAGGGTCCAGGGCGTATACAAGGAGTGCCTGGATAAAGCTTTCTCTGCAAGGGAGTTGGCCAAAGCCCCGGTAGTGATCGGGGGGGTGGGCGACGGCGAATCGATCCTGCTGTCATTGGAATCCGCCGTCGGGCTGCGGAGGGGCCGTTCGGGTGTTACACGGCATCCTCGTGGTGAATTACCACATTTCTCCGCTTTTTCGAGGTAGTAACGGTGTCCGTGTCCCCTAGTGTCCGCAAGCTCCTGGTGCTGTCCGTCGCCGTCGCCGCCAGCGCCGACGTGGCCCTGGGCGGCCCCGCCAGCCATGCCGTCACGCGCGCGGACGCGGTCAGGCCCGCGACCGTATCCAAGGCGAAGGCCAAGGCGCACAGCACCCGTTTCAAGCCGACCGTCATCGACCCGACCACCGCCTCCGTGACCCAGCTCGCCACGGGCGTCCGGTCCGCCGTGCTGTCCAGCCGGCTCGACGCCCGGGTGCTGGGCGCCCGCACCGGCCGCCGTCCCATCACTCGAAGCACCGTCATGGCGCGGGCGCAGAGCTGGGTCACCGAGGGCGTGCCGTACAACCGCAACGCGTACAACAGCGACAGCAACGGCACCTACCGCCAGGACTGTTCTGGTTTCGTCTCCATGGCCTGGGCCCTGCCGTCCAGCCCGGCCAACAACTACGGCGAGACCACCGGCACACTGCCGAACTTCGCCACCGAGCTGAACTCCCTGGACGACCTTAAGCCCGGTGACATGCTCGACAACATCGCGACCCATGTCGTGCTGTTCAAGAGTTGGGCCAACGCCCGCCACACCAGGGCGGTGATCCTGGAGGAGGCCCACTCCGGCTCTACCGCCCGCGAGGACGCCCGCTTCTACACCCGCGGATACCTCACCGCCCACCGCTACCGTCCGTACCGCTACAACGGAATCCAGGACGCCGCGCCCCCCGATGGGAGCGATTCCGACGACGACGCGGAGCGGTAGGGCCGTCAGATGCACAAAAACCCCAGGGCACCTGGGGTTTTTGTGTGCCTGAGGGGGCCGTCCCATCCCTGGTCTACCAGCATCTGCGGCCACCTCACCGATACGTCTTCGGCGGGCTCGCCTTCCACGCTCGGTCGAGGGAATCGTCCCAACTACCGTCTCGGTCGAAGCTGGCGGCCCGACAGCCACGGGACATGGGCGCCGCAGCACTCGGCCAGTCCAACCGGCGGATGGCAGTCGGCCTCCTCCAGGGCGTCGAGCTGGCTCTGGAGTTCCTGGTGGGCGGTCGAGCAGCGGGTGAGCCGATCCGGGTGGGCTTGGTCTGGGTGGCCGGGCCCCTCTCCCAGGGGCATCGGGGCCGCGGTCGGCGGGGTGCGGCTTTCGAGTTCGGCGCGGCGCTGGGGGACGCGCATGAAGCGCGGGGTGCGGTACTTCGGGGCGACCTTGCCGCCGCGGGTGCGGCAGGTGCTTCCGGCGGGTGCGGAGCAGGTGGGTCAGTCGAACTGTTCGATGGTGGCGGCGCTCGGCGCAGCCACCGCTTCCTGTTCCAGCTCGGCAGTCGCTGTTGCGGTGTCGCTCAGGCCGATCCGGAGGTGCTCGACGTGGTACAGGGCCTGGTCGAGTAGTTCGCAGACGTGGTTGTCGTAGAGGGAGTAGACCACCGAGCGGCCTTTGCGGGTGCCGACCACGAGGTCAAGGTTGCGCAGCAGGCGCAGTTGGTGGGAGCAGGCGGACTGCTCCATGCCGACCTCGGCGGCCAGCTCGGTCGCCGGGAGCGGGCCCTCGCGCAGCCGGGCGAGGATCAGCAGCCGGGAGGGGGTGGCCAACGCCTGCAGCGTGGCGGCCACCCTCGCGGCGTTGTCAGCGGTGAGGCGGGTGCGCGGGACCCGGTCGGCGGGGGGAGCTCCATGACCCATGCGCCCATCGTACGCGGCCGGATGAACGCATGAATCAATGTTCATGTGTTCCTGCTACGGTGGTGGGGTTGGACGCTGTCCGCTCACGGCTGCGCAAAGGACCCCTGTTTCGATGTCTTCCACCCTCAACCGCCCGGCGCCCGCTGGCGACACGGCCGTGCGCGACGCTGGGCCGCCGCGGCGGCGCACGAAGGTCTTCGCGCTGCCCGAAACCCGCTGGGCGGCGGCGGCGCTGGCGCTATTCCTGATCGGGCTGCCGCTGTACCTTCTCGGGGCGCCGGCGTGGGCCTGGGGGTCGCTGCTCGCCCTCACGTACGCCACCGGCGGATGGGAGCCCGGCTGGGCCGGCTTGCAGGCCCTGCGGGAGAAGACGCTGGATGTGGACCTGCTGATGGTCGTCGCGGCGCTGGGGGCGGCGGCGATCGGGCAGGTGTTGGACGGCGCGCTGCTGATCGTCATCTTCGCTACTTCCGGCGCCCTGGAGGCGATCGCCACCGCCCGCACCGCCGACTCGGTGCGCGGCCTGCTCGACCTCGCCCCCACCACCGCGACCCGCCTGGCCGACGACGGCACCGAGGAGACGGTCCCCACCGAGCAGCTGGCCGTGGGCGACACCATCCTGGTGCGCCCGGGTGAGCGGATCGGCGCCGACGGCCGCGTCCTGGACGGTGCGAGCGAGGTGGACCAGGCCACCATCACCGGCGAACCGCTTCCGGTAGCCAGGGAAGCCGGGGACGAGGTGTTCGCCGGCACCCTGAACGGCACTGGCGCGCTGCGGGTGAAGGTCGAGCGCGACCCGTCCGATTCGGTGATCGCCCGGATCGTGGCCATGGTCGAGGAAGCCTCAGAGACCAAGGCCCCCACCCAGCTGTTCATCGAAAAGGTCGAACAGCGCTACAGCCTCGGCATGGTCGCTGCCACGCTCGCGCTGTTCGCACTGCCGCTGCTCTTCGGCGCCGAGCTGCAGCCCACCCTGCTGCGGGCGATGACGTTCATGATCGTGGCCTCCCCGTGTGCGGTGGTGCTGGCCACCATGCCCCCGCTGCTGTCCGCCATCGCGAATGCCGGACGGCACGGCGTGCTGGTGAAGTCCGCCGTGGTGATGGAGCAGCTCGGCCAGATCGACGCGGTGGCGCTCGACAAGACCGGCACCCTGACCGAGGGCACCCCACGGGTGACCGACATCCGCCCGCTGGCCGCCTCCGGCCTGAGCGAGGAGGAGCTGCTGCGGATCGCGGCGACGGCCGAGCACCCCAGCGAGCACCCGCTGGCCCGCGCGATCGTGGACGCCGCCCGGACCCGCGGCCTGGCCATCCCTCTGGTGGAGGACTTCACCTCCGCTCCCGGCACCGGCGTGACGGCCACCGTCGAGGGCAAGGCCGTCGCGGTCGGCAGCCCCGCCCGGCTGCTGAACGGCCGAGATGACCACCCGGCCGCCGTGGTCGCCGCCCGGCTGGAGGACGACGGCCGTACCGCTGTCCTGGTCGAGGTCGAGAACACCCCGGTCGGGGTGCTGGGTATCGCCGACCGGCTGCGCGAGGAGACCGCCGCCACCGTCACCGCCCTCACCGGCCTGACCGGAACCGCGCCGGTGCTGGTCACCGGCGACAACCCGCGCGCCGCCGCCCGCCTCGCCGAAGAGGTCGGCATCACCGACATCCGCGCCGGCCTTCTCCCGCAGGACAAGGTCACCGCCGTCCAGGAACTGGAGCAGGCCGGACGCAAGGTGCTGGTGGTCGGCGACGGCGTCAACGACGCCCCCGCACTCGCCGCCGCCCACACCGGCATCGCCATGGGCCGGGCCGGATCCGACCTCGCCCTGGAGACCGCCGACGCCGTCGTGGTCCGCGACGAACTCGCCACCATCCCCACCGTCGTCGCGCTCTCCCGCCGCGCCCGGCGCCTGGTGGTGCAGAACCTGGCCATCGCCGCCGTGTTCATCACCGGCCTGGTCATCTGGGACCTGGCCGGGACCCTGCCGCTGCCGCTCGGTGTCGCCGGGCACGAGGGCTCCACCGTCATCGTGGGCCTGAACGGCCTGCGCCTGCTGGCCGACGGCGCCTGGCGCCGTGCCCGCAGCGGGAACGGCCAGTGAGCCGCCGCGCCCGCAAAGCCGCCCCCGCCGACGCGGGGGCGGCTCGCTGCACGGTCACCGTCTGCCGCGGCTGCTGCTGCGGCACGGCCAAAATCCCTGGCCTGGACCACCCCGCCCAGCTCGACCAGCTCCGCTCATCCCTCGCACAGCTAGCCCAGGTACGCATCACCGGCTGCCTGGACGCCTGCGAGCACGCCAACGTCATCGTCATCCAGCCCTCTGCCGCAGGACGTGCGGCCGGCGGTCGGCCCGTCTGGCTCGGCCTGGTCAACGACCGCGACGCCGCCAACGACATCGCGGCCTGGGTAGAAGCCGGCGGGCCGGGACTTGCCGACCCACCCGGCGTCCTCGACCTGTACGCCTTCACCCCGTCCCGCCGCATCCGCCAAGCCGTCGAACCATGACCTGACCGATCCGGTAACCGCGTAACCACAGGTACAGATGGCTATGGCGCAGGCCGTAGACGACCCGGTTGACCGTCCTTGCGGGTGGTGCTGAGCAGGCGGCGCCGTCATTGCCAGCGCGGTGAGCCTGCCACCATCGCCGACACGTCCCCAGAACCAGCCATGACCAGCACTGCAGCTGCCGTGACGGAATGGTTATCACAGGCGCCAAACGCTGCTTGATCCGGACCAGCCGGGCGAGCCTGCGAGGGATGAATTCCAGCCATTTCCTCCGCCCCATCTGCCCGCCCGGTCACGGGACCGCGTCGGCATCACAGGCCAATATGTCAGCATATTCCAAGATCGTTCGTTGGCTGGAATCCGCCTGTTGTCGCGTTGCTCCCGCAGGAATCATGACTGGAGACAGCCTCAGATTCCTGAATGCGCAACTCGGGGATCTATTTCCGGCGGCACGGGGGTATCGTGACGAATGAAGGCGTTGAACTTACAGGGGAAAGCGCAGCGGTAGACAGCCTCGAACGACATTCGATGAGCGCTCCGGAGCGGAGCGCGATTCTTTATCAGGGGGCCGTCACTGGTTATGGGGAGCTCAATCGGCGGGCCGAGCTGATCGCCGCCTGTCTGGCGGCGGCGGGCGCTGGCCCCTCAGCGCTGGTGGCGGTTGTCCTGCCGCGCGATCCCGACCTCGTCGCCACCCTGTGTGCGGTGCTCAAGCTGGGTGCCACATGCCTTCCCGTGGACCCCGGCGCTCCGGCCGAGCGACTGCGCGAGATCTTCGCCGATGTGACCCCCGATGTCCTTGTCACCACCCGTGCCGCCGCTCCCGAATTCACCGGTGAGGTACTCGTCTGTTTTCTGGACGACGAGCCGCCGATACCCTCAGTTGCCCCGCCGTGGCGCATCGCGCGGACCGCGCCACAAAGCGCATATATGCTTTACGCAACAACCTCTGACGAAAGGTCAGAGTATTCGGTTATCTCCTACCGGGATTTGGCGTGCTATATTGATGACCTGGGCGCCGGGATTCCGGTCGGGGCCGAGATTCTCCACCTGATCGCGCCGCTCCTGTCCGGTAAGTGTCTTGTGTTGGACGCCGATGAGGCAACGCACCAGCCGGTCACGTACGTGGCACCACGGGATGTGGTGGAGGAGGTTGTGGCTCAGGCCTGGTGTGCCGTTCTCGGCGTGGACCGGGTCGGCGTGCGGGACCGCTTCTTCGACCTGGGTGGCAAGTCGCTGCTGGCGATCCAGGTAGTGGCACGGATCCGGAAGCTGCTTGGCGTTGAGCTGCCGCTGCGGGCCCTGTTCGATGCGCCGACCGTCGAGGAGCTGGCCGCCTGGGTGCGGGCCGAACAGGCCGGCGGCCAGGACGGCTACGGGGTTCCGGCTCTTGAGCCGGTGGTTCGGAGCGGGCCGATGCCGCTGTCGTTCGCGCAGCAACGCCTTTGGTTCCTGGACCAGTTGATGCCCGACAGTGCCTTCTACAACATGTGCGACGCCTTCCATGTGCGAGGCCCGCTCGACCTGGACGCGCTGCGGCGGGCGCTGCGGATGCTGGTCGGGCGGCACGAGACGCTACGGACGGCGTTTGTCGAGCGGGACGGTGTGCCGTACCAGGTCATCGGCGCCACCGACGGGCCGGACGCGCGGCGCGCGGCCGCCCTCACGCGGGTCGACCTGACACTGCTGGAGCCCGCCGAGCGGGAGGGGTCGGCGCGTAGGCTGGTGGCGGCGGAGGCGCAGACCCCGTTCCGGCTGGCGGACGGCGCGCTATTGCGTGTCGTGGCGGCCCAACTGGCGGACGACGAGCATGTGCTGGTCGTTACCATGCACCACATCGTCTCCGACGCATGGTCCGTGGGTGTGCTCGTGGACGAACTCGGCCGACTGTACCGCGAGTGCGTCACCGGCGACCCCGCCGGTCTCCCCCCACTCGACGTCCAGTACGCCGACTTCGCCGTCTGGCAGCGGGCCTGGATGACCGGCCCGGTACAGGAGGAGCAACTCGCCTACTGGAAGCGGGCGTTGGACGGCGCCCCCTCGGTGCTGCGACTGCCCACCGACCACCCGCGGCCCACCGTCCAGTCCCAGCGGGGCGAGACGGTCGAGTTCGCGCTGCCCGATGCGCTGATCGCCGAGCTGGAGGAGCTGGGCCGGGAGCAGGGCGTCACCCTGTTCATGACGCTGCTCGGCGCCTTCCAGGTACTGCTGGCTCGTCATGCCAGGAACAAGGACATCGTGGTCGGCGTGCCGGCGGCAGGGCGCACCCGCACCGAGACGGAGCCCCTCGTCGGCTTCTTCGTCAACACGCTCCCCCTGCGCGTGACATGCGCCCCCGGCCAGTCCTTCCGGGACCTCCTGGAGCAGGTGCGCGAGGCGGCACTCGGCGCCTTCGCCCACCAGGACCTGCCCTTCGAGACCCTGGTGGAGACACTCGCACCCGAGCGTGACCTCAGCCACAACCCCCTCGTCCAGGTCACCTTCCAGCTCCTGAGCACGCCAGCGGCGCGGCCGGGCCTGCCCGGGGCGGAGGTGGAGCGGTACCCGGTCGGGGAGGCCGTCTCGCAGTTCGACCTGTCCTTGGACATCAAGCGGGCCGACGATGGATCTTACCGGGGGATTCTGAACTACTGCCCCGATCTGTTCGACCGGCCCCGCATGGACGTGCTGGTCGACCACTATCTGACGGTGCTCGGCGCCGCTGCCGCGGACCCGGACCACCCGATCGGCGAGCTGCCGCTGTCTGACGAGGCTGAACGGCGGCTGCTTCTTGGCAAGTTCGGGCAACGGGACGCGGCGCTCACCGGACCGGGCAGCGTCCCGGAGCGGTTCGCGGAGGTGGTGCGGGCGACGCCGGACGCGCGGGCGGTGACGTGCGGCGAGGATACGCTCACGTTCGCCGACCTGGACACTCAAGTTGGGGCGCTGGCACGGACTTTGCTCGACCTCGGGATCACCGTCGAGACACCGGTCGCGGTACGCCTGCCCCGCTCCACTTACAGCGTTGTCGCCCTGCTGGCTGTGATGCGTGCGGGCGGCGTCTACGTCCCCCTGGACCCGGAGTGGCCCGCCGACCGCACCGCCTTCGTCCTGGAGGACACCGCGGCCCCCGTCGTCATCACTCGCGACCTGCCCGACGGCCACGGCCGCGTCCACCTCGACCCGCGGCAGCCCGCGACTGACGACCCGGTGCCCGCGCCGCACATCCGCCCCGACCAGGCCGCCTATATCATCTACACGTCCGGCTCGACGGGCGCGCCGAAGGGTGTTGTCGTCCAGCACCGCTCCCTGAACCACCTCACCAGCACCCTGCAGGCCACCTTCCTCGGCCACGACCAGTACCTCGCCGGGGCCGACAGCCCGGCGCCCGGGGACAGGAAGCTGCGCGCGACGCTCACCGCACCCTTCACGTTCGACGCGTCCATGGAGCAGCTGAGCTGGATGCTAGCCGGTCACGAGCTGTTCATCGTGCCCGACGACGTGCGCCGCGACCCCGCGGCCCTGGTCCGGTTCGTCGACGAACATCGCATCGACGTCATCGACACGACGTCGTCGCAGCTCGAACTCCTGACGTCCGCCGGGTTGTTAGAGGGCGCGTGGGCGCCAGCCATGGTCATGGTGGGCGGTGAGGCAGTCTCGCCGTCGCTGTGGCAGACGCTGCGCGGACAGCGGCGTACCCGCTGCTTCAACCTGTACGGCCCCACCGAGGCGACCGTCGACGCCACCTGCCACGATCTTTCCGGCCCCGTCGACATCCCCGTCATCGGCACCCCGCTGCCCAACGTCCACCTCCGTGTCCTCGACACACAGCTCCAGCCGGCGCCCGTGGGTGTGGCCGGGGAGATCTACCTCGGCGGTCTGGGACTTGCTCGCGGCTACGTCAACCGCCCCGCCCTCACCGCCCAGCGCTTCATCGCCGACCCCTACGGCGACACCCCTGGCAGCCGCCTCTACCGCACCGGCGACCGCGCCCGCTGGCGCCCCGACGGCACCCTCGAATACCTGGGCCGCACCGACGACCAGATCAAACTCCGCGGCTTCCGCATCGAACCCGGCGAGATCGAAGCCGCCCTCACCCACCACCCCACCGTCAAGGAAGCCGCCGTCATCGACGACGAACACGCGCGGCTGATCGCCTACGTCACGCCGACGGCCGCGGCCGACCCCGCCGACATCCGCCGGTTCGCGCAGGGACGGCTGCCCGCGTACATGGTGCCGTCAGCGGTGGTAGTCCTGGACGCGCTGCCCTTGACGTCGAACGGGAAGCTGGACCGCAGGCGCCTTCCGGTGCCCGACGTGAGCAGGCCGGAGCTCGACGTCCGCTTCGTGGCGCCGCGCGACGTGGTGGAGGAGGTCGTGGCGCAGGTCTGGTGCGCCGTGCTCGGCGTCGGGCGGGTCGGCGTGCACGACGACTTCTTCGCGCTGGGCGGGCACTCGCTGCTGGCGATCCAGGTGACGGCACGGATCCGGAAGCTGCTCGGCGTCGAGGTTCCGCTGCGGGTGCTGTTCGACGCGGCGACGGTCGAGGAGCTGGCGGCCTGCGTCCGCGCCGAGCAGGCCAAAGTTGTCGGCCACGGGGCGCCAGCCCTTGATCCGGTGGACCGGAGCAGGCCGCTGCCGCTGTCGTTCGCCCAGCAACGGCTCTGGTTCCTGGACCAGTTGATGCCCGGCAGTGTCTTCTACAACATGTGCGACGCCTACCGCGTCCGCGGCCCCCTAGACCTGGACGCGCTGCAGCAGGCGCTGCGGATGCTGGTCGAGCGACACGAGACGCTACGGACGGCGTTTGTCGAGCGGGACGGCGTGCCGTACCAGGTCGTCTCGGCCCCTGACGAGCCGGGCGCTCTGCGTGCGGCGGAGGTCGTGCGGATCGAGCCGGCCGAGCGGACCGAGGAGGGTGTGCGGGACCTGCTTGCGGCCGAGGCGCGCACCCCGTTCCGGCTGGCGGACGGCGCGCTGATGCGCGTCGCGGCAGCCCGAATGGCGGACGAGGACCACGTGGTGGTCATCACCATGCACCACATCGTCTCCGACGGCTGGTCGGTCAACGTCCTTGTGGGCGAACTCGGCCGGCTGTACCGCGCGTGTGTCACCGGCGATGCCGCCGGACTCCCCCGGCTGGACATCCAGTACGCCGACTTCGCCGTCTGGCAGCGGGACTGGATGACCGGCCCGGTGCGGGAGGAGCAACTCGCCTACTGGAAGCGGGCCTTGGACGGCGCCCCCTCGGTGCTGCGACTGCCTGCCGACCACCCGCGTCCCGCCGTTCAGTCCCACCGGGGCGAGACGGTCGAGTTCGCGCTGCCCGCCCCGCTGGTCGCGCGGCTGGAAACGCTCGGCCGGGAGCAGGGCGTCACCCTGTTCATGACCCTACTCGGCGCCTTCCAGGTACTGCTGGCGCGGTACGGCGGCCAGGACGACGTGGTGGTGGGCGTGCCGGCTGCGAATCGCACCCGCGCCGAGACCGAGCCCCTTGTCGGTTTCTTCGTCAATACCCTTCCCGTACGGGTCGGTTGTCCGTCGGAGCTGTCGTTCCGCGAGCTGCTCGACCGAGTCCGCGAGGCCGCGCTGGACGCCTTCGCCCATCAGGACCTGCCCTTCGAGACCCTGGTGGAGACACTCGCACCCGAGCGCGACCTCAGCCACAACCCCCTCGTGCAGGTCACTTTCCAACTCCTCGACGCTCCCGACGAGAAGCTGGTCCTGCACGGCACGGACTGCACGTCGCTCGGCTTCGGCGGCGTGACCAGCCGGTTCGACCTGTCCCTCGACATCATCTCGGGCCGGGACGGGAAGCGGGGCGTGCTCACGTACTGCCCCGACCTGTTCGACCGGGCTCGCATGGACGTGCTGGTCGGCCACTACCTGACGCTGCTCGGCGCGGCGGCGGACGACCCCGGACTCCGCGTCGGCGACCTGCCGCTGAGCGACGACGCCGAACGCCTTTGTCTGTTGGGCGGGTTCGCACCGCAGGACACGTCTGAGACGGATGCAGGGACGATTCCGTCCGCCTTCGACGCGCAGGTGCGGGCGACACCGGACGCGCCCGCGCTGTCGTACGGGAACACGACGCTGACCTTCGCCGAGTTGGACGTCCACGTCACCGCCCTGGCAGGTCAGTTGCTGCGTTCCGGCGTAGTCGCCGAGACGCCGGTCGCGGTGTGTCTGCCGCGCTCCGCCGACAGCATCGTGGCCCTCCTGGCGGTCCTGCGGGCGGGCGGCGTCTACGTGCCCCTGGACCCGGAGTGGCCCGCCGACCGCATCGCCCATGTCCTCGACGAGATCGCGACCCCGGTCGTCATCACCCACGACCTGCCCGTCGATCCCAGCCGCATCCACCTTGACCCGCGACAGGCCCCGGCCGACAGTCCGGCGCCCGCGCCACACATCCGCCCCGACCAGGCCGCATACATCATCTACACCTCGGGATCCACCGGCGCCCCCAAGGGCGTCACCGTCCAGCACCACTCGTTGTACCAACTCCTCTGCCATGTAAGGCACATGGCGGATGGCGGGTCCCGGCGGAACGTCGCACACACCACCGCGATGACCTTCGACCCGTCGCTGGAACAGTTCCTGTGGCTGGTCGCCGGACACGCCCTGCACGTCGTGCCCGAGGACGTGCGCCGCGATCCCGAGGCGCTGGTGGGCCTGGTGCGGCGGGCCGCGATCGACGTCCTCAACGTCACCCCGTCCCATCTGGGCATGCTGATCGAGGCCGGGCTGCTGGAGGGCGACCGGGTGCCGGGGACAATCCTGGTGGGCGGCGAGGCGGTGCCCGCGGCGCTGTGGCGGACCCTGCGGGAACAGGGCGCTGGCACGCGCGCCTTCAACCTGTACGGCCCCACCGAGGCGACCGTCGACGCCACCTGCCACGATCTCTCCGGGCCCGTCGAGGTCCCCGTCATCGGCACCCCGCTGCCGTATGTGCGGGTCCGTGTCCTCGACGCACAGCTCCAGCCGGCGCCCGTGGGTGTGGCCGGGGAGATCTACCTCGGCGGTCTGGGACTTGCTCGCGGCTACGTCAACCGCCCCGCCCTCACCGCCCAGCGCTTCATCGCCGACCCCTACGGCGACACCCCTGGCAGCCGCCTCTACCGCACCGGCGACCGCGCCCGCTGGCGCCCCGACGGCACCCTCGAATACCTGGGCCGCACCGACGACCAGATCAAACTCCGCGGCTTCCGCATCGAACCCGGCGAGATCGAAGCCGCCCTCACCCACCACCCCACCGTCAAGGAAGCCGCCGTCACCGTGGCCGACGACGACGGCGCTGCCCGGCTGATCGGTCTCGTCGTCCTCGACTCCCTGGCTGTACAAGGCAGTTCTGCCTACGGCGACCAGGAAGCCCAGGTCGAAGACTGGAACGCCGTCTTCGAGACGACCCACATCGACGCCGCCGACGGCGAACTCACCTTTAACATCAAGGGCTGGAACGACAGCCTCACCGGCACGCCGATCCCTGCCGAGCACATGCGGGAGTGGGTCGACACTACCGTCGACCGGCTGTTGGACCGGCCGGCCAAGCGCGTCCTGGAGATCGGCTGCGGCACCGGGCTGCTCATGTGGCGACTGCTGCCGCACGTCGCCGAGTACACCGGCACCGACTTCTCGCAGCCCGCCGTGGAATGGCTCCGGGACGGGCTGCGCCGCCGCCCCGCGCACCAGGCGCGGCTGCACCACCGCGAGGCGACCGACTTCGCCGGCGTCGACGCCGCGTCCACCGACCTCGTCGTCATCAACTCGGTCGTCCAGTACTTCCCTGACCGCGACTATCTCGACGCCGTCCTGGACCGCGCCGTGGACGCCACGGCAGACCAGGGGCGCATCTTCGTAGGAGACGTACGCAACCTCGCCCTCGCCCCGCAGTTCTACGCCCGCCAGGCCCTCGCCCACGCCGATCCCGGCGCCTCGGCGCAGGACGTGGCCCGCGCTGCCGGTGAACTCGCCGTCCTGGAGAGCGAGTTGCTGATCTCCCCCGAGTACTTCACCGCGCTCGCGGCCCGCTCGCCCCGCGTCACCGGCGTCGAGATCCTGCCTCGCCGGGGACGGCACCGCAACGAGATGAGTCTGTACCGCTACGACGTGGTGCTGCACGTGGGTGACCGGCCAGCCGCCCCGGAGGCGCAGGAGGTCACCTGGGGCGATCAGGTGCACGACCTCGCGTCGCTGGCTGCTCGCCTGGACCACAGGGGCCCGGACGCCCTGCTCGTGCGCGGCGTCGCCAACGACCGCCTGACCCACGACAACGAACTGCTCGAAGCGCCCGTGTGCACGACGGCCGTCGACCCCGAGGACCTGTGGACGCTGGAGGACTCCACCCCCTACCGGGTTAGCGTCAGCTGGGCCGCCGCCGATTCGCAAGGCGCGATGGACGTCCTGCTGGTCCGGCAGGGCGCCCACGACGACCGTCCGCTGCTCGTCCCCCACCCCGCGCCCGAGCCGTCGGCCCGGCTGACAAACGCGCCGACCCGGCATCGGCGTACGACCGAAGAGGGCTCGGCTGCCGACGGGCTGCGTTCCTGGCTCGCCGAACGACTGCCTGCCCATCTGCTGCCCGCGCGGATCGTCGAGGTGGACGCGCTGCCCCGCACCCGCACCGGCAAGCTCGACCGGGGAGCACTCGGCGGGCTCGTCACCGCAGGCCGCACCGCCCGCCAGAGGGACAGCGTCGGCGCGGCGCCCCGTACCGGCCTCGAACGGACCCTGGCCGACGCGTGGGCGCAGGTGCTCGGCCTCCCCGAGGTCGGCGTGCACGACAACTTCTTCACCCTGGGCGGGGACTCCCTCCTCGCCATCAGGGCCGTCGCCCGGTGCCGCCAGGCTGGGGTCCAGCTGACCGTGCGGCAGTTGCTGAGCGAGCAGACCGTCGCCGCGCTGGCGGCAGCCCTCGACGAGGAGAACCATGACTGACCTTCAGCTGCGTACCGTCGCACTCACCGACGAGGAGAACGCGGAGGTCGACGACCTGTTGCGCACCCTGGCCGACGTACCGGTCGACTCCACCGTGGAGCTGCTGCACCGCACCCGGCTCGCCGCGCAGGAACTGCCGCTGCGCATCCGCACCGAGCTGACCGGGATGCGGCTCTACGACAGCCCGCGCGCCCTCGTCGTCACAGGCTTTGGCATTGACGACGACCGGATCGGACCGACCCCCGCGACCCGCCCCATCCCGGATCCCGAGCGGACCCGGAACCAGGAACTGCTGCTCCTGCTGCACGCGGCCCTGCTCGGTGAGGCCTTCGGCTGGGCCACCCAGCAGAACGGCCGGCTCGTCCACGACGTGCTGCCCATCCCCGGCGAGGAGACCGAGCAGATGGGCTCCAGCAGCAAGACCGAGTTGCTGTGGCACACCGAGGACGCGTTCCACCCGCTGCGCTGCGACTACGTGGGCCTGCTGTGCCTGCGCAACCCCCAGCGTGCCGCAACCACCCTGGGCTGGCCCGACCTGTCCCGGCTCACCCCCGAGGACCGGGCCACGCTCCTCGAACCGCGCTATCTGATCCGCCCCGACACGTCGCACACGCCCGAGCAGAACGCGGCGGGCGCGCAGCCCGCCGAACGGTTCGCGTCGATCGCCGAGATGGACCACGCCCCGGAGCGCGTCGCCGTCCTGTTCGGCGACCCCGCCGACCCGTATCTGAGGATTGACCCGGCCTATATGAGCCCGGCGCCCGGGGACGCGGCCGCCCGGCGGGCGTACGACACCATCGCCGCGCTCATCGAGGACGGGCTGCGGTACGTCGCCCTTGACGTGGGCTCGCTGCTGCTCGTCGACAACTACCAGGCCGTGCACGGCCGCAAACCGTTCGCCGCCGCCTACGACGGCCGCGACCGCTGGCTCAAGCGCGTCAACATCACCCGCGATCTGCGCCGCTCCCGGTCCGCCCGGCAGTCGGCCACCTCCCTGCTGGTGTGAGGGACGGCCGCCATGGACTTCCCGCTCACCCGCATCAACCCCTGGTACAGCGGCGGCTGCGACGGCCCGCCCCGGGTGCGGCTGTGCGCGCTGCCGTACGCGGGCGGTACCGCCGCCGTCTTCAAGGACTGGCCCGCCGCGCTGCCCTCCGGAGTGGAGCTGCTCACCGCGCATCTGCCGGGCCGGGGCGACCGGTTCGCCGAACCGCCCCTGGCCACCCTGGAGGAGACCGCCGAACAGCTGTGCGCGGCGCTGCCGCCGAGCAACCTGCCCACGGTCATCCTCGGCCACAGCATGG
The DNA here is from genome assembly GCA_037034305.1 of Streptomyces sp. PLK1-5. GTDB lineage: Bacteria > Actinomycetota > Actinomycetes > Streptomycetales > Streptomycetaceae > Streptantibioticus_A. Next base: position 148,793 of record JBAGJY010000010.1, read on the forward strand.
GCGCCCTGCTGGGCTACGAACTGGCGGCGCGGCTCGCGGCGCGGGGCCGCGCCCCGAGTCTGCTCATCGCTGCGGCTTGCCGCCCTCCGCACGTCCTGCCGGACGGCTCTGGTCCCGCGACCGAGCACGAGCTGGCCGCCACCCTGCGGGACGAACGGCCGTGGGACGACGCCCTGTTGGACGAGGAACTCATGGAAGCGGTGCTGCCCGTCCTGGTCGCCGACGTCGTCGCCGGTGACCGCTACCACCGCCCGCGGCCCTGCGCGCTCGCCCTGCCGCTGAAGGTCTACATCGGCGCCGCCGACGACGGGACCGACTGGCGGACCACCCTGGACTGGCGCGCGTGCACCGCGCGGGACTGCGAGGTCGTCGTCCTGCCCGGCGGCCACTACTTCGTGGAGACCGACCGGGCGGCCGTCCTCGCCCGAGTCGCCACGGACCTCGCCGAGGTAGTGGCATGACCACGCACAGCGACGCCAGACCCACCTACCTCGCGGTGCTGGCCGTGCGCGAGGCCCGCTCGCCGCTCCTCGGCAGCTGCCTGGCTCGCATGTCCTTCGCCGTGCTGCCGCTGTCGCTGCTGCTGTTGGTCCGCGACTCGACGGGGTCCTTCGCCGTCGCCGGACTCACCTCCGGCGCGCTGTCGGCCACGCTTACTCTGTTCGCGCCCACCCGCGCCCGGCTGATCGACCGCAAGGGCTCACGGACCGGACTGATCTGGCTGACCGTCCCCTATCTGCTGGGGCTCGCCGCGCTGATCACGCTGGCCGAAGCGGGGGCGCCCACCGCGGCGCTGCTCGTCGCCGCCGCGGTCGCGGGCGTGTTCGCGCCGCCGCTCGGGCCGACAATGCGCGTCCTGTGGGCGAAGATCCTGCACGGCCGCCAGCCCCTGCTGCACACCGCCTACGCCCTCGACTCGGTCACCGAGGAAGTGGTGTTCACCGTGGGGCCGCTGCTGGCGGGCGGTCTGATCGCGGTCGCCGCGCCGCTCGCGTCGATGATCACGGTCATGCTGCTCATCGCGGCCGGTACCGTCTGCTTCGTGCTGTCCGCCGCGACGGCCGCTGCCCCCGCCTCGGACGAATCCGACGAGGACCAGCCGCACGGCCGCCCCATGGCTCTGCCCGGGATGCGCACGATCGTGCTGTCTTTCGGCGGGGTCGGCCTGGTGGTCGGGGTGCTCCAGGTCGTGCTGCCGTTCATCGCCGACCACGCGGGCTCGCCCAGCGTGGGCGGCGTCCTGCTGGCCCTGCTGTCGGCGGGCAGTGCGGTGGGCGGCCTCACCTACGGGCGGATCGGCTGGCGCTCGACACCGGCGCAGCGGTTCGCGCTGCTCGTCACCTCGTTCACGCTGACGGTGCTGCCGCTCTGCCTGACCGAGAGCCCAGTGCCGGCGGGGGCGTTCGCCTTCCTCGTAGGACTGTGCCTCGCCCCGCTGTTCACCACCGCCTACCTGCTGGTCAACGACCTGGTGAGGGCGTCGAGAACCGCCCCGACCGAAGCCAACACCTGGGTGTCCACGGCCAACAACGGAGGGTTCGCCGCAGGCAGCGCCGCCGCCGGTGTGCTGCTCGACTCCAAGGGCCCCGCCCTCACCGTCACTGCCGCGTTCGCCGTGGCCGCCGCGATCGCCGTCATGACCGTCCTGCGCCGTCGGACCCTGGTCCTCGACGCCGGGAACACCAAACAGGCCGCCGCCGAACCCGTCGACCGCACCGCACCCGCCCAAGCCGAGGAGTGAACCGATCGTGTCCGAGAACGCGGCGAACTGGTCGCGCATACGTACGGGGCACGCACCTGGCGTCGTACTCGCCGTCGACTTCTACGGAACGGGCCGCCAGGAGGCCACCTTCCGTCACCTGTGCGACCTGCTCCCCGACCCGGTCGAGGTCTGGCACGCAGTCCCGCCGACCCTGGACGGCGACTGGTCCGCCGCCACCGGCGCCGGCCATCTGCGCTGGTGGACCGAGGGGCTCGACCTCGCGGAACGGCCGGTGCGGGCCCTCGTCGGCTACTGCGCGGGCAGCGTCTTCGCCTCGGCCCTCGCAGACACCCTTGGCGAACGGGACGGCCACCGGCCGCAGGTCGTGCTGTTCAACCCGGGCGTACCCGGCGTCGCCACGCTCACCCGCGACTTCCGCGGCCTGATCGACGGCATGGATGTCCTCACGGACGAGGAGCGCGCTGGTCTGCTGGCCGAGATGACCGCGATCCAGCAGGCACACGCCCCCAACGCGCTGGTCCCGGTCGCCAAACAGTACGCCGCCCTGTACCGCAAGGGCTGCGACCTGCTGTGCGAACGGCTCGGCGTGGACGCCTCGCTCGGCGCCGAACTGGCTGCCGTCCTCCACTCCTATCTGGCCTATCTGACGGCAGCGCTTGACGTGCCGCCCGCCCCGCAGTGGCGCACCGCCACCACGCTCACCTCCCGTGAGCACCGGGGCGCCGACTTCACCGACACCGAGCACGGCTTCGACGTCGCCCGCGCCGATCTGCTGAACTCCCCGCAGGTCGCCGCCGCGCTGGCCGCGCTCCTTCGCGAACACGAGGCGAGCCGATGACCCTTGCCCTGCGGGACGCCTTCCTCGACCAGGCCACCCGGACCCCCGATGCCGACGCCGTTGTGAGCGGCGACGGAGTATGGACCTACCGCGAACTGGAGCTGCGCGCCGGCCGCATCGCCCGGACGCTGGCCGCACGCGGCGCGGGCCCGGGCACGCTGGTGGCGGTGCGCCTGGCGCGCGGTCCCGAGCTGATCGCCGCGCTCCTCGCGGTCGTGTTGACGGGAGCGGGCTATGTGCCGCTTGCCGACGACGACCCGCAGGACCGGGACCGGCACATCCTCGGCGACTGCGCCGCCGCGCTGCTGCTGGCCGAGCGCCCCTCGGACGACGGGCGCACCCTCACCCTGGACGAGGCGCTGGCGCCCGCCCGCCCGTTCCACGCGGCCCCGATGCGAGCCGGTGATCCGGCGTACGTGATCTACACCTCCGGATCCAGCGGCCGGCCCAAAGGCGTGCTGGTCGAGCACGGCGCACTCGGCGCCTACCTGGCGCAGGCCCGCGCGCGCTACGACGGGCTGGCCGGACGGACGGTGCTGCACTCCTCGGTGTCGTTCGACATGGCGGTGACCAGCCTGTGGGGCCCGCTCGTGAGCGGCGGCGCGATCCACGTCCTCGACTTGAAGGCGATCGCCTCCGGCGAACAGCCGCCGCCCGCCGCCACGGCACGCCCCACCTTCCTCAAGGTCACCCCGTCGCATCTGCCCCTTCTAAGCCTGCTCCCGGACTCCTGCCTGCCCACCAGGCAGCTCGTGATCGGCGGTGAGGCGCTGACCGGCTCCGCGCTCGGGCAATGGCGCGCCGCGCACCCGGACGTCACGGTCGTTAACGAGTACGGGCCCACCGAGGCGACCGTCGGCTGCTGCGCGTACGTCGTCCGCCCTGGCGACTCCGTGGGTCCGGGTGCCGTCCCCATCGGGCGGGCGTTCGCGGGTACGCGGCTGTACGTGCTCGACGCGGAGGGCAAGCCAGTCGCCGCAGGCGCTGTGGGCGAACTCTACATCGCGGGCGCGCAGTTGGCGCGCGGTTACCTCGGGCGCGCGGAGCTGACCGACGAACGCTTCGTCGCGGACACGTTCGCCGCCGACGGCTCCCGGATGTACCGCACCGGCGACCTGGTGCGCGAACGCCCGGACGGCAACCTTGAGTACCTCGGGCGCGCGGACGAGCAGCTGAAGGTCTCCGGGTACCGGATCGAGCCCGGCGAGATCGAGGCCGTGCTCCGCGGCCATACGGGCGTGAGGGACTGCGCGGTCGTCGCCGTCGGCGAGGCGGATGCCCGCCGGCTCGTCGCCTACGTGGCCCCGGGCCCTGGCTCCTCGCCCGACGTCGCCGCGCTGACGCGGCACGCGGCCGAGGCGCTGCCGCCGTACATGGTGCCGGTGGCGTTCGTCGCCGTACCCGAACTGCCGCTCACCCCCAACGGGAAACTCGACCGGGCCGCGCTGCCCGAACCCCCTGCTGAGGACGTCGGGTCGGGCAACCGCAGCCTGGCCGAGACCCTGCTGTGCGAGCTGATGGCGCAGGCCCTGGGTATCCCGGAGATCGGTGCCGACGCCGACTTCCTGGCGTCCGGCGGCAGCAGCATCACCGCGCTGAAGCTGGTCGCCGGTGCCCGCAGGGCCGGAATCCGCCTCGAACTCACCACCGTCCTGCGCGAACGCACGGTGCGCCGCATCCTCGCGGCCCAGCCGGACGCCGCCCCGCTCATCGCCGAAGGAGCGCCCAAGTGACCGGGTCCGTAACGCTCATCCCCCTCGGAGGGATCATCCCCCGGCCCCGCGGCGAGGGGCTCACCACCGGCGCCGAGTATGACCTGGGGCCGCTCGGCGACGCGGGCCCCAACTGGGTGCGGTCCCACGGCCCGCAACTGCGCGAGCGCCTCGCCACCGACGGGCTGATCCTGCTGCACGGCCTGTCCGCCGACGGCGACAGCGTCGACGGCTTCCACGATGTCGTCAGATCCGTCGGCGGCGACCTGCTGCGCTACACCGAGCGGTCCACCCCGCGCAGCGTGGTCAAGGGGAACATCTACACCTCGACCGAGTACCCGGCTGACCAGCCCATTCCGATGCACAACGAGAGCTCGTACGCGGCCAGTTGGCCGTCCACGGTGTGCTTCTTCTGCCACACCGCGCCGGACACTGGCGGGGCCACGCCGCTCGCCGACAGCCGCGTCGTCCTCGACCTGATCCCGGCCGAAGTCAGGGAGCGGTTCGCCAAGGGGGTCGTCTACACCCGTACGTTCCGCGCCGAGATGGGGCTGAGCTGGCGGGAGGCGTTCCAGACCGAGGACCGCGCCGACGTCGCACGCCACTGCCGCACGCACGGCCAGGAGTTCTCCTGGGACGGCGACGTCCTGCACACCCGCCACCACCGCCCGGCGACCGCTGTCGACCCGGGCACCGGGGCCGAGGTGTGGTTCAACCAGGCGCACCTGTTCCATCCGTCCAGCCTGGAGCCGGACCTGCGCGAAGTGCTCCTGGAGACGTACGGCGAGGACGGCCTGCCCCGCAACGCCCTGCTCGGCGACGGCAGTCCGATCCCCGACGCCGACCTGGCAGCGGTCCGCGCCGCCTACGAGCGTGCCTCACTCGCGCTGCCCTGGCGGCAGGGCGACATCATGCTCGTCAGCAATCTTCGGATGGCGCACGGCCGCGAGCCCTTCACCGGCGAGCGCCGAATCCTTGTTGCGATGACCTGACCCGGCAACCTGTGGAGAACGCTATGAGCAACCCATTCGACGACGAGGACGGCACCTTCCTGGTGCTGCGCAACGACGAGGACCAGTGCTCGCTGTGGCCCAACGGCCTGGCGGTACCCGCCGGATGGCGCGTCGAGTACGGCCCGGACAGCCGCAGCGAATGCCTGGAGCACATCGAGCAGACGTGGACGGACATGCGTCCGCGAAGCGTGGCGGCAGCGCTGGACGGGGCCTCGGACGGAGATCGCCACGTGTGACTCAGGCGACTCCGGGGTTTCCCGAAACTCGGGTTTCACAGCCGTGCCAGGGACATAGCGTCAACCGCCGTACCACAGGCTCGGTTTTATGTCTGACTACTCATAGCCAGTTCCGGGAGAGGTAATGCTGGACCATCCAGAAAATGACATGCCAGCTAGCGGGCGGCGTCGTCCGATGCGAATAATGCTGCTCGGCGCTGACGGTTTGTTGGGCACCGCGGTGCGAGAGACAGCTGCGACGCATCCGCACGTTCAACAGCTCACTTCCCTCGGGCATTCGGACCTCGACATCACCCGTCCCGAACAGGTGAATGCCGCCATCGAGAAAGCCAGGCCGGACGCGGTCATTAACACGGCGGCGCTGATGCCCGCCGACCGCTGCGACGAAGTCCCGGCGGAGGCTTATGCCGTCAACGCACTCGGCCCGCGCTACATCAGCCGGGCATGCGCAAGCGTTGGCGCGACTCCGGTGTTCGTGACCACCGATTTCATCTACGACGGCACCGCGACCGTCCCGTATCAGCCGGGAACGCTCCCCCGCCCCCTGCTGACCTACGGCATCACCAAGCTGGCGGGCGAGCACGAAACCAGGCTGGGCTCGGACCGCCACCTCGTCGTGCGCACGTCGTGCCTGTTCGGCCCGCGGCCGCGCAGCCCGCGGGCGCGGGACAGCTTCGTCGACCGCGTGCTCGACCGGGCGGCGGCCGGCGGGGAACTGACCGTGGTCGACAACGTCATCACCACGCCGACCTACACCCTGGATCTGGCCGCAATGGTGCTGGAACTGCTGGTCAGCGGGGCCGAGAGCGGTACCTATCAGGCCGTCAACCAGGGCATCGGCTCGTGGTACGACCTGTGCCTGGCGGCGCTGACCGAGGAGGGCCTCGGCGCCCGGGTGACGCCGACCCAGGACCAGTCCTTCACGGCCGCCGCGCGCCCGCTCTACACGCCGCTGGTCTGCACGCTGCCGGAGCCGGCGCTCAGGCACAGCCGTCCGTGGCGTGCGGCGCTCACCGAGTACCTGGAGGTCCGTCGTGGCGCCGCTTCGCAGGGACGGGAGGTCCCGGCCCAGCCGACAACGCGCGGCGACGCGCGGGAATTGACCTAAGGGCTGTCCCGTAAATGGTCGTTTCTTCGCGCCATTGCCGACGAGCGTCTTCGCGCTCGTATGCGGTGGCGTTGAGCGCGCTACTCAATTATGGAGGTTTGTGGTGGTGGACATTCAGCCCTGGGGGCTCGTCGAGGATCTGGTGGCCGCGACCGGCGGCTGGGCTAAGGATCTGGACCGACTCATTGCGGCCGCGGGACCAGCGGCAGTTGCTGACCTGCTGGTCGCGGAGATTCGGCAACGCCTTCGCGTGCCGCGCGGCGCCGCAGGGGCGGCCGTCTGCCTCACCATTGCGCACGGCACTCGCCGGTACGAATGGCAGGTCACGTTCAAGGAGGACCAGGCGGACGTCACTCCCGGGCCCGCGGGCGCACCGGTCGCGGGCATCGGTTACGAGCTGACCGATCTGATCCGGCTGCTGTACGCACCGTGCCCCGGATACGTGTCCACCAGCCGGGAGGTCGACGCCAAGACCTGGCCGTGGCCGGAGGCCGCCCACGAGGGTGACGAGGACGCCGGGGAGCGGCTCCAGGAGATGGTTCGCCGCGGCGAAGTCACCCGCGAGGAGATCTCCCGCCGCGGCCGCGAGCGTTTCGACCTCATCGCCAAGGCCGTCCACGCCGTCATCGCCGCCTGCGAACCGTCCGCGCGCCCGCTCTCCGACCTGGCCGTGCAGTACGGCTCGGACAAGTGGGGCTGCCTGCACTGGTACACGCCGCACTACCAGCGGCACTTCGCCGATCTGCGGCACGAGCCCCTCCGCATTCTGGAAATCGGGATCGGCGGGTTCGACCAGGACGCCGTCGGCGGCGAATCGCTCTACATGTGGCAGGATTTCTTCCCGAGGGCGCTGGTCTACGGCCTGGACATCTTCCCCAAGCCCGCTGTCACGGGCCCGCGCATCCGCACCGTCGTGGGCGACCAGAACGATCCGACCCTCCTTGCTGAACTCGCCGCGGCTGCAGGTCCGTTCGACATCGTCATCGACGACGGCAGCCACATCAACGAGCACGTTTCCACCAGCTTCACCCACCTGTTCCCGCACGTCCGCCCCGGGGGCTGGTACATCATCGAGGACCTGCACACCGCGTACTGGCCCGCGTTCGGGGGCAATGCCCGCCCCGGGGCCGACGGCACTTCCGTCGCCCTGCTCAAGGAGCAGCTCGACCGACTGCATCACGAAGAGCATCTCGACCCCGGCCACCCCGACCTCGCGAACCCGTCTCACCCGTCCGAAGTGCTCGTGTACCACAACCTCGCGTTTCTCCGTAAAGGCAACAACCGCGGGTCAGGTATCCCCGCCTGGATCAAGAACCAGGCCAGCCGCCGGGCCGCTCCGGAAAGCGGCTGCTGAAACCGGGACTGCACGGTCTGCGGCGCAACTCCCGAGACTGCGCCCGGATCCGGCGGGCGGTGCTGGCGCGCGGGCACTTCCCCACCCAGCAGGCGGTGCTGAATTGCGTATACCTGGCGATGATGAGCCTGGATGCGACCGGGACCGGACGCCGGCGCTGGGCGATGCGCTGGATTCCGGCACTGTAGGCATTCGGCCTCGCGTTCAACGGCCGCCTGACCGCCGCTGACAACTGACAACAGCGTTATACCAATTACTGGACAGACCCCTGAAACCGTCCGGGTGGAGATGCAATGTCACGTGATCGACGCAAGCAGGTCGCCGTTGTTGGAATGGCGTCGAGAACGCCGGGCTCGACGGATCCTGCCGATTTCTGGCGGCTGCTGACGGAGGGGCGAACTGCTGTACGAGCACGCTCGGCTGACCGTACGTTCGGGCCCGATGTCGGCGGGTTTGTCGAGGGTGTTGACGAGTTCGACGCCGAAGCCTTCGGGATGTCCGCGGCCGAGGCCGGAAGCGTTGATCCACAGCAGCGGCTGGCCCTGGAACTGGCCTGGGAGGGACTTGAGGACGCGAGAGCGGGCGAACTTTCTCGCTACGAACGGTTCCGACTCGGCGTCTTTCTCGGCGTGATGGCCGCTGATTATGCGGACCTGGTTGCTGGGGCGGGCGTGGACGACGTGAACGCCTACACCCTTACCGGCGTCGGCCGTTCGCTGATCGCCAATCGTATTTCGCGGATGTTCAACTTCGCCGGCCCCAGCATGACGGTCGACACGGGACAGTCCTCCTCGCTGGTGGCGGTCCATCTTGCGTGCGAGAGCCTCGGCAGCGGCGAAACCGACCTCGTTCTGGCCGGCGGCGTGCAGCTCAACGTGTCTCCGTTCGGCACCGCTGCCGCCGAATCGGCGGGCGTCCTCTCGCCCGACGGGTGCTGTTTTGTCTTCGACGAGCGGGCCAATGGTTATGTGCGCGGTGAGGGGGGCGGGGTCGTCGTCCTGAAGAGGCTCGAGGATGCAGTCGAGGACGGGGACCGCATCTACGCGGTGATCGAAGGCAGCGCCGTCGTGTCCGGTTCGGGAGACGAAGGCATCACCAGGCCCAGTCCTGCTGCTCAGGCTGCTGTTTTTGAGGCTGCTCTCGCCGAGGCTCGCAGGGACGCGGCCCAGGTTCAGTACGTCGAACTGCACGGTACGGGGACGCGTGTCGGCGACCCCGTCGAGGCTGCCGCACTCGGTGCGGTGTACGGACAGGGGGCGGCGGCGGGACGGCCTGCTCCGCTGGTGGTCGGCTCGGTCAAGACGAATATCGGGCACCTTGAAGGCGCAGCGGGAATCGTCGGCCTGATCAAGGCTGCGTTGTGTGTTCACCACCGGCGACTGGTGCCGAGCCTCAATTACGAAACACCCAATCCGGATATCGACCTGGACGGACTGAATCTCCGCGTCGGCACGATCACGCAGGAGTGGCCCGCGGATTCCTCACGGATTGCGGCAGGCGTTACGTCCTTGGGCATTGGCGGCACAAGCTGCCACGTGGTGCTGGCCAGCGCACCGCCGCAGCTCGATGACCCGTCGTCACACCAGGGCGAGCCTCCGGCCTGTGTGCCGGTGCTGCTCTCGGCGCGGGGCGAGCGGGCTTTGGCCGCGCAGGCGGGCCGGATGCGGGATCGGGTGGCAGGTGATCCGGGGCTGTCGGTGCTTGACGCGGGTTTCTCGTCGGCGGTGACGCGGCGGCACTTGGACTACCGTGCGTCGGTGGTGGCCGCTGATCGTGCCGGGTTGATGGCGGGGTTGGAGGCCCTGGCCGCGGGGCAGCCGTCCGGAAACGTGGTGTCGGGCCGGGCCGCCAACGGCCGGACCGCGTTCCTGTTCACCGGCCAGGGCGCGCAGCGGCCGGAGATGGGCGCGGGCCTGGCGGCCGCCCACCCGGTGTTCGCGCGGGCGCTGGACGACGTCTGCGCCATCCTGGATGCAGAGCTCGGACGGCCCCTGAAGGAACTGCTGCTGGCCCCCGAGGGGACGCCGGAGGCGGCCCTGCTGGACCGGACGGAGTTCACGCAGCCGGCGATGTTCGCGGTCGAGGTCGCTCTGTTCCGGCTGGTCGAATCGCTCGGGATCACGCCGGACTACGTGATCGGGCACTCGGTCGGCGAGCTGGCCGCCGCGCACGCCGCCGGAGCGCTGCCGCTGGAGGACGCGTGCAGGCTGGTCGCGGCCCGGGCCCGGATGATGGGGGCTCTCCCGGACGGGGGCGCGATGGCCGTCGTGCAGGCATCCGAGCCGGAGACCCGGGCGTCCCTGGAGGGGCTCGCGGGTCGGTTGGAGATCGCCGCGGTCAACGGCCCGAGGGCGGTGGCGGTTTCGGGTGACGAGGACGCGCTCGAGGCATGGCTTCCGCAGTGGCGCCGCCGCGGCCGCAAGGTGAAGCGCCTGCGGGTCAGCCACGCGTTCCACTCGGCACGGATGGACCCGATGTTGGAGGAGTTCCGGGCAGCGGCGACCGGGCTGTCGCTCGGCGAGCCGCGGATCCCCGTGGTCTCGAACCTCACCGGCGGCCTGGTCTGCGCGGAGCTCGCCGACCCGGGCTACTGGGTCGCGCAGGCGCGCGGGACGGTCCGGTTCGCCGACGGGGTGCGCGCCCTGAGGGGTGAGGGCGTCACCCGGTTCCTGGAGATGGGGCCGGACGCGGTGCTGGCTGCGATGGTCACCCAGGCTCTGGACGAGGACGGCGGCGAGGACGTGGTATCCGCGGCGGCGCTGCGGCGGGGGCGGCCGGATGCGGAGACGTTTGTCGGCTTCCTGGCCGCCGCGCACGCGGCCGGGGTGCCGGTGGACTGGGACGCGTTCTACGACCGCAGCGGGGCACGTCGGGTGGATCTGCCGACGTACGCGTTCCAGCGGCAGCGTTACGCGCTGCTGCCGGGGACGGCGGCGGCCGGGGGCGCGGCCGTGGCTGCTGCCGAGGAGGCTGACGGCGCGGGCGGGGCGCTGGCGCGTCGGCTGGCCGGGGTTCTGGAGGCGGATCGGGAGCGCGTGGTCCTGGACCTGGTGCGGGGTCAGGTTGCGGCGGTGTTGGGGCATGACGCTCCGGGGGACGTCGATCCCGCCCGCCCGTTCAAGGAGCTTGGCCTCGACTCCCTGGGCGCGGGCGAGCTGCGGAATCGGTTGTCGCAGACTACGGGCCTGCGCCTGCCGTCCACCCTGGCCTACGACCGTCCCAGCCCGATCGAGGTCACGCGGTATCTGATGGCGGAGGCCACAGGGCACTTCTCGGTGCCGGCGGCGGAGGTTGAGGCTCTGCGACCGACGGCGGAGGGCGAACCGTTGGCGGTGGTGGGGGTGGGGTGTCGGTATCCGGGTGGGGTGGTGTCGGCGGGTGGTTTGTGGGGTGTGGTGGCGGGGGGGCGGGATGTGGTTTCGGGGATGCCGGTGGATCGGGGGTGGGATGTGGAGGGGTTGTTTGATTCGGATCCGGATCGGTTGGGTCGTATGTATGTGCGTGCGGGGGGTTTTGTTGAGGGGGTGGGGGAGTTTGATGCGGGGTTTTTCGGGATTAGTCCGCGTGAGGCGTTGGCGATGGATCCGCAGCAGCGTTTGCTGTTGGAGGGTGCGTGGGAGGCGTTGGAGGATGCGGGGATTCCTGCGGCGTCGTTGCGGGGGAGTGATACGGGTGTGTTCTGTGGGGTGATGGCGGGGGATTACGGGGGTCCGGGTCCGGAGTCGGAGGGGTTCCGGATGACGGGTGGTGCGTCGAGTGTTGCGTCGGGGCGTGTCAGTTACACGTTTGGGTTTACCGGTCCTGCGGTGACGGTGGATACGGCTTGTTCGTCTTCTTTGGTCGCGCTGCATTTGGCGTCGCAGGCGTTGCGGGCGGGGGAGTGCTCATTGGCGCTGGCTGGTGGGGTGACGGTGATGGGGACGCCGCAGACGTTTATTGAGTTCAGTCGGCAGCGGGGGTTGGCGCCGGATGGGCGGTGTAAGGCGTTCGCGGCCGCGGCGGATGGGACCGGTTTCTCTGAGGGTATGGGGTTGGTGGTGCTGGAGCGGCTGTCGGATGCGCGTCGCAACGGTCGTCGGGTGTTGGGTTTGGTGCGGGGTAGTGCGGTCAATCAGGACGGGGCGAGTAATGGGTTGTCGGCGCCGAATGGTCCGTCGCAGGAGCGGTTGATACGGGCGGCTTTGGCGTCTGCGGGGTTGGAGCCGGGGGATGTGGATGCGGTTGAGGGGCATGGGACGGGGACGCGGCTGGGGGATCCGATTGAGGCGGGGGCGTTGTTGGCGGTTTATGGCCGTGGTCGGGTGGGTGGGCCGCTGTGGTTGGGGTCGGTGAAGTCGAATATTGGTCACACGCAGGCTGCGGCGGGGGTGGCGGGTGTGATCAAGATGGTGATGGCGATGCGGCATGGGGTGTTGCCGCGGACGTTGCATGTTGATGCGCCGTCGCCGGAGGTGGGGTGGGATGCGGGCGGGGTGCGGTTGCTGGCGGAGGCGCGGGAGTGGTCGGCTGGGCCGCGGCCGCGTCGGGCGGGTGTGTCGTCGTTCGGGATCAGTGGCACCAATGCCCACGTCATCGTGGAAGAGGCTCCCGCTGACGTGGAAGAGGCCCCCGCGGAGGAGGAAGTGCCTGGGAGCGGCAGGTCTCCGGCCTTTGTGCCGGTGTTGTTGTCGGGGCGGGGTGGGGCGGCGCTGGCGGCGCAGGCGGGCCGGTTGCGAGATCTCGTCGCGGGTGATGCGGGGTTGTCGGTGCTGGATGTGGGTTTCTCCTCGGCGGTGACGCGCGATCAGCTGGTGGATCGGGCGGTGGTGGTGGCCGGTGACCGGTGTGAGTTGCTTGCGGGGTTGCGGGCGTTGGCTGTGGGGGATCCGGCCGGGAATGTCGTGACAGGCCGGGCCGGTGGTGGTCGCACGGTGTTCGTCTTCCCGGGGCAGGGGTCGCAGTGGGAGGGGATGGCTGCGGAGCTGCTGGAGTCGTCGCCGGTTTTTGCTGGGGAGTTGGCGTCGTGCAGTGATGCTTTGGCCAGGCACACGGGTTGGCGGGTGGAGGATGTGATCCGCCAGGTTGCTGATGGCCCGTCGTTGGAGCGGGTGGATGTGGTGCAGCCCGTGTTGTTCGCGGTGATGGTGTCGCTGGCGGCGTTGTGGCGGTCGTGTGGTGTGGTGCCTGATGCGGTGGTCGGTCACTCGCAGGGGGAGGTTGCTGCCGCCTGTGTCGCTGGCGGGTTGTCGTTGGAGGATGCGGCGCGGGTGGTGGCGCTGCGCAGCCGGATCGTCGGTGAACGATTGTCGGGTCGCGGGGGCATGGTGTCGGTGGCGGTGTCGGAGGAGCGGGCCGCGGATTTGGTTGAGCGGTATGGCGGGCGGGTGTCGGTGGCGGCGGTCAACAGCCCGTCGGCGGTGGTGGTCGCGGGCGACGGGGGCGCGTTGGACGATCTGATGACCGTCTGCGAGGGGGCTGGGATCCGGGCCAGGCGGGTGGTCGTTGACTATCCGTCGCACTCGGCCGAGGTGGTGGAGATCCGGCAGGAGCTCATAGCAGCGCTGGGCCCGGTGAGACCACAGTCGGGCCGGATGCCGTTGTTTTCCACCGTGCGGGATGAGTTCATCGACACCGCCGCGCTGGATGCGGACTACTGGTTTGAGAACCTGCGGGCTCGGGTCGGCTTCGAGTCCGCCGTGCGGGCGCTGGCGGATGACGGTGCGACCTGCTTCGTGGAGATCTCCCCGCACCCGGTGCTCGTCCTGCCGGTCGAGGAGACCATCGGCGACCGGGCCGCGGTCACCGCGACGTTGCGTCGCGGCGAGGGCGGCCCGGGCCGGTTCGCGTTGTCCCTGGGCGCCGCGCACGCGGCCGGGGTGCCGGTGGACTGGGACGCGTTCTACGACCGCAGCGGGGCACGTCGGGTGGATCTGCCGACATACGCCTTCCAACGACAGCGGTACTGGCTACAGCCGACAACAACCGCAGACCCGGCCGCAGCCGGCCTGGCCCGCGTCGAACACCCAATCCTGGCCGCCGCCGCGCATGTTGGAGACCGGGACGAGTGGCTGTTCACCGGGAGGCTGTCGGCGGAGTCGCAGCCGTGGCTGCGCGACCATGCCGTCCTCGGCGTCGTGATCGCTCCCGGGACCCTGCTGGCCGAGCTGGCGCTGGCGGCCGGCGCCGAGGCGGGCTGTCCAGTGATCGAGGAACTGGTCCTGCAGGCGCCGCTGGTCCTGGAGGACGGCGCCGGGGCCCGGCTGCAGGTGACCGTTGGCGAGCCCGGCGAGGACGGCCGCCGCCCGGTCGCGGTCTACTCCCGCCCGGACACCCGCGACGAGGACGGCCAGGCCGACGCGGCATGCCACGCGCGCGGATGGCTCACCACGGACGCCGACGAGGCGCCGTGGGCGCCGCCGGGACAGTGGCCGCCGTCCGGCGCGGAACCCGTCGACGTGGAGGCGTTCTACGAACAGGCGGCCGGACGAGGCTATGACTACGGCCCCGCCTTCCGCGGGCTGGAAGCGGCCTGGCGCGTTGGCGACGACGTCTACGCGGAGGTCGCGCTGCCCGAAGCCGCTGGCGTCGGGACGGGTTTCGGCGTCCATCCGGCCCTGTTCGACGCGCTGTTGCACGTCGTCCTGCTCGGCCGGGCGGCGGACGAAGACAGCCCGGCGGAGCTGCCGTTCTCCTGGTCGGGGGTGCGCCTCGGGGAGCCCGGGGCGGGCCGAGCCCGAGTCCGGGTCCGGCCGGCGGGCGGGAGTGCGTTCCGGATCGACGCCGACACCGAGGACGGCAACCCGGTGGCGGCCGTGGCCGAGCTGGTCCTGCGACCTGTCGAACCGTCGCAGCTGGAAGCGGCCCGGACGGGCGGGCAGGCCCCGCTGTTTCGGGTCGACTGGATCCCGGCCGCGGTGGACGCTTCCGCGCCGCGGGTCCGCGCGGCCGTGCTGGGCGAGCTGCCGGGAGCCCCGGCGAACTGGGACCGGTTCGGGGACCTGGCGGAACTGGAGCAGGCGGTGGCCGACGGCGCGGCGGCGCCGGAGACCGTGCTGACGGAGGCCGGTCCCGGCGCGGACGCGCACGCCGTCGCCGATCGGGTCCTGGGGCTGCTGCAGCGGTGGCTGGCCAACGAGCGCCTGGCCGGAACCAGGCTGGCGGTGATCACCCGGAACGCGATCGCCGCCGGGCAGAACCCGGAGCCGGACTTGAACCTGTCACAGGCGCCGGTATGGGGTCTGGTCCGTAGCACCCAGTCCGAGCACCCCGGCCGGCTGCTCCTGGCCGACCTCGACGACGACGGCAAGCCCCCGAACTGGTACGCCCTGGCCGCACCGACCGAGGCCCAACTCGCCGTCCGTGGCGGCCGAATCCTTACACCGAGACTCGTCCGCGCCCGCAGCGCCCCTGCGAGGGACGGGGCCGCGCCGCCGCTGGACCCGGAGGGGACGGTCCTGGTCACCGGCGGCACAGGCGGCCTGGGTGCCTTGGTCGCCAAGCACCTGGCGGCGCGGCACGGCGCCCGGCACCTGCTGCTGGTCAGCCGCCGGGGCCCAGACGCCGACGGGGCGGCGGAACTGGTCACCGAGCTGGCCGCCCTGGGCGCGGACGCGCGGGTGGAGTCCTGCGACGTCGCCGACCGGACCCAACTGGCGGCCGTACTTGCATCGTTGAAGCACCCGATGACGGCCGTGGTGCATGCGGCCGGGGTCCTCGACGACGCGACCGTCGAGTCGATGGAGCCGACCCAGCTGGAACGGGTACTGCGGCCGAAGGCCGACGCGGCGCTGCACCTGCACGAGCTGACCGCGGGCTCGGACCTGTCGGCGTTCGTGTTGTTCTCCTCGTCCGTGGCGCTGCTCGGCAGCCCCGGACAGGCGAACTACGCCGCGGCGAACGCGTTCCTGGACGCCTTGGCCGCCCGCCGCCGGGCCGCCGGGCTGCCCGCGGTCTCGCTGGCGTGGGGACTGTGGGAGGACGTCACCGGCATGACCGGCGGGCTCGACGCCGCCGACCGGGCGCGCCTGGCCCGCCTCGGTATGGCCCCACTCCCGGGCGACCAGGGCCTGGAACTGCTCGACCGGGCACTCGGCCTGGGCGAGGCCCTGGTCGCGCCGGTGCTGCTGGACTGGCGGGCCCTGCGGGCCCAGGCGCGGGGCGGCCTGCTGCCGGACCTGTTGCGCGGCCTGGTCCGGATCCCGGCCGCCCGGCCCGGCGCGGGCGGGGCGCTGGCGCGTCGGCTGGCCGGGGTTCTGGAGGCGGATCGGGAGCGGGTGATCTTGGACCTGGTGCGGGGTCAGGTTGCGGCGGTGTTGGGGCATGACGCTCCGGGGGACGTCGATCCTGGCCGCCCGTTCAAGGAGCTTGGCCTCGACTCCCTGGGCGCGGTCGAGCTGCGGAATCGGTTGTCGCAGACTACGGGCCTGCGCCTGCCGTCCACCCTGGCATTCGACCACCCGACGGCGGAATCCCTTGCGAGGCTGGTGCTTTCCGAACTTGGCGGGATCGTCAGTCACGCGGGGCCGCAGTCACCGGTCGACAGTTATCTCTCCGGGCTCGAGGAATTGGTTGCCACCCTGAAGGAGGGTGAAAAGGACGATGTAGCCGGACGGTTGCGCCGCATCCTCAAGTCGCTGTCCGGTGACGAATCCGATAGCACTGCAGATCGCTTGAGCGAGGCCGTGACGTTGGATGACGTTTTGGACGTGCTCGGCGAAGAGTACGGCGAGTGAAGGGGCAGGGTGTGGGTTCCTCGGACAGTGAAGCCCAGCAGCAGGAAAAGCTGGTCCGTTACGTGAAGAAGCTTGCTGCCCAGCTCGACGAAGCGCGAGGCAGGTTGAACGAATACGAGCGCCGTGCGTCGGAGCCGTTGGCGGTGGTGGGGGTGGGGTGTCGGTATCCGGGTGGGGTGGTGTCGGCGGGTGGTTTGTGGGGTGTGGTGGCGGGGGGGCGGGATGTGGTTTCGGGGATGCCGGTGGATCGGGGGTGGGATGTGGAGGGGTTGTTTGATTCGGATCCGGATCGGTTGGGTCGTATGTATGTGCGTGCGGGGGGTTTTGTTGAGGGGGTGGGGGAGTTTGATGCGGGGTTTTTCGGGATTAGTCCGCGTGAGGCGTTGGCGATGGATCCGCAGCAGCGTTTGCTGTTGGAGGGTGCGTGGGAGGCGTTGGAGGATGCGGGGATTCCTGCGGCGTCGTTGCGGGGGAGTGATACGGGTGTGTTCTGTGGGGTGATGGCGGGGGATTACGGGGGTCCGGGTCCGGAGTCGGAGGGGTTCCGGATGACGGGTGGTGCGTCGAGTGTTGCGTCGGGGCGTGTCAGTTACACGTTTGGGTTTACCGGTCCTGCGGTGACGGTGGATACGGCTTGTTCGTCTTCTTTGGTCGCGCTGCATTTGGCGTCGCAGGCGTTGCGGGCGGGGGAGTGCTCATTGGCGCTGGCTGGTGGGGTGACGGTGATGGGGACGCCGCAGACGTTTATTGAGTTCAGTCGGCAGCGGGGGTTGGCGCCGGATGGGCGGTGTAAGGCGTTCGCGGCCGCGGCGGATGGGACCGGTTTCTCTGAGGGTATGGGGTTGGTGGTGCTGGAGCGGCTGTCGGATGCGCGTCGCAACGGTCGTCGGGTGTTGGGTTTGGTGCGGGGTAGTGCGGTCAATCAGGACGGGGCGAGTAATGGGTTGTCGGCGCCGAATGGTCCGTCGCAGGAGCGGTTGATACGGGCGGCTTTGGCGTCTGCGGGGTTGGAGCCGGGGGATGTGGATGCGGTTGAGGGGCATGGGACGGGGACGCGGCTGGGGGATCCGATTGAGGCGGGGGCGTTGTTGGCGGTTTATGGCCGTGGTCGGGTGGGTGGGCCGCTGTGGTTGGGGTCGGTGAAGTCGAATATTGGTCACACGCAGGCTGCGGCGGGGGTGGCGGGTGTGATCAAGATGGTGATGGCGATGCGGCATGGGGTGTTGCCGCGGACGTTGCATGTTGATGCGCCGTCGCCGGAGGTGGGGTGGGATGCGGGCGGGGTGCGGTTGCTGGCGGAGGCGCGGGAGTGGTCGGCTGGGCCGCGGCCGCGTCGGGCGGGTGTGTCGTCGTTCGGGATCAGTGGCACCAATGCCCACGTCATCGTGGAAGAGGCTCCCGCTGACGTGGAAGAGGCCCCCGCGGAGGAGGAAGTGCCTGGGAGCGGCAGGTCTCCGGCCTTTGTGCCGGTGTTGTTGTCGGGGCGGGGTGGGGCGGCGCTGGCGGCGCAGGCGGGCCGGTTGCGAGATCTCGTCGCGGGTGATGCGGGGTTGTCGGTGCTGGATGTGGGTTTCTCCTCGGCGGTGACGCGCGATCAGCTGGTGGATCGGGCGGTGGTGGTGGCCGGTGACCGGTGTGAGTTGCTTGCGGGGTTGCGGGCGTTGGCTGTGGGGGATCCGGCCGGGAATGTCGTGACAGGCCGGGCCGGTGGTGGTCGCACGGTGTTCGTCTTCCCGGGGCAGGGGTCGCAGTGGGAGGGGATGGCTGCGGAGCTGCTGGAGTCGTCGCCGGTTTTTGCTGGGGAGTTGGCGTCGTGCAGTGATGCTTTGGCCAGGCACACGGGTTGGCGGGTGGAGGATGTGATCCGCCAGGTTGCTGATGGCCCGTCGTTGGAGCGGGTGGATGTGGTGCAGCCCGTGTTGTTCGCGGTGATGGTGTCGCTGGCGGCGTTGTGGCGGTCGTGTGGTGTGGTGCCTGATGCGGTGGTCGGTCACTCGCAGGGGGAGGTTGCTGCCGCCTGTGTCGCTGGCGGGTTGTCGTTGGAGGATGCGGCGCGGGTGGTGGCGCTGCGCAGCCGGATCGTCGGTGAACGATTGTCGGGTCGCGGGGGCATGGTGTCGGTGGCGGTGTCGGAGGAGCGGGCCGCGGATTTGGTTGAGCGGTATGGCGGGCGGGTGTCGGTGGCGGCGGTCAACAGCCCGTCGGCGGTGGTGGTCGCGGGCGACGGGGGCGCGTTGGACGATCTGATGACCGTCTGCGAGGGGGCTGGGATCCGGGCCAGGCGGGTGGTCGTTGACTATCCGTCGCACTCGGCCGAGGTGGTGGAGATCCGGCAGGAGCTCATAGCAGCGCTGGGCCCGGTGAGACCACAGTCGGGCCGGATGCCGTTGTTTTCCACCGTGCGGGATGAGTTCATCGACACCGCCGCGCTGGATGCGGACTACTGGTTTGAGAACCTGCGGGCTCGGGTCGGCTTCGAGTCCGCCGTGCGGGCGCTGGCGGATGACGGTGCGACCTGCTTCGTGGAGATCTCCCCGCACCCGGTGCTCGTCCTGCCGGTCGAGGAGACCATCGGCGACCGGGCCGCGGTCACCGCGACGTTGCGTCGCGGCGAGGGCGGCCCGGGCCGGTTCGCGTTGTCCCTGGGCGCCGCGCACGCGGCCGGGGTGCCGGTGGACTGGGACGCGTTCTACGACCGCAGCGGGGCACGTCGGGTGGATCTGCCGACATACGCCTTCCAACGACAGCGGTACTGGCTACAGCCGACAACAACCGCAGACCCGGCCGGTTCCGAACCCCCAGCCCCGCCCACCGCTGAGAACGCCGACGCCCCCGGCGGGGCGCTGGCCCGACGGCTGGCCGGGGTCCCCGACGCCGATCGGGAGGGCGCGGTCCTGGACCTGGTGTGGAGCCAGCTCGCCGCGGTGTTGGGCCACGACTCCCCGGATGACGTCGATCCCGCCCGCCCGTTCAAGGAGCTCGGCCTGGGCTCCCTGGGCGCGGTCGAGCTGCGGAACCGGCTGGCGCAGGCGACGGGCCTACGCCTGCCCGCTACCCTGGCGTTCGACCGCCCCAACCCGATCGAGGTCGCACGGTACTTGATGGCGGATGCCGACGCGTTGGCCGAAGCCCTCCCCTCAGCGCAGCCGGAGCCGACGCGGGACGAGGACGAGGACGCCATTGCCATCATCGGCATGGCCTGCCGCTACCCGGGCGGGGTGACCGACCCGGACGCCCTGTGGCGCCTGGTCGCCGACGGCGTCGACGCGATCTCCGGCTTTCCCGCCGACCGCGGATGGCCGGGCGACATCTTCAACCCCGATCCCGACCATCCCGGCACCAGCTACACCCGGCAGGGCGGCTTCCTGGACGACGTTGCCGGGTTCGACCCCGCGTTCTTCGGGATCTCCCGACTCGAGGCCCGGGCGATGGACCCACAACAGCGGCTGCTGCTGGAGACCGCGTGGGAGGCGCTGGAGCGGGCCGGCATGGATCCTGCATCCGTCCGCGGAACCCGGACCGGCATCTTCGTCGGCACGTCCATGTGCGACTACCAGTACGACACTGACGAACTGACTCCGTACCAGGACACCGGCCTGGCCCAGAGCGTCGCGTCGGGCAGGATTGCCTACACCCTCGGCACCCAGGGCCCTGCGATGACGGTCGACACCGCCTGCTCGTCGTCCCTGGTGGCCATGCACCTCGCGGCCCAGTCCCTCCGGACGGGCGAGAGCAGCCTCGCGCTGGCCGGCGGGGCGACCGTACTGGCGACCCCGTCGGCGTTCGTGTCCTTCAGCCGACAGCGCGGGCTGGCCACCGACGGCAGGTGCAAGGCGTTCGGCGCGGGCGCCGACGGCACCGGTTGGGCCGAGGGCGCCGGAATGCTCCTGCTGGAGAGGGTTTCCGAGGCCCGCCGCCTGGGTCACCGGGTGCTGGCCGTGCTGCGCGGCAGCGCCGTCAACTCCGACGGCGCCAGCAACGGCCTGACGGCGCCGAACGGCCTGGCCCAGCAGCGCGTCATCCGTTCCGCGCTGGCCGATGCCGGGCTGCGTCCCGAGGACGTCGATCTCGTCGAGGCGCACGGGACTGGGACGGCGCTCGGCGATCCGGTCGAGGCCAACGCGCTGCTGGCGACCTACGGTGCCAGCCGCGAGCCGGACAAGCCGGTCTGGCTGGGCTCGCTCAAGTCGAACATCGGGCACAGCGCTGCCGCGGCCGGGGTCGGCGGCGTGATCAAGGTTGTCCAGGCCATCCGGAACGGCCTGCTGCCCAAGACCCTGCATGCCCAGACGCCCACCCCGCACGTGGACTGGTCGGCCGGGGCGGTACGGCTGCTGACCGAGGAACAGGAGTGGCCGCAGGAGCAGCCGCGACGGGCGGCGGTGTCGGCGTTCGGCGTCAGCGGGACGAATGCGCACGTGATCATCGAGCAGGCCAGGCCCGAGCCCGAGCCGGTCCGTGACGGCGCCGCTCCGGCCTTGGTCGCCGTGCCGGTCTCCGGGCACAGTCCGGAGGCGCTGCGTGCCCAGTTGCGTCGGCTTCGCGACCATGTGGTTGCCCACCCGGAGCTGGACGTCGCCGAGGTCGGCTGGTCCGCCGCGACCACCCGGAGCGCGCTGCGCCACCGCGCCGTCGTCATCGCCGGGACGCGCGCGGAACTGGTCAACGGCCTGTCAGCAGCCGCGGACGGGACGGACGACGCGCGGGTCGTCACGGCGAAGGCCCGAACCCTCCACCCGGTGTTCCTGAGCCTGGGCCGCCCCGATGACGACCGCCTCATCGAGATCTGGCGGCAGTGCGGGGCGGGGGACGCGGCCGCGGTGGCATCAGCGGAGACGGTCGGCGACCTGCTGGCCCGGGGGCACGACCTGATCATCCAGATGGGCCACGATCCGGCGCTCACCCACCAGTTGCGAGACGCCGCCGGTCAGCCGCTGGTGATCGTCAGCCCGCCGGCCGAGGAG
The DNA here is from genome assembly GCA_037034305.1 of Streptomyces sp. PLK1-5. Taxonomy (GTDB): domain Bacteria; phylum Actinomycetota; class Actinomycetes; order Streptomycetales; family Streptomycetaceae; genus Streptantibioticus_A. The sequence continues at coordinate 170,452 of JBAGJY010000010.1, forward strand.
TTCGGGACGCGGGCCTTCCTCCGCTCCCTGGCCGAGGCCCACGCGCACGGGATGCCCGTGGCCTGGCCGAGCATCTATGGCGGCAGCGTCCGCACCGTCGAACTGCCGACGTACGCATTCCAGCGACAGCGGTACTGGTCCGGGCCCACCGGTGCGCCGCACCCGGCCGCAGCACCCCGCCCGGCCGCCCCGACTGCGGCCAGACCGCGGTTCGACGCCCCCGTGGCCGTCGACGGGCGGGAGCAACTTCTCGGCCTGGTCGTCGCCCTGACCGCCGATCTGCTCGAAGTTCCGGAGGACGAAATCGACCTAGACGGCGGATTCTTCGAGCTCGGCATGGACTCGCTGATGGCTGCCGAACTCCGCAGAAAGCTCGAAGCCCGCCTCAACAGAGAACTGGCCGGAACGCTCCTGTTCGAGCAGCCGACCGTGAACACACTCGTCAACTTCCTGGCCAATTCCGTCGAGGGTCCGCCAGAGACGCCCGACCCGTCGGAGGAGGACGACGATCTCTCCGAAACCGATCTCGTCGCCATTCTGGAAGCGGAGGTTGAGCAGGCTCAAACGATCCGAAAAGGGGTAGAGCCACGATGAGTTCCCACGAAGGCCGACGCGATGAAGCCCTTCGCCGCGCAATCTCCGAGATCCGCGAGTTGCGCGGGGCGGTGGCGGCTGCAGAGCAGGCCCGGAACGAGCCGATCGCCATCGTCGGTATGGCTTGCCGACTGCCGGGCGCGGACGACCCCGCAGCGTTCTGGGAACTGATGCGCACCCAAACGGACATGGTCACCGAAATGCCGTCAGCACGGCGCAACTCCGCAGAGCCCGCCTGGCGCGGCGCATTCCTCGACCAAACTGACTTTTTTGACGCCGCATTCTTCGGTATCTCCCCGAGGGAAGCGGCGCACATGGATCCGCAGCAGCGCCTCTTCCTCGAAGTCGGATGGGCGGCACTGGAGGACGCCGGTGCGCCGATGGACCGGCTCCGCGGCACCCGTACCGGGGTATTCGCCGGGGTCTCCGGCGTGGATTACACGCTGCTCCTCCACAAGAACCTCCCCACCTCCGAACTTGACGGTTATGTAGCCACCGGAGCGGCGTCGACGTTCATGGCGGGGCGGCTGTCCTACTGGCTCGGCCTGCAGGGGCCGAGCCTTTCCCTGGACACCGCTTGCTCCTCCTCGCTGGTCTCCGTCCACCTGGCCTGCCAGAGCCTGCGTGCGGGAGACTGCGACACCGCGCTCGCGGGTGGCGTCAACATGCTCCTCGACCCGTCGGGATTCCGGGTGATGAGCGAGGCCGGAATGCTCTCCCCCGACGGCCGGTGCAAGACGTTCGACAAGTCCGCCGACGGCTACGTCCGCGGTGAGGGCTGCGGCATCGTGGTGCTCAAGCGTCTGTCCGCGGCGCAGCGGGACAACGACCGGATCCTGGCCGTCATCCGCGGGTCCGCGGTCAACCACGACGGCCGCAGCAGCGGAATCACCGTCCCCAACCCCTGGGCCCAGCAGAAGCTGATCACCGAAGCCCTCGCGGGCGCCGGCGTTGCAGGCTCCGAAATCGACTACGTCGAGGCCCACGGCACCGGGACCGCGCTGGGGGACCCCATCGAGGTACGCGCGCTGTCCGCCGTGCTCGGGCCGGGGCGTGATCCGGACCGACCGGTCGTGCTCGGCTCGGTGAAGACGAACATCGGGCACCTGGAGCCCGCGGCCGGTGTCGTCGGCCTCATCAAGACCGTGCTGTGCCTGCGGAACGAAGCCATTCCCCCGCTGATGCACCTGCGGGAGGTGAACCCGGAGATCGGCCTGGACGAGCTGCCGGTGCGGCTGGCGACCGAACTCATCCCGTGGCCGCGGGGATCCCGGCCCCGCCTGGCCGGGGTGAGCTCGTTCGGGGCGAGCGGCACGAACTCCCATGTCGTGCTGGAGGAGGCACCCGCCGCCGAGCCGTCCGGAGCGCGGACCGATCGGCCGGTGCACCTGGTGACGATCTCCGCCAAGGACGCCGATGCCCTGTCCGCGCTGGCCAGCAAGTACCACCGGGCCCTGGGACAGGCGGCTCCGGACCTCGCGGACATCGCGTTCACCGCCCGCACCGGCCGCGCCCACCTCCGGAACCGGCTCGCCATCGCCGCCGACACCACACCCCAGCTCCTCGACCACCTGGACGCGTATCTGCGCCGGGAAACCCGCCGGGACGTCCTCGTCGGCACCGCGCCAACGGGTCCCCCAAAAGTGGGGTTCCTCTTCACCGGGCAGGGATCGCAGTACCCCGGGATGGCGCGGGAGCTGTACGACACCGATCCTCGGTTCCGGGCCGATCTCGACCGGTGCGAAGCGATCCTGAGCGACCGTCTGGACCCCGGGCTGCTCGCAGTGATGTTCGGCGAGCACGAGTCGGGCGCGCTGCTGGATCGCACCCGCTACACTCAGCCCGCGCTGTTCGCGCTCCAGTACGCGCTGGCGCGGATGTGGATGCGCTGGGGCGCCACGCCCGCGGGCCTGCTCGGACACAGCGTCGGCGAGCTGGCCGCGGCCTGCGTCGCGGGAGTGTTCTCGCTAGAGGACGGCCTGGCCCTGGTCGCGGAGCGGGCGCGGCTCATGGACGGCCTGCCGGCCGGAGGCGCGATGGCGGCGGTCTTCGGCACCCCGGACGAGGCGCGCGAGGCGATCGCGCCGTACGCGGCCGAGCTGTCGATCGCGGCGGTCAACGGGCCGCGCGACGTCGTGATCTCCGGCGCCGAGAAGGCGCTGGACCGAGCGTGCGACGACCTCCGCCTCCAGGGTGTGAAGACTAGGAGACTGACCGTCTCCCAGGCGTTCCACTCGGCACTCCTGGATCCCGTGCTCGGCGAATTCGAGGAGTTCGCGGCCGGGTTGACGTACCGGGCCCCGAACCTGCCGCTGATCTCCAACGTCACCGGCGAACTGCATGGGCCGGATTCGGTGGACGCCGCGTACCTGCGCGAGCACGCACGTCAGCCGGTGCGCTTTGCGGACGGCCTAGCCGCGCTGGTCGATCTCGGGTGCGAGATACTGATCGAGATCGGCCCGTCGCCCCACCTGTGCGACATCGCGCGGCGCAGCACACGCACGGACGGCCTCCGGCTTCTTCCCTCGCTGCGCCGAATGGCCGGCGACTGGCGCATTCTGACGCGCAGCCTCGGAGAAGCGTACGTCGCGGGAGTAGACCTCAACCGGGAGCTGGACGACGACGGTCAGCGCCGCCGGGTCGAGCTGCCGACGTATGCGTTCACGCGCAGGCGCCATTGGTTCACGGCGGCCGAGCCAGGAGCCGCCAACGCATCGGAGCCCAGCGCAACCCTCCTCGGCGAGCAGCTCAGCTCCCCGCTCGACATGGCGCAGTTCCAAGCGGAACTCACCACGGAGCAGCACCCCGGCCTGGCCGACTGTGAGTCCGGCTCGGTCACGGTGGTCAACGCGGGCTTCTACGTGGAGGCCGCGGTGCAGGCGATGGACCGGCTCCACAGCCGGACAGCGGTGGGTATCGAAGGGCTCGTCATGCCCCGCGCCCTGGTCCTGCCCGACGACGGACGGGTGACCGCCCATCTGGTCGTCTCGGACCCCGAAAGCGACCGAAGCCGCTTCAGCTACCACAGCAAGCGGCCCGGCACCGCCGAATGGAACGTCCACGCCCGGGGAATCCTGACGCTCCCTCCGGCATCCGCCGGGCAGCAGCCGGATTTCGACGCCGCCCTCACCCGCTGCGCCGAGCAGATCGACGGCCCGTCGTTCTACCGTTCCCTCTGGCAGCGGAAGATCCGCCTCGGCCCCTCGGCCCAATGGCTCACCCGGATCTCCCGCCGCGACGGCGAGGCCGTCGGGTGGCTGCGCGCGCCGCACGAGGACGAGCAGCGGCAGGGCTACCGGCTGCACCCCGGAATCGTCGACTCGATGCTGCAGATGGTGTTCGCCTGCTTGCCGCGGGACGGATTGCCGAATGCCGCCATCATCCTGCTGGAAATCGAGAAATACGCCTTCTACGGCTACCGCGGCACTCCGGTACGCTGTCACGTCCTGCTCAGGAAGGGCGAGTCGACGGCCGAGACGGTGTGCGCGGACATCGCGCTCACCGCCGAGGACGACGGTGCCGAGGTGGCGCGGATCACAGGCGCCCATCTGAAGGTCGCCGACGGCGCCGCGCTCGAGCGCGCGGTCGCCTCCGCCCCCGCGCGCAGAACGCGGGCGTCCGCCGCCGCGAAGAGCCCGGACCACTCCGCACGCATCGCCGATCTGGTCCGCAGCGGCGCGTCCGGGGCCGCGGCTGACCTCGTCAAGGACGTGCTGCTGGAGCAGACCGCGGCCGCGCTCGGCACCGCGCCCGCCGAGGTCGCCCCGGACGTGCCGCTGCCCGAGCTCGGCATGGATTCCCTGATGGCCGTGGAGATCAGGGAGCAGGTGGGTGCCGCGCTGGCCGCATCGCCGCCCGCGGCCTGGTTCCTGGACGCGCCCACGATCGACGGCCTGCGGGACAAGCTGCTCTCCATGCTGTTCACCGACGTCCGGCCCGAACCGCAGGTGACGGAGCGCACTGGCCCCGGGGGAATGCACATTGCCGAGTACGGCAGCGGCGAGCCGATCGTGTTCGTCCACGGCGGCGCGTTCGGGGGCCTGGAGGCCTGGCAGACGCAGTTGCCGCTGGCCGAACGATGGCGGCTGGTGATCGTCTCCCGGCTCAACTACGGCCGGAGCGCCGAGGGACTCCCCGAGGACTACCTGCAGGACGGTAGGCTGATCGGGGAGCTGATCGGGGAGTTCGACGGCGGCGCGCACCTGGTTGCGCAGTCCTACGGCACGCTCGGCGTGATGGACGCGGCGCTGCGCCACCCCGGTCTCGTCCGCTCGATCACCCTCGTCGAGAGTGCCGCCAGCGCCGTCGCCCGGGGGAAGCCCGCGGTCGACCAGTACGAGCGGGAGATGCGCGCGCTGATCGCGGACCCGCCGGAATCGCCGGAGGAGTACTTCCGCGCCCTGTTCGCGGTGATCGATCCGACGACGGTCTATCCGGATCCGCTTCCGGAGTCGCTGGCGTCCTTTGCCCGGATGGCGCTGCCCGGCATGCGGTGGCCCTGGGAGGCCGACGTCGACGTGGAGGCGCTGCGCTCCGCCCCGTTCCGCACACTCGTCGTCAGCGGCGGGCAGCGGCAGGTGTTCGAGGACATCAGCGACGCCCTCGCCACCCAGACGGGCGGCGAGCGGCTGATCATTCCCGGCGGGCACGGCACGCAGAACACCGGCTCCGCATTCAACGCCGCGCTGGAGCGGTTCCTGAACCAAAGGGATACCAAATGAAGTTCTTGTTCATCGCCGGCGGCACCCCCTCGTCCGTGTTCGGCATGGCGCCGCTTGCAACGGCCGTGCGCGATACGGGACATGAGGTCCTCATGGCCGCCGTCGAGTCCGTCGTGGACGACATCGCGGCCATCGGCATCCCCGGGGTCTCCCTCAGCAAAGTAGTTCTCGCCGAGTTGATGCACTTCGACGATGCGGGGAAGGTCATCGATCTGCCCCGGGACCCGCACGAACTCATGCGACACGTGGGCCGGTCCTACGCCCGAATGGCCGCCGCCGAGTTCGATCCGCTGCTGGACCTGACCCGGGACTGGCGGCCGGACGTGGTAGTCGGCGGCACGATGTCCTACGCCGCCGGGCTGCTCGCCGCTCGGCTCGACGTCCCGTATGTGCGACAGACCTGGGACGTCGCGCCGCACGACGACACCGACGAGGGCGCCGAGGAGGTGCTCCAACCCCTGCTGAAGCGCTTGGGGCTGGCGGGGCTGCCGAGCCCCGGCCTGCACATCGAGGTCTGCCCGCCGTCCCTGCAGCCGCTGCTGCCGCCGTCGGCCGCCCCCGCCGTGCAGCCGATGCGCTGGATCTCCGCCAACCGCCAGCGCCGCCTCGCGCCGTGGATGTACACCCGCCCCGCGGGCCGTCGGAGGGTGCTGATCACCGCGGGGACGCGGGCCCAGCTGATCCACGAGCCCATCGGGCCCGTCGCGCCCCTGTGGCCGCTGCAGAGCCTGGTGAAGCGGCTCACCGCAACGGACGTCGAGGTGCTGATCGCGGCACCTGAGCGGGCCGCCGAACAGCTCCGTCCGACCCTTGAAGGCGCCCGCATCGGCTGGATCCCGTTGGACGTCGCGGTACCCACCTGCGACCTGATGCTGCATCATGGCGGCGGCATCACCGCGATGGCCGGGATGAGCGCGGGCGTCCCGCAGCTGCTCACCCCGGAGGCCGCGTACGGGGAGATCATCGGGCGGGCGCTGTCCTGCTTCGGCAGCGGCCGCATGCTGCGGACGGAACAGCTGTCCCCGGGCCAGGACCCGGCCGACGAGATTGCCGCGTGCTGCGCCGAGATGCTCGCCGATCCGGCGTACGCGCAGCGCGCGCGGGCCCTCGCCGACGACATCGCCGCGCTCCCGACGCCCCCCGAGGTAGTGCGGACGCTGGCGGCTATGGGCGCGCCGTGAGCGCGGCGACCCGCTCCGCGGCTAGGCAGGCGCGGGCCATCGTCACGCGGACGTCGGGGACGGCAATCGAGTCGCTGGCGTCGACTCGCTCCGACTCCGTCCGCGCGGAGCTCCTCCTGGACGTCGAGCTGGTCGTCGCCGAGCCGGCGACCGTCGCCAAGGACCTGAAGGCCGACCCGGACCAGGTGCGGGTCGGCTGGATCCCCCTCGACGTCCTGCTCACCACTTGTCAACTGTTCGTCCATCACGGCAGCGGGCAGACCTCGCTCACCACGCTGAACGCGGGCGTCCCCCAGCTGCTGATCCCGAACATCCCGAAGATGCTGCCGCCCTGCGAGAGCATCTCCGGTCGGGGTGCGGCCATCACCCTCCCGGAGGACCGACAGACCCCGACCCATCTGCGCGCCGTCGCCGAGGAGATCCTGCACGCCCCGTCCTACATGGCCGCGGCCCGCGCGATCAGCGCGGAGAGCCGGAACAGCCCGTCCTCTTCGAGGTGGTGGCGAGGCGGGAGGCTCTCGCCCATGGATAGCCAGATACCGAGCGACGCGATTTCTGCGAAGGGGCAGCATGAAGGCGCTGGTCTTGGCAGGCGGGACTGGTACCCGTCTGCGACCCATCACCCACACCTCCGCCAAACAACTGGTGCCGGTGGCCAACAAACCCGTTCTCTTCTACGGCCTCGAGGCGATCGCGGAGTCTGGCATCACCGAGGTCGGTGTCGTCGTCGGGGACACCGCGGACGAGATCCGTGGTGCCGTCGGCGACGGCACCCGGTTCGGCATCGACGTGACCTACATTCCGCAGGGTGCGCCGCTCGGGCTCGCGCACGCCGTGCTCATCGCCCGGGACTTCCTCGGCGACGACGACTTCGTGATGTACCTCGGCGACAACTTCATCGTCGGCGGGATCAGCGGCCTGGTGGCTGGCTTCCGGGCCGACCGCCCCGACGCAAGCATCTTGCTGACGCGGGTGTCCAATCCACGGTCCTTCGGAGTGGCGGAGCTCGACTCCGAAGGCCGGGTCGTGTCGTTGACGGAGAAACCGGAGTTCCCTAAGAACGACTTCGCGCTGGTGGGCGTCTATCTGTTCACCGCGGCCATCCATGACGCGGTGCGGGCCATCACGCCGTCGCAGCGAGGCGAGCTCGAGATCACGCATGCCATCCAGTGGCTGATCGACCAGCGGCGGGACGTCCGGTCGACCACCATCTCGGGCTACTGGAAGGACACCGGCAACGTCACCGACATGCTGGAGGTCAACCGTTCGGTGCTGGAGGGCATCGAGCCCAGTGTGGAGGGGACGGTCGACGACAGCACCGAGATCATCGGCCGGGTCCGGATCGAGAAGGGTGCCCGGATCAGCGGCAGCCGCATCGTCGGTCCCGCGATTATCGGAGCCTCCACTGTCGTCCGCGACTCCTACGTCGGCCCCTTCACCTCCATCTCGGAGGGCTGCCGTATCGAGGATAGCGAGATCCAGTACTCCATCGTGCTCCGCGACTCCGCACTCGCGGGCGTCCGTCGCGTCGAGGCCTCGCTCATCGGCCGGGGCGTGCGCGTCATACCCGCCCCACGTAACTCTTCCGCCCATCGGCTGGTGCTCGGTGATCACAGCGAGGTGCAGGTCCCGTCATGACAACGCGCGTTCTGGTGACCGGCGGTGCCGGTTTCATCGGGTCCCACTGCGTATGCCGAGCCGAAGCGGCTGCCGTACGGAGTTCGCCGCGCACGCGTTGCCTGGACCACCGCACACCACCCAACCGAGGTGCCCATACCCATGCGACTGCTCTCCATCGAGGGCTCGTGGATCCACGAGCCCAGTGTCTTCCGCGATGAGCGGGGGAGCTTCCACGAGTTGCTCCAGGGCCGCACATTGCGTGGCGCCCTGGGCCAGGATCTCAAGCTTGCCCAGGCGAACTGCTCCATCTCCCGGCGCGGCACCCTGCGCGGCATCCACTTCGCGGACGTGCCGCCAGGCCAGGCGAAATACGTGGCTTGCGTCCGGGGCGCGGTGCTGGACGTCATCGTCGACATCCGCATCGGTTCACCGACATTCGGCAAGTGGGAGGGCGTACGTCTTGACGATGAAGCCCACCACGCCGTCTATATGTCCGAGGGCCTCGGACACGCCTTTCTCGCCCTGACCGACGACGCCACCGTCGTCTATCTGTGCTCGGAGGGCTACAACCCGGACCGCGAACACGGAATCCACCCCCTCGATCCGGATCTCGCCATCGAGTGGCCCGACGACGTTCCTTTTCTGATGTCGCCGAAGGATGAGAGGGCACCGACTCTTGCGTCCGCCGGGCGAAGTGGTCTGCTGCCCGTGTACGAGAACTGCGTGGCTTTCCGCAGCGGGCTGCGCGACAGCTGACCTGAATGCCAGTGGTGCACAGGGGGTGACCTTGTTGGTGAGGTCCCCGTGATCTTGGACACGGTTCCGTTATGCCGCTCGTCGGCAACTCGGCGGCCCGATCGTGCTCGTGCGGGACAACTGTGAGACTCGTAGGGCGCCGTCCGGGGACGGGGTCTGACCCGTGGGACAACTGGCCCAGGATGCCTTGTTGAGGATCTGTCGGCTTGGGTCCGGGCGGTGCTTGCTGCCGCCGGTTACCACCAACTCCTGCTCTGGGCACGCTCTTTCGGCGCCCTGCGCCGAGCGGGTGTGGAATGCACGGGCTCCTATGGAGCGGCCCTGGCACGCTTCCTGAGCCGGGAGAGCGTGCAGGTCGTCGAGGTCAATCAGCCGGACCGCGCCACCCGCCGCAAGCGCGGCAAGACCGACGCCGTGGATGCGGAGGCCGCCGCTCGCGCAGTGCTGTCTGGACGCGCTGCCGTCACACCCAAGACCGGGGAGGGCCCGGCGGCCGACATGCGAGTGCTGAGGCCTTCTCCGACAAGCCGGTCCACCCCGCCCTTGTCAGCCGCCAGACCTTCCAGGATGCCCAGCAGCGCCTGGCCTCCCAAGGTCCCGCCTCCCACGGGAGGCACGTGACGCGAACCCGGCACAGCTACGCATTCAAGAGCATGCTTTCGCACAAGACGTGCAACCGACGCATGCAGGGAAATTGGGCACACGGCGAGGCCTGCTACCGATGCCGGTTCCCCAACGAGTACGCCCTCGCCAACAAGATCGACCATCCACTCAACGTCTGCCTACGCGAAGCAGACCTCTTCGACCCGGTAGACGCCTGGCTCGCCCAAGCCTTCGCCCCGGCGTACGTCGAACATTCCCTCACCGCCATGGAAGAGGCTCAGCCCAAGGGCGACATCGAGGCCGTGGCCCTGCGGCGGACGCTTGCCGAGTGCGACCGTAAGCTCGCCCGGCACCGGGCCGCCCTGGAGGCCGGAGCCGACCCGGCCCTCGTGGCCGCATGGAGCCGCGAAGTCCAAGCCCAGCGAGTCGTGGCCGAAGCGAAACTCGCCCAACTCGGCACCGAGCCCAGGAACGGCCGACGGATGACTCGGCACGAGATCCGCGCCCTCGTCGATGCCCTCGGTGGCCTGCTCTCCGTGCTGCGGTCAGCCGACCCCGCAGACAAGGCAGAGGTCTACCGACAGCTCGGGCTACGTCTCACTTACGATCACGAAACACAAACGGTACTGGCCGAGTCTCAGCCAGCACCGCCCGTGGGTGTATTGGTCGTGTCCGAGGGGGGACTTGAACCCCCACGCCCGATAAAGGGCACTAGCACCTCAAGCTAGCGCGTCTGCCATTCCGCCACCCGGACTGGGCTGTCGCCGCGGCGACGGGGTTAACCATAGCAAACATCTGGCCACTCACGATCACCTCCGCAGGCCCCCGAGTAGCCGGGCCCCGGTGGGGACGCCCTGTGTGACGGGCATGTGACCGTGGCCGGAGACCTTGGGGTGGGGTGGTGCGGCGAGGGAGGATGGCAGGGACCCCGCGCGGGCGCATCGGCGAACAAGGAGGCAGCGTGAGCGAGTCGAACCAGGCACCGACGATCACCGGTGAGGACGAGGTCGTCGATCTGTGCCGCGACCTGATCCGGATCGACACCAGCAACTACGGCGACCACTCAGGTCCCGGTGAGCGCGCCGCCGCCGAGTACGTCGCGGAGAAGCTCGCCGAGGTCGGTCTCGAACCGCGGATCTTCGAGTCGCACAAGGGACGGGCGTCCACGGTGGCCCGGATCGAGGGCGAGGACCCGTCCCGGCCCGCGCTGCTGATCCACGGGCACACCGACGTCGTACCCGCCAACGCCGAGGACTGGACGTACCACCCGTTCTCCGGCGAGATCGCCGACGGCTGCGTCTGGGGGCGCGGCGCGGTCGACATGAAGGACATGGACGCGATGACGCTCGCCGTCGTACGGGACCGGCTGCGCAGCGGGCGCAAGCCGCCGCGCGACGTGGTGCTCGCCTTCCTCGCGGACGAGGAGGCAGGCGGCGTCTACGGGGCGAAGCACCTGGTGCGCAACCACCCCGAGCTGTTCGAGGGCGTGACCGAGGGCATCGGCGAGGTAGGCGGCTTCTCCTTCACCGTCAACGAGAACCTGCGGCTGTACCTGGTGGAGACGGCCCAGAAGGGCATGCACTGGATGCGGCTCACCGTCGACGGCACCGCGGGCCACGGCTCGATGACCAACGACGACAACGCGGTGACCGAACTGTGCGATGCGGTCGGCCGGTTGGGGCGGCACAAGTTCCCCATCCGGGTGACCAAGACCGTACGGTCCTTCCTGGACGAGCTGTCCGACGCGCTCGGCATCCCGCTCGACCCGGAGGACATGGAGGCCACCCTCGCCAAGCTCGGCGGCATCGCCAAGCTCATCGGCGCCACGCTGCGCAACACCGCCGCGCCGACCATGCTCGGTGCCGGGTACAAGGTCAACGTCATTCCGGGGCAGGCCACCGCGCACGTCGACGGGCGCTTCCTGCCCGGTCTGGAGGAGGAGTTCCTGACCGACCTGGACCGGATCCTCGGGCCGAAGGTCAAGCGCGAGGACGTGCACGCCGACAAGGCACTGGAGACCAGCTTCGACGGAGCGCTGGTGGACGCGATGCAGTCCGCGCTGCGCGCCGAGGACCCGATCGCGCGCGCCGTTCCCTACTGCCTGTCCGGCGGTACGGACGCGAAGTCGTTCGACGATCTGGGCATTCGCTGCTTCGGGTTCGCGCCGCTGCAACTGCCGCCGGAGCTTGACTTCGCCGGAATGTTCCACGGCGTGGACGAGCGGGTTCCGGTGGACGGTCTGAAGTTCGGTGTGCGCGTCCTGGACCGGTTCCTGGACCAGTGCTGAACGCATCCTTTCCACCTTTATTCGGCTGCCTGTACGGACGTAGCCGGAAAGGGTGAATGGAAAGAGGGGCTCGTTGCCCTGCCTTATGAACCTCGTTAGATCAGTGCGGTCCGCGGCTGGGACCGCACTGTTCAACGAGGAGGAATGATGCTCAAGAAGGTTGTCGCCACCGCGGCCGCCACCGGTGGTCTGGTGCTCGCTGGTGCGGGCCTGGCCGTCGCCGACTCCGGTGCGCAGGGCGCCGCGATCGGCTCTCCCGGTGTCGTCTCCGGCAACGTCGCCCAGGTTCCGGTCAGCGTGCCGGTGAACGTCTGCGGCAACACCATCAATGTTGTCGGGCTGCTCAACCCGTCTTTCGGCAACGCCTGCATCAACAAGTGACGTTGAGTCGGACCCGGTAACGGTCTGGTCCAGCTCGGCCCTGGGGCAGTCTCCTGTTCGCTCCAGGGCCGTCGGCGATAGTCCGGGAATGGTCGGAAAATCTCAACCGAACTCTTCCGGCCGTTCCCCCATCGCGGGCCTGGGCCCGCGGGTATTCAGGTACACCAGAAGGCAGGGAATCAATGAGACAGGTCGCAAAGAAGGGCCTGATTACCGTCGTCGCGACGGGCGGTGTCCTCGCCGTCACCGGCGGCAGCTACGCCTTTGCGGGCACTGAGGCCAGCGGCGCCGCTGTCGGCTCGCCCGGTGTCTTGTCGGGCAACAACGTGCAGGTTCCGGTCAGCGTTCCGGTCAACGCCTGCGGCAACACCGTCAACGTGGTCGGGGCGCTCAACCCCACGTTCGGCAACAACTGCGTGAACGGCTCGGGGCACCACGAGGGCGGCGGGTACGGGCACACCGGCCAGGGCCAGGACGACCAGGGGCACCACGGCTACGGCCAGGGCGACCAGGGGCACGGCGTCGGCGGCCATGAGCACGGTGGTTACCACCACCACGGCGGATACCGGCAGGACCACCCGGCCGGGAGCGGCTCCCAGGCGCAGGGTGTGGCCAAGGGCTCGCCCGGTGTCGGTTCCGGCAACCTGGCGCAGGTTCCGGTCAGCGTTCCGGTCAACGCCTGCGGGAACAGCGTCGACGTGGTCGGAGTGCTGAACCCCGCCTTCGGCAACTCGTGCGCGAACGGCGGCCCGGCGGAGAGCGGTCAGGCGTACACCCCGCCGCCGCAGGCCGTCGCCCCGCCGGTCAAGCCCCACCAGCCGCAGGCGCCCGCGCAGCATGTGAGCCGCCCGTCGGCCCAGCCCGCGCATCAGATGCTGGCGCACTCGCACCCGCTCTCCACGGCGGCCCCCACCCTGGCGCACACCGGTGCGGACCAGCTCGGCACGATCGGTGCCGCCAGCGCCGGGCTGCTGATCGGTGGGTACGTGCTCTACCGCCGGGGCCGGGTGGCCAGGCGCTGAGCCTGACCCCGGCTGTTGGATCGGGCACCGTCCTGGTCCGGACGGGGTGGCCGCACCACGCGGCCACCCCGTCCGGCTGTCGGCGGTGTCCCGCGGTCACCAGGTGGCGCGGACCTGGCGGATGATCCGGCGGCGCAACCGCACTCTGCGGCTGCCGTCCGGATAGAGCCGCAACCGGTCCAACTCCCAGTGCCCGTACTCCGCGTGGTCGGTCAGCAGGCGCCGAGCGGCGTTGCGGGAGACACCCCTAGGCACATACACGTCTTGAAATTCGTATTCCGGCATCGAATCTATTGTGCGGGCAACCGCCCTGTACGGATAGCGTCTGCACTATGTCTGATGCCGCGCAGCCCACCGTTGCCGAGGTACGCGCCGCCGCCGAGGCGGTCAAAGCAGCCATCGACCGCCATCTGGCCGCTATCGAGAACCGCGCGGGCGAGGATGATCCGGCCGTCCTCGCCGCCTTCGACTCCCTGGCCGCGGCGGCCGAGGCCTACGACGAGCTGCTCTACGACACCTACGACGAGGTGACCCCGTTCGAGGTCCCGGCCGGGGACACCCTGCCCGCGTACGCGGGGCCCGAAGAGCCGCGCGCGGTCAGCGTGCTGATCCGGCGTGACTACACGGTCGCCGACCCGCAGCGCCTGGTCGCCCAGGCGGGGCGGGTGGCGGACGCCGTCACCGGGGTCGGCAACGGGGTCAACGCCGGACTCGGCGCGCTGTTCGGTGAGTACGAACCGGACGAGATCGCCTCCAGGCACAAGGAGTTCGGACTGGAGGAGGGCGACTCCACGCTCTGGGTCACGGCGGTGGAACCGGCCGAACCGGGGGAGTGGCTGGCCGCCCCCTTCGACCAGGCCGACCCCGAGATGATCGTCTGCCGGTTCGATGTCAGCGCCGTGTTCGACGAGGAACTGGAGTCAGCCGACCCCGACCACTGACGGCGGCCGTCCGTTCAGCCTTCGGCCGTCTGCTCGCGAAGGACCGTGCGCAACCGGGTCGTACGGTCCTTCGCCGGGACCTCGGCGACCGCCCGGGGCAGCGCCTGCTCAACTCCCTGCACCACGGACAGATGGCGCTCCGCCCGGCTGAACGCCGAGTACACCCACTGCCGCGTCAGCGTGGCCGCGGCGTCTCCCGGCAGCACCACCACCGCCGCGGGCCAGCGCGTCCCGACCGCCTGGTGGGCCGTCACCGCCCAGCCGTGCCGCACCGCCGAGGCCACCTGCTCGCGCGGTACGACCACGGGGCGGCCCGCGCAGTCCAGCCGCAGCCCGGCCTGGTCGGCCGAGACCACGATGCCCAGGAGCCCCCGGCCCGGGCCGGGGGCGTACACCACCCGGTCACCGGGGTCGAAGCCCGCGTAGCGGCCGGGGCCGGGGTTGAGGCGCTCCTTGAGCGCGGCGTTCAGCGCGCGGGTGCCCGCCGCCCCGCCGTGGCCCGCGGTGATCACCTGCGTCTGGTCGGCGGGTACGCCGATGGCGCGCGGCACCGAGTCGGCGACGAGCTGCACGGTGCGGTGCACCGCCTCACCGGCGTCCCGCACCGGGACGATGACGACTTCCTTGTCCGGCGCCTCCACCTGCGCCAACTCCCCGATACCGACACCGGAGACCAACTCCCCGATCGGCCCGGGATCCGGCGTCCTTGACGCGATCTGCGGGCAGATCTTCGACGCCAGCAGATCGGCGAACACCCGCCCGGGACCAGCCGACCACAGCACGCCCGGGTCCCCGCTCAGCACCAACCGGGCGCCGTCCGGCACCGATTCGACCAGCGAGGCCGCCCGCTCCACGTCCAGCTGCGGCGCGTCCAGCACGGCGAGGAGATCCAGCTCCAGCGTGCCGTCCGGGCCGCGCCCCGGCCCCTCGGTACCGGAGAGCAGCCCGTCCACGGTGACCGCGGCCTGCTCGCCGTCCGCGCCGAGCAGTTCGGCCAGCCGCCGCCTGCCGTTCTCGGTGTGCGCCGCCGCGTAGGCGCGCAGGCCGGCGGCGCGGGCCGCCGCCACCAGGGCGGCCGGTTCGGCGCGAGCCGCCTCGCCGCCGGTGTGCGCGGTCAGGCCGCTTCCGGCGGCGGTGAGGATCAACTGCGCCGCCGAAGGGGAGGGCGACTCGGCCTCGGACGGCTCCCAGGAGGCCGCGCCCGGGTCAAAGGTGTTCAACAGCCGCACCAGACCGTCCGCGAGGCTCTCCTCGGCGAGCGCGTACCGGTCAAGTCCCAACAGCAAGGTGACCGGTGCCTCGTCATCGGGCGCCGCGCCCTCCCGCTCGTCGTGGAAGACCATCAACTGACCGTCCTCCACGGCCTTGCGCAGCGTGCCGTCCGGGTCGGCGACCGACTGCTTGCCCAGCGCCGTGGTCAGCACCGACCACTCCAGCGCCGTGTGCCCGGCGTCCGTCGCCCGCTCCAGCAGCCAGCCGACCACCGCCCGGCCGCGCCGCTCGTCGTCGGGACGGCAGGCGGCGCCCAGCAGCGTCCGGGCGAAGCCGTCGGCCTGGTCGACCCGCACCCCCGGCAGCGACAGCACCAGCCACGGATCCTCGGCCAGCAGCTCTCCGGCCCGCTCGCCGAGGCGTTCCACGGCTGGTTCGGCGAGGGCCTCGGGCGCGCCGCCGCGGGCCAGCAGCTGGCGGGCCGCCTCGACCGGCTCGCCGGACAGCGCGACCGGGTGCGCGGCGGCGGGCGCCGGGGGCCGGGCGGGCGTGGGCGCCGCCTCGGCCGCGGGCTCCGCGGGCGGCGCCGGGCGCTGTGCCTGGGGTGCCGAGGGGTCGCCGCGCTCTATCGCCCGTACCGCCTCGGCGAGGCGGGCCAGCTCCTCCGAGGGCTGTCCGCTCGGGCGGGCCGCCGGGTTCGCGTCCCCGGCCGGGGTACGGTCCGTGCTCACTGCGTTGCTCCGTTCGCTGCTCGGCTGGGGCGACGCCCGTCGCTCACAGCGTGCTCCAGTCGTGGTCGGGATAGCGGTGCACCGGCGCCGAGACATCGTCCAGCGCCTGGTTGATCTCATCCGGAAGCGTAAGGGCCTCCACTGACAACGCCTGGCTGAGCTGCTGCGCGGTGCGAGCGCCGAGGATCGGCGCGGCCACTCCGGGGCGGTCCCGGACCCAGGCGAGGGCGGCCTGCAGCGGGGTGACCGCCAGGCCGTCGGCGGCCGTGGCGACCGCGTCCACGATGCGGCGCGCGGTCTCGTCGAGGTACGGCGCGACGAACGGCGCCAGGTGCTCCGAGCCGCCGCGGGAGTCCGGCGGTGTGCTGTGCCGGTATTTTCCGGTGAGGACGCCGCGGCCGAGCGGCGAGGAGGGGAGCAGGCCGACGCCGAGGTCCAACGCGGCGGGCAGCACCTCACGTTCGACACCGCGCTGAAGCAGCGAGTACTCCATCTGCACCCCGGCCAGCCGGGTGCGACCGGCGGCGGCCGACTGCCAGGTGGCGGCCTTGGCCAGTTGCCAGCCGCAGAAGTTGGAGACCCCCGCGTACCGGGCGCGGCCCGAGGTGACCGCGATGTCGAGGGCCTGGAGCGTCTCGTCCAGCGGCGTCGCCGGATCGAAGGCGTGCACCTGCCACAGGTCGACGTGGTCGGTGCCGAGCCGGTGCAGCGAGGCGTCCAGGGCGGAGAGCAGATGGCCGCGCGAGCAGTCGAACCGCCGGTCGGGGTCGGGGACGCTGCCCGCCTTGGTGGCGATCACCAGGTCGTCGCGCGGTACCAGGTTGTCCACCAGTCGGCCCAGCAGGTACTCGGCGCCGCCGTCGGCGTAGACATCCGCGGTGTCGACCAGGGTGCCGCCGGCCTCCCAGAACGTCTTCAGCTGGTCGGCGGCCTCCCGTTCCTCGACGTCACGCCCCCAGGTCAAGGTGCCGAGACCGAGACGCGAGACGCGCAGCCCGGTGCGGCCGAGATGCCTTTGCTCCATGCCGGGTGAGACTACTGAGGTTCCTCGCGCGGTGTTGCCCGGGGCGCGGGGAAGACGTTCCGTCGCGGCGCGCCCGGCGCGGCGGTGTGGCACACCCGACAGGCGCTGATCGGCACGGTCCGCGCTACAGTCCCGGAGAGGACGACGTTACTGATCAGTAAGGGGAGCGGTATGGCGAGCGGAATGCGGCTCGGGATCAACCTCGGGTACTGGGGCGCGGGCATGGACGCGGACAACCTCGCCGTGGCCCGGGAGGCGGACCGGCTGGGCTACTCGGTGTGCTGGGCCGCCGAGGCGTACGGCTCGGACGCGGCGACCGTGCTGTCCTGGGTCGCGGCGCAGACCGAGCGCATCGACGTCGGGTCGGCCATCTTCCAGATCCCGGCGCGCACCCCGGCGATGACCGCGATGACCGCGGCGACCCTGGACTCGCTCTCCGGCGGCCGGTTCCGGCTCGGCCTCGGCGTCTCCGGGCCCCAGGTCTCGGAGGGCTGGTACGGCGTCAGGTTCGACAAGCCGCTGGCCCGCACCCGCGAGTACGTCGAGATCGTCCGCAAGGCGATGTCCCGCGAGCGCCTGACCCACCAGGGCGAGCACTGGACGCTGCCGCTCCCCGACGGCCCGGGCAAGCCGCTGAAGCTCACGGTGCACCCGGTGCGTGAGTACATCCCGCTGTACATCGCCGCGATCGGCCCGAAGAACCTGGAACAGACCGGTGAGATCGCCGACGGCGCGCTGCTGATCTTCCCGGCCGCCGAGCACCTGGAGGAGACCGCGCTGTCCTCGCTGCGCGCCGGGCGCGAGCGGGTGGGCAAGACGCTGGAGGGCTTCGACGTCTGCCCGACGCTGCCGATCGCGACCGGCGACGACATCCAGGCGCTGGCCGACCAGTTCCGTCCGTACACCGCGCTGTACGTGGGCGGCATGGGCAGCCGGAAGCAGAACTTCTACAACCGCCTCGCCCAGCGCATGGGTTACGAGAAGGAGGCCGCCGAGATCCAGGACAAGTACCTGTCCGGCGACAAGGCGGGCGCCGCCGCGGCCGTACCGCACGACCTGATCGACAAGACCTGCCTGCTCGGTCAGGTCGACCGGATCGCCGACCGGATGCGGGCCTACGCCGAGGCGGGCGTGACCACGCTGACGCTCTCGCCGGCCGGATTCACCCTGGACGAGCGGATCTCCGCGCTGCGCACGGGAGTTGACGCCTTGGAGCGCGCCGGACTGGCCTGATCCGCGACCCCCGATCGGCTCGGTGGCCCCACGGCGCCGCCGAGCCGACCGGCACCTGAACAGGCGACGCCCGAACTCAGCTCGGCACCAGCCGTCCCAGCAGCCTGCCGAACGCGATGAGCCGCGCTATCTGCCCAGGTCCGCCGTCCTCAAGGGACTTGCTGAACCGGAACGCCTCCGGCCGGACGCGTGCCGAGGCGACCGGCGAGTCCGGATCCGTCTGGACCGCGCTGAGTTCGTGCGGCGTCGCCGTGGCCAGCACCAGGTAGACCCCGCGGTCCACCCGCTGTCCCCGCTCGTCACGGCCGACCAGGGTGCGCATCCCCACATGGCCGATGGCGTCCAGCGGCAGCACCTGGATCGAGGAGTCCAGTACGGTGCCGCCCGGCGCGGCCTTGTCCGTCAACTCCTCGCTGTGCCACAGGATCAGCCGTCGGCCGTCGCACACCGCCGCCTCCTGCCAGACCGAGGCGCCGGACTCCGTCAGGTCGACCACCCGCTCCAGGGTGAAGCCGCGGACCCGGCGGCGGCCCAGCACGCCTCCGATCGCCTCCAACGCGACGTCGGCGTGCAGGAAGTAGGCGCGTGCGGCGTCGTCCAGACGGTCGTACGGGGACCAGTCCGAACCGGCCTGACCCGTCCGCCCGGACGTCGGGTGACGTCTGGCGGCCTTGCTGAAGATGTCCACTGCTTCGCGATCCCGTCCCCTGGCGTACCACCGATCCCATCGCACCTTACCCAGCCGCACTGACGGTGCGCGGGGTACGCGTGGGGGAGGCGGTGCCGGACGGTGGTGCGCGGCGGACGGTCCGACGGCGGTGTGGTGACGTTTCTGCGGCCGTGGTGGGGGCTCGGGCTTCCTCCCCGCCACGGCCGTCACCGAGCACAACGCGCCGGGAGGCGAAGGGTTACGCCGTACGACCCAGTCCCGACGGTGAAGAATCGATACGGCACGGGGCCTGGGCCAGGGCCGCGGGCCGCCTCCCACCGGTGGCACCGCCAGGTGCCTGGCCGCGGTGGCCAACTACCGGCGGTTCACCCGGATTTCGGGCGGCATGTCGCCGTATCCGCCGCTCACCCTTCAGGACCGACGGGTACCGCTTCCGGTCGCCGTCCGTCCCCGCGCGGGCAGCGGGGGACCGCGTCCGGCGCTTCTGCGTTGTCAGACCATGGCCGTACGCTCGGAACCATGCCCATCGTGATCCTGGTCCGGCACGGCCGGTCCACCGCCAACGCCGACGGAGTGCTCGCCGGATGGAGCCCCGGTGTGGGCCTGGACGAGCGCGGCGGCGCCCAGGCCGCGGCGCTCGCCGGACGGCTCGCCGATCTGCCGATCACCGCCGTGGTCACCAGCCCGCTCCAGCGCTGCCGGGAGACCGTGCGCCCGCTGCTGGACGCCCGGCCCGAGCTGCCCAGTCACACCGACGACCGGGTCGGCGAGTGCCGGTACGGGGACTGGACCGGCCGCAACCTGGCCGAGCTGGCCGACGAACCGCTGTGGCAGACCGTCCAGCAGCACCCGTCCGCCGCCGTCTTCCCGGGGCAGGAGGGCGAGTCGGTGCGCGCCATGCAGGCCCGCGCCGTCGACGCGATACGGGAGTGGAACGCCAGGATCGAGGAGCGGCACGGACCGGACGCGATGTATCTGGTCTGTTCGCACGGCGACATCATCAAGTCGATCGCCGCGGACGCCCTCGGGATACACCTCGACCTGTTCCAGCGGCTGTCGGTGGAGCCCTGTTCGATCACGGCCATCCGGTACACGCCGGTGCGCCCGTATCTGCTGCGCCTCGGCGACACAGGTGAGTTCGGCGGACTGCTGCCCCGCCCCGCGGCTCCCTTCGCGGGCGGTGACGACGCGGTGGTCGGTGGAGCCACCGGCGCACCGTGATCGGCTTCCGCAGTAGGGTGGTGCCGCGGATTCCGCGCGATCACGTGCTGGTACGTGAAGCGAGCAAGTAATCAGACAGCCGAGCAAACGGAGCGGGACGTGCCCCGTCAGGTGTTCTTCTACGAGCAGCCGGACCGGTTCGTGGCCGGTACGGTCGGGCAGCCGGGTCAGCGCACCTTCTTCCTCCAGGCGACCGCGGCCGGCCGCACCACCACCGTGGCGCTGGAGAAGACCCAGGTGGAAGCGCTGGCCGAGCGCATCGACGAGCTGCTGGACGAGGTCGTACGGCGCAGTGGCGGCAGCGCCGCGGTGCCGGCGGTGGCACCGGCCGAGCTGAACGACACCGCGCCGCTCGACACTCCCGTGGAGGAGGAGTTCCGGGTCGGCACCATGGCGCTGGCCTGGGACACCACCGCCGAGCGGATGATCCTCGAAGCCCAGGCGCTGGTGGAGCTCGACGCCGACTCCGAGCTGTCCTCCGAGGACCTGGAGGCGGCCGAGGAGATGCTGCTCCAGGACGAGGAGAACGGCCCGCCGATGCTCCGGGTGCGACTGACCGGGGCGCAGGCCAGGTCGTTCGCCAAGCGGGCGCTGGAGGTGGTCTCCGCCGGCCGTCCGCCGTGCCCGCTGTGCAGCCTGCCCCTCGACCCGGAAGGACACGTATGCCCGCGTCAGAACGGGTACCGCCGGGCGGGCTGAGGTCCGCCCGCCCGCAGGGTGCCGACGGCGTGGAGCTGCTGGCCAGGGGCGAGCTGACCGTCCGCGGACAGGTACGCGAGGCCTCCAACGCGGTGCTGTACTGCACCGTGGAGTACGACGGCGGCAAGGCCAACTGCGTTTACAAGCCGATAGCCGGTGAGCAGCCGCTGTGGGACTTCCCCGACGGCACGCTGGCCGCCCGCGAGGTGGCCGCCTACCTGGTGGCCGAGGCCACCGGATGGGATCTGGTACCCCCCACCGTGCTGCGCGACGGCCCGTACGGCGAGGGCATGTGCCAGCTGTGGATAGAGGCCGACCCCGGTGCCGAGCTGCTGGCGCTGGTCGAGGACGAGGAGCCCGGCGACGGCTGGCGGGCGGTGGCCTTCGCCGAGGTGGGGGAGGGGCGCACGGCGTTGCTCGTGCACGCCGACGACGAGCGGCTGCGGCGGCTCGCGGTCCTGGACGCCGTGATCAACAACGCCGACCGCAAGGGCGGCCATCTGCTGCCCACCACGGACGGCCGGCTGTACGGGATCGACCACGGCGTCTGCTTCCACACCGACGACAAACTGCGCACCCTGCTGTGGGGCTGGGCGGGCGAGCCGCTGACCGAGGACGCCCGCACCGCGCTGCGCGGGCTGCGCGAGGCCCTCGGCGGTGAGCTGGGCGAGCGGCTGGCCGAGCTGCTCACCGAGACCGAGCTGGCGGCGCTGCGGGCCCGGGTGGCCACACTGCTGAGCACCGGCCGCCATCCGGAGCCGAGTGGGCGCTGGCCCGCGATTCCCTGGCCGCCGGTCTGACGTTCCGGCCGCCCTCCGGCCCTGCGGCGCGAGAGGGCTGCCGTGGAGCACAGGAAGCCGCGGAACGCAAGACCGTGAATCCGGCCATCCCTGCTGGTCCCGGCTCGTATCCGGAACGTGCGTCCGGTTAGGCTCAAGGCATGCATGCCTGGCCCGCTTCGGAGGTTCCCGCCCTGCCCGGCAGGGGACGCGAACTCCGTCTACACGACACCGCGACGGGTGGTCCGGTATCCCTGGACCCCGGTCCCGTAGCCCGCATCTACGTGTGCGGCATCACCCCGTACGACGCCACCCACATGGGGCACGCGGCCACCTACACCGCGTTCGACCTCGTGCAGCGCGTGTGGCTCGACACGAAGCGGCAGGTCCACTACGTACAGAACGTCACCGACGTCGACGACCCGCTGCTGGTGCGGGCCGCCGAGACCGGGGTCGACTGGACCGAGCTCGCCGAGCGCGAAACCACCCTGTTCCGCGAGGACATGACGGCCCTACGGCTGCTGCCGCCACAGCACTACATCGGCGCGGTGGAGGCCATTCCCGGCATCGTGCCGCTCGTGGAGCGGCTGCGGGACGCGGGCGCGGCGTACGAACTCGACGGCGACATCTACTTCTCCGTGGAGTCCGACCCGGACTTCGGCAAGGTCTCCCGGCTCGACGCGGCGGCCATGCGGCGACTTTCCGCCGAGCGCGGCGGTGACCCGGACCGGCCGGGCAAGAAGAACCCGCTGGACCCGATGCTGTGGATGGCCGCCCGTGACGGTGAGCCCAGCTGGGACGGCGCTTCCCTGGGGCCCGGCCGCCCGGGCTGGCACATCGAGTGCGTGGCCATCGCGCTGGACCACCTCGGCATGGGCTTCGACGTCCAGGGCGGCGGCTCCGACCTGGCCTTCCCGCACCACGAGATGGGCGCCTCGCACGCCCAGGTGCTCACCGGGGAGTTCCCGTTCGCCAAGGCGTACGTGCACGCCGGGATGGTCGCCCTGCACGGCGCGAAGATGTCCAAGTCCAAGGGCAACCTGGTCTTCGTCTCCAAGCTCCGCGCGGACGGCGTCGACCCGGCCGCCATACGGCTCGCGCTGCTCGCGCACCACTACCGGGCCGACTGGGAGTGGACCGACGAGGTGCTGACCGAGGCGGTGGCACGGCTCGGCCGGTGGCGCGCGGCGGTGTCCCGTCCTGACGGGCCGTCCGCCGACGCGCTGGTCGAGCAGATCCGCGAGGCGCTCGCCGACGACCTGGACGCTCCCGCCGCGCTGGCCGCGGTGGACCGTTGGGCGGCGGCGCAGGAGGCCGAGGGCGGTACGGACATCAGCGCACCGGGTCTGGTCTCCCGGGCGGTGGACGCACTGCTCGGCGTCGCGCTCTAAGCGCTCCGCTGGGAGTGCGGCGATCCGCCGTCGATCACCTGCCGCGCCGTTGAGGCTGGTCGCGCGGCCCCGCGCCGCCGGGGCGCTGCCGAACCGCGGCGGACTTCGCCCGACCTGCTTGAGGCGACCGGGCAGTGAACGGAAGAAACGTATCGGCGATCGGGTGCCCCCACCGCGGGGGCACCCGGTTCGACCCCCTCCGCATTCGACGCCATAGGTGTTGAAGCCCATGGACAAGGGGCGCCCGCCACCGTGGCGGGCGCCCCTTGCTCGTCACGCGCGGGCTACTGGCCGGATTCCTCCGGGCCTTCGGGGTGGTCCGGGTCGCTGTCCTCGTGGTCCGCCCGGTCGTCGTCCCGGGCGAGCTGCGGACCGCGCAGGAAGGGACCGGCGTCCCCGCTCTCGGTCGCGTGCGAGCCGGGCTGGCCGTCGCGGCGGCGCAGATAACGCTCAAACTCCCGGGCGATCGCCTCACCCGAGGCCTCGGGGAGTTCGGCGGTGTCCCGGGCTTCCTCCAACGTCTGCACGTACTCGGCGACCTCGCTGTCCTCGGCGGCCAACTGGTCGACGCCGAGCTGCCAGGCCCTGGCGTCCTCTGGTAGTTCGCCCGGCGGGACGCGCAGGTCGATCAGGTCCTCCAGGCGGTTGAGCAGCGCCAGGGTCGCCTTGGGGTTCGGCGGCTGGGACACGTAGTGCGGCACCGCCGCCCACAGGCTCACCGTGGGGATGCCCGCGTGCGTGCACGCCTCCTGCAGGATGCCCACGATGCCCGTCGGGCCCTCGTACCGGGACTCCTCCAGGTTCAGCGTGCGGGCCAGGTCAGGGTCGGAGGTGACGCCGGTCACCGGCACCGGGCGGGTGTGCGGGGTGTCACCGAGCAGCGCGCCCAGGATCACCACCATCTCCACGCCCAACTCATGGGCGAACCCCATGAGTTCGTTGCAGAACGAGCGCCAGCGCATGCTGGGCTCGATGCCCCGGACCAGGACCAGGTCGCGTGGTGTGGGGCTCTGGACACGGACCACGGAAAGCCGCGTGGTGGGCCACGTGATCTTCCGGGTGCCGCCGTCCAGCCACACGGTCGGCCGGTTGACCTGGAAGTCGTAGTAGTCCTCGGCGTCGAGCGCCGCGAACACCTCGCCCTTCCACTCCCGGTCCAGGTGCGCGACCGCGGCGGACGCGGCGTCTCCGGCGTCGTTCCAGCCTTCGAACGCGGCCACCATGACCGGGTCGATCAGCTCGGGTACCCCCGCGAGCTCGATCACCCAGCGCCTCCTTCCGGCCCCGGCGGCGGTACGCCACCGTGGCTTTGCTGTACTGCTGCGCCCCGGGGACCGGGCCGCGTGTCCTACGGTCTTCTTGCGCCACCAGCCTACGGCTTTCGCCGCCCTGGTCCGCAGCCCTAGGCGCTAGTGAGCCAACCCGCACCGCTGTCCGCTGGCTCCCCCACCGCCGACAGGGGCGCGGCCCCGCCAGCACGAG
This sequence comes from Streptomyces sp. PLK1-5, assembly GCA_037034305.1. Classification (GTDB taxonomy): domain Bacteria; phylum Actinomycetota; class Actinomycetes; order Streptomycetales; family Streptomycetaceae; genus Streptantibioticus_A. Next base: position 195,000 of record JBAGJY010000010.1, read on the forward strand.
ACATCCGAGGTGTTACCCGCTGTCTTCCGGCGGAATTTGCTGCACGCCCCTGGACCCGACCGAAGCCATGGCGCTATACATCGGAGGGCCAAGGAAAGATCCGATGTCTTTCTGGGGGATGTATGAGCCCGACCATCACCGAGGTCACGGTCCACGACATCAGGTTTCCCACCTCGGAACGGCTCGACGGCTCGGACGCCATGCATCCCGACCCCGACTACTCCGCCGCGTACGTGGTGCTGCGCACCGACGCGCCGGACGGCCTGGAGGGCCACGGCTTCTGCTTCACCATCGGACGCGGCAACGAGGTGGCCGCCGCCGCCATCCGCGCCTTGTGCCCGCACGTCCAGGGCCGCGCCGTCGACAGCGTCGTCGGCGATCTGGGCGGGTTCCACCGGCAGTTGACGCACGACTCCCAACTGCGCTGGCTGGGGCCGGACAAGGGCGTCACGCACATGGCGGCCGGTGCCCTCACCAACGCCGTGTGGGACCTGGCCGCCAAGCGCGCGGGCCTGCCGGTCTGGGAGTTCCTCGCCGCCATGCCGCCGGAGCAGATCGTCGACCTGGTGGACTTCCGGTACGTCACCGACGCGCTCGACCGCGAGCAGGCGCTGGACATCCTGCGCGCCGCGGTGCCCGGACGGGCGGCACGCGTCGCGCGGTTGAAGGCCAGCGGCTACCCCGCGTACACCACCTCGCCCGGCTGGCTGGGCTACTCCGACGAGAAGCTGGTCAAACTGGCCCAGCAGGCGGTGGCCGACGGCTTCGGCCAGATCAAGCTCAAAATAGGCGCTGACCTGGCCGACGACGTACGAAGGATGCGGCTGGCCCGGGAGGCGGTCGGCCCCGCGGTCCGCATCGCGGTCGACGCCAACCAGAGATGGGACGTCTCCGACGCCCTCGGCTGGATGACCGCGCTGGCGCCCTACGACCCGTACTGGATCGAGGAACCCACCAGTCCCGACGACATCCTGGCGCACGCCGCGGTACGCGCCGGGCAGCCGGTCAAGGTGGCCACCGGGGAACACGTGGCCAACCGCGTGGTGTTCAAACAGCTCCTGCAGGCCGGTGCCGTCGACTTCGTGCAGATCGACGCCGCCCGGGTCGCCGGAGTGAACGAGAACATCGCGATCCTGCTGCTCGCCGCCAGGTTCGGCGTCCCGGTCTGCCCGCACGCGGGCGGCGTGGGCCTGTGCGAACTGGTCCAGCATCTGGCGATGTTCGACTACGCGGCGGTCTCCGGCAGCCTCGACGGCCGGGTCATCGAATACGTCGACCACCTCCACGAGCACTTCACCGACCCCGTGGTCATCGACGGCGGCCGCTACCGCGCGCCCACCGCGCCCGGCTTCTCGGCCCGGATGCGCCCCGAGTCGCTGGCCGCCCACCGCTACCCCGAAGGGCCCGTCTGGCGGGCCCGGTCCGCCACCGCGCAGGAGGCCAACTGATGCCGCACCCGCAGGACTTCACCGGACTGACCGCTCTCGTCACCGGCGGCGCCTCCGGTATCGGCGCCGCCACCGCCGCGCTGCTCGCCGCCCGCGGCGCCCAGGTCGCCGTGCTGGACCGGGACCCGTCCGGCACCCCCGCCGGATGCCTGCCGTTGAAGGCCGACGTCACCTGCGACGAGGCGGTGCGCGCCGCCGTGGCCGAGGCGGCCGGGGAGCTCGGCGCGCTGCACATCCTGGTCAACAACGCCGGAGTCGGCAGCGTCGGCACCGTGGAGGACAACCCGGACGACGAATGGCACCGGGTGCTCGACGTCAACGTCCTCGGTACGGTGCGTACTTCCCGCGCCGCCCTGCCCCATCTGCGGCGCGCCGCGCGACAGCGGCCCGGCGCCGCTTCCATCACCAACACCTGCTCCATCGCCGCCACCGCCGGGCTGCCGCGGCGCGCCCTGTACAGCGCCAGCAAGGGCGCGCTGTACTCGCTCACCCTGGCGATGGCCGCCGACCAGCTGAGCGACGGAGTCCGCGTCAACTGCGTCACTCCGGGAACCGCCGACACGCCCTGGGTGGGCCGCCTGCTGGACCAGGCCGCCGACCCGGCCGCCGAGCGGGCCGCGCTGGAGGCGCGCCAGCCGATGGGGCGGCTGGTCACGGCGGACGAAGTCGCCCACGCCATCGCCTACCTGGCCGGTCCCGCCGCCTCGGCGGTGACCGGGGCGGCGCTGGCCGTCGACGGCGGTATGCAAGGGGTGCGGCCGCGTCCGCTCGCGCGGTAGCGGCTCGCCCCTGCCGGTCGCCGAGAGCAACCACAACCCAGCCGTCCGGCGGTGCCACGGCGTCGGCCATCGGCCACAGGGCCGCGGACACCGCCACCGAGGAACCGTCGGCGCGCGCCCAGCGAAAGGCAGGATCCATGAGACTCCACACAACCGCCGCGGCGGCGTGCGTCGCGCTGCTGGCCGTCGCCGCGCTGGCGGCCTGCAACCGCGGTAGTACCGCAGCGGGCGCCTCCGGCAAGGTGGGCATCGATCTGCCGCGCGCCGACAGCGACTTCTGGAACTCCTACGCCCAGTACGTCAACCAGGGGGTCGACAGCGGCGTCGTATCCGCCCTGCCGGTCTCCAACTCGCAGAACGACATCGGCAAACTCGTCGCCGATGTGCACGCCTTCGTGGACCAGGGCGCCAAGGCGGTGGTCATCGCCCCCCAGGACACCGGGGCGATCGCCTCCACCCTCGACGAACTGGCCACCAGGAGGATCCCGGTGATCAGCGTGGACACCCGGCCCGACAAGGGCAGGGTCTACATGGTGGTGCGGGCTGACAACCGCGCCTACGGCACCAAGGCCTGCGAGTACCTCGGGCAGCGACTCGGCGGCCAGGGCAAGGTCGTGGAGTTCGAGGGCGACCTCAGCTCGATCAACGGCCGGGACCGCTCCGAGGCGTTCGGCGACTGCATGAAGACGAAATACCCCCGGATACGGGTCTTCGCGCTGCCCACCAACTGGCAGGGCAACGTGGCCTCCGCCAAGCTCCAGAGCCTGCTGGCCCAGCACCCCGACATCAACGGCGCCTACCTGCAGGCGGGCGGCGTCTTCCTGCAGCCGACCCTGGCCCTGCTGAGGCAGAAGGGCCTGCTCAAGCCGGTCGGCACCGCGGGCCACATCACGATCGTCTCCAACGACGGCATTCCGCAGGAGTACGACGCCATCCGGGCCGGGAAGATCGACGCCACCATCTCGCAGCCCGCCGACCTCTACGCCAAGTACGCGCTGTACTACGCCAAGCAGGCCATGGCCGGAAGGACCTTCCACCCGGGCCCCACCGACCACGGGTCGACCATCGTGGCCATACCCGGCGGCCTGGAGGACCAGTTGCCCGCGCCGCTGGTCACCAGGGCCAACGTGGACGATCCGAAACTGTGGGCCAACCAACTCGGGAAGCAGCCATGACGGACGTACCAGCCGCCGTCCGCGCACACGGCGTCGTCAAACGCTTCGGGCCGACCGTGGCGCTCGACGGCGTCGAACTGACCGTACGCCCCGGCGAGTCGCACGCGCTCGTCGGCCGCAACGGTGCGGGCAAGTCCACCCTGGTGTCGGTGCTGACCGGACTGCACCGCCCGGACGCGGGCACCGTCACCTTCCACGGCCGACCCGCCCCCACACCCGGTGACCGCGCGGCCTGGCAGGCCGAAGTGGCCTGCGTCTACCAGAAGTCGATGGTGGTGCCCGACCTCACCGTCGCCGAGAACCTGTTCCTCAACCGCTTCGACCAGCGCGGGCCGCTGATCCGGTGGGGCAGGCTGCGCTCCAGGGCCCGCGCGCTGCTCGCCGAGTACGGCGTCGAGGTGGACCCGGACCGGCGCGCCGCGGAACTGACCGTGGAGCAGCGGCAGTTCGTGGAGATCGCCCGCGCGCTGTCCTTCGGCGCCCGGCTGATCATCCTGGACGAGCCCACCGCCCAACTCGACGCGGGCGGTATCCAGCGCCTGTTCAACCGGCTGCGGGAGCTACGGCGGCAGGGCGTGGCGTTCCTGTTCATCTCGCACCACCTCCAGGAGGTGTACGAGCTGTGCACCACCGTCACCGTCTACCGTGACGCACGGCATGTCCTCACCGCCCCCGTCGCGGACCTCGCCCGGCGGGAGCTGGTGGCCGCCATGACCGGTGAGGTACCGGCGCGGCGCACCTCCTGGCAGGCGACGGCGACCGCGCCGGGCGGCGGGCGGACCGTGCTGCGGGCCGAACGGCTCGCCCTGGCCGGGCAGTTCGCGCCACTGGACCTGGCCGTGCGGCGCGGCGAGGTGCTGGGTGTCGCGGGCGCCACCGCCAGCGGCGGCACCGCGCTCGGCGAGACCCTGGTGGGATTGCGCAGGCCCACCGCCGGACGGATCACCGTGGACGGCCGCGTGGTGCGCCCCGGCAGCGTGCCGCACGCGCTGGCCGCCGGGATCGGCTACGTACCGGAGGACCGGCACCGGCAGGGCCTGGTACCCCACCGCAGCGTCGCCGAGAACGCCACCCTCACCGTGGTCGACCAGCTCGGGCCCTGGGGGACCGTACTGCCGTCCCGCACCCGGGAGTTCGCCAGCCGCGCCATCGCCTCCCTGGACATCAAGACGGCGGGCCCCGACCAGCCGGTGAGCGGACTGTCGGGAGGCAACCAGCAGAAGGTCGTCATCGCCCGTGCCCTCGCCCGGCAGCCGCACTGCCTGGTGGCGATCCGGCCGACGGCGGGCGTGGACGTCAGGTCGAAGGAGGCGCTGCTCGGCGTGGTGCGCGAGGTGGCGCAGGCGGGCCGGGCGGCGGTCATCGTCTCCGACGAACTGGACGACCTGAGGGTCTGCGACCGGGTGCTGGCCCTGTTCCAGGGGCGCGTCGTCGCCGAGTTCGAACCCGGCTGGACCGACCAGGCGATGGTGGCGGCCATGGAAGGCGTCACCGGGGAACAGGGAGGCGGGCGATGACCGACACCACCCGACAACTGGCCGCCGACGCCCCACCGGGCTCCGGCCGCGCCGTGGGCGGCCGGTACCGGCCGGACCTGACCCTGCTGCGGGACCTGTCCCTGCTGCCGGTGATCCTGGTGCTGTGCGTCATCGGGTTCATCGTCTCGCCCGCGTTCTTGACCACCGACAACCTGGTCGGCGTCGTCCAGCAGTCCACCGAACTGAGCCTGCTGGTACTGGCCGAGGCGCTCATCCTGATCAGCGGGCGGATGGACCTGTCACTGGAGTCGACCATCGGGGTCGCGCCGGTCATCGCCATGTGGCTGGTGCTGCCCGCGCACGGCGGACGCTTCAACGGCCTCGGGCTGCTGCCCGGTTGGACCTCGGTGCCGCTGTGCCTTCTGGTGGGCCTCGCCGTCGGCGCCGTCAACGGCTTCCTCATCCTCAAACTCCGGGTCAACGGATTCATCGCCACCCTCGGCATGCTCACCATGCTGCGCGGTCTGCAGGTCGGCATCTCCCAGGGTCAGTCGATCGTCACCGTCCCCGGGTCGTTCTCCTACCTCGGCGCGGCGGCCTGGCTCGGCGTGCCCGCCGCGGTGTGGATCTGCCTGGTGCTGTTCGCGCTGGGCGGCTGCGCGCTGGCCTGGCTGCGGCACGGCAGGGCGCTGTACGCGATCGGCGGCAACCCGCAGGCGGCCCGGGCGGCGGGCATCCGGGTGGATCGGGTCACCTGGGTCGTGCTGTGCCTGGGCAGCGTGCTCGCCGCCTTCGCCGGTGTGCTGTACACCGGGCACTACGGTTCCGTCTCCGCCACCCAGGGCGACGGCTGGATCTTCCAGGTGTTCGCGGCGGCGGTGATCGGCGGCATCAGCCTGAGCGGCGGACGCGGCACCCTGTTCGGCGCGCTCACCGGTGTGCTCTCCCTGCAACTGGTCGTCAACGTGATGACGTTGGGCGGGGTGCCGCCGCTGTGGAACCAGTTCCTCAACGGCGCCATCATCATCGTCGCCCTGGTCATCTCCCGCTTCGCCAGCGGCGAGCGGCAGGATTAAGTGGGATTCAGCGTGTCAAACCCCATCCGCCCTGGGAGATTGGGCGATTCGGATGTGCGGCTGCCGCCGCTCGGCCTGGGCACCGCCCCGCTCGGCAACCTGTACCGCGCGGTCACCGAGCAGGACGCCCAGGCGGTGGTCGGCGCGGCGCTGGATGCCGGATGCCGCTACCTGGACACCGCGCCGCACTACGGGCTCGGGCTGGCCGAGGAGCGGCTCGGCCGGGCCCTGGCCGGACGGGACCGCCGCACGTACCTGCTGTCCACCAAGGTCGGCCGCAGGCTGCGCCCGCTGGCGGCCGGGGAGGCGGTGGACGGCCAGGGGTTCGTCGACACACCGCCGCGCGCCCGCGAGTGGGACCTGAGCCGCGACGGCGTACTGGCCACCTTGGAGGCGTCCCTGGAGCGGCTCGGCACGGACGCCGTCGACATCGTCTACCTGCACGATGTGGAGGGCAGGGAGCGGGAGGTCCATGACACGGCCTTCCCGGCGCTGGCCCGGCTGCGCGCGGAGGGGACGGTGGGCGCGATCGGCTTCGGAATGAACCACAGCGGTCCGCTGGCCCGGTTCGTCGCCGACCTCGACGTCGACGTGGTGCTGTGCGCCGGGCGCTGGACCTTGCTGGACCAGTCCGCGGCGGCCGATCTGCTGCCGGTGTGCCTGCGGCGCGGCACCGCGGTCGTGGTCGGCGGGGTCTACAACTCCGGCCTGCTCGCCGACCCCGGGCCCGGGGCGCCGTTCGACTACCGGCAGGCCCCGCCGCGGCTGGTGGCCAGGGCGCTGGCGCTACGTGAGGTGTGCGCGCGGCACGGGGTGCCGCTGCGCGCGGCGGCGCTGCGCTTCCCGTTCGGCCACCCGGCGGTGGCGGCGGCCGTGGTGGGCGCCGCCACCGCCGCCGAGGTCCGGGACAACGCCGCCCTGTTCGGCCGGTACATCCCCGACGCGCTGTGGTACGACCTGGTGGACCGGGGACTGCTGGACGACAGTGTTCCGCTGCCGACCGGAGGATGACCGATGCGCGTGGACGCACACCACCACCTGTGGGACCTGTCCCGGCGCGAGCAGCCGTGGATGGACGGGCCGTGGGCCGACCCGATCCGCCGCACCTACCGTCTGGGCCAGCTGACGCCGGAGTTGGAGGCCCACGGCATCCAGGCCACCGTGGTGGTCCAGGCGTGCTCCTCCCCGGCGGAGACCGGGGAACTGCTGGCGCTGGCGGCGGAGTCGGACCGGATCGCCGCCGTCGTGGGCTGGGCCGACCTCACCGACCCCCGACTCGGTGACCAGCTCGCCCGGCTGTCCGCCGCGCCCGGCGGTGACCGGCTGGCCGGGATCCGGCACCAGGTGCAGGACGAACCGGATCCGCACTGGCTGTGCCGCCCCGACGTCCGGCGCGGCCTGGCCCGGATCGCCGAGGCGGGTCTGGTCTACGACCTGCTGGTCACCGCACGCGAACTGCCCGCCGCCCTGCACACCGTACGGCGGCTGCCGCACCTGGTCTTCGTCCTCGACCACGCGGCCAAACCCGCCATAGCGGACGGCGAGTGGCAGCCGTGGGCCGACCTGGTCGGCGAGCTGGCCGCCGCGCCCAACGTCGTGTGCAAGCTGTCCGGCCTGGTCACCGAGGACGACTGGCGGTCCTGGACGCCGGATCGGATCCTGCCGTACGCCCGGCACGTGCTCGACGCCTTCGGCCCCGAGCGGGTCATGTACGGCTCCGACTGGCCGGTGTGCACCCTGGCCGCCGACTACGGTCAGGTCGCGGCGCTCGCCGAGCGGTGTGTCGCCGATCTGGAACCGGCCGAGCGGGCGGCGGTGTTCGGCGGCACCGCGGCCCGGGTGTACGGGCTGGGCCGGCGGGGCTGACGCCGCCGGTCACAGCGCCGCCCGCAGCCACTGCTCCACGCTCGCGATGTGCACCGTGGCCCAGGCACGCGCCGCCTCCGCGTCCCTCGCGCGCAGTGCGCCGAGGATCGCCCGGTGCTCGCGCAGGGTGCGCGCCACCGCGTCCTCCTGGGTCAGACCGCGCCACACCCGGGCCCGGGTGGTCGGCCCGGACAGGCCGTCCAACAGCGAGCACAGCACCGAGTTGCCCGATGACTGCACGATGCCGCGGTGGAACTCCAGGTCGCAGGCGACCAGCTGCTCCACCGAGGGCCGCGCCCCCAGCGCGTCCAACTGCGCTTCGAGCGCGTCGAGTTGTGCGGTGCTGATCCGCGGGGTGGCCATGGCGGTCGCGGCGGGCTCCAGGATCCGGCGCACGGCGAGGAACTCCAGCACCGTGTCGTCGCGGTGGAAGTCCACCACGAAACTCAGCGCCTCCAGCAGCAGTTGGGGGTCGAGGCTGGTCACATAGGTGCCGTCGCCCTGCCGCACGTCCAGGATCCGGATCAGCGACAGGGCGCGCACCGCCTCGCGCAGCGAGTTGCGGGACAGACCCAGCTCGGCGGCGAGTTCGCTCTCCTTCGGCAGCCGGTCGCCGGGTCGCAGCGCGCCGGAGACGATCATTTCCTTGATCTTCTCGATCGCCTCGTCGGTGACCGCCATCAGCGACCTCCTCGCCCCAGACCTCCGATGTATGGCCTGATTATGCCCCGCCGACAGGAGCGCCAGCCGGGATGTCACCGATCTGCTCACCCAGCCACTCGTCGTCGAACACCTTGCTCAGATAGTTGCGGCCGGAGTCCGGCAGCACCACGACCACCAGGTCCCGCGGGCCGAGCCCGGCGGCGACCCGGAGCGCGGCGGCCACCGCGGTACCGGCCGAGCCGCCCACCAACAGCCCCTCCTCGCGGGCCAGTCGGCGTGCGGTCAGCAGCGAGTCACGGTCGCTGATCCGCTCGAACCGGTCCACCACGCCGGTGTCGAACGACTCCGGCCAAGAGTCGTCGACCGTCTGCGGGTGACGGAACAACCCGATGCTCTCCACCGCGTACGCGGTGCCGGGTCCACCGGAGTAGACGGAGGCCTCCGGGTCGGCGCCGATCACCCGTACCCGGCCGCCGCTGACCTCCTTGAGGTAGCCGCCGGTGCCGCTGATCGTGCCGCCGGTGCCCACGCCCGCCACCAGATGCGTGATCCGGCCGTCGGTCTGCCGCCACAGCTCCGGGCCGGTACTGCCGCGGTGCGCCCGGGGGTTGGCGGGGTTGTTGTACTGGTCGGCCAGCCATCCGCCGGGAGTCGTCCGGGCGATCCGCTCGGCCGCCGACCTCGGGTGGTCGGGGTGCTCACGCGGTACGTCGCCGGGGCAGACCACCACCTCGGCACCGTAGGCGCGCAGTACCGCCACCTTCTCGGCGCTGCTCTTCTCCGGCAGCGTGAACACACAGCGGTAGCCGCGCTGCGCCGCCACCATGGCCAGGCCCACCCCCGTGTTGCCCGAGGTGGCCTCCACGATGGTGCCGCCGGGCCGCAGCCGCCCGGCGTCCTCGGCGGCGCGCACCATGGACAGCGCGATGCGGTCCTTGACGCTGCCGCCCGGGTTGACGTACTCCAACTTCGCGTAGACGCGAGCGGCGAGGCCCGCCGTGATCCGGTTCAGCCGCACCAGCGGGGTGTTGCCGACCACGTCGACAAGTGATTCGTAGACGTCCATCGCAGCAGTCTGCCGGGAAAGGGCGAAGCCCGGGAGCAAGCCCCCGGGCTTCGACGGCGCGACGCGTCAGCCGCGCTTGGCCAGCAGTTCCTCCACCTGGGCCCGCACCTCGTCGGTGTCCAGGCCGCGGATGGTCAGCGTGGTGCGACGACGCAGCACGTCGTCCGCGGTCTGCGCCCACTCGTTGTCCCGGGCGTACACCACCTGCGCCCAGATCTCCGGGCCGTCCGGGTGGATCCGCTCGGCCAGCGAGGGGTCCTCGTTGGCCAGCCGGGCGATGTCGAACGACAGCGCGCCGTAGTGCGTGGCGAGGTGACGTGCCGTCAGCGGGTCCAGGCGGGTGCCGGGCTCCCGGTCGACCAGCAGCCGGTGGGCGACCGCGTTCGGGTTGGCGACACCCGGCAGCGGCACCCGGCGCACCAGGTCACCCACCGGCTGCATGTCCTCGGTGAGCGGGCTGCCCGGCAGCTTGGCGAGCTTGTCCATCACCGTGCGGCCGATGTGCCGGTAGGTGGTCCACTTGCCGCCCGCGACCGACAGCATGCCGCCCCTGCCCTCGGTGACCACCGTCTCGCGCTTGGCCTGCGCCACGTCGCCGGGGCCGCCGGGCAGCACCCGCAGGCCCGCGAAGGCGTAGGTCATCAGCGAGCGGTCCAGGTCGGCGTCGCGGATGGAGAACGCGGCCTCGTCCAGGATCTGCTGGATGTCGGACTCGGTGGCCCGCACGTCCGCCGGGTCACCCTCGTACACCTCGTCGGTGGTGCCCAGCAGCAGCTGGTCCTCCCACGGGAGGGCGAAGGTGATGCGGTACTTGTCGATCGGGGTGGCCATCGCGGCGCGCCACGGCGAGTTGCGCTTCAGCACGATGTGCGCGCCCTTGGACAGCCGGATGGAGGGGGCGGCGCCCTTGTCCTCCATGGTGCGCAGGTGGTCCACCCACGGGCCGGTGGCGTTGAGCACGACCCGGGCGTTGACGCCGAACTCGGTGCCGTCCAGCCGGTCCTTCAGCTCGGCGCCGGACACCCGGCCCCGGGTGAAGCGCAGGCCCGTCACCTCGGCGTGGTTGAGCACCACGGCACCGGACTGCGCCGCCGCGCGGACCGTCATGACGGCCACCCGGGAGTCGTTCATCTGGTGGTCGTAGTAGACCGCCACGGCCTTGAGGTTGTCGGTGCGCAGCGCCGGGTTGGCGGCCTGCGCCTTGGCCGGGGATATCACCTTGCCGACGCCGTCGCCGAAGGCGGACAGCGCCGAGTAGGCGAACACGCCCGCGCCCAGCTTCGCCGCGCCCACCGGCCCGCCCTTGTAGACCGGCAGGTAGAAGGTGAGCGGGTTGACCAGGTGCGGGGCCACGTCCTTGGCCAGCACGCGGCGCTCGTGGTGGTTCTCCGCGACCAGCTTGACCGCGCCGGTCTGCAGGTAGCGCAGACCGCCGTGGACCAGCTTGGAGGACGCGGAGGAGGTGGCGCCGGCGAAGTCGCCGGCGTCCACCATGGCGACCCGCAGCCCGGCCTGGGCCGCGTGCCAGGCCACTGAGGTGCCCAGGATCCCGCCGCCGATGACCAGCAGGTCGTATGTGGCGTGGCTCAGCAGGTCCCGGGTCTCGCTGCGGCTGGGGTTGCGGCCGTCGGCCGGATGCGTCCCGAGGGTGGGGACGCTCTGCAGGGTGCTCATCTGTCTCAGTGCTCCTCTTCGATCCAGCCCATGGTCCGCTCGACGGCCTTGAGCCAGTTCTTGTACTCGCGGTCACGGGTGGCCGCGTCCATACGGGGGGTCCATTCGGCCGCGCGACGCCAGTTGGCGCGCAGCTCATCGGTGTCCCGCCAGAAGCCGACCGCCAGCCCGGCCGCGTAGGCGGCGCCCAGGCAGGTGGTCTCGGCGACCATCGGGCGGACGACCGGGGCGTCCAGCACATCCGCGATGGTCTGCATCAGCAGGTTGTTGGAGGTCATACCGCCGTCGACCTTGAGGGCGGTCAGGTCGACGCCGGAGTCCTTGTTCATCGCGTCGACGATCTCGCGGGTCTGCCAGGCGGTGGCCTCCAGCACCGCGCGGGCGATGTGCGCCTTGGTGACGTAGCGGGTCAGGCCCGCGATGACACCGCGCGCGTCGGAGCGCCAGTACGGCGCGAACAGTCCGGAGAAGGCGGGGACGAAGTACGCGCCGCCGTTGTCCTCCACCGAGCTGGCCAGCGTCTCGATCTCCGCGGCGCTCTTGATCAGGCCCATCTGGTCGCGCATCCACTGCACCAGGGAGCCGGTGACCGCGATGGAACCCTCCAGCGCGTAGACCGGCGCCTGGTCGCCGATGCGGTAACCGACCGTCGTCAGCAGGCCGTTGTACGAGTTGACCGGGGTGTCACCGGTGTTGAGCAGCAGGAAGGTGCCGGTGCCGTAGGTGGACTTGGCCTCGCCCTTGGAGAAGCAGGTCTGGCCGAACAGCGCGGCCTGCTGGTCGCCGAGCGCGGAGGCGACCGGAACGCCCTCCAGGGCGCCCTTGGCGTAGCCGTAGACCTCGGCGGAGGACCGGATCTGCGGCAGCACGGCGGCCGGGATCTCGATGGAGGACAGGATCCGCTCGTCCCAGTCCAGGGTCTGCAGGTTCATCAGCAGGGTGCGGGAGGCGTTGGTGACGTCGGTGACGTGCACACCGCCGTTGGGGCCGCCGGTGAGGTTCCAGATCACCCAGCTGTCCATGGTGCCGAAGAGGATCTCGCCCGCCTCGGCGCGCTCCCGCAGGCCCTCGACGTTGTCGAGCATCCAGCGGATCTTCGGCCCGGCGAAGTAGCTCGCCAGCGGCAGGCCGGTCTCCCGGCGGAACCGGTCCTGGCCGACGTTGCGGCCGAGTTCCTTGCACAGGGCGTCGGTGCGGGTGTCCTGCCAGACCAGGGCGTTGTGCACCGGCTCGCCGGTGTTCTTGTCCCACAGCACGGTGGTCTCGCGCTGGTTGGTGATGCCGAGCGCCTTGACGTCCGCCTTGGTGATCCCGGCCTTGGCCAGCGCGCCCGCCACGACCTCCTGGACGTTGGTCCAGATCTCGGCGGCGTCGTGCTCGACCCAGCCCGGCTTGGGGAAGATCTGCTCGTGCTCCTTCTGGTCGACGGAGACGATCCGGCCGTCCCGGTCGAAGACGATGCATCGGCTGGAGGTGGTGCCCTGGTCGATCGCTGCGATGAACGGGCCTTGCCCGTGGGAGGAAGTCCCGGCGGCGTGGTTGTCAGTCACTTGGGTGCTCCTGGAGTCTGGGGTCTCGTCGGCGGTGCGCTGGTTCATACGAATGGCTTAGCGGACGGCCTACGCGAAAGCGAGGTTGTAGAGGCCGCCGGCGACGACGGCGCCGATGATCGGTCCGGCCACCGGGATCCACGCGTAGCCCCAGTCGGAGCCGCCCTTGTTGGGGAGCGGCAGCAGGCTGTGGACGATCCGCGGGCCGAGGTCGCGTACCGGGTTGATCGCGTAGCCGGTGGGGCCGCCGAGCGAGAGGCCGATACCGACGACGAGGAGGGCGACCAGCAGGATGCCGAGGGGGTTGAGGGCAAGCCCCTTGGTCAGGCCCATGGTGAGGATGAACAGCACCAGCACGGCGGTGGCGATGATCTCGGTGAGCAGGTTCTGCACCGGGTTACGGATCTCCGGGCCGGTGGAGAAGATGCCGAGCACCGGGCCGCCGGGGTTGCGGGCGCCGTCCTTGGTGACCGGGCCCGCCGGGTCGACGTCGTGTCCGGCGATCACCTCGGGGTCGGTGAGGTGGGCGTTGAACTGGCCGAGATAGGTCGCCCAGACCAGGAACGCGCCGATCATCGCGCCGAGCAGCTGCCCGCCGATGTACACCGGAACCTTGCTCCAGTCGCCGGTCTTGATGGCTATGCCGATGGTGACGGCCGGGTTGAGCTGTCCGCCGGAGTAACCGTTGGCTATGTAGGCGCCCGCCAGAACGGCGAAGCCCCAGCCGAAGGTGATCGCGAGCCAGCCCGCGTCCTTGGCTTTCGACTTCTTGAGCGTGACGGCGGCGCAGACGCCACCACCAAGCAGGATGAGAACGGCGGTGCCAATGGTCTCGCCGATGAAGATGTGGCCGCTGGACATCGCGACTCCTTTGTCTTCGTCCTAAGTGGCGGACCGGGTCCCGTCCGGTGTTCGACAATGTCGACCGCCGAACGGCAGTTTTATGCCCCGTAGGAAACGCGTCAAGGGTTCGTAACCTAGGAGTGACCCAGGAATCCAAAAGCGCCGAAGGCCTGGTTGGTCCTTCGTGCCCGGTTGGGCGGTTAGATCCTAAAAGCGTCCGCCTCCCAGGTCGCGCGACACGGCGCGCGCGCAGTCCCGTACCGCAGCCACCAGACGGGCCCTTATCTCCCCGTCCTCGCACACCCGCTCCACCGCGCCGGTGATGCCCACCGCGCCCACCGGCATCCGCCGCCGGTCGTGCACCGGGGCCGCCACCGACGCCACGCCGTCCCATGTCTCCTCCAGGTCGGCGGCCCAGCCCCGGGCACGGGTGAGGTCCAGTACGCCCTCGAAGTCGTCGGCCGTCGTCACCGTGCGCGGCGTGAAGCGCTCCCGCTCCAGTTCCAGCGCCTCCCGGTGGGCGACCGGGTCGAACGCGGTCAGCACCTTGCCCAGCGCCGTGCTGTGCAGCGGCTGCATGGCGCCGACCTCCAGCACCTGGCGGCTGTCGTCCGGGCGGAAGACGTGGTGCACGATCAGCACGCCCTGCTGGTGCAGCACGCCCAGGTAGACGCTCTCGCCGCTGGCCCGCGCCAGGTCGTCGGTCCACACCAGCGCCCTGGCCCGCAGTTCGTGCACGTCCAGGTAGCTGTTGCCGAGCCGCAGCAGCTCCGCGCCCAGCTGGTACTTGCCCGACGCCTCGTCCTGCTCGACGAAGCCCTCCTGCTGCAGGGTGCGCAGGATGCCGTGCGTGGTGCCCTTGGCCAGGCCAAGGGTGGAAGCCACATCGGTCAGGCCCAGTCGGCGCTCGCCTCCCGCGAGCAGGCGCAGGACCGCAGCCGCGCGCTCAACCGACTGGATGCTTCCTGCCATCGGGCAACCTCCGTCTGCGTTCTGCCAGGCGTCAGCAAGGGTCGGCGATGCTGAACACCATTGGGCCATGCCGACCACCCATCGTAGTAGCCCGAATGCCCCGCCGATGCGGTGCGGTGGCCTGTCCACCACCTAAGTGGCTTGATTGAGTCGGTCCACCCCTTGAAACACCTGGCGAAACCCGAGCCGCCGACCGTTACCCTGGCCGGGTGCGTGCCCTTGCACCGGGCACGTAAAGCCGACAGCCGTCGCACCCCAGGGAGCATGTCCATGGCCTCGCCGTCCCCGCAGACCGCCCAGCAGTCCCGAGCCGACGCCCTGCGCAGGGCGCTCGCCACCCGTGTCGTGGTGGCCGACGGCGCGATGGGGACCATGCTCCAGGCCCAGGACCCCTCTCTGGACGACTTCCAGGGACTCGAAGGGTGCAACGAGGTCCTCAACGTCACCCGCCCCGACATCGTGCGCTCGGTCCACGAGGCGTACTTCGCCGCGGGCGTCGACTGCGTCGAGACCAACACCTTCGGCGCCAACCTCGCCGCGCTCGGCGAGTACGACATCGCCCACCGCATCCACGAACTGGCCGAGGCCGGTGCCCGGCTGGCCCGCGAGGTCGCCGACGGCTTCGCCACCCCCGACCGCCCGCGCTGGGTGCTCGGCTCCGTCGGCCCCGGCACCAAGCTGCCGACCCTCGGCCACGCCCCGTACCCCGCGCTGCGCGACGCCTACCAGACCGAGGTCGAGGGACTGGTCGCGGGCGGCGCGGACGCCATCTTGGTGGAGACCACCCAGGACCTGCTGCAGACCAAGGCCTCGATCATCGGCGCGCGCCGGGCACTGCGCGCCGCGGGCGTCGACCTGCCGCTGCTGTGCCAGGTCACCGTGGAGACCACCGGCACCATGCTGCTCGGCTCCGAGATCGGCGCCGCACTCACCGCCCTGGAACCGCTCGGCATCGACATGATCGGGCTCAACTGCGCCACCGGGCCCGCCGAGATGAGCGAGCACCTGCGCTATCTGTCGCGGTACGCCCGGGTGGGCGTCTCCGCGATGCCCAACGCGGGCCTTCCGGTGCTCGGCAAGGACGGCGCGCACTACCCGCTGACCCCCGAGGAACTGGCGGACGCCCAGGAGGTGTTCGTCCGCGAGTACGGCCTGTCGCTGGTCGGCGGCTGCTGCGGCACCACCCCCGAGCACCTGCGCCAGCTCGTGGAGCGGGTACGCGGCCAGGAGATCGCCGGACGCCGCCCGCGCCCCGAGCCGGGCGCCGCCTCGCTCTACCAGAGCGTGCCGTTCCGGCAGGACACCTCGTACCTGGCGATCGGTGAGCGCACCAACGCCAACGGCTCCAAGAAGTTCCGCGAGGCCATGCTCGACGGCCGCTGGGACGACTGCGTGGAGATGGCGCGCGAACAGATCCGCGAGGGTGCCCACCTGCTGGACCTGTGCGTCGACTACGTGGGCCGGGACGGCGTCGCCGACATGAAGGAGATCGCGGGGCGCCTCGCGACCGCCTCGACCCTGCCGATCGTCCTCGACTCCACCGAACCGGCCGTGATCCAGGCCGGGTTGGAGCTGCTCGGCGGGCGCGCGGTGATCAACTCGGTCAACTACGAGGACGGTGACGGACCCGAGTCCCGGTTCCAGAAGGTCACCAGGCTCGCCGTCGAACACGGCGCCGCGCTGATCGCGCTCACCATCGACGAGCAGGGCCAGGCCCGTACCGCCGAACACAAGGTCGCGGTCGCCGAGCGGCTGATCGCCGACCTGACCGGCAACTGGGGAGTCCTCGAGTGCGACATCATCGTGGACTGCCTGACCTTCACCATCGCCACCGGCCAGGAGGAGTCCCGCAAGGACGCGCTGGCCACCATCGAGGCGATCCGCGAACTCAAGCGCCGCCACCCCGACGTACAGACCACGCTCGGACTGTCGAACGTCTCCTTCGGCCTCAACCCGGCCGCCCGGATGGTGCTCAACTCGGTCTTCCTCAACGAGTGCGTCCAGGCCGGGCTCGACTCCGCCATCGTGCACGCCGCCAAGATCCTGCCGGTCGCCCGGATCCCCGAGGAACAGCGCGAGGTCGCCCTCGACCTGATCTACGACCGGCGGCGCGAGGGGTACGACCCGCTGCAGCGGTTCCTCGAACTGTTCGAGGGCGTGGACACCAAGTCGGTCAAGGCGGGCCGGGCCGAGGAGCTGGCGGCGCTGCCGCTGGAGGAGCGGCTGCAGCGGCGCATCATCGACGGTGAGCGCAACGGCCTGGAGGCGGACCTGGACGAGGCGTTGCAGTCGCGTCCGGCACTGGAGATCGTCAACGAAACGCTGCTGGCGGGCATGAAGGTGGTCGGCGACCTGTTCGGCTCCGGCCAGATGCAGCTGCCGTTCGTGCTCCAGTCCGCCGAGGTGATGAAGGCGGCGGTCGCCTACCTCGAACCGCACATGGAGAAGAGCGAGGACAGCGCCGCGAAGGGCACCATCGTGCTCGCCACCGTGCGCGGCGATGTGCACGACATCGGCAAGAACCTGGTCGACATCATCCTGTCCAACAACGGCTACACCGTGGTCAACCTCGGCATCAAGCAACCGGTCTCGGCGATCCTGGAGGCGGCCGAGGAGCACCGGGCGGACGTCATCGGCATGTCGGGCCTGCTGGTGAAGTCCACGGTGATCATGAAGGAGAACCTGCAGGAGCTCAACCAGCGCGGTCTTGCGGCCAGTTACCCGGTGATCCTCGGCGGCGCCGCGCTCACCAGGGCCTACGTGGAACAGGACCTGCACGAGATCTACGAGGGCGAGGTCCGCTACGCCCGGGACGCCTTCGAGGGCCTGCGGCTGATGGACGCGCTGATCGCGGTCAAGCGCGGGGTGCCCGGGGCGACGCTGCCGGAGCTGAAGCAGCGCAGGGTCGCCCAGCGGACCGTCGAGATCGACGAGCCCGAGGTCAACTACGGTCAGATCCGCTCGGACGTGGCCACCGACAACCCGGTGCCCACCCCGCCGTTCTGGGGCAGCCGGGTGGTCAAGGGCATCGCGCTCAAGGACTACGCGTCCTGGCTGGACGAGGGCGCGCTGTTCAAGGGGCAGTGGGGGCTCAAGCAGTCCCGGGCCACCGGCCCCAGCTACGAGGAACTGGTGGAGACCGAGGGCCGCCCCCGACTGCGCGGCCTGCTGGACCGGTTGCAGACCGACGGGCTGCTGGAGGCCGCGGTCACCTACGGGTACTTCCCGTGCGTGTCCAAGGGCGACGACCTGATCATCCTGCACGAGGACGGCAGCGAGCGGACCCGGTTCACCTTCCCGCGGCAGCGCCGGGGCCGCAGGCTGTGCCTGGCTGACTTCTTCCGGTCGCGGGACTCCGGGGAGACCGATGTCGTGGGCCTGCAGGTGGTGACCGTCGGCAGCAAGGTCTCCGACGCGGCGAACGAGCTGTTCGCCGCCGACTCCTACCGTGAGTACCTGGAGCTGCACGGACTGTCCGTGCAGCTCGCCGAGGCGCTGGCCGAGTACTGGCACGCCCGGGTACGGGCGGAACTCGGCTTCGCCGGGGAGGACCCGGCCGACGTCGAGGACATGTTCGCGCTGAAGTACCGCGGGGCCCGGTTCTCCCTGGGCTACGGGGCCTGCCCCGACCTGGAGGACCGCGCGAAGATCGCGGAACTCCTCGAACCGGAGCGGATCGGCGTCCGCCTGTCGGAGGAGTTCCAACTCCACCCGGAGCAGTCCACGGACGCGATCGTCATCCACCACCCGGAGGCCAAGTACTTCAACGCGCGCTGAGCGCGCGGTTCGGGGGCTGCGCCCCGGGTCCCGGCTTGTGAGGGCTCTGCCCTCGGCCTGTGGTTTCTGGGGCCTGTGGCCCCACTGCGCCCCGGACCTGCGGTGTGCGTGGTGCTGCGCACCCCGGGCCCCTGGGTTTGTGGGCTCCTGCGCACCCCGGGCCCCGGTTTGGGCTGCGCCCCCGTGCCCAGCCGGGCCCCGAAGGCGTGGGCCGGGGGCGAAAGAACGGCCGTACCGGTCGCCGTGCTGGCGGAGTCCGGGGAGCCCGGCACCGGCCGGAAGCCCCACTCGGAGTTTCCGGCGCCTCACCTGGGGTTTTGATGTTCGCCATCGGCGAGACGCGCGGTTGATCCCGGAGGGTCGTAGAATGGACGATCCGGTGGAGGCCGGTCGCGGAGGCGACCGGCCTCTTGTTCCCCGTACGGAGGTGCGACCCGGATGACCAGCAGCGTCCCCGCCGTCACGACAGCACGCGCCGAGGGCTCCGCCCTCCAGGCGGTGCTGCTCGACATGGACGGCACCCTGGTGGACACCGAGGGGTTCTGGTGGAAGGCGGAGTCCGAGGTCTTCGCCGAACTCGGGCACATTCTGGACGAGGAACACCGTCAGATCGTCATCGGCGGCCCGATGACCCGCAGCGTCAACCACCTGATCGACGTCACCGGCGTCACGCTGACGCTCGCCGAGCTGTCCGTGCTGATCAACAAGCGGTTCGCCGAACTCATAAGCCACGGCGTACCGTTGATGCCCGGCGCCCGGCGCCTGCTGACCGAGCTCGCCGCCCACCAGGTGCCCACCGCGCTGGTCTCCGCCTCGCACCGGCACATCATCGACACCGTGCTGCGCTCCCTGGGTCCGGAGAACTTCGCCCTGTCGGTCGCCGGTGACGAGGTCGCACACACCAAGCCGCATCCCGACCCGTATCTGCTGGCCGCCGCCGGGCTGGGCGCTGACCCGGCCCGCTGCGTGGTCGTGGAGGACACCGCCACCGGTGTCGCCTCCGGAGAGGCGGCGGGCTGCCGGGTGGTCGCCGTGCCGTCACTGGTGCCGATCGCGCCGGGTTCCGGCCGAACCATCGTGGGGTCACTCGAAGAGGTGGACCTGGCTTTTCTGCGCTCTCTGGTTACGGTCGCGCACTGACCGTGCAACCTCCGGCGCCCCGGTAATTCGACGGGGTGAGCGACGGAAACTGTGGGCGGTCGGCCGACTGTTTTCCGTGACGAATGCGGTGGCCGAAATTCCACGTCGATCGCCGCCGTGGTTCCGTGATACTTGTCACATTCCCTGCCCGTCGACAGTGAGCCGCATCGTCTGCTTCCGCCCCCGCGCGTGCCACCCTTGTGTCCTGATTGGTCATAACGAGAGTAGATCGCTCCGGTGTTCGGATATCGGGGCGCGGCGTGCCGTTATCAGTGCGTGATTTCGCCTCAACTGCACTGTGCCCTAGCGGACTCAGGCGTTCCCACTAGGGTCCTTGCTGGTCAATGCCGAATCAACCGATCGGCGTTTGAGCAAGGGGATTCACGAGATGTCACGTACCAAGCGTGTCGTCGCCGCCACCACCGTTGCCTTCCTGGCCATCGGTGTATCCGCATGCGGAGGCGACAAGGGATCAGCGTCTGGCAAAGCGATCGTGGTCGGCACCACCGAAACGGTGTCGTCCCTCGACCCGGCGGGCGCGTATGACTACGGCTCCTGGGAGGTGCTCGACAACCTCTTCCAGAAGGTGATGCACCTCCCGACCGGCGGCACCACGCCGGAGCCTGACGCCGCGAAGTCCTGCGGCTTCACCGACCCGAAGACCTACTCCTGCACCCTCAAGCCGGGACTGGCCTTCTCCAACGGCGACAAACTCACCGCCAACGACGTGAAGTTCTCCTTCGACCGGATGGTCGGCATCAACGCGCCCAACGGGCCGTCAAGTCTGTTGGCCAACCTGGACCACACCGAGACCAAGGGCGACGACCAGGTCATCTTCCACCTGAAGAACCCGGACGCCACGTTCCCCATGGTGCTGGCCACCGACGCCGGACTGATCGTGGACAGCAAGGTCTACCCCAAGGACAAGCTGCTCGACGGCACCAAGGTGGTCGGCTCCGGCCCGTACACACTGGCGAAGTACTCCGCCAAGCAGTCGGCCGAGTTCGTGGCGAACAAGACCTACAAGGGTCCGGACAAGCTGCAGAACCAGCAGTTCGTCATCCAGTACTTCTCCGACTCCTCGCCGCTGAAGCAGGCCATCCAGGCCGGTGACGTCGACGTCGCGTTCCGCACCTTCTCGCCCACCGACGTCAAGTCGATGCAGAGCGCCAGCGGCGTGCAGGTCATCCAGGGTTCCGGCTCGGAGAAGCGCTACGTCGTCTTCGACGCCAAGGTCAAGCCCGCCGACCAGAAGGCCGTCCGGCAGGCGATCGCCCAGGTCATCGACCGCGAGGAGATCGCCAAGAGCGTCTACAACGGCACCGTGGAGCCGCTGTACTCGATGGTGGGCAACGGCATCCAGGGCCAGACCCAGTCGTTCAAGGACAAGTACGGCGCGCCCGACAAGAACAAGGCCGCGCAGCTGCTGAAGGACGCCGGAATCAGCACCCCGGTCAACCTCCAGTACTTCTACACCCCCAGCCACTACGGTCCCGCCTCCGCCGACGAGGCCACCACCATCAAGCGGCAGCTGGAGGCCACCGGCCTGTTCAAGGTGAACGTCCAGACCACCGAGTGGACGCAGTACCAGAAGGACGAGAAGGCCGACAACTACGCCTCGTACATGATCGGTTGGTACCCGGACTTCCCCGACCCCGATGACGACCTGGCGCCGTTCCTGAACCAGAACCCGTTCCTGGGCACCGGTTACCACAACTCCCAGATCCAGGACGACCTGGCCAAGGAGGAGAGCAGCACCGACCCGAACGCCCGCAACCAGGCCCTCGCCGACATCCAGAAGACCGAGGCCGAGGACGCACCGATCATCCCGGTCTGGCAGGGCAAGCAGACCGCGATCATCCGCACCGGCGTCAAGGGGGCCGACAAGGCCCTCGACCCGTCGATGTTCCGCTTCTACGAACTCAGCAAGTAGCGGCAAGCGACGTCGGCCGACCCATGGCGAACGCCACGGGTCGGCCCCGTCGCCCGGTGAAAGAAAGACGTCCCCTATGAGCAAGCAGTCCGGGTCGCTGCGCCGCTACATCCTCACCAGGATCGCGCTCGCGGTACCCATGGTCTTCATCCTGCTGGTTCTGGTCTTCGTCATGATGCGGGTCGCACCGGGCGACCCCATCGCGGCGTCCCAGGGCGGCAAGCTGTCCGCCGCCGAACTCGCCGTGCGCAGGCACGCGGCGGGCTTCGACAGACCGTTGTACGTGCAGTTCTGGGAGTACCTGAAGTCGGTCGGCACCCTGAACTTCGGCACCACCTTCTCCGACAACCTCAGCGTCCGCGACGTCATCATCCAGCGCGGCGGAGCCACCCTCTCGCTCAGCCTCGGCGCCCTGCTCGTCGCCACCGTCATCGGCGTACCGGTCGGACTGCTGGCGGGCCGGTTCCGGGACCGCGGCATCGATGTCATCGGGCGGCTGTTCGCCATCACCACCTACGCCGCACCGGCGTTCGTGCTCGGTCTGCTCGGCCAACTCGCCTTCGGGAACAACGGGTTGAACCTGCTGCCGACATCGGGTCAGTCCTCACTGCTGGTCGGCCTGAACGTACCGACCACCACCCACATCCTGATCCTGGACGCGGCGATCGCCGGTGACTGGAGCGCGGTCGGCGACATCGCCCAGCACCTCGTGCTGCCCTCGGTCACCCTGGGCCTGATCATCGTGGGCGTCTTCATCCGCATGATCCGGGTCAACGTGATCCAGACGCTCCAGGGCGACTACGTGGAGGCGGCCCGCGCCCGCGGCATCAAGGAGACCTCCGTGGTCACCCGGCACGCCTTCCGCAACGCGCTGGTGCCCGTGGTCACCGTGCTCGGCCTCCAGGTGGCGATGCTGCTCGGTGGTTCGGTGCTGACCGAGAAGACCTTCAACTGGCCCGGCATCGGGCAGGCGTTGATCAACTACATCAACGCGCGCGACTACGCGGCGGTGCAGGGCATCGTCACCGTATTCGCCCTGGTGGTCGTGGTGATCTCCATGCTCATCGACTTCGTGAACGCACTGATCGACCCGAGGGTGCGGTACTGATGACCCAGACAGCCCTGCTTCCGCCCACCGACGCGGACGAGGTGGCCAAGCCCACCGTCAAACCGGGCCGACTGCGCGGCCTGCGCCGCACCTTCGCGCCCGTCGCCCAGGCCCACGGCATCCCCAAGTTCATGCTGTGGGCCGGGTTCGTGATCTCCGGACTGTTCGTGCTCGTCGCGCTCTTCGCGCCGCTGATCGCACCGTACGGATTCGCCCAGTACCAGTCCGGTGGGAAGCCGTTCCCCAAGCAGGGGGCGCCGGACGGTGCCCACCTGTTCGGCACCACCGTGCAGAGCCTGGACGTGCTCTCCCGCACCATCTACGGCGCGCGCACCGCGCTTGAGGTGATGGTGCTCGCCGTCATCTTCTCGCTCATCCTCGGTGTGCTGCTCGGCCTGCTGGCCGGGTACTTCGGCGGCTGGCTGGACCGGATCCTGGTCCTGGTCATGGACGCGCTGTTCGCCTTCCCGTACCTGCTGCTGGCGATCGTCGCCGGATTCGTGTTCTCCGGCGTCGTCGGCGGCGGTGTGGTCACCGCCGCGCTGTCCATCACCGTGGTCTACATCCCGCAGTACTTCCGGGTGGTGCGCTCCTCGGCGCTGTCCGCTCGTGAGGCGCTGTACGTGGAGGCGGCGCGGGCGATGGGCGCCAAGCCGAACGTGGTGATCCGCAAGTACCTGTTCGGCAACGTGGTGCAGTCGGTGCCGGTCATCACCACCATGAACGCCGCCGACGCCATCTCCACGCTGGCCGGTCTTGGCTTCCTGGGCCTGGGCATCCAGCCCACCGAGGCCGCCGAGTGGGGATACGACCTGCAACGCGCCATCGACGACGTCAACGCCGGCATGTGGTGGACCGCGCTGTTCCCGGGCATCGCCATGATCCTGGCGATCCTCGGTTTCACGCTGGTCGGCGAGGGCCTCAACGACACGCTCAACTCCTCGCTGCGCAAGCGTCGTATCACCAGGGTGATCTTCCCTGCCCGCACCGGAACCCGCCGCGTCGTCGCGGCCGAGCCCGCCGTGGCCGCGGCGCCCAAGGCGCCGGAGACAGCCGCCGAGGAGGCCCCGAAGGCCGAGCCCGAGCCCGAGGAGCCGGAGGCCAAGCAGGAGCCTGTAGCGGCGGAGCCCGAGGCCGAGCCGCAAGCGGAGCCCGAGGCCAAGCAGGAGCCTGCCGCGGCGACGGAACCGGAGGCCGAGCCGCAAGCGGAGGCCGAGGCCGAGCAGGAGCCTGCCGCGGCGGAGCCCGAGGCCGGGCCGCAAGCGGAGCCCGAAGCCGAGCCGCAAGCGGAGGCCGAAGCGGAGCCCGACGGCGAGGCCAGCCCGGAGCCCGAACCCGAAGCCGAGGCCGAGCCCGAAGTGAAGCCCGAGGCGAAGCCAGAAGCCGAGCCTGCCGCCAAGCCCGAAGCGGAGGCCGAAACGGAGCCCGAAGCGGAGCCCGAGGTCGAAGCCAAGCCCGTGGCGAAGAAGGCCACGGCGAAGAAGGCCACCGCCAAGAAGGCCACCGCCAAGAAGACTGCGGCGAAGAAGACCACGGCGAAGAAGACGACCGCGAAGAAGACGACGGCGAAGAAGACGACCGCGAAGAAGACCGTGGCGAAGAAGGCCGCGGCAAAGGAACCGGTCGCCGAGACCAAGGTCGAACCGGTCGCCGAGGCCGCCACGGAATCCGCGCCGGACCGCGCTCCCGCGCCGGACCACGCACCCGCCGAGACCCCGAAGGAGGGTCGATGACCACCGCAGATGCGGCCGCCCCGACCGCGCCCGCCGCGGGCGAAGCCCGCGAACCCGTGCTGTCCGTGCGCGACATGCGCGTCTGGTACGGGACCGAGCGCGGCCCGGTCCGCGCTGTCGACGGCGTCAGCTTCGACGTACGTCCGGGGGAGACCCTCGGCCTGGTGGGTGAGTCCGGCTGCGGCAAGTCGACCCTCGGACGCGGCGTGCTCGGCCTGACCCCGCCCGGTTCCGCCGTCGACGGCGAAGTACTGCTGCGCGGTACGAACCTCGTCGAACTCACGCCCAAGGAACTGCAGAAGCGGCGTGGCCCCGAACTCGGGCTGATCTTCCAGGAGCC
Source organism: Streptomyces sp. PLK1-5 (assembly GCA_037034305.1). Lineage (GTDB taxonomy): Bacteria > Actinomycetota > Actinomycetes > Streptomycetales > Streptomycetaceae > Streptantibioticus_A. The sequence continues at coordinate 219,621 of JBAGJY010000010.1, forward strand.
GATGACCCGGCTCAATCCGCTGATGAAGATCTCCGAACAGTTCGAGGAGACCCTGCGCACCCACGAGAAGGGCCTGTCCAAGCAGGAGATCCGGGAGCGCTCACTGGAGGCGCTGCGCGGAATGGGCATTCCGCCCAGCCGTTACGACAACTACCCGCACGAGTTCTCCGGCGGCATGCGCCAGCGCATCATGATCGCCCTGGCCCTGGTGCTGCGCCCCGCGTTCGTGGTGGCCGACGAGCCGACCACCGCGCTCGACGTCCTGGTGGAAGCGCAGATCATCAAAATTCTCGCCGACCTCCGGAAGAACTTTGACACCGCCTTGGTTCTCATCACGCACAATCTCGGTATTGTCGCGGAGGCGTGCGACCGGGTCGCGGTGATGTACGCGGGGCACATCGTCGAACAGGGCGATTCCCGTGAAGTGTTCGCCAACCCGCAGCACCCCTACACCAAGGAGCTGCTCCGCTCCACCATCTCGCTGTCCACCACCGGGCTGCACTACATTCCGGGCAGCCCGCCGGACCTCGGCAACCCTCCCGAGGGCTGCCGGTTCCACCAGCGGTGCCCGGTGGCCATGCGTGGATGCGCGACCGCGGAGCCGCCCGAGGTGCGGCTGCGGTCAGGTGTGCACAGCACCTGCTGGCACCAGGCGATCGAGGTGGACCCCTCGCTGGCCGACGAGTTGGGAACGGACGGGCGCGAGCCGCTCGCCGCGGTGAAGGAGATCAGCGTTGCCGACGAAGCCTGACACGGACGCCGTCGCCCTGGACAAGCGGGCCGAGGAGTCCGCCGACGCCGGGCCGCTCGTCGAGATCGAGCGCCTGGAGGTCCACTTCGGCCTGCGCGGCAACTTCCTCAGCCGGATGACCGGCCGCGGCGCCGGAGCGGTCAAGGCGGTCGACGGCATCAACCTCACCCTGCGCAAGGGGGAGGTGCTCGGCCTGGTCGGTGAGTCCGGCTCCGGCAAGACCACCCTGGGCCGCGCCCTGCTCGGTCTCAACTCGCCGACCGCGGGCGCCATCCGGTACCGCGGCCAGGACATCGCCCAGTACAGCGAGCGCCAACTGCGTCCGCTGCGCCGCAAGTTGCAGATGGTCTTCCAGGACCCGCACGCCTCGCTCAACCCGGCCATGGACATCCGTACCGCGGTGGGCCACCCGTTGCTCATCCACAACCTCGTCCAGGACGAGGAGGAGTACGAGGCGAAGGTGGTCGATGCCCTGGAACGGGTGGGTTTGACACCGCCTGAGCAGTATCTCACCAAGTACCCCTCGGACCTGTCCGGTGGCCAGAAGCAGCGCGCCGTGCTGGCCAGGGCGATCATCGCCGAGCCCGAACTGCTCGTCGCCGACGAGCCGATCTCGATGCTCGACATGAGCGTGCGCGCCAAGATCCTGCAACTGATGCTGGACCTCAAGCGGGACCTGGACCTCACGTACGTCTACGTCACCCACGACCTGGCGAGCGCGAAGTTCTTCTGCGACCACATCGCGATCATGTACCTGGGCCGGATCGTGGAGTACGGGCCCACCCAGGAGGTCTTCGCCGACCCCAAGCACCCGTACACCAAGGCGCTGTTGGCGGCGATCCCGGAACCGGATCCGACCCGGGCGGTGCCGCGCGAACTGCCGCGCGGCGAGATCCCCGACGCGGCCCGGCCGCCGCTCGGCTGCTCCTTCCACCCCCGGTGCCCGGTGGCGCTGGCGAACTGCGGCTGGGAGGCGCGTGACCTGCGCGCGCTGCTCGAACGGCGCTGGCTGGAGATGCCCGTCGAGCAGTACGCGAAGGAGAAGGCGCTGTTCGCCGACCTCGCCGCGCTCGCCGAATCGGACGTCACCAGGCTCTCAGTCGCACCCGGGCGTGGGCACACCCAGGAAGAGGTGCTGGAATACCTCCGGAACCTTCGAGAGGAGGGTTCCGCCGCGCAGCCGCGCGAGCCGTTCTGGAGCGGTGTGGTGGCCATGCAGGCCGAGGGGGACCATGTCGTGCTGGAGTTCGAACAGTCGCGGGAACCGCGGCTGCGGCTGCTGCCGGACACCGGAGTACAGGTGGCCTGCCACCTCTACGACGGTACCGGTGACGAGTAACAACAGAAGATGACGTAGAAATCCGGGGGGGCGGGTGGCGCAGGCGTAGCGCCACCCGCAGCTATGAACTACCAGCGCCGAATAGGGAGACCAACGAGGATGAATCGCAAGCTACTGGTGCTGCCGGCTGTGGTGGGTCTGATCGCGCCCGCCCTCGCCGCGTGCGGTGGATCCAGCGGCAACAGTGGAGGCGGCGGCGATGCCATCGTCGTGGGCACTACCGACCAGATCGTGGCGACCAAGGACACCCCGGCCCCGCTCGATCCGGCGGCCGCGTACGACGTCGCCGCGTGGACGGTGCTGCGCAACACCTTCCAGACGCTGCTGAGCTACCCGCGCACCGGCACCGACCCGGTACCCGAGGCCGCCGAGCGGTGCGGCTTCACCGACCAGCTCAGCGAGACCTACCGCTGCACCATGCACACCGGACTGCAGTTCTCCAACGGGGACCCGCTGACCGCCGCCGACGTGAAGTTCTCCGTGGACCGCATGCTGGCGATCCGCGACCCCAACGGTCCCTCCGGACTGCTGGACAACGTCGACAAGGTGGAGACGCCTACCGACTCGACCGTGGTGTTCCACCTCAAGACCCCGGACGCCACCTTCCCGTTCAAGCTGGCCACCCCGGCCGCCTCGATCGTGGACAGCAAGGTCTACCCGGCCAACAAGGTCTACGCGGGCACCTCGGTGCTCGGCTCCGGCCCGTACACGCTGTCCTCGTTCGACTCCGGCAGCGAGGCGGTGTTCCAGAAGAACCCGCACTACAAGGGCAACGCCAAGGTCAACAACAGCAAGATAGAGCTGAAGTTCTACAAGACCTCCAGCGACATGGAGGCGGCGCTCAAGGCCGGTCACATCGACGTGATGAACCGCACCATGACGCCGGACGAGATCGCCGGGCTGAGCAACGGCAGCACGCAGAACATCAACCTGGTCGAGGCGCCCGGCACGGAGATCCGGTACCTGGTGTTCAACACCAACGACGCGACGGTGAAGAACCCCGCGGTGCGCAAGGCGGTCGCCCAGATCGTCGACCGCGCCGCCCTGGTGCGGGACGTGTACGCGCGTACCTCGCAGCCGCTGTACTCGATGGTTCCGCAGGGCATCACCGGGCACACCAACTCGTTCTTCAACATCTACAACAACCCGAACGTCTCGGCCGCCCGCAGCACCCTGGAGAAGGCGGGCGTCAGCACCCCGGTCTCGCTGACCCTGAGCTACACCACGGACCACTACGGTGAGTCCACCGCCAAGGAGTTCACCGAGCTGAAGACCCAGCTCGAGGCGAGCGGACTGTTCAAGGTGACGCTCCAGGGCGTGCCGTGGACGACGTTCCGGCCCGCCGAGCGCAAGGGCCAGTACCAGGTCTACGGCATGGGCTGGTTCCCCGACTTCCCGGACCCGGACAGCTACATCGGTCCGTTCTTCGGCAAGGACAACTTCCTCGGCAGCGCGTACCGCAACGACGCCATCGAGCAGCAGCTGCTGCCGCAGACCCGTACCGTCGCCGAGCGCAGCACGGCGGTGAACGCCTTCCAGGAGATCCAGGACGACATCGCCAAGGACGTGCCGTTCCTGCCGCTGTGGCAGGGCAAGCAGTACCTCGCGGCGCAGTCCCAGATCACCGGCACCGAGTGGGCGATGAACGCCTCCTCCGAGCTCCAGTACTGGGAGCTGGGCAAGGGCGTCAAGGGCTGACGCCTGCGACGCGGACGGGGCCGGGGCGATCACGCCCCGGCCCCGTCCGCGTTCACCCGCTCACTGGGCGCCCGGTCGCACCAGGCCGCTCTCGTAGGCGTACACCGCGGCCTGTACGCGGTCGCGCAGCCCCAACTTGGTGAGCACATGGCCGACATGGGTCTTGACGGTGGTCTCGCTGACGAACAGCTCCGCCGCGATCTCCGCGTTGGACAGCCCCCGGGCCACCAGCTTCAGCACCTCGACCTCACGCTCGGTGAGCGTGTTCAGCGCCGGAGGCACCGGCTCCTCACCGGACGGCAGATGCCCGGCGTACTTGTCCAGCAACCGCCGGGTGATGCTCGGCGCCAGCATCGCCTCACCGGCGGCCACCACCCGGATCGCCTGCACCAGTTCGTCCGCCGGGGCGTCCTTGAGCAGGAAGCCGCTGGCCCCCGCGCGCAGCGCCTCCACCACGTACTCGTCCAGGTCGAAGGTGGTCAGCACCAGCACCTTGGCCGGACCGTCCCTGCCGGGCCCGGTGATCTGCCGGGTCGCCTCGACCCCGTCCATGCGCGGCATGCGGATGTCCATCAGGACCACATCGGGCTGGAGCGCGCGCACCTGATCCAGCGCCTGCAGACCGTCCCCGGCCTCGCCGACCACGGCCAGATCCTGCTCCGCCTCCAGAATCATCCGGAATCCGGTGCGCAGCAGCGGCTGGTCGTCGACCAGCAGGACGCGGATTGCCACGTGATCTCCTATCGGTAGGCCGCCCCCATTCTTCCCTACGACGCCTCGCCCCCGCCGGGCGCCCGCCGCATGGTGGGCAGCGGGTAGACCGGGGGAGTGCCGCCGAACGCCGGACACACCGACTGGTGGTCGCACCAGTCACACAGCCTGCTCGGCCGCGGCCGCCAGTCCCCGGACTCGGTGGCGTGCCGGATGGCCTCCCACAGCGCGAGCAGCTTGCGTTCCACCCCCCGCAGGTCGTCCGCCGTCGGGTCACAGGTCACCACGTCGCCGCTGCCCAGATAGACCAGTTGCAGCCGCCGCGGCACCACACCGCGCAGCCGCCACAGCACCAGCGCGTAGAACTTCATCTGGAACAGCGCGTCCGCCGCGTACTCCGGCCTTGGCGCCTTGCCGGTCTTGTAGTCCACCACCCGAAGGTCACCGCCGGGGGCCACGTCCAGCCGGTCCACATAGCCGCGCAGCACCAGCCCGGACTCCAGCGCGGTCTCCACGTACAGCTCGCGCTCCGCGGGCTCCAGCCGCGTCGGATCCTCCAGCGCGAACCACCGGTCCACCAGCCGCTCGGCGCTTTCCAGCCACCGCGCCAGCCGCTGCGCGCCGGGCCCCGCCTCGTCGTCGGCGAACAGCTCCGCCAGCTCCGGCTTGGCCGCCACCAGCCGCTCCCACTCGACCGGCACCATCGCCCGCGCCCGCGCGGCGGTGCGCTCGGCCGTGGGCGCGTCGAAGAGGCGCTCCAGCACCGCGTGCACCACCGTGCCCCGGGTGGCGGCCTCGCTGGGCTTCTCCGGCAGCCTGTCGATCACCCGGAACCGGTACCGCAGCGGGCACTGCATGAAGTCCGCCGCCCGCGACGGCGAGAGCGACGACGGGGGCGCGGGGGTGGCGCACGGCGCGGCCGAGCCGTACTCGGGGGTGGTGGTCATGGCACACGACCCTACGGGTTGCCACTGACAACAGCGCGCCACTCGTCGTTACCATCGACGGCATGTGCCTCCGCACCGCATGATCGGTCATCATCGGTCAGGAGGATCCGGCGATCGAGGGGACACATGAACACGAGCGGGCAGCCGCAGTCCGGCACCGGGGGAGCGGCTCCCGGGGACGGCGGCGGCAACGGCAAACGGCCACGGGGTACCGGCGGGGGGATCCTGATGGGCCGACCGTTCGGCGTCCCGGTCTATGTGGCGCCCAGCTGGTTCCTGGTCGCCGCGCTGATCACCTGGGTGTTCGGCGGCCAACTGGACCGGGTGCTGCCGGAACTCGGCCCCGCCCGCTACCTGGTCTCACTGTTCTTCGCGGTCGCCTTCTACGCCTCGGTGCTGGTGCACGAGTTGGCGCACACGGTCGCCGCGCTGCGTTTCAAGCTGCCGGTGCGCCGCATCCAGCTGCAGTTCTTCGGCGGCGTCTCCGAGATCGAGAAGGACTCCGACACCCCCGGGCGGGAGTTCGTGCTGGCCTTCGTCGGGCCGCTGCTGTCGCTGGTGCTGGCCGGGCTGTTCTACCTCGGCATGTGCGGCGTCGCGCCCGGCACCGTGCCCGGTGTGCTGCTCGCCGGGCTGATGGTCAGCAACCTCATCGTGGCCGCCTTCAACCTGCTGCCCGGCCTTCCGCTGGACGGCGGCCGGATGCTGCGGGCGGTGGTGTGGAAGATCAGCGGCAAGCCGATGACCGGCACCGTCGCCGCCGCCTGGACCGGCCGCGCGCTCGCCGTCGCGGTACTGGTCGGGCTGCCGCTGCTCAGCTACGCGGGCGGGGTCAGCGAGAGCAAGACCGGAGCCGACTCGCTCACCGACGCCCTGCTCGCCGCGATCCTGGCGGCCATCATCTGGACCGGTGCCGGGAACAGCCTGCGGATGGCCCGGCTGCGCGAGCGGCTGCCCGAGCTGCGGGCCCGCTCGCTGACCCGCCGGGCGGTCCCGGTGGCCGCCGAGACCCCGCTGTCCGAGGCGCTGCGCCGGGCCAACGAGGCGGGCGCCCGCGCCCTGGTGGTCGTGGACGCCGCGGGGGAGGCCACCGGGCTGGTGCGGGAGGCCGCCATCGTCGGCATCCCGGAGCACCGCCGCCCCTGGGTCGCGGTGAGCGGACTGACCCATGAACTGCGGCCCGGAATGCGGGTCTGCGCCGAGCTGAACGGCGAGGACCTGCTGGAGACGCTGCGCGCCACCCCCGCCACCGAGTACCTGGTCGTGGAGCCCACCGGCGAGATCTACGGTGTGCTGTCCACCGCGGACGTGGAGCGGGCGTTCGTCGCGGCCATGGCGCAGCCCTCCCGGGCATAGGCCCCCGGGGACTCGGATACCCTGGTCACATGTCCGAACCGACCGGTGCCGCCCGCCGTCGCGGGCCCTTCCAGGTCGGGGACCAGGTTCAGCTCACCGACCCCAAGGGACGCCACCACACCTTCACGCTCGAAGCCGGGAAGAGCTTCCACACCCACAAGGGTTCCTTCCCGCACGACGAGCTGATCGGCGCTCCCGAGGGCACTGTTGTGCGTACCACGGGGAACATCGCGTATCTCGCGCTGCGACCCCTGCTCCCCGACTATGTCCTGTCCATGCCCCGCGGCGCCGCCGTGGTCTACCCCAAGGACGCGGGGCAGATCCTGTCGATGGCCGACATCTTCCCCGGCGCGCGTGTCGTCGAGGCGGGCGTCGGCTCCGGCTCGCTGAGCTGCTTCCTGCTGCGCGCCGTCGGTGACCAGGGCATGCTGCACAGCTACGAGCGCCGGGCCGACTTCGCGGAGATCGCCGCGGACAACGTCCGCCGCTACTTCGGCGGGGACCACCCGGCCTGGCAGCTGACCGTCGGCGACCTCCAGGACAACCTGTCGGACACCGACGTCGACCGCGTCATCCTGGACATGCTCGCGCCCTGGGAGTGCCTGGAGGCGGTCTCCAAGGCGCTGGTGCCCGGCGGCATGCTCTGCGCCTACGTCGCCACCACCACGCAGCTGGCCCGCACCGTGGAGGCGATCCGGGAACACGGCACGTTCAACGAGCCGACCGCCTGGGAGACGATGGTCCGCACCTGGCACGTCGAGGGCCTCGCGGTCCGCCCGGACCACCGGATGATCGGCCACACCGGCTTCCTGCTGACCGCCCGTCGCCTCGCCGACGGCGTGGAGCCGCCGATGCGCCGCCGCCGCCCCGCCAAGGGCGCCTACGGCGAGGACTACGCCGGGTGGGGTGGCAGCAAGGAAGCCACACCTGGCAGCGGCAGCGCGGGCTCGCCGCCGCCCGCGTAACGACACCACGGCACTCCAACTCCCGGGCGCCGCCGCCGAGTTCCGTCCCATGACGGGAACCGGCGGCGGCGCCGTCTCGTTCGCCGCACCGGGGGGCCGAGAAACCGGGACCCCCTGTTCCGCCCCCGTGTGACGTGTGGCACGATGCTGGGCACCGCCAAACGATCAAGCCGCTCGGCTCAAGCCCCAGGAGACAGCCGCGTGCAGCCTTCGGCAGGCCAGGACCTCCCGCACACGCGTACCCACCCGGTGCACTGGCTCGCCACCGGTGTGGCCGTCGCCGCCGTCATCGGGATCGGCGCCCTGATCCGGCCAGCGGGCGCCTCGGCGACCGACGCCAGCAGCGCGCCCGACGCCGCCGCCGCGCACTATCCGGTCAACTGCGCTGGCTACCCGGTGGACGTGGTCGCCAGGGCCTCCGGCGACATAGAGGGCGACGGGCGCCCGGACACCGTCGCGGTGGTGCGCTGCCACACCGACTTCGGCACCCCGCCCAGCGGCGTCTACGTGCTGTCCGCCGGTACCTCACCCGGCGCGCCGCCCAAGGTGGTGGCCACACTGGTGGACCCGGCGCGCAGACTCAGCGTGTTGGACCTCGCGGTGACCGGTCGTACCGTCAGCGCGACGCTGCTCGGCTACTCCTCGGACTCGGTGCCGCGTTGCTGCCCGGACCTGCGGCGGGGGTTCGACTGGTACTGGCGCGACGGGCGGTTCACCGCCGTGCCCGGTCCGCATGCGGGGAGTGTCTGACCCGTCACACGCCGCCCGTTGAACCGTTACTCGGCGTCAGGGCCGTACACCTCGACGCCGTCGGAGAGCCGCCGTACGTGGATGCACTCGCCAGGGCACTCCTTGACCGAGTCCACCACGTCGTTCAGCAGCGGCAGCGGAACCGGCACCGTGGCACCGGCCTCGGTGCGCAACTCCTCGTCGTCGCCCTTGACGTAGGCCAGCCCGTCGATGTCGAGCTCGAAGACCTCGGGCGCGTACTGCGCGCAGATCCCGTCGCCGGTGCACAGGTCCTGGTCGATCCAGACTTCCAGCGCCTCGCCGACTGCGTCGCTCACCGGTACCTCGCCTGCCGTTCGTCCGTCGGGAAGTAACAGCCACTGGCGGCTGTTGACCGAAACGACGATACAACCGGTCGCTTTCCGATGTTGTTGGGTGGGTATCTCCCTGGCGAGGGGACGTGCGCAAGGGTGAAGATCGGACACACCCCGACCGGGTTTGTGATCTAGGGGTTTCAACCCCCACCGGCCCAGGTAGGGTCTGAAAGCGTCCAGCTCCCCCTGGAGGAGGTGAGGACCGTGGCAGCCCACGACGACGACATCAACCGTGGCAACCGGCCCGCACGGGGTTCGGAGGACCCCGCGAGCCAGGTGGCCTTTCTTGAGCAGGAGATCGCCGTCCTGCGCCGCAAGCTCGCCGACTCTCCGCGTCACACGAGGATTCTCGAGGAGCGGATCGTCGAGCTGCAGACCAATCTGGCAGGTGTGTCCGCACAGAACGAACGGCTGGCCAACACCCTTCGCGAGGCCCGCGACCAGATCGTGGCCCTCAAGGAGGAAGTGGACCGGCTCGCCCAGCCGCCCGCCGGATTCGGCGTGTTCCTGCAGGCGAACGACGACGGTACGGCCGACATCTTCACCGGCGGCCGCAAGCTGCGGGTGAACGTGAGCCCCACCGTCGAGCTCGATGAACTCCAGCGCGGTCAGGAGCTCATGCTCAACGAGGCGCTCAACGTGGTTTCGGCCATGGAGTTCGAGCGTGTCGGTGAGATCGTCACCCTCAAGGAGATCCTTGAGGACGGCGAACGGGCCCTGGTGATAGGGCACACCGACGAGGAGCGGGTGGTCCGGCTCGCCGAGCCGCTGCTCGACATCAACATCCGCGCCGGTGACGCCCTGCTGCTCGAGCCCCGGTCAGGTTACGTCTACGAGGTCGTGCCCAAGAGCGAGGTCGAGGAACTCGTCCTCGAGGAAGTGCCCGACATCGACTACAACAAGATCGGCGGGCTGGGGAACCAGATCGAGTTGATCCGCGACGCGGTGGAACTCCCTTACCTGTACCCGGACCTGTTTAAGGAACACGAACTGCGCCCGCCCAAGGGCGTGCTGCTCTACGGCCCGCCCGGCTGCGGCAAGACGCTCATCGCCAAGGCGGTGGCCAACTCCCTTGCCAAGAAGGTCGCCGAGGTCACTGGGCAGCCCGCGGGCAAGAGCTACTTCCTGAACATCAAGGGCCCCGAACTGCTGAACAAGTACGTCGGCGAGACCGAGCGGCACATCCGCCTGGTCTTCCAACGGGCCCGGGAGAAGGCCAGCGAGGGCACCCCGGTCATCGTCTTCTTCGACGAGATGGAGTCGCTGTTCCGCACCCGCGGATCCGGTGTCAGCTCGGACGTGGAGAACACCATCGTCCCGCAGCTGCTCGCCGAGATCGACGGTGTGGAGGGGCTGGAGAACGTCATCGTCATCGGCGCCTCCAACCGCGAGGACATGATCGACCCGGCCATCCTGCGCCCCGGCCGCCTCGATGTGAAGATCAAGATCGAGCGTCCGGACGCGGAGGCGGCCAAGGACATCTTCTCCAAGTACCTGACGGACACGCTGCCGCTGCACGCCGAGGACCTCTCCGAGCACGGCGGCTCGCCGGAGGCGACGATCGGCGCGATGATCCAGTCCGTGGTCGAGCGGATGTACGCCGAGACGGAGGAGAACCGCTTCCTCGAAGTCACCTACGCCAACGGTGACAAGGAGGTCCTGTACTTCAAGGACTTCAACTCCGGCGCCATGATCCAGAACATCGTGGACCGGGCGAAGAAGATGGCGATCAAGGACTTCCTCGACCACGACCAGAAGGGCATCCGCGTCTCCCACCTGCTCTCCGCCTGCGTGGACGAGTTCAAGGAGAACGAGGACCTGCCCAACACCACCAACCCGGACGACTGGGCCCGCATCTCCGGCAAGAAGGGCGAGCGCATCGTCTTCATCCGGACGCTGGTCACCGGCAAGCAGGGCGCCGACACCGGCCGCTCGATCGACACCGTGGCCAACACCGGGCAGTACCTGTAGGACGGCAGCCGGCTGCGGGTACCGGAACTCCGGTACCCGCAGCCGGACGCTTTTCCCGGGGCTCCCAGCGGGTATCACCGGCAGGCCGCCAGACGTCCGCAAGCCGAGGAATGACTGTAATGATCTCCCCACTGCCGCCGCCGCGTTCTACGCTCGTCGGTACCGCGCCACACGGTGCCGCCGATGGGCGGAGCCGGGCAAGGAGGGCCGCATGACCGTACGGCGAGTAATGGGCATCGAGACGGAGTACGGGATCTCCGTCCCCGGCCACCCGAACGCCAATGCCATGCTCACCTCGTCCCAGATCGTCAACGCCTACGCGGCGGCGATGCACCGGGCCCGCCGCGCCCGCTGGGACTTCGAGGAGGAGAACCCGCTGCGGGACGCCCGCGGCTTCGACCTGGCGCGCGAGTCGGCCGATTCCAGCCAGCTCACGGACGAGGACATCGGTCTGGCCAACGTGATCCTCACCAACGGCGCCAGGCTCTACGTGGACCACGCCCACCCCGAGTACAGCGCCCCCGAGGTCACCAACCCGCGCGACGCGGTGCTCTGGGACAAGGCGGGGGAGCGGATCATGGCCGAGGCCGCCGAGCGGGCCGCCCAGCTGCCCGGCGCGCAGCCGATCCACCTGTACAAGAACAACACCGACAACAAGGGCGCGTCCTACGGCACGCACGAGAACTACCTGATGAAGCGGGAGACCCCGTTCTCGGACATCGTGCGGCACCTGACGCCCTTCTTCGTCTCCCGGCAGGTCGTCACCGGCGCGGGCCGGGTCGGCATCGGGCAGGACGGCGGTGAGCACGGCTTCCAGATCAGCCAGCGGGCCGACTACTTCGAGGTCGAGGTGGGCCTGGAGACCACGCTCAAGCGCCCCATCATCAACACCCGGGACGAGCCGCACGCCGACGCGGAGAAGTACCGCCGACTGCATGTGATCATCGGTGACGCAAACCTCTCGGAGATCTCCACGTACCTCAAGCTGGGCACCACCTCGCTGGTCCTGTCCATGATCGAGGACGGCTTCATCGCCGTGGACCTCGCGGTGGACCAGCCGGTGCGCACCCTGCACCAGGTCTCCCACGACCCCACGCTGCGACGGCTGATCACGCTGCGCAACGGCCGCACGCTGACCGCCGTGCAGTTGCAGATGGAGTACTTCGAGCTGGCCCGCAAGTACGTCGAGGACCGGTACGGCACCGACGCCGACGAGCAGACCAGGGACGTGCTGACCCGCTGGGAGGACGTCCTGGGGCGGCTGGAGACCGACCCGATGAGCCTGTCCGGGGAACTGGACTGGGTGGCCAAGCGCGAGCTGCTGGAGGGCTACCGCAGGCGGGACGGCATCGACTGGGACGCGGCCCGGCTGCACCTGGTGGACCTCCAGTACGCCGACGTCCGCCCCGACAAGGGCCTGTACAACCGCCTGGTGGCCCGCGGACGGATGAAGCGGCTACTGGACGAGCCCGCCGTCTCCAGGGCCCGTATCAAGCCCCCGGAGGACACCAGGGCGTACTTCCGCGGCCGCTGCCTGGAGCAGTACGCGGACGACGTGGCCGCCGCCTCGTGGGACTCGGTCATCTTCGACCTGCCCGGGCGTGACTCGCTGCAACGGGTGCCCACCCTGGAACCGCTGCGGGGCACCCGCAACCACGTCAAGGAGCTGCTGGACCGCTGCCGTACCGCGGAGGACCTGGTACGGGTGTTGTCGGGGGGCTGAAACCGCACGGTTACGGGAATCATCCGGGTGGCTCCCGGACGTTGAACCAGTTGGAAGTACGTGAGCGAGGGTCCGCGAGTTCCGCGAGATCACCGGAGAACAGGGCCGATGTCAGACCCGGCTTGTAGGGTCTGATCTTGTAGGGCATGCAAACCGAGCGGGCGATCGGGGTGAGGTGTACATGGCTACCAAGGACACCGGCGGACAGCAGAGGGCCACGCGTTCCACCGAGGAGGTCGAGGAGACCGCCCCGGAGGCGCAGTCCTCCGATGACCTCAAGGAGCGCCAGGAGAAGCTCTCGGACGACGTGGACTCGGTTCTGGACGAGATCGACGACGTCCTCGAGGAGAACGCCGAGGACTTCGTGCGGTCGTTCGTGCAAAAGGGCGGGCAGTAGCCGCTCTGCCGTCCGTCCCGCATCCGGCGCCCAGGTTCCGGAGGCGGGACGGATGACTGGCACGGCCAGGGGTAAGGTCCGTGGCAAGTGATCGAAACCGGCCGCTCCCCGGGGAGAGGGAGACGGCTCGCAGTCATCGTGGAAGGAAACGTGTGGAAGCCAACACTCGTAGTACCGGGCGTCTGCCGGCGGCCTTCCTGACGCCTGGTTCGTCGTCCTTCATGGACTTCCTCGGCGAGCACGCGCCGGACCTGCTGCCCGGCAACCGGACGCTGCCGCCCGTCCAGGGCGCGCTGGAGATCCCGCACGGGACGACGATCGTGGCGGCCACGTTCTCCGGCGGCGTGGTACTCGCCGGTGACCGTCGGGCGACGATGGGCAACGTCATCGCGCAGCGCGACATCGAGAAGGTCTTCCCGGCCGACGAGTACTCCGCGGTCGGCATCGCGGGAACCGCGGGCCTGGCCGTCGAGATGGTCAAGCTGTTCCAACTGGAGCTGGAGCACTACGAGAAGATCGAGGGCGCCGCGCTCTCCCTGGAGGGCAAGGCGAACCGGCTGTCCACGATGATCCGCGGCAACCTCGGCATGGCGATGCAGGGCCTCGCGGTGGTGCCGCTGTTCGCCGGGTACGACACGGACCGCGAGAAGGGCCGGATCTTCTCCTACGACGTGACCGGCGGCCGTTCCGAGGAGCACGGCTTCGCGGCCACAGGCTCCGGTTCGGTCTTCGCCCGCGGCTCGCTCAAGAAGCTCTACCGCAAGGAGCTGACGGAGCAGCAGGCGGTCACCGCGGTCGTCCAGTCGCTGTACGACGCGGCTGACGACGACTCGGCCACCGGCGGCCCGGACATCGCCCGGCAGATCTATCCGATCGTCACCGTCATCACCGACGAGGGCTTCCGGCGGCTCACCGAGGCCGAGGCGTCGGAGATCGCCCGGGCGGTCCACGAGCGGCGTCTGGAGGAGCCGGACGGCCCCCGCGCCGCGCTCTTGTAACGGTCGGATCCGGGATACATCCCACTCAGACAGAAAGGGACGGATAGCCGGTGTCGACGCCGTTCTACGTCTCACCCCAGCAGGCCATGGCGGATCGCGCCGAATACGCCCGTAAGGGCATCGCGCGCGGTCGCAGCGTCGTCGTCCTGCAGTACACCGACGGAATCCTCTTCGTCGCCGAGAACCCGTCCCGCGCGCTGCACAAGGTCAGCGAGATCTACGACCGCATCGCCTTCGCCGCGGTCGGCAAGTACAACGAGTTCGAGAACCTGCGGATCGGCGGCGTCCGCTACGCCGACCTACGGGGTTACACCTACCACCGCGAGGATGTGACCGCGCGGGGTCTGGCCAACGTCTACGCCCAGACGCTCGGCACCATCTTCTCCAGCGCGGCGGAGAAGCCGTACGAGGTGGAACTCATCGTCGCCGAGGTCGGCTCGGCGCCGGAGGAGGACCAGATCTACCGGCTGCCGCACGACGGCTCCATCGTCGACGAGCACGGCGCGGTCGCGGTCGGCGGCAACTCCGACCAGATCGGCAGCTACCTCGACCAGCGGCACCGCGACGACATGACGCTCGCCGAGGCGCTGGGGCTGGCGGTGGAGTCGCTCAGCCGGGACAACAACGGCGGTGAACGCCAGCTCACCGCCGAGCAGTTGGAGGTCGCGGTGCTTGACCGCACTCGTCCCCAGCAGCGCAAGTTCCGCCGGGTCCTCGGCCGCCAACTCACCCGACTCCTCTCGCCGGAGGGCGCTCCCGAGGGCGCCGAGCCGACGGAGACGGAACCGGAGGAGTAGTCCGCGCGCCCCCCTCCCCGGCGCGGGGGAGCGCTCAGCCTCCCCATGGCGTGCGGCTTTCGGCGGCGTGGCCGCGGCGGGTCCGGCCCCGCCGGGCCACGCCGCCGCAGTTCCGCACCGGTGCGGCGGACTCCTACGCGGCCCACGCCCCGAAGTGCCGGGCGCGGCCCGGGAGTTGGGGCGGTCCGGGATTCCGGGGCCGGCCCGCTCCCGGAAGGGTCCCCTCAATCCCTCGCGGGAGCCGCCGTCGTGCCGCGTATGGCCAGGTGGACAGGGAGGACGTCGGGGGGCTCGGGCGGGTGGCCGTCCAGCGCCGCCAGCAGGGCGGACATGCCGCGGGCGCCGACCTCGTCGGCGGGCAGCTGGACCGTGGTGAGCTCCGGCTCCACCGCCGTGGCGAGCGCCAGATCGTCGAAGCCGGTGACGGACACGTCCTCCGGCACCCGCAGCCCCAGCCGCCGTACCGCCTTGCAGGCGCCCACGGCCAGCACATCGTCGTCGCAGACCAGGGCGGTCGGCCGGGGACCGGGCGCGGTGAGCGCCCGCCGGGCCGCCCGCAGGCCCTCCTCGACGCTCAGCCCGGCGGGCTCGCGGCCCGGCGACGCGCCGGGCAGGCCGTCGACCGCGGCGTCGAAGGCGCGCCGCCGTACCTGGAAGGTCCAGGAGTCCACCGCCGCCGTGACGTGTGTGATCCGCCGATGGCCCAGCGCGCCCAGATGGTCCATCACCTGGCGCATGCCGTCGGCGAGGTCGGGGTTGACGGTGGCCGCCGCCCCGGCCGCCCCGGGTTCGCTGTCCAGCATCACCAGTGGCAGCCCGGCCGTCCCGGCCGCCGGATCGCCGCTGATCGCGTCCAGCGCCTCGACCGCCATGGACGAGGCGATCACCCCGTCCAGCGCCGCCCGTGCGGAACCGAACGGATCGGGCGCCGGGCCGACGCCTTCCGGGGAGGGGTAGAGCACCACGCCGAAACCATGGCACGCCGCGACCCGCGCCGCGCCGGTGTAGACCCGGGCGAAGTAGTCGTTGGTGAGCGCGGGCACCACCAGCAGCGCGGTCCTGGTCCGGCCCAGCCGTAGGTTGCGGGCGGCGAGATTCGGCCGGTATCCGAGCTCGACTGCGGCCGACCGAACCGCCTGCGCGGTGCGCTGCGAGACCCGGCCGTGCCACTTGTCGCCCAGCACCAGCGACACCGTGGCCTGGGAGACGCCCGCGGCGCGTGCGACATCCCGGGAGGTCGGACGGTCGGTCCCGGTCACCGGTTCATGTCCCTTCTGCGTCCCGCGGCTGGACCCGCGGCGAGCGCGATGCTACGTATGACGGGTAAGTTATACGTAACACTAGCCAGGGCGGAAGGACCGCCCGCAAAGAACGGGGAGGGTATGGCCACGGCGTACCTGGAGCTGCTGCGCACGCGGTACGCGATACGGCTGCTGGGCGGAACGCTCATCGGGCGGCTGCCGAACGCCACCGCCGCGTTGGCGGTCGTGCTTTTCACCCGCGCCCACGGCGGCAGTTACACCCTCGCCGGGGCGCTGTCCGCGGTCTACGGGCTGGGCACCGCGATCGGCCAGCCCGCCCTCGGCCGCCTGGTCGACAAGCGCGGCCAGCCGAGGGTGATGCTCGGCGGGGCGGTGGTCTCCGCCGCCGCCATGACCGCGTTCGCCGTCATGGGCCCGGACCCGCTAGCCGCGGCCTGCGCCGCGATGGCCGTGGCGGGCGTGGCCACCCCGCCGCTGGAGGGCGGGCTGCGCGCCCTGTGGCCCAGCGTGCTGGACCGGGGGGAGCAGGTGCACAGCGCGTACGCGCTGGACGCCGCCGCGCAGGAGGTGATGTACGCGGTCGGCCCGCTGCTGGTCACCCTGCTGGTCGCCGCCGCCTCCACCGCCGCCGCGCTGGTCGGGCTGTCGCTGATCGGCGTCGCCGGAACGCTGCTGGTCGTCACCACCGAACCGTCCCGCCGCTGGCGGGCCGCCGAGCGAGAGGCGCACTGGCTGGGGCCGCTGCGCTCGCCCGGGCTGCTCGCGCTGCTGGGCTCGTTCTTCTTCGTGGGCCTGGCGCTCGGTTCCATAGCGGTGGCGGCGGTCGCCTACGCCGACGCGCACGGCGGTGGGATGGTCTCCAGCTATCTGCTCTCCGCGCTGGGCGCCGGGGCGCTGGTCGGCGGTGTGGTCTACGGCGCGGTGCGCTGGTCCGGGGCGCCGGAGCGCAGGCTGCGGGCGCTGATGCTGTGTCTCGCGCTCGCCTACGTACCGCTGGTGACCGTGCCCGGCGTGTCCGCTATGACTGCTCTGTCTGGCTTGTCCGGTCTGTTCCTCGCGCCGTGTCTCGCCTGCGCCTTCCTGGTGGTGGACCGGCACGCCCCGGCGGGCACCGTGACCGAGGCGTTCTCCTGGCTGGTCACCGCCTTCGGGGTGGGCGCCTCGGTGGGTACGGCGGCGGCCGGACCGGCCGCGCAGTACGGTGGCGTACCGGCCGGGTTCGCGGTCGCTGGGGCCGGTGGGGTCGTCGCGCTGCTGGTGCTGCTGGCGGGCGGCCGGGTGCTCGCTGCCCCAATCGCGGGGCGCCGACCGGAAAATGATCGAATCGACGCCGCCGAACCCGGTTTCAGTGAGACGCATCGGGCGTAATGTTCAGTCATGGACCGCCGCATTTTCGGGCTGGAGAACGAGTACGGCGTCACGTGCACGTTCCGGGGACAGCGTCGCCTGTCCCCGGACGAGGTGGCGCGGTACCTGTTCCGCCGTGTCGTGTCATGGGGTCGCAGCAGCAACGTCTTCCTGAAGAACGGCGCCCGCCTCTATCTCGATGTGGGTTCGCACCCGGAGTACGCCACTCCGGAGTGTGACAGCGTCACCGAACTGGTCACCCACGACAAGGCCGGTGAACGCATTCTGGAAGGACTGCTGGTCGACGCCGAGCGCAGGCTGCACGAGGAGGGGATCGCCGGCGACGTCTATCTGTTCAAGAACAACACCGATTCCGCGGGCAACTCCTACGGCTGCCATGAGAACTATCTGGTCGCCCGGCACGGGGAATTCTCCCGGCTCGCGGACATCCTCATCCCGTTCCTCGTCACCCGCCAACTGATCTGCGGCGCGGGCAAGGTGCTCCAGACGCCGCGCGGCGCCGTCTACTGCGTCAGCCAGCGCGCCGAGCACATCTGGGAAGGCGTCAGCTCCGCCACCACGCGCTCGCGCCCGATCATCAACACCCGCGACGAACCGCACGCCGACGCCGAGCGCTACCGGCGGCTGCACGTCATCGTCGGTGACTCCAACATGTCGGAGACCACGATGCTGCTCAAGGTCGGCGCCACCGACCTGGTGCTGCGCATGATCGAGGCGGGCACGGTGATGCGGGACCTGACACTGGAGAACCCGATCCGGGCCATCCGCGAGGTCAGCCACGACATAACGGGACGTCGCAAGGTGCGGCTGGCCAGTGGACGCGAGGCCTCCGCGCTCGACATCCAAGAGGAGTACTACTCCAAGGCAGTTGACTTCTGCGAGCGCCGGGGCATCCGCACGGGAGTCACCGAGCAGGTGCTCGACCTGTGGGGCCGCACCCTGGAGGCGGTCGCCACCGGCGACCTCGCCTCGATCAGCACCGAGATCGACTGGGTGATGAAGTACCAGCTGATCGAGCGCTATCGCAGCCGCGACAACATCACCATGTCGCATCCGCGAATCGCCCAGATAGACCTCGCGTACCACGACATTCACCGCCGTCGTGGTCTGTACTACCTGCTGGAGCGCAAGGGCCAGGCCAAGCGGATCTGCAACGACCTGAAGATCTTCGAGGCCAAGTCGGTGCCTCCGCAGACCACTCGGGCGCGGCTGCGCGGTGAGTTCATCCGCCGCGCGCAGGAACAGCGCCGCGACTTCACCGTCGACTGGGTGCATCTGAAACTCAACGACCAGGCGCAGCGCACGGTGTTGTGCAAGGACCCGTTCCGCTCGGTTGACGACCGCGTGGAGAAGCTAATTGCCGGAATGTGACCGGCGGTCACACGAAAGCAACGCCGGGGCCCCGTACGTTTCTCGTACGGGGCCCCGGTCGCGTCGTAGAGTGGCCCGCATTGCACCCGGAAGATCCATTGACGAACTGAGGCAACGTTGCGTCGAATTGCCCCGCCGCCGCCCCCGGGCCCGGCAGTCACCGAGTCCGCCGTCCCCCCGAGGAAGCGCCGTGCCTCGCGGCTGCTGGCCGCCCTGGTCGTACCGCTGCTGGTGCTGACCGCGGCGGCCTGCGGCAGCGAGAACACCCCGCCGAAGATCACCTCCGGGGCCAACTTCGGCCAGAAGCCGACCGTTTCCAAGGGCAAGGGCACCCCGCCCAAGAACCTGGAGGTGAAGGTCCTCAGCCAGGGCAACGGCACCACCTTGGGCAAGGGGTCCATCGCCCAGGTCAACTACCTGGGTCAAACCTACGACTCCGACACACCCTTTGACACGAGTTTCGGCAAGCAGCCGTTCAGCCTGGTGGTGGGCACCGGTCAGGTGATCAAGGGCTGGGACCAGGCACTGGAGGGCCAGAAGGTCGGCAGCCGGATCCAGGTCACCATTCCGCCGGACCTCGGCTACGGCGCGCAGGGCCAACCCCCGCAGATCCCGGCCAACGCCACCCTGTTCTTCGTCGTCGACATCCTCAAGGGCACCAACCCGCCCAAGAGCGCCCAGGGCGCGGTTCGGCCGCAGACCGACAGCAGCCTGCCCAAGGTCGGCACCAACACCGACGGCAAGGCACCGTCGCTTGACGTGCCCAAGACCGCGGCGCCCAAGCAACTGGTGTCGAACTACGTCATCGAGGGCAACGGCCCGGTGGTGAAGAACACCGACACGGTCGTCGTGCAGTACAAGTCCCTCCTGTGGGACGGTGCCAAGCCCTTCGACAGCACCTACGACCGCAACGCGCCCACCACGCTGCCGCTCGGTCAGATCCCGGTCAAGGGACTGACGAACGGCCTGGCGGGCAAGAAGGTCGGCAGCCGGGTCCTGCTCGTCCTCCCGCCCGACCAGGCCTTCGGCAGCCAGCCGCCGAACGGCGTGCCGCCCAACTCAACCCTGGTCTTCTCGGTGGACATCCTCGGAACGATGTAAGACTGTGCAGGTTGCACACACCGTACTGAGGAGCAGAGCGTGAACATCGACAAGCCCGAGATCGACTTCCCGGGCGGCGAGCCCCCGGCCGACCTTGACATCAAGGACATCTGGCAGGGCGACGGCCCGGAGGCGAAGGCGGGCGACTTCGTCAAGGTCCACTACGTGGGCGTGGCGTTCAGCACCGGTGAGGAGTTCGACGCCAGCTGGAACCGCGGCACCCCGCTGGAGTTCCAGCTCGGCGTGGGCCAGGTCATCTCCGGCTGGGACAAGGGTGTGCAGGGCATGAAGGTCGGTGGCCGCCGTCAGCTGATCATCCCGGCGCACCTCGCCTACGGTGACCGCGGCGCGGGCGGCCGGATCGCCCCGGGCGAGACGCTGATCTTCGTCTGCGACCTGGTCGCCGTCCGGAGCCGGTAGCGACCCGCACCGATGGCCCCCGCCGCCCGGCGGGGGCCATCGGCTTTTGCGTGACCACCTTGGAACGGTAGGTTCATCGTGAGAGCAGAACAGGAGGGGTGCGTCCGATGGCCATCGCCAAGGCCGAGCGGCTGATGAACCTGGCACTGTGCCTGATGAACACCCGTCGCCCGCTCAGCAAACGCGAGTTGCGCGCCTCCGTCGAGGCCTACCGGGAGATCACCTCCGAGGAGGCCTTCAACCGGATGTTCGAGCGCGACAAGGACGACCTGCGCGAACTCGGCCTGGTCATCGAGACGGTGGACGCCCTCGACGGCGAGACCGGCTACGTCGCCCGCCGGGACCGCAACCGCCTCCCCGAGATCGCCCTCGACGCCGAGGAGGCCGCCGCGCTCAGCCTGGCCGCCAAGGTCTGGCAGCAGGCCCGGCTGGCTGGAGCCGCCAGCGGAGCACTGCAGAAACTGCGGGCCGCGGGCGTGCCCTTCGAGGAGCCCGGCTACGAGTCCGCCAATGGCCACCGCGGGTCCCCGCACGAAGTGGGCGGAGTGCTCGAACCCCGGATCCCCGCGCACGAGCCCGCGTTCGAGCCGCTGATGCTGGCCGCCCGCGACCGCCGCCCGGTCTCCTTCGACTACCGCAAGTCCAACGCCGTGCGCCCCGAGCCGCGGTCGGTGGAGCCATGGGCCCTGGAGTGCTGGCGCGGCCACTGGTACCTGGCCGGCTGGGACCGGGACCGCGAGGCCCGCCGGGTGTTCCGGCTCAGCCGGATCTCCGGCCGGATCCGGTCCCGCGGCGGCGAGTTCACTGCCGAGGTGCCCGACCACGTCGACGTACGGCAGACCGTGGCCAGCTGGGCCGGTGAGGGCGCCACCGCCACCGCGCGGATCCGGCTGCGGCGCGGCGCCGGATACCCGCTGCGCGCCAAGGCGGTGGAGACGACGCCCGCTCCAGGGGAGTGGGCCGCCGGGTGGGACGAGCTGGAGATCCCGTACGGGCACGGACTCGACGCCTGGCTGGTGGAGTTCGGGCCGGACGTGGTCGTGCTGGCCCCAGCGGAACTGCGCGACGCCGTGCTCGACCGGCTGCGCGCCGTGGCCCGCGGCTGAGGGGAGACGAACCACGATGTCCAACGCGATCGACCAGACCCGCCGGATGCTCTCCCTGGTCACCTATCTCAAGGAGCGGCCCGGTGCGCACGTCAGCGACGTGGCGCGCGCCTTCGGAGTGACCGAGGCCGAGCTGATCGGCGACCTCAACGTACTGCCGATGTGCGGCACCAGCTTCCGCGGCGGCGACCTGCTCGACATCGACACCGACGGCGAGCGGATCTGGTGGCACAACGACGATGTCTTCGGGGAAACGGCCCAGCCGCTGCGGCTGGCCGCCGACGAGGCCACCGCGCTGCTGGTCGCGGCACGGGCGGTGGCCACCCTGCCGGGGCTGCGGGACGGCGACCGGCAGGCGCTGCTGCGGGCCTGCGCCAAGCTGGAGGCGGCGGCCGGTGAGGCGGCGGGCGCCAGCGCCCGGCTGTCGGTCACCTTCGAGTCAGAGGGCAGCGTTTTCGCCGATGTGGACCGGGCCATCGCCGAGCGGCGCAGGCTGTGGATCCGCTACTACTCACCCGCCCGCGACGAGTTGACCGAGCGCGAGGTCGACCCGATCCGGCTGTTCGCCGTGGGGCACACCTACTTCGAGGCCTGGTGCCGGTTGTCCGAGGACCGCCGGATGTTCCGGCTGGACCGGGTCGCCGAGATCAAGCTCCTCGACGCACCTGCCGACCCGCCCAGGATCGAGCCGCGCGACCTGTCCGCGGGGCTGGTACAGCCCGCCGGGGACGACCCGGAAGTGGTGGTCGAGGTCGGCCCGGGCGGACGGTGGGTCGCCGAGTACTACCCGCACGACAGCGCGGAGGAGCTGCCCGACGGAGGCCTGCGGGTCACGTTGCGCACCCCCGACCCCGGCTCGCTGCGCCGCCTGGCGCTGCGGCTCGGCCGCGACGGCCGGATCGTCTCCCCGCGGGCGCTGGCGGACAGCGCGCGGGCGGCGGCCCAGCAGGCGCTCGCGGCGTACGGCGACGAGTAGAGGACACGAGATGCAGGTGCCCACGGCGCAGAGCGTGGTCTTCAAGGCGATGTGCCCCGACTGCCGGGGCCGCTTCGAGCTGGCCGCCCCGGCGCTGCGGCTGGCCATCGGGCGCACCGCCAGAACCACCTTCTACTCGTTCACCTGCCCCGACTGCGGGGCGGCGGTGCGCAAGCCCGCGGGGCAGCGGATCGTCGCGCTGCTCACCAGCGGCGGGGTGCGCACCATGCGGCTGCACGTCGGATGAGGCGGGGCCGCTAGGCTCGCGGACATGGTCTGGATCCTGGTCACCACCGCCCTCGCGTTCTGCGGCATCGCCGTCCTCGGCGTCCTCGGCATCCGGGTCTACCTGGAGGTACGGCGGCTCGCCCGGCAGGTCGGCGACAGCTCGCAGGCGCTGGCCGGCGCGGCCGAGCAGTTCCAGCGCAGCGCCGAGCCGCTGGCCGCCCGCGCCGGTACCGCGGTCCGCCGCTGACCCGGCGGCGGTCCGGCTGCCACCGCACGAGGGCCGCCCGAGGGTAGGCTGATCGCCGCGGCCCGTACGCACGGCGCGGGCGGCCACCTGGCGGCCCTTGGGGGATTGCCAGGCGTTCACCACCGCGCGTTACGATCGCTGTCGCCGACAAGTGACGTGCACGTAAGTGCCCCGACCGGTACACCCAAGCCGATGACGACCGGCTGCCGCACGAGATAGGGACGTGGGTTGCTCAAGTCCGCCCGCAAGAAGAAGGACCCTGAGGGGCGGATGCCGCTCGCGGACCACCTCCGTGAGCTGCGCAGCCGCTTGGTGAAGTCGCTGCTGGCGATCGGCGTGGTCGCGGTCGTCGCGTTCATCTACCACGACCAGCTCGCCGCGTTCCTCACCGAGCCGCTGCTGAAGTCGGTCGGCTGCAAGGCCAGCTTCAACGATCTCGCCAAGCACGGCGAGCACTGCGCGACCCTGAACATCAACGGCCTGCTGGGGCCGTTCAGCATCGTGCTCAAGGTCGGCCTGATGGCCGGTGTGGTGGCGGCCTCCCCGATCTGGCTCTACCAGGTGTGGGCCTTCCTCGCGCCCGGGCTGCACAAGCACGAGAAGAAGTACGCGCTCAGCTTCGTCGGGGCCGGGTTCCCGCTGTTCGTCGTCGGCGCGTGGTTCGCCTACACGATCATTCCGACCACCGCCAAGGCGCTGATCGGCCTCACGCCCGACCATGTCACCAACCTCGTGCCGCTGGACGGGTACCTGGACCTGCTGGTGCGGATGGTGCTCGTCTTCGGGTTCTCCTTCGAGCTGCCGCTGCTGCTGGTGCTGCTCAACTTCGGCGGGGTGATCAGCGGGCGGCGGATGCTGGGGTGGTGGCGCTGGATGGTCATGGGCATCACCGTCTTCTCGGCGATCGCGGTGCCCAGCCCCGACCCGCTGTCCATGCTGGCGCTGGCGGCGCCCATCTGCGCGTTGTTCTTCCTGGCCGTGGGCATCTCCATGGCCCACGACAAGCGCAAGGCCCGCCGCGAGGACGACGGTCTGAGCCCCGACGAGGCCTCCGACCTCGACCTGACCCCGGAAGCCGTCCCCGAGGTGGAGCCCGTCTCCAGCCCCCAGGCCCTCCCCGGCGACAACTACGACGACGCTACGTAGCCGACGAACCCGCCGCTCCGCCCGGCAGCCCCAGGCAGGCCGGGCGCGGCGCGCGCCGCTCCCTGAAGGGGCGCGGGCTGCGCGACCAGCCACAACGGCGCCGCGGATGATCACCGGCCCCCTCACGCCACGGAGCGCTTGGCGGCGCACCCCGACCGGGGCCCGCGGGTGCAGCCCCGAGGAGGCCCGGGCGGAGCCCCGGCGGGGTTTGGAGGCGCAGCCCCCGGGAAAGATCGGCACGTTGTCATACCCGGCCGGTAGGCTCGAATGCACGATGACCGACGAGATCTCACCAGCCGAGCGGTACGCCGACGCTCGGCGTCGCGCCGCCGAGCGGGCCACTGCGCTCGGCTCCTTCCGCGAGATGTACGACTTCCCGCTGGACCCGTTCCAGATAGCGGCCTGCCAGGCCCTGGAAGCCGGAAAAGGCGTCCTGGTCGCCGCGCCGACCGGATCAGGCAAGACCATCGTGGGCGAGTTCGCCGTCCACCTGGCCCTAGCCGAGGGTCGCAAGTGCTTCTACACCACGCCCATCAAGGCGCTGTCCAACCAGAAGTACGCCGACCTGGTAAGGCGCTACGGCTCCGGCAAGGTCGGCCTGCTCACCGGCGACAACAGCGTCAACGGCGACGCGCCGGTGGTCGTGATGACCACCGAGGTGCTGCGCAACATGCTCTACGCGGGCTCCCAGGCGCTCAGCGGCCTCGGCTACGTGGTGATGGACGAGGTGCACTACCTGTCCGACCGGTTCCGCGGCGCGGTCTGGGAGGAGGTCATCATCCACCTCCCGGAGTCGGTGACCCTGATCTCCCTGTCCGCCACCGTCTCCAACGCCGAGGAGTTCGGCGACTGGCTGGACACCGTACGCGGCGACACCGAGGTGATCGTCTCCGAGCACCGCCCGGTCCCGCTGTGGCAGCACGTGCTGGCCGGACGCCGGATGTACGACCTGTTCGAGGTGAAGAACCCCGGTTCGCCCAACGGCCACGGCAAGCTGGAGGTCAACCCCGACCTGGTGCGCATGGCCCGCACCCAGAACACGCTCGCGTACAACCCGCGCGACCGCCGCCGCCGCGGATACGAGGCGGACCGCGAGCGCGAGCGGCGGCAGCGGTCCAGGATCTGGACGCCCGGTCGCCCCGAGGTGATCGAGCGGCTGGACGCCGAGGGCCTGTTGCCCGCCATCACGTTCATCTTCAGCCGCGCGGGCTGCGAGGCCGCCGTCCAGCAGTGCCTCTACGCGGGGCTGCGGCTCAACGACGACGAGGGGCGGGCCAGGGTGCGCGCCATCGTCGAGGAGCGCACCGCCGCCATTCCCGACGAGGACCTGCACGTCCTCGGCTACTACGAATGGCTGGAAGGGCTGGAGCGGGGCATCGCCGCGCACCACGCGGGCATGCTGCCCACCTTCAAGGAGGTCGTGGAGGAACTGTTCGTCCAGGGCCTGGTCAAGGCGGTGTTCGCCACCGAGACCCTGGCGCTCGGCATCAACATGCCCGCCCGCTCAGTGGTCTTGGAGAAGCTGGTCAAGTGGAACGGCGAGACCCACGCCGACATCACCCCCGGTGAGTACACCCAGCTCACCGGGCGCGCCGGACGGCGCGGCATCGACGTGGAGGGCCACGCGGTCGTGCTGTGGCAGCGCGGCCTGGACCCGGTGTCGCTCGGCGGCCTCGCGGGCACCCGTACGTATCCGCTGCGCTCGTCGTTCAAGCCGTCGTACAACATGGCGGTCAACCTGGTGGGCCAGTTCGGGCGGCACCGGTCGCGGGAGTTGCTGGAGACCTCCTTCGCGCAGTTCCAGGCCGACCGGTCGGTGGTCGGCATCTCCCGCCAGGTGCAGCGCAACGAGGAGGGCCTGGCGGGCTACCGGGAGGGAATGACCTGCCACCTCGGTGACTTCGAGGAATACGCCCGGCTGCGCCGGGAGTTGAAGGACCGCGAGGCCGAACTGTCCCGGCAGGGCGCCGCCCAGCGCAGGGCCGCGGCGGCCGAGGCGCTGGAGCGACTGCGCCCCGGGGACATAATCCATGTGCCGTCCGGCAAGTTCGCGGGCCTCGCACTGGTCCTCGACCCAGGTGTGCCCGCCGGACGCAGCACGGGGCGCCACCATCCGCGCTACGGCGGGCAGAACTACGACGACGGACCGCGTCCGCTGGTGCTCACCGCCGAACGGCAGGTCAAGCGGCTCGGCTCAGTGGACTTCCCGGTTCCGGTGGAGGCGCTGGACCGGATGCGGATCCCCAAGACGTTCAACCCGCGCAGCCCGCACTCGCGCCGCGACCTGGCCTCCGCCATGCGGTCCAAGGCCGGAACCGCCGGGATCCACGCGCCCAAGCGGCGCAGGGAACGGGCCGCCGGGGCCGACGACACCGAGATCGCCCGGCTGCGCACCGCGATCCGCGCCCACCCCTGCCACGGCTGCGACGAGCGTGAGGACCACGCCCGCTGGGCCGAGCGCTACCACCGGCTGCGCCGCGACACCCAGGCGCTGGAGCGGCGCATCGAGGGCCGCACCAACACCATCGCCCGCACCTTCGACCGTATCTGCGGCCTGCTGTCGGAACTCGGCTACCTCGACGGGGACCAGGTCACCCCGGAGGGCCAGCGGCTCGGCCGCCTCTACGGCGAGTTGGACCTGCTGGCCAGCGAGTGCCTGCGGGACGGGGTCTGGGACGGCCTCGGCCCGGCCGAACTCGCCGCCTGCGCCTCGGCGTTGGTGTACGAGGCGAGGTCCGCCGAGGACGCGCTGCCGCCGAAGCTGCCGAACGGCCAGGCCCGTACCGCGCTCGGCGAAATGGTGCGTATCTGGGGGCGGTTGGCCGCCCTGGAGGAGGAGCACAAGATCAGCCAGACCGAGGGCGTGGGCCAGCGAGAGCCGGATCTGGGTTTCGCGTGGTGTGCGTACCGCTGGGCGTCCGGGAGCGGTCTGGACGCGGTGCTGCGCGAGGCGGACATGCCCGCCGGTGACTTCGTCCGGTGGACGAAGCAGTTGATCGATGTGCTGGGGCAGATCTCCGAGGCCGCGCCTGAGGGCTCTCCCGTGCGGCGCAACGCCCGTAAGGCGGTTGACGGGTTGCTGCGGGGCGTTGTGGCGTACTCGTCGTTGGGGTGAGCGGGTCGCCGTCGGGCGGCGCCGCCGCACCGCGCGTCGTTCGCCGTCGCGGTGGGAGTCCTTCCGGGAACCCCGCCGCGACGGCGGGCAATCATGGGCGGGGCGACGGCGCCGTCACGCCGCCGCGGGCTCCTGTTCCGCCTCCACCCGCTGGTTCCATTCCCGCTTGCCGGCCTGCCAGTTGTCCTCGTCGCAGCCGTGCCGCCAGTAGCCGGAGATCGACAGGCGGTCGCGGCCGACGCCCCGCTCGACGCGCAGCAGCCGACGCAGTTCCTTGACGAAGTGCGCCTCGCCGTGCACGAAGGCGTGCGGGGTGCCGGACGGGAACTCCAGCGCCTCGACGGCCGCCACCAGCGCCTCGCCGACCGGGCGGGACCCACGGTGCACCCAGGTGATGGACGCCCCCGCCGGGGCGTCCAGCTTCTGCTCGTCCGCCGGGCCCGCCACCTCGACGAACGCATGGCAGACCGCGTCCTGCGGCAGCCGCTCCAGCGCGGCGGCGATCGCCGGAAGGGCGCTTTCGTCACCGGCGAGCAGATGCCAGTCGGCCGCCTCGTCGGGGGCGTAGGCGCCGCCCGGGCCGAGGAAGAGGATCTCCGCGCCGGGCCGGACCCGGGCCGCCCAGGGCCCGGCCAGGCCCTCGTCACCGTGCACGACGAAGTCGAGGGTGAGTTCGCGGGCCTCGGCGTCCCAGCGCCGCACGGTGTAGGTGCGGGTGCGGGGCCACTGGTCGCGCGGGAAGTCCGCGCGGATCGCCCGGATGTCGAACGGCTCCGGGTAGGCCACCCCCTCCACCGGGAACAGCAGTTTGACGTAGTGGTCCGTGTACTGCCCGGCGGTGAAACCGTCGAGCCCCGCGCCACCGAGGACGACCCGGACCATGTGCGCGGTCAGCCGTTCGACGCGTACCACGCGCCCCCGGCTGACCTGCTGGTTCCTCCGTTGTGAAGCACGTTGCGCGGCGTCCGCCATGAGGACTTCCCCTGACCGTCGAACCTGATCACCAGTAATTTAGGCAAGCCTAACCAATGTGGTGGTGATCCGGTACCGGATTACCGCGCGGCCCTCAGGGTCAGCGCCGCCAGCAGCCGCTGGAGCGATCCACCGAGCCCCCACCGGCTGGCCAGCGCCTCCAACGCGTCCGGGTCACGCGGCTCGCCCGGCAGCGCCGTGCTGACCGGCGGCAGCGGAACGTCCGACGCGACCCGGACCACCTTCGGTGCCACGGCGAGGTACGGCCGCCCCTCGATGAGCCGCTTGCGCTGCGACGGAGTGAGCCCGGAGCCCGGATCGTCGACGGCGGCCAGCACCCCGGCCAGGTCGCCGTGGGCCGCCAGCAGCTTGGCCGCGGTCTTCTCGCCGATCCCGGCCACGCCGGGCAGCCCGTCGCTGGGATCGCCGCGCAGCACCGCCAGATCCGCGTATCCGCGGCCGTCCACCCCGTACTTGGCCCGCAGCGCCGCCTCGTCGGTGACGTTCAGGGTGCCCACTCCCTTGACCGGGTACAGCACCCGCACCCCGCGGGCGTCGTCCACCAGCTGGTACAGGTCGCGGTCGCCTGTGACGATGTCGACCGGTCCTCTCGCCCGGGCGGTGAACGTGCCGATGACGTCGTCCGCCTCGTACTCCAGCACCCCCACCCGCGCGATGCCGAGCGCGTCCAGCACCGCCTCGATCACCGGGACCTGCGGGGAGAGGGTGTCCGGCACCTCCTCCACGTCCGGCCCGGCCGCCTTCTCCTCGGCGACCCGGTGCGCCTTGTAGGAGGGGATCAGGTCCACCCGCCACTGCGGGCGCCAGTCGGCGTCCATGCAGGCCACCAGGTCGTCGGGGGAGTGGTCCTCGACCAGCCGGGCGATGAAGTCCAGCAGTCCCCGCACCGCGTTGACCGGCGTGCCGTCGGGTGCCTTCACCGATTCGGGAACGCCGAAGTACGCGCGGAAGTACAGGCTCGCGGTGTCCAGAAGCATCAGACGTCGACTCACCCGACCGATGATGCCCTACCGGTGGCGGGCGGTGGCCGCCGCACCCGCCGCGCGCTGTGATCTGGACCACCAATTGTTTGGATCAGGAGATTTCGGGCAGCCGACGCGCGGAGTTGACCCGGCGCATGGCGGGTCGTTTTCGTTCGACCCGAGAGGTGCAAGTGTCGAGCCTGCAAGCGGACCATCTGTACAAAGTCTTCGGGCGACAACCACTCGACGCGGTACGCGAACTGCAACAGGGCGCCGAGCGGGCCGCGTTGCGGGAGCGTGGCCGCACGGCCGCGGTGATCGACGCCTCCTTCACCGTCGAGGCGGGCGAGATCTTCGTCATCATGGGGCTGTCCGGCTCCGGCAAGTCCACCCTGCTGCGGATGCTCAACGGCCTGCTGGAACCCACGTCCGGGCGGGTGCTGTTCGGCGGCCAGGAACTGACCGCGCTCGCCCCGCGCGAGCTGCGCCGGGTGCGCTCGCACCAGATCAGCATGGTCTTCCAGCACTTCGCGCTGTTCCCGCACCGCAGCGTGCTGGAGAACGCCGGCTACGGGCTCGAGGTGCAGGGCGTACCGCGCGACGAGCGGCTGCGCCGGGCCGCCGAGGCGCTGCGCCTGGTCGGGCTGGAGGGCTGGGAGAGTTCCTGGCCCGACGAGCTGTCCGGCGGCATGCAGCAGCGGGTGGGCCTGGCCAGGGCGCTGGCCACCGACGCCGAACTGCTCCTGATGGACGAGTCGTTCAGCGCCCTCGACCCGCTGATCCGCCGCGACATGCAGGACCAGCTGCTGGAGCTCCAGCGCAGCCTGCACAAGACCATCGTCTTCATCACCCACGACCTCAACGAGGCGATGCGGCTCGGCGACCGCATAGCCGTGATGCGCGACGGCCGGATCGTGCAACTGGGCACCGCCGAGCAGATCCTGGTCGAACCGGCCAACGACTACGTGGCCTCCTTCATCCAGGACGTGGACCGCTCCCGGGTGCTCACCGCCGCCTCCGCCATGGTGCCGCCGCACCGCCCGGACGCCGCGGAATGCGGCTGCGAGACCGTCACCCCGAACACCCCGCTCGCCGAACTGCTCCCCGTCACCGCCCGGGTGCCGCACCCGGTCGCGGTCCGCGACGACGCGGACAAGCTGCTGGGCGTCGTACCACGGCAGCGTGTGCTGACCCTGCTCGGCGACCACGACGGACCGCGAACACCGTGCGACGCACGGCCGACGGACAAGGAGGCCACCGGTGCCTAGGCTGCAACTCGGGCACTGGGTGGACAGTGCCGTCAGCTTCCTGCGCGACCACCTCGCCTGGCTCTTCGACTTCGTCACCACCGTCGTCCAGCACATGTACGACGGCGTCAACGCGGTGCTCTGCGCGCCGCAACCGCTGCTGCTGGCGGGCATCCTCGCGGTGCTGGCGCTGTGGCTGCGCGGGCTGACCGCCGGTGTGCTGGCCTTCGCGGGTTTCGCGCTGATCGACTCCGTACAGCAGTGGGACCCGGCGATGCAGACCCTGTCGCTGGTGCTGGTCGCCACCGTCATCACCGTCGTGCTCGCGGTGCCGCTGGGTGTGTGGGCCGGGCGCAACCGCACCGTCAGCACGGTGCTGCGGCCGGTGCTCGACGTCATGCAGACGATGCCCGCCTTCGTCTACCTGATCCCCGGCATCTTCTTCTTCGGCCTCGGCGTGGTGCCGGGCGTCATCGCCACCATCGTCTTCGCGATGGCGCCGGGCGTACGGATGACGGAGCTGGGCATCCGGCAGGTGGACGGCGAACTCGTCGAGGCCGCCGAGGCGTTCGGCACCACCTCGCGCGACGTCCTGCTGCGGGTGCAGCTGCCGCTGGCGCTGCCCACCATCATGGCCGGGATCAACCAGGTCATCATGCTGGCGCTGTCCATGGTCGTCATCGCGGGCATGGTCGGCGCGGGCGGCCTGGGCGCCTCGGTGTTCACCGCGATCAGCCAGGTCAACGTGGGCCTCGGCTTCGAGGGCGGGATCGCCGTGGTCATCCTCGCGATGTACCTGGACCGGATGACCGGCGCCCTGGGCAACCAGGTCTCCCCGCTCGGCCGCCGCGCCCTGGCCAAGGCCGAGGCGCTGCGCGGCGTAAGGATCCGCAGCTACCGGCCGAACACCGCGGTCGCCATGGCGGGCGTGCTGGTCCTCGCGCTGGTCGCGACGGGCATCGGCGTGTTCGGTGGGTCCGGCGGCGGGCCCCAGGTGGCGGCGGGCAAGAACGTCGGCAAGGGCAGGACCATCAACCTCGGCTACATCCCGTGGGACGAGGGCATCGCCTCCACGTACCTGTGGAAGGAGGCGCTCGAACAGCGCGGCTACACCGTCAACGCCAGGACGTACGACGTGGGCGCCCTGTACACCGGCATGGCCAGCGCCGCCGTCGACTTCGAGACCGACTCCTGGCTGCCCACCACCCACGCCCAGTACTGGAAGCAGTACGGCAAGGACCTGGCCGACCTCGGTTCCTGGTACGGGCCGACGTCGCTGGAGGTCAGCGTGCCGAGCTATGTGAAGGACGTGAAGTCGCTGGCCGACCTGCGCGGCAGGGCGTCGGAGTTCGGCGGACGGATCATCGGCATCGAACCCGGCGCGGGCGAGATGAACCTGCTGCGCAGCAAGGTGCTGCCCGCGTACGGCCTGGACAAGGAGTACCAGTTGACCACCGGCAGCACCGCCGGGATGCTGGCCCAACTGGAGCGCTCCTACGCCAGGAAGGAGCCGGTCGCGGTGGTGCTGTGGTCGCCGCACTGGGCGTACAGCAAGTACTCGCTCACCAAACTCCAGGACCCGCAGGGCGCCTTCGGCGCCGGTGACCGCATCCACACCCTCGCCGCCAAGGAGTTCCCGCGCAAGAACCCGGTGGTCGCCGGATGGTTGCGGAACTTCCACATGGACGAGAAGGACCTCACCGGTCTGGAGGCGGCCATCCAGGACGCCGGGCAGGGCAACGAACAGCAGGGCGTGCGCGCCTGGTTGAGGCAGCACCCCGGCTTCGTCGACAAGATGGCACCGGTGGGCGGCACGAGGGGCTGAGCGCTGCGCTGGGAGCGCGGCGATGTGCCGTCGATCATCCGCGGCAACACTGTGGCTGGTCGCGCTCCCCGAGCCCCTTCAGGGCGCTGCGGAACCGCGGCAGACCTCGGCCGTGTCCGGGAGACTGGGGCCATGCGCGTTGTCTCGCTGGTCCCCTCCCTCACCGAGGCCGTCGCCGCCACCGGGCGGGAACTGCTGGTAGGTGCCACCGACTGGTGTACCCACCCCGACGACCTCGATGTCGTCCGGGTGGGCGGCACCAAGAACCCCGACACCGAGCGGATCGCCGCCCTCGCGCCCGACCTGGTGATCGCCAACGAGGAGGAGAACCGCGCACCGGACCTGGCCGCACTGCGCGCCGCCGGGCTGCGCGTCCTGGTCACCGAGGTACGCACCCTGGACCAGGCGTTCCGCGAACTGCGTCGGGTCATCATCGAAGGCTGCGGGCTGCCCAGCCCGGCCTGGCTGGCCGAGGCGGAGGAGACCTGGCGCCGGGTGCCGCCGCCCACCCGGCTGGTCCCGGCCGTCGTGCCGATCTGGCGGCGCCCCTGGATGGTCTGCGGGCGGGACACCTTCGCCGGCGACGTGCTGGCCCGGCTCGGGGTGCGCAACGTCTACGCCGGTCACCCCGAGCGCTATCCGCGCATCCCGATCGGTGAACTGAACGCGGCCGGGGCCGAGTTGGTGGTGCTGCCCGACGAGCCGTACCGCTTCACCGCGGACGACGGCCCCCAGGCCTTCCCGGGGCTGCCCGCGGCGCTGCTCAGCGGACGCCATCTGACCTGGTACGGACCCTCGTTGCGGGAGGCACCCGAGGTCATCGGCGCGGCGCTGCGAGCAGCCTCCCGCTGACCCTGCCGCGCGGGCCGCGCCGCCAGGGGCGCAGCGGCGGTGCCGAACCCCGCCTCATCCCCTGGCGGCGGCCGAGACCAGCGCCCGCAGCACCCGGGTGTCGTCCGCCATCTCCGGATGCCACTGCACGCCCAGGACGAAGGAGGCGCCGGGCAACTCCACCGCCTCGACGGTGCCGTCGCGGACCGCGTGCGCGCTGGCGACCAGCCCGTCGCCCAGGCGGTCCACCGCCTGGTGGTGGTACGTGGGCACGTCCACCGCCTCCGGCACGGCGGCGGCCAGGCGCGTGCCGGGGACCGGGAGGATCCGGTGGCTGCCGAAGACCCCTTCCGCCGCGGCGTGTTCGGTGTGCCCCACCTCGTCCGGCAGGTGCTGCACCAGCGTGCCGCCCAGTGCGACGTTGAGCAGTTGCATGCCCCGGCAGATGCCGAGCAGCGGCGTTCCGGACGCCAGCGCGGTCTCGATCAGGGCGAGTTCCCACCCGTCGCGCTCCACCGCGGGCGGCCCGGTCCGCGGGCCCGGCTCGGCGCCGTACCGCCGCGGATCGACGTCCTCACCGCCCGCGATCACCAGGCCGTCCACCCGCTCCACGGCCTCCTTCGCCGCTGCCGGGTCGTCCGGCGGCAGCATCACCGCCAGTGCCCCGGCCGCCTGCACGATGCGCGGATAACCGGCGGGCAGCAGCGCCGCCGGTTGCCGCCACACCCGGTAGTGCGCCGAGGACTCCCAGTACGTGCTGATGCCGATCAGTGGCCTTCCCAACGCTGTCCTCCCGTCGCCATCCAATGGATCGGGATCGTACCTTTGGTCGGTCAGCTGAGGAAGCCGCGCAGCAGTGCCGCGGTGCCCGCGCAGTGCTCGCGCATCACCTCGCGCGCCCCGTCGACGTCCCCCTCCAGGATCGCGTCCAGCAGCGCCGCGTGCTGGGTCTGCGAGTGCTCGAGATTGCGCACCAGCAACGGGATGCGGTCCAGCAGGTCGTTGACCCGCGCCCGGGTACCGGCGTACGCGGCGGCCAGCGACGGCGAACCGGACAACTCGGCCAGCGTCAGGTGCAGCCGGGTGTCCAGCCTGCGGTAGTCACCCAGCGGCGCGTCCTGCGTCGCCGCCAGACAGGCCCGCAACCGCTCCCGCTGCTCCCCGTCCAGCTCCCGCGCCGCGCACAACTCGGCCGCCCCCACCTCAAGCACCTCGCGGAACCGCAGCACGTCATCCACGTCGACGTGGGGCACCTGGGACCCGCCGTCCGGCGGCGGGGCGGCCGGGTCGCCCGCGCGGTAGCGCACAAACGTTCCGCCGTACCGGCCGCGTCTGCTCTCCACCAGGCCCTGGTCCTGAAGCACCTTGAGCACCTCGCGCAGGGTCACCCGACTGATCCGCAGCCGGTCCGCCAACTCCCGCTCCGACGGCAGCCGTTCGCCGTACGGCACCAGGCCGAGCCGCAGCACCTGGAGTATCTGCTCCAGCGCCTCCTCGAAACCGCTGCCCGCCCGCACCGGACGCAGCACGGGGGAGAGCCGGTCGTCCACCTCGTCCTGTCGTGTCCGGCCGCGCTGCGCGGACCCGCTCATCCGTCCTCCCGAAAGGCCTTCCCAATCAATGGTTCCTACGAATACCTTAGGGCTCCGGTCCACTGACAGGAGGCCCACCTCGTGGCAGACCGCACACCGCCACTCACCGTTGCCGAACTGCGGCGGCTGATCGACACCGGCACCATCGACACCGTCGTCCTCGCCTTCACCGACATGCAGGGGCGGCTGCAGGGCAAACGCTTCGCGGCCCCCTTCTTCCTGGACGAGGTCCTGGAGCACGGCACCGAGGGCTGCAACTACCTGCTCGCCGTGGACGCGGACATGAACACGGTGGACGGTTACGCGATGTCCTCGTGGGAGCACGGCTACGGCGACTTCGCCATGCACGTCGACACGGCCACGCTACGCCGCACCCCCTGGAACGAGGGCACCGCGCTGCTGATCGCCGACCTCGCCTGGCTCGACGGCTCGCCCGTCGCCGCCTCACCACGGCAGATCCTGCGCCGCCAGCTCGACCGCCTCGCCGAACGCGGCTGGACCGCCTACGTGGGCACCGAGTTGGAGTTCATGGTGTTCAACGACACCTACGAGGACGCCTGGAACCGCGGCTACCGCCAGATGCACCCCGCCAACCAGTACAACGTCGACTACTCCGTGCTCGGCACCGGCCGGGTCGAACCGCTGCTGCGCCGCATCCGCAACGAGATGGGCGCCGCCGGGATGACCGTGGAGTCGGCCAAGGGCGAGTGCAACCTCGGCCAGCACGAGATCGCCTTCCGCTACGACGAGGCGCTGACCACCTGCGACCAGCACGTCGTCTACAAGACCGGCGCCAAGGAGATCGCCGCCCAGGAGGGGCGCGCGCTGACCTTCATGGCCAAGTACGACGAGCGCGAGGGCAACTCCTGCCACATCCACCTCTCGCTGCGCGACGAGTTCGGCCAGCCGGTGTTCGCCGACCCGGGCGGCGAGTTGGGCATGGCGAAGACCATGCGGCACTTCCTCGCCGGTCAGCTCGCCGCGCTCCGCGAACTGACCCTGCTCTACGCGCCCAACGTCAACTCGTACAAACGCTACCGGCCCGGCTCCTTCGCCCCCACCGCCGTCGCCTGGGGACCGGACAACCGCACCTGCGCGCTGCGGGTCATCGGCCACGGCCCCTCGCTGCGCTTCGAGAACCGGGTGCCCGGCGGAGACGTCAACCCCTATCTGGCG
>JBAGJY010000011.1:0-234720 GCA_037034305.1 Streptomyces sp. PLK1-5
CAGGAGCGGAAGATCAGCGCGCTTCCGGTCCTGGATGACGACGGCAAACTGGCGGGGGTCGTCTCCGAGGCCGATCTGCTGGACAAGACATCCGGCGAGGAACGTGCCACCGGACCGCTGAGCGGACTGCGGCGGCGATCCCACCACCACGGGCCGAAGGCGGCTGGTCTCACCGCTGGTGCCGTCATGACGGCACCAGCGATCACCGTGGACGCCACGGCGAGCGTGGCCGCGGCGGCGCGGATCATGGCGCGTCGCGGGGTGAAGCGCCTGCCGGTGGTGGACGACCAGGGGCGACTGGTGGGCATCGTCAGCCGCCGCGACCTGTTGCGGCTCTATCTCCGGTCGGACGACGAGATCCGCGAGGAGATTCAACGCGACGTGTTCATGCGGGTGTTGTGGGCCGATCCCGAGAACATCGACATCAACGTGCATGACGGAGTCGTCACCTTGGTCGGGATGCTGGAGCAGCGCAGCGCGATTGCGGTGGCGGAACGGCTGAGCCATGCCGTGGGGGGTGTGGTCGATGTCGACAACCGGCTCACGTACCGCATCGACGACACCAAGGGCAGGCCGGCGTTCCGGTCCGTCGAATAGCGCGACCGCTCAGTACCGTTCGAACCGCTTCTGCCGCGCTGACACGAGTTCGCATTCGACGTCCACCACGCCTTCGACAGCACGCGTCAGACGGACCGCGATGGGCACGAGCGAAGCGTCCGGCACCTGGCCGCGCAGGACGGCGACGCCCTGGTCGACGGTGACGTCGACCGGCGGCGAGCCGCTGGGGAAGAGCAGCCCGATGATGTCGCGGCGGATCTCCTCCTCGATGTCCTGGTCACCGCGCATGAAGACCTTCAGCAGGTCACCGCGGCTGACCACGCCCGCCAGATGTCCTTCGGCGTCGATGACCGGCAGGCGTTTGACGTGCGCGTGCGCCATGGCCCGTGCGGCCTGGGCGAGCGTGGCATCGGCGTGGACCGTTATCGCCGGGGTGGACATCAGCTGCTCCGCCGTGGTCGCGCCCGCCTTCGCGAGATCGCTCAGGCGCTGGAGCTGCTCCATCCGGGCCGGGTCGCTGTCGCGGAACTCCTCCTTGGGCAGCAGATCGGCCTCCGAGACGACGCCGATCACCCGCCCCTCCCCTTCGAGGACGGGCAGTGCGCTGACCTTCCACTGCTGCATGGTCTGGACGATCTCCTTGAAGGAGGCGTTCCGACCCACGGCGACGACGGTGTGGGTCATCACGTCACTGACGATGTGCGGGCTGTGCGGCATGGCGGCCTCCCCTCCGCGGGACGGCGGGACTTCCTACTGCCAGCGTCCGCCCATACGGTCCGAACCGCGATGGGTCTGAGGTCCTCGGAGGCCCGTTGGTGGGCGCAGCAGCGCTGACGGCCGTACGAAGGAAGGACAGGGCCACTCGGGCCACATCCCGGAAGTCGGCCTCCGACCACCGACCATGGTCCACACATACTGGCCGAACGGGACAACCAGGAGGTCGGTGATGGCTGACGGCGGCGCCCCCGCGGTGATCGACAAGGCGGGGCTGGACGCGCTGATCACAGTCCTGGTCGGACGCGGCCGAACGGTCATCGGGCCGACCGTCCGGGACGGGGCGATCGTGCTGGCCGAGCTGTCCGGTGGCGACGAACTCCCCTACGGCTGGGGCGTCGAGCTGGAAGCGGGTCGCTACCGGTTGCGGGGACGGTCGGACGGCGCCGGGTTCGCGCACAGCGCGGGCCCGCAGTCGTGGAAGACCTTCCTGCACCCGGCACGGGAGCGGCAGTGGACCGCCGAGCGTGGCGCCGACGGCGAGTTGGCGTTCAGCGAGGAACGGACACCGCCTGCCGCCTTCGCCTTCCTCGGCGTGCGCCCGTGCGACCTGCGGGCCATCGAGGTGCTGGACCGGGTGCTGACCGGCGGTCCGCACGCCGACGCCCGGTACCGCGGGCGCCGCCAGCGGGCCTTCGTGGTCGCCGTGGAGTGCACGGAACCGGGCGCCACCTGCTTCTGCGTGTCCATGGGCACCGGCCCCGCCGTGGGCCCTGGCTACGACCTGGCGCTGACCGAGGTGCTCGACCACGAGGGGCACCGCTTCCTGGTCCGGGCCGGTACCGAAGAGGGCGAGGCCGTACTGGCCGAACTGCCACAGCGCCCTGCCGACCCGGCCACGCGGACGGCGGCGCGTGAGCGGGTTGCCGAGGCGGCTGACCGCATGGGCCGCACGATGCCACCGGTGGACCTGCGGACGCTGATGCGCGACACGCTGGAGGCCGAACGCTGGAACGATGTCACCGCGCGCTGCCTGACCTGCGGCAACTGCACGATGGTGTGCCCCACCTGCTTCTGCACCAGCACCGAGGACATCACCGACCTCACCGGTGACCACGCCGAACGGTGGCGGCGCTGGGAGTCATGCTTCGACCTGGACTTCACACATCTGGCGGGCGGCGGCTCGGTGCGTTCCTCACCGCGCAGCCGCTACCGGCAGTGGCTCACCCACAAGATCGGCACCTGGCACGACCAGTTCGGCAGCTCAGGGTGCGTCGGGTGCGGCCGGTGCATCGTGTGGTGCCCGACCGGCATCGACATCACCGAGGAAGCGCACGCGCTCAACGCCGAGCGGGCGGCGGCAGGACAGCCACGATGACGGAAGGCTTCCTTGGCTCCCTGCCACCCACCCTGCGCGGCTGGTTGCTCGGCTTCGCGCACGAGACCGCCTTCCCCGGTGACACCCGCCTGTTCGAGGAGGGCGGCGCGGCCGACCGCTTCTGGATCGTCCGTACCGGGCTGATCGCGCTCGACGTGCACATCCCGGGTCGGGGCGCGGTCGTCGTCGAGACGATCGGTGACGGTGAACTGTTCGGCTGGTCCTGGCTGTTCGAGCCGTACCAGTGGCACCTGGGAGCGCTGACCCGCACCGCGGTGGAGGCGTACGAGTTCGACGCTCCGCAGGTGCGCGCCGCGATGGACGAGGACCCGGCGGCCGGGCTGGCGTTGTTCCGTGCCATCGGCGACCAGGTGATCGGTCGGCGGCTCAGATCGGCCCGCACCCGCCTGCTCGACCTGTACGGGCCTGACACGTCGCGAGCCTACGAGAGCGGTCCGGCCCGATGACGATTCTCGCTCCGCAGGTGTGCGTGGCGACGGTGCCCGTCCCGTACCGGGTGGCGGGTTGCTCGACGGAGTCGGCGGACACTGCCACGATCGCTCTGGAACCGGTGGGTTCGCCGCTTCCGGCGTTCACGCCGGGCCAGTACGCGATGGTCTACGCCTTCGGGGTCGGTGACATCCCGTTGTCGGTGTGCGGGATCGACGGGGACCGCCTCACCCACACGGTCCGTTCGGTCGGCGCGACTTCCAGAGCGCTGCGGGCGCTGCGGCCGGGGACGAAGGTGGGGGTACGCGGTCCGTTCGGTACCGCATGGGACCTGCACTCCGCGTCCGGGCGGGACCTGCTGGTGGTGGCCGGAGGTATCGGGCTGGCGCCGCTGCGTCCCCTGGTGCACGGCGTGCTCGCCGCACCAGAACGCTACGGGCAGCTGAACGTCCTGATCGGAGCCCGCACACCCGGCGACCTGCTCTACGCCGAGGAGGTAAGGCGCTGGGGGGCCTTGGTGACTGTGGACCGGCCTGATGCCGCCTGGACCGGCGATGTCGGTGTGGTGACCGCCCTGCTTGACCGGGCCGCCTTCGATCCGCCCCGCACCACGGCGTTCGTCTGCGGCCCCGAAGTCATGATCCGGGCCGCCGCCCGCGAGTTGGCTCACCGTGGCGTGGAGCCGGGCAGGATCCGGGTCTCTTTGGAGCGCACGATGCACTGTGCGACCGGCCACTGCGGCCACTGCCAGCTCGGCCCGCTGCTGCTGTGCCGCGACGGTCCGGTCGTCACCTGGACGCGTGCCCAATCAGTGTTGTCCGTAAGGGAGTTGTGACATGTCGACCGAAGGCGGTCGGCGGCCGAAGCTCGCCGTGTGGAAGTTCGCCTCCTGCGACGGCTGTCAACTCACCCTGCTCGACTGCGAGGACGAACTGCTCGGCATCGCCGAGGAAGTGGAGATCTCCTACTTCCTTGAGGCGTCCAGTGCCGCCGGGCCAGGCCCTTATGACCTGTCGCTGGTCGACGGGTCGATCACCACCCGCCAGGACGCCGAGCGAGTCCAGCACATCCGGTCCGTCTCCCGCAGGTTGGTGACCATCGGCGCCTGCGCCACCGCCGGAGGCGTCCAGGCGCTGCGCAACTACGCCGACGTGGCCGAGTTCCGTGCCGTCGTCTACGCCAAGCCGGAGTACATCGCCACGCTCGCCACCTCCACGCCGATCAGCGC
Source organism: Streptomyces sp. PLK1-5 (assembly GCA_037034305.1). GTDB lineage: Bacteria > Actinomycetota > Actinomycetes > Streptomycetales > Streptomycetaceae > Streptantibioticus_A. The sequence continues at coordinate 4,329 of JBAGJY010000011.1, forward strand.
GCACGTCCCCGTGGACCTGGAACTGCGTGGCTGCCCCATCGACCGGGGCCAGTTGGTGGAGGTCATCACCGCTTTCCTCGCCGGGCGCAAGCCGGACGTGCCGGACCACAGCGTGTGCTTCCAGTGCAAGCAGCGCGGAACCCCTTGCGTGATCGTGGCACACGGCACCCCATGCCTCGGTCCGGTCACGCACGCCGGATGCGGCGCGCTGTGCCCGGCGTACGGGCGGGGCTGCTACGGCTGCTTCGGGCCGTCGAACTCCATCAACTTCCCTGCCTTCATCCCCCTGTTGCGTCGCGACGGGATGGACACCCTGGATGTGGTGAGGGCGTTTCGCACCTTCAACACCGCCGCCCCGGAGTTCGACGCCGTCTCCCGAGAGGAAGCGAGACGGTGAACGGCGATGGAACACGGGAGGTGAAGCTCGGCGCCCTGGCCCGCGTGGAGGGAGAAGCGGCGCTGCATCTGTGCGTGCGCGAGGGAGAGGTCACCGAGGCCCGACTGAAGATCTACGAACCACCGCGGTTCTTCGAGGCGTTCCTTCGCGGGCGTGCCCACACCGAGCCGCCGGACCTCACCTCCCGGGTGTGCGGGATCTGCCCGGTGGCCTACCAACTCAGCGCCTGCCGTGCGGTGGAGGACGCCTGCCAGGTGGTGGTCGACGGCCAGTTGGCGGCGCTGCGGCGGCTGCTGTACTGCGGCGAGTGGATCGAGAGCCAGACCCTGCACATCCACCTCCTGCACGCACCCGACTTCTTCGGCGTCGACAACGTCATCGAACTGGCCAGGACCCAACGCGCCGAGGTCGAACGCGGTCTACGGCTCAAACAGGCCGGAAACCGCATCGTCGAGTTGCTGGGCGGCCGTTCCATCCATCCCGTCAACGTCCGCGTCGGCGGCTTCCACCGCGTTCCCACCAGGGACGAACTGCGGCCACTGGCCGAGCGGTTGCGGTGGGAACGCGACGCGGCGGCGGACATGGTGCGCTGGGTGGCGGGTTTCGACTTCCCCGAGGCGGGATGCGACCACGAACTGCTGGCCCTGGCCGAACCCGGCACCTATGCCATCGAGTGCGGCACCCCCACCGCGATGACTGCCCCGAGCGCCGCCGGGCTGCCCGCCGACACCGACCGGGCGCTGCCCACCAGGGCCTTCGACATCCATGACTTCTCCGACCACGTCGTCGAGCGCCAGGTTCCGTACTCCACCGCACTCCATTCGGTGCTGGACGGCCGCCGTCATCTGACCGGCTCGCTGGCCCGCTATGCCATCAGCGGCCGATGGCTTTCCCCCGTCGCCCTGGAGGCCGCCAGGGACGCCGGTCTCGGCGATCCCCGGCAGGGCACGGTATGCCGCAACCCGTTCCGCAGCATCATCGTTCGCGCCGTCGAGGTGCTGTACGCCATCGACGAGGCGCTGCGCGTCATCGAGGCCTACGAGCCCCCGTCGCCTCCGGCTGTGGAGGTTCCGCCACGAGCCGCCACCGGCCACGGGGCGACGGAGGCACCGCGCGGCCTGCTGTACCACCGCTACACCCTGGACGCGCGAGGCACCGTCACCGACGCCAACCTCGTCCCGCCGACCGCCCAGAACCAGGGCGCGATCGAGGAGGATCTGCGCCGCATGGTGCGCGGTCGGTTGCGCGACGGCGAGCCCACCGACGCCGAGTTGACCGCCTTGTGCGAACGGGTCATCCGCAACCACGACCCGTGCATCTCCTGCTCGGCCCACTTCCTCGACCTCAGGGTGCGCCGACCGCGTCCGACGGGGCATGATTCGGCGTAGCGTCCAACCAGCCCGCTACCGAGGAGTGCGCCATGCCGGAGCGGTCGACCCCGGCGGGCTCACCCGAACTCAGGCGGCGGCTGGGCGTGTTCGACGCCGTGGTGATCGGCCTGGGGTCGATGATCGGCGCCGGAATCTTCGCCGCCCTGGCGCCCGCCGCCAGTGCGGCCGGTTCCGGGCTGCTGCTCGGTCTGCTGGTGGCCGCGGTGGTGGCGTACTGCAACGCGACCTCCTCGGCCCGGCTCGCCGCCCGCTACCCGGCGTCCGGTGGCACGTACGTGTACGGACGCGAACGCCTGGGCGAGGTGTGGGGGTATCTCGCCGGGTGGGGTTTCGTCGTCGGGAAGACGGCGTCCTGCGCGGCGATGGCCCTGACGGTGGGCGGATACGTGTGGCCGTCCCAGGCGCACGCGGTGGCGGTGGCCGCGGTGGCGGCACTGACGGCGGTGAACTACGTCGGGGTGCACAAGGCGGCGTGGCTCACCAGGGCCATCGTCGCGGTCGTCGTAATGGTGCTGGCGGCTGTGGTCGTCGGCTGCCTCACCTCCGGTTCGGCGGACGCCGCACGGCTCGACGTCGGGGCGGACGCCACCGTCGGCGGGGTGCTGCAGGCGGCGGGCCTGCTGTTCTTCGCGTTCGCGGGGTACGCACGGATCGCCACCCTTGGCGAGGAGGTGCGCGACCCACGGCGCACCATCCCCCGGGCGATCCCCACCGCATTGGCCATCACGCTGGTCGTCTACGCTGCCGTGTCGGTCGCGGTTCTCACCGTGCTGGGGCCGTCGGGCCTGGCCAGCGCCACGGCGCCGTTGGCCCAGGCGGTGCGCACCGCCGGGCTGGCCGGGCTGGCGCCCGTGGTGCGGGTGGGTGCGGCGGTCGCCGCGATGGGTTCGCTGCTGGCGCTCATCCTGGGTGTCTCGCGCACCACCTTGGCCATGGCGCGCGACCGTCACCTCCCGCACGCGCTGGCCGCCGTGCATCCTCGCTTCCACGTACCGCACCGCGCAGAGTTGGCGGTCGGCGGCGTGGTCGCGGTCACCGCTGCCTTCGCGGACATCCGGGGGGTCATCGGGTTCTCGTCGTTCGGCGTGCTCGCCTACTACGCCATCGCCAACGCCGCCGCGTGGACCCTCACTGCTGACGAGGGCCGCCCGCCGCGGACCGTGCCGCTCGTCGGGCTGGTGGGCTGCACCGTGCTGGCGTTCACGCTGCCCGCCGTCTCGGTGATTTCCGGGGCAGCGGTCCTGGCGGCCGGAGCGCTTCTGTACGCGGTGCGTCGGGTCATGCGACGCGACTGAGGCTCAACGCAGTCGGCGCAGATACGGGTCCTGCGCGTGGGCGGGCTGCAACCGGATGCGGGCGTCGAGCGTCAGCACGCCGCCGGGGCGGGCGACCACGGGGTTGAGGTCAGCCTCAGCGAGTTCTGGTAGATCACAGGCCATCCGTGACAATCGCGCCAAGAGCTGCTCCAGTCCCTCCAGGTCGACCGGATCGCCATCCCGTTGGCCGAACAGCAGCGGGGCGCAGCGTGGTGCACGGATCAGTGCGTGAACGTCACGATCCGTCAGTGGCGCGAGCCGGGCGGCGTGGTCGGCGAGCACATCGGTGGCCGTCCCGCCCAGGCCGAAGAGCACCAGCGGGCCGAAGACCGGGTCCTGTGCGATTCCCGCCACGAGTTCCACACCTCGCGGTGCCATCGGCTGCACCACGACGCCAGTCATCACGTCCCCGAAGCGCGCAGCGAAATCGCGGTAGGCCCGGCGTACCGCGGCCCCGCCGCCGAGGTCGAGAGCGATGGCGCCCTGGTCGCTCTTGTGCATCAGGCCGGGCCAGTGGGCCTTGAGCGCGACCAGGCCGTCAGGACCGGCCAGGAGCGCAGCGGCACTGACTGCCGCCTCTTCGTTCTCCGCCCAGCTCCAAGGCGACTGCGGAATGCAGTAGTACGAGAGGAGCTCAGCGCACTGCCGTGGATGCAGCCAGCCGCCTTCCTGGTGCGCCGTGAGATAGGCGTCCACCATCGACGCGGCGCCAGCGGGATCAAGGCCGGGCAGTTCCGGAATCGTGCCCGGGGGCTCGGCGAGCCAGTGGGCGCGGGTAGCCGCGTGGGCCAGCGCGTGGGCCGCGGACATGGCGTCGGCGTAGGCGGGCACCGACCCGCCGTCCTCGGTACGCACCAGTCGGACGGTTTCCGCCTGGCCGAGCAGGACTGCCGCAACCGGTCGGGGGCGGCGTCCGGTGGGGCCGGTGAGTGCCAGGAGGGGGTCGTCACCGGTCGCCCTGACTAGCGCCGTGGGCACCAGCACCACCAGGACCGCGTCGACACGACCGTGCGTGGTGAGCCGGTCCACACAGGACCGCAGCGCGGTCGTGCCCACGCCCGCCGTCGCGTCAACAGGGTTGCTGGCACAGGCTCCTTGGGGCAGGGCGGCCAGGAGGTCGGCGACCAACTGGACGGGGAGTTCGGGCACCGTCAGCCCCGCTTCCACACAGGCGTCGGCGGCCAGTACCCCCGCGCCGCCCGCGTTGCTCACCACGGCAACCGACCCGCCGGCGGGCAACGGCTGGGAGTACAACAGGGCTGCGACTTCCAGGAGTTCCCCGATGGTGCGGGTGGCGGTGACACCCGCCTGCGTGAACAGCGCACGTCGCGTCATGGTGGGCGTGGCCGCTGCCGCCGTGTGCGACGCGGCGGCACGACGGCCCGCGGTGGAGCGCCCCGCGTCGACGGTCAGCACCGGCATGCGGCGGGCCACCCGCCGTGCCGTTCGGGAGAAGGCACGCGGGTTGCCGAAGGACTCCAGGTGCAGCAGGGCCAGTTCGGTACGGTCGTCGCCCTCCCACCAGCACAGCAGGTCGTTGCTGGAGACGTCCAGCTTGTCGCCGAGCGAGACGAAGGACGAGACTCCGATGCCCAGTCTCGACAGCCCGTCGAGCAGGGCCATGCCGACCCCGCCCGACTGCACGCCGACCCCGGCCCTGCCCGGCAGCGGACGGTGGGCGGCGAATGTCGCGTCCAACGCCACCGCTTCCTCCGTGTTGGCCAGGCCCAGGCAGTTCGGCCCCACCAGCCGCATGCCGTAGCGGCGGCAGACATCCAACAGCGCCGACGCTCCCTCGGCGCCGAACCCCGAGCTCAACACCACCAACGCGTGGACGCCCCTACGACCGCACTGCTCGGCCACCTCCAGGACGGCCCGCGCAGGAACCGCGATCACCGCCAGGTCCGGTGGATGCGGCAGGTCGCTCACCGAGGGGTAGGTGGGTGTGTGCGCGATGGCGTGTGCGTGTGGGTTCACCGCGCAGACGCGCCCGTTGAAGCGTCCGTCGCGGATGTTGCGCAGCACCGCGCGGCCGACCGAGGTGGGTTTGGTGCCCGCCCCGACGACCACCACGGAGCCTGGTCGCAGCAGCGGCAGCAGGCTCGCTCGGTCCGCGCTCGCGGCACGGACGTCGACCGCCGACAGATACGTCTCGTTCTCGTCCAGCCGTATGCTGCACCGCACTTCGGGCCCCTCGAAGTGCCGGGACACGCGCAGCCCGAGGTCCGCGAAGACCTTCAGCACCGCCGCGTTGTGGGCGAGCGCGTCAGCGGTGAACGTCGTGATCCCGGCCGCGCGGGCGGCGTGCACCAGGTGTTCCAGCAGCAGTGTGCCCACCCCTCGGTGGTGCCAGGCGTCCGCGACCGCCACGGAGATCTCGGCGCTGGTCGAACCGGCGCGAGGATCGTCCGACTCGTACTCCGCGATGCCCACCACCGCGTCGTCGACGACGGCGAGCAGCCCCTGGTAGCCGGGTTTGCCGCAGTGCGCGACGCGCTCGGCCGCCCGCTCAGCTGAGCGGCGGCTCACGTCGAAGAACCGGAACCGCAGGTTCTCGTCGGACATGGCCTCGTACAGCGACCGCACACCGTCACGATCGGTGGCGCGTGCCGAGCGGATCCGCACGGTCGTGCCATCGGCCAGCAGCGCGTGCACCTCCTCAGCGCCCAGCGCCGTGTTCGCCATACCGACCTCGTTTCGTGACCCGGACATTCCACGATGCGGTAGTCACGGGGTGGCCTGTCGGATTGTCGTCCACCCCGCGCATCCGTTCGGCCTGTGTCAGGCACCCGCCTTTCCGGGCTGGGAGATCTCGATGTGCCGTGGCTTGGTGGCCTGCGCCTTGGGGATGGCCACCGTCAGCAAGCCGTCGGCCAGAACCGCCTCGATCCCTTCGGTGTTCACGTCGGTGGGCAGTAGCGCCCGGTACTCGAAGTGCCCGGTTCGCCGAGTGCTCCGGCGCAGTACGCCTTCACGCTCGCACTGCCTGTACTCACCGGTGATACGCATTTCTCGTTCGTTGATCTCGACGTCGATGTCCTCGCGCTTGATGCCGGGCAACTCCGCCTCGATCACGTACGCGGTGTCGGTCTCGTGCATGTCGGCGAGCGGAGCCCAGGCCCCGGCGGAAGGCGCGGCCGACTCCAACAAGTGCGTCATGCGCTCATACAGTTCATCAAGCTCGGCGGCCATGGGTTCGCCCCAGCCGATGGCCGGAAACGCCCTCTCCAACAGGCCTCCGGGCCGGTGCCGTACAGGCATGTTCATCGCGGTTCACCTCCGCGGAACGATGGCATTCGGGCGATTTCCATGCTGCCCGCCACACCCCCGCCGGGCGAGTCGTACGGCCGGGACACCGCGACGGATCCCGTTTGCCGCGCTAGACCAGGCCCAGCCAGCGGGCGTGGCCAGGCGCGACACTGACCTCCCGATGTGGGAGGACGACGCGGATCGGTTGTTCCTCGGAGGACGGGATGCTGATGCGCAGGCGTCCGGGCCGCATGTGCAGGGCCACGCCCCAGTGCCCTCGGTAACGGATGGAGAAGCTGAACTCCGACAGTTCGGGGACCGGCGCGGGATCCAGCCACAGCGCGTCCTCGCGGGTTTCCAGCCCGGTCAGACCACGCTGCACGAGATCCAGCGTCCCGGCCATGGCGCCCAGGTGGATTCCTTCGGCCGTGGTCCCGCCCTGTAGGTCGGTGACGTCTTCGGCGAGCGCGTCCTGGAGGTACTGCCACGCCCCGGCGCGTCGGGTCCGGGTGAGCACCCAGCCGTGCACGAGCTCGCTCAGGGTCGAGCCGTGGCTGGTACGGCGAAGGTAGTAGTCGACGGTTCTACGCCAGATCTCGTCGTCCACGTCGTAGCCCAGCAGCCCGAACAGGTGCGAGAGTTCACCGGGCGAGAACAGGTAGCCGAGCATGAGCACATCGGCCTGCTTGGACGCCTTGTACCGGTTGGTCGTGTCGCCCTCGCTCTCCAGGATCCGGTCCAGGCGCTGGATGTCGCCGTAGCGGTCGCGGTATGCCTGCCAGTCGAACTCGGCGAGGTCCGCGTAGCCTTCGAACTGGCTGATCACGCCCTGGTGGAAGGGGACGCGCAGTTTCCGGGACACCTCCTCCCAGCGGTCCAGCTCCTGCGTGCCCAGAGCGATGCGTTCGAAGAGCTCCTGGCGGCGGGGTACTGGCAGGGTGCGGGCCAGCTCCAGGGCGCGGTGCAGCACCCAGGCGGCGGTGACGTTGGTGTACGCGTTGTCGTCGAGGCCCGGTTCGATGGCGTCCGGGTAGGCGTCGTGGTACTCGTCGGGCCCGATCACCCCGCGGATCCGGTACCGCCCGCTCGCGGCGTCGAGCTCGGCGGCACTGGCCCAGAAACGGGCGATCTGGAGCAGCATCTCGGCGCCCTTGGTGTGCAGGAACTCAGTGTCGCCGCTGGCCTGGCAGTACTGCCACACGTTGTAGGCCACGGCCGAGCCGACGTGGTGCTGGAGCCGGGAGTGGTCGGGCAACCAGCGGCCGGAACGTGGGTTGAGGTGCAGGGTCTGCGCCTCCTCCCGGCCGTCGCTGCCGCACTGCCAGGGGAACATGGCACCGCTCCGCCCGGCCTCGCTGGCCGCGCGGCAGGCCCGGGGCAGCCTGCGGTGCCGGTAGGTGAGGAGGGCTCGGGAGACTTCAGGGAAGTGCAGGTTCAGGTAGGGCAGGACGAACAACTCGTCCCAGAAGACATGGCCGCGGTACGCCTCGCCGTGCAGCCCACGGGCGGGCACGCCGACATCCAGCTCGGCGGTGTGCGGCGAGAGCGTCTGCAGCACGTGGAACAGGTGCAGGCGCAGGATGCGACCCGCCTCCCCCGGTACCCGCAGCTCGGCCCGCTGCCAGAGGTGCTCCCACGCCGCGTGGTGTGCCGCGAGCAGCTCCGGGAACGCCTGCGCGGTGCCCACGCGGTCCAGCGCGGCGTGCAGCGGGTCGCTGATCGCCGTGTCCCGCGAGGTGTGCAGGGCGACGGTCTTCTCGACGTACACGGGCTTGCCACGCTTGACCGGCACGGTGAGGATCTGTGCGACGCTCCGGGGCCGCAGCTCGGCGTGCGGACGCTCGCCAGCCGTGGCACGGGTGCGTGCGGCCAGTGCGATCGCGATGTCCGATGCTGACGTACGGCAGTGCAGCCACACCAGGTCGGGATCGACCGCGCCCGTCCGCCCGTCGGTCAGATGGCGGCCTTCGAAATCGCGGTAGCGGGCGACGCCCGCGTTGGTGACGTCGCCGTCGATCGCCGACTCGACGTCGAGTTCACCCGACCAGTTCTGCGCGGTGAAGCGGGTGTGCACAGCTGCCAGATGCGGGTCCGCCATGTGCACCAGACGGTGCTGGTCGACAGCCAGGCGACGACCCTGCTCGTCCTCGAACAGCATGCGCCGCGTGAGCACGCCCCGGCGCAGGTCAAGACTCTGTCGATACTCCCGCAGACAGCCGCCGTCGACGTGGAACCACCCGCCGTTTCCGACATCCGCGGCGTGGATGCGAAACCGTAGGGGCAGCCAGTTCGGGAGGTTCACCAGGTCATCGCTCTCGACCTGCCGTCCGGCGACGGTCGAGACCAACCGGTTGTAGCAGCCCGCCGCATACGTCCCGGGGTAGTGCGCCGGTCCCGCCGGGCACTCGCTGGCGGCGCCACGGGTGGCGAAGTAGCCGTTGCCCAGGGTGCACAGTGCCTCACGCAGCCGCTCCTGGGCCGGGTCGTATCCCTCGTACTCCCACGCCCAGTCAGACATGGCCGGCCGTCGGCCAGGCGCGTCAGGTGCGCGCTTCGATGCCATCAGCGCACCCGGATCAGACGACCCGTGATGTGTTCCGGTTCGATACGGATCCACAGCTGGCGGTCGCCGCCCGCCCAGGGCGTGCTGTGCGCTTGCGCCGTCAGCCGCTTGATGCTCTCGGGGCCGGTGACCTGCTGGGCGGGTCTCACGACCAGCACGCTCCAGCCCGGGCTCAGCGCCTCTTCGATGTGGTCCGCCTCGAAGGCGACCTTCGTTTCGGATGCCGACGCGGGCGCGGTAGCCGGCGCCGTTCTGAACACCACTGCGCCATCGATGACGGAGTAGTTCAGGGGGATGATGGCCGGTCCCGCCTCGGTCGTCACCGAGACCCGCCCCACGCCAGGGGTGGCCAGCCGGGCCCGGCACTGCGCCTCGTCCAACGTCACCAGCTCGGGCCGGTACGCGGCCTCACCGAGCCCAGGCGGCAGGTCCACGTTGGCACCGCACAGCTCCGTCGCTGTGGTCTCCAACGCCCCCGCGATCCGCAGCAGCAGCGCGACGTCGGGCAGGCTGGGATGCTCCTCGACGTACCTGATGTACCCCGCCGCCGCACCGGCCCGAGCCGCCACCTCGTCCCGCGTCAACCCGAGCTCCTGACGCCGCGCGGCCACCCGACGTCCGAAGTCACTGCGCCCCGCCTCACCGGACCGGGGCGCATTGCTGGCTGGTTCCTGCTCTGACATCGCCGTTCACTTCCTCCGCTCGGGTCTCCACACACCGAGTGGACCGCGAACATCTGGGGCGTCCCCGTCGGGACCACCTGTGACCTGTGCTGCTGATCGTCGCCCTACACAGGATGGAATCGGCCGCCCGGATCCGCCACCGCAGGCCCGGTGCAGGTGGTCGTTCAGCGCTGGCGGGATGCCGATGCCTCTGATCCTCTGGAGGGTGAGCGGTCGGGCGGCGACGCCCACCGAACAACCGGTGGACATGCGGAGGAACCGGCGTGCCCGACGGAGGAACGCCACCACAGGACCCAGGCGGCGACACAATGGCCACCCGCGTGGCATTGCTCACCGGTTTCGACAGCGGTTGTTCAGTGCTTCGGGAGGCACCCGGGCCGCGGCGTGTTCGATGTTCACGAGAAGTGACAGCACCCACGCACGCCGATGAGGCTGTTGCCGCTCCAGGCAGACCCTACGAACTACCGGATGCTCCAGCGGTGCGGATGGTCGGGATCGGTGGGGCAAGCGAAGGCGTCGAGCTCGCCGGAGCGGCCCACGGTGACCTCGGTGGGGGTCGCGGACCGAAAGGCGGGCAGGTCTCGGTCCTAGCGGCCGGCCGTCGGCGTGGCCGTCGGGTGCCACTCGCGGCGCAGGAGGCCGAAGACCCAGGAGTCGGAGACGTCGCCGTTGACGACGCAGTCCTCGCGGAGGGTGCCTTCACGGACAAAGCCGAGCTTCTCCAAGACCCGGGCGGACGCCACGTTGCGTGTGTCGGTCTCGGCTTGGACGCGGTTCAGGTCCAGGGTGTCGAACGCCCACCGCAGGACGGCGTGCGCGGTCTCCGTGGCGTAGCCGTGGCCCCACGCGGCGGCTTCGAAGACGTAGCCCAGGGACGCGCTGCGGAAGTCCGGGTTCCAGCTGGTCAGGCCGCACCAGCCGATGAACGCGCCGTCGGAGACGCGGTCGACGGCCACCCGCGCCCCCGTGCCTTCCTCCTCGATCGTCCGGCAGGTCGCGATGAAGCGCTGGGCGCGGGCCGGTTCGGTCCACGGTGGGGAGTCCCAGTAGCGCAGCACGTTGGCGCTGCTGTGCAGCGCGTATAGCGACGCCGCGTCGGCGTCGGTGAACGGCCGCAGTCGTAGGCGGGCGGTGTGCAGCTCGGGGGTGGGCAAGGTCATGGGGAGCATCCTGCTGCGTCACGCTCGCCCCCGACCATCCGTTTATCCGGACGGTTGGGGGCGCGTACGTCCGCGGTGACGCCGGACGCGCCGGATGGGCGGTGAGTCCGCAGTACCGTGCCGGCGATCGCACCCAGCAGCAACCTCTCCGTGCCAGTGCTGCTGTCGAAACCCGCGAACATTTCGATTCCCCCTCGGGCGGCGGCTGCCTCCCAAACCGGTGTACATCCGCTGACCGTTTTCGCGGACAGATCCACCCGCGCCTCCCTGCGGCGCCGTCAGCTTGGTCTGGCGGTGGAGGAACTGGCCGCCAGGGCTGGCATGTCAAGGGCGCTAGGGCGTGTTGGAAGAGCTGTAGCCGGGCCGGACCGGTCCACGCGCCCTTGACGGTGATGTCCTTGATCTGACTGCAGGTCAGTTCGCAGATACGGGGCTCGCTGTTGTATCCGGGGAGGACCTTGAGCATGAAGGTGGGACGGCAGATCTCCTCGTGCCCCTCGTCGCCGTCGAGTGGAGCATGCTTGTAGCCCATGGTGGCCGTGGCCACCCGCAAGGAGCCGTAGTCCAGGGTGTCGGAGTCGACGCTCAGTCTCGGAGTGCCGAGTTTCTTGGTGTAGGCGTTGATCTCACGGCCGCTGGCGATGGCCGCAAGGCTTCTACGGCCGCCACCCCGGCGAGGCACGTCGAGCGGCCACGGACCTGCTCTGACTTCGTACCCTCCCCTTTTCAAGGTCCCGGTAGGTCTCGTCGTCGCCATAGAGTTCCTGGAAGATTTGCGCGTGCAGAGCCTCCAGGGACTTTGACGACAGGTCTAGAGGCCCGGCTGGGCTGGCCCCGACCGGCGGACCGGCTGTCAGACGAATGGGTCTGAGTCGGGTGCCATATCCCTCGGCAGGCCGCGGGCTGCGACCAGGTGGGCGGTGCCGACATCCAAACGGTAGTACAAGCCCACGACCGCGGCGCGGGCGTCAGCGACCTGTGCAGCCAAGACCTGGGACCGCTCAAGCAACAGGTCGACGGTGCGTCGGACGTGCTCGGCGACGATGTCGCGGTCCTTGCGCAGACCGGCGGCGCGGGCGGCCAGCACGCTGGGCGTCACACGCTCGATCACATCCCGCACATAGCCCTGCACGGTGGTCCCGTCTTCCACCCCGGCCCGCGTGGCTGCGACCGCACCGCATGCATCGTGACCGAGGACCACCACCAACGGGCAGCCCAGCACCCCCACCCCATACTCGATGCTGCCCAGCACCTCAGGCCCCACCACATGGCCCAGCGTGCGCACCACGAACAGGTCCCCCAACCCCCGGTCGAAGATGATCTCAGCGGCCAGCCGGGAATCAGAGCACCCGAACAGCACTGCGAAGGGACGCTGACCGGGCGCTGTTTCAGCGCGGCGAACGGCGTCCTGATTCGGATGCTGCGAGGTGCCCGAGGCAAACCGACTGTTACCGGTGCACAGCACCTCGAAGGCTTCCCGAGGTGTAGACGTCGCTGCGTCGTCGGTCATATCCGCAGGCTAAGGCTAGGAGCCGGCTTTCGCCGCGCGGTTCCGCGCAGCCCAGCCGCGGCGGGCACGGCGGACTCGCGATCGACGTCGGTCTTCCACCGAAGGGGTCCTCCGCGCGGCACGAGGCCATCGCTCGGGTACGGAAAGTGGTGCATCGCCATTCGGTAGTCCTCAACACACTTCGGTCCCGATCGCCGCGACGATGCGCAGCGCGGTCACCAGAGCCATGAACAACGGTCAGCGGCCTCCTCGCAGCCGGTCCAGTCGACCCGCCCGCCCGACCTGACCGGATCCACCGTGGTCTACACCCCGACCGCTCCGGTGGCTGGTGTCAGCGTGAGTGGTGGGGATCCGGGCACCTGGATGACCAACCGGGTCAGTCCACTGAGCAACGACCCGGGGGCGAATGCCATCGTCCTCACTGGCGGCAGTTCCTGGGGTGGACGTCGGCGTCGGGCAGGGTGCGGTCCACACGTGGGCCCTGCGGGCTGAGCGCTCTTGGTTCGTTCGGTGGTTGACGGCTCACGCGGCAGGACCCTCATTGCTCACCCAGTCGGCCGCGTGCCATTCGGTGCTGCCTCGGGTGGCGTGTGCCAGGCTGGCCGCAGTTTCCGGGGACCGCCTGCCTGCCGGCGCTGTGACAGCGGCCGTGCGCGGCGGCTCTGTGGCGGTCGACATCCTTCCGCGGAGAGGGAGAAATCCATGGGGAGTTCGATCAACCGGCGGGGATTCCTCGGGGCCGCCGCTGGCGCGGCCTTCATGCCGCCCGGTCTCATGAGCCGGTTCTGGCTGCCACCGCGCTCAATGGCATCAGAAGGAAGCGGCCAGCATTCCGAAGGGTGCAGCCAACATGTGGAGTACCTGCCGGTGACTGTGGACGAGGTTCCCTTTCCCAGGGACATCGCGTTCACCGTGCGCTACATGGACAACCGTCCGCTCACCCTGCGCGCCCACTATTGGTACCCGGCGGACGCTCTGCGAAGCGGCCAGGCGTGCCCGGCCATCGTCGAGTTCAATCCGTATCGGCGGCGGGACGGAACGCTGTACACCGACAGCATGATGTACCCCTGGTTCGCCCGGAACGGTTATCTCTGCTTCCGGGTCGACCTGCAGGGCAGCGGCGACTCGGAAGGGACCCTCACCGACGAGTACTCCGACGAAGAGCTCTCCTACTGCGTCCAGGTCATCGAGCAGGTCGCCCAACTTCCCTTCTGCGACGGCAATGTGGGCATGATGGGCAAGTCCTGGAGCGCCATCAACTCCCTGATGGTCGCCGCCCGTGAGGACTGCCCCGACGCCCTCAAAGCGGTCGTCGTGTGCTGCGGCACCGACGACCGCTACGACGACGACGTGCACTACATGGGCGGGGCCATGATGCAGGACAACTTCGGTTGGCCGTCGAGTATGTGGGGTTGGCTCCCGGCTCCGCCCGATCCGCAGACCGTCGGCCCGCAGTGGAAGGAGATTTGGCGCGAGCGCATCCGCAACATGAGTTTCTGGTTCGAGCAGTGGGGCAGCCATCAGACGCGCGACTCCTACTGGAGCACCACCAGCGTGCGCGACCACTACGACAGGGTCCGCGTCCCGGTCTTCATCCTCTCCGGCTGGCAGGACGGCTACAAGAATCCCGTGGAACGCGCGGTACGGGCGCTCGGCGACCTCAATCGTCCCGTGACCGGACTGCTGGGACCCTGGGGGCACAAGTACCCGTTCAACGGCTACCCGGGACCCCGGATCGACTGGCTCCGCTACGTCGTCACGCACTGGTGGGACCGCTGGCTCAAGGGCGAACACCCCGATCCAGACACGAGCTGGCCGCAGCTGACAGTGTGGCTCGGCGAATCCCGCGAGCCGGATCGACTGCCTGACTACACCGAAAAGGGAAAGTGGGTCGCCGAGGACCACTGCTGGGCCGATCGCGTGCAGGAACACGCGTTCTTCCTCACGACGAACCAGCTCATGTCACCGCGCCCCGCCTCCGTCAGCCACGCGTACGCCAGCGTTCCGGACCTCACGCTGGGGACCTCGATGCTGGAGACCAGTTCCTTCGGTGAATGCACCAACGACGACCTGGCCGGCGACCAGAACCGGGACGACCACCGCTCGATCTTCTTCGACAGCGCCCCGCTCGACCGCGATCTGGAGTGCTACGGCTACCCGCGGGCCAGGCTCAACCTGGAGTGCGACAGACCACTTGCGTCCATCGCCATCCGCCTCTCGGAGGTCAGCCCCCGGACCGGGGCATCCCATCTGGTGACCTACCGCTTCTTCAACCTGTGCTACCAGGACGGCGACATGGCCCACCCCAGACCTGTCCCCTCAGGGGTCTTCCCAGTCGACGTCCCCCTCAACATCATGGGCCACATCTTCAAACGCGGCTGGAAAATCCGGCTGTCGGTCTCACCCTCCTTCTTCCCCACCATGTGGCAGAGCCCCGAGATTCCGACGATCGGGCTGCACACCGGACCTGTGGACGATCTGCCGCCCAGCGCACTCGTGCTGCCCGTCCGCGCGCCGCGACCGCAGGACACCCGTATCCAGGCACTCCTTGCGGGATCCCGCACCACCTATGTGAACCCCGAGCAGTACGTGCCCACGCTGAAGACGATCCGGGAGGCATCGGACCAGCGGTCCGTGGAGCGGGTCGTCGACCAGGGAAAGCCCGGAGTCCTCGTGCACAAGGTCTTGGACAGCGGGAGCGCGGTGTACGGCGGGGTGCTAGACAACCTGCTGGTCGACCAGACCGCCGAGGAGAACTTCCAGATTCTGAACTGCGACCCCCTGTCAGCCACCGGCTTCACCCGCTCCACCACACGACTGCAACGCGCCGACTGGAAAGTCCGAGTGGCCACCCACACCCGCGTGCAGAGCGAAAAGACCGCCTCGGGCCAGTTCGTCTTTCGCTACGAAGCCGATGTGCACACCTTCATCGCAGACGAGCCCTTCGAGGAGAGACACCTCCGAGGAACAATCCCGCGCCGATGGGTGTGAGCAGGCCCTGGGCCGATAACCCGTAGCGCTTCACAACTGCTTCACGGCTGCTGACCTGGTCGAAGAGCCTGTTATCAATCCTCAAGGCATGGTTCGTTGGAGCTTGCTCCGCGACCGCCGCCGGCGCGAGTGCTGGGCGGCTGGGCACGCACGGCATCGGCCGCCTGGGACTGTCGGCCGCCACCGGCCCTGCGGTGCTCCCGGTCAACTTCCTGGTTGACGCCCACACCATCGCCTACCGCACGGACCCTGAAGGTGCGGCCGCAGTGGCTGGCGGAGACCAACTGGCCTTCGAAGTCGACCACATTGACGAGCAGTTGAGGAACGGCTGGAGCGTCCCGGTGGCCGGCACGGCGGACCACATCACCGATCCCGACACGGTGCGCGCCTTGGCGGAGCGCCCAGGGGCCCGTCCCTGGGCGGGAGGGCGACGCGAGATGCGGATCCGCATCGTGCCTCGTGAGGTGAGCGGCCGGATCATTCGCTCGGTGTGACCCGAAGGCGGCGGCACCTTGCGCCCCGCCCGCCAGAACATCCGGTCATGCCAGCCGACGTAGGGATGTGCGGCTGAGCCCCCGCGGTTGCGGAGCCAGGCGGTCCTGCTTCGCGAGAAGCGAAGTACGTGCGCTTCTGGGCGCTGCCTCAGCCGCCGACCCCGATCCGGCCGTGGACGTCAGCAACAGTCTGTATGCGGATGCCCCGACCAGCGCGCATCGCCTGTTCTGCCTCGCCTGTGTCCGCCGCGACAGCAAGCGCTCGTTCCTGGCTGGCTGTACTCCTTCGTCGCCGCACTGGAGACCAGCCGTGCCTCCTGGTGTCAGCTCCTCGACGCCGTCCTGCTCGGCCCGAAGACGACGTCGCCGAGATCATTGTCGGACACCTCAAGCCCTAAGGATCACCGGGACGTGGCTCGACCCCGATGTCAGACCCGCACGGAAAACGAACTGCCTTCACTCGTGGGCCGGCGCGCTCTCTGACGGCTCGACGCCAAGAGGGTGTGTCGCCGACCCGGGAGGTCGTCTGCGTGCGGCGGAGGCATGGAGGCGCGAGCTGCCCGTGTGGGTAGCCCAGGGCAGGTTAGCGGATCAGGGGGAGGGGTGGGTGCGCGGCTGGCGGGGGTGATCGTGGGGGCACGCTCGGTGTCGGGAGGGTTGACGTCGCTTTCTGGTTGGTTGAGTCTGATTCCGCAAGGTGCTCCAAACGTAACTGCCCAATACCAACCATGAGTTGGAGGCGTACGGCAGCATGAGGACCCATCGTTTTCGCGGGAGAGCTCCCGCCAGGATCGCTGTCCTGGGGGCGTTTGCGCTGGTCATCGGGGTGATCGTCGGGGGGCAGCCCTCGGCGGCGGCAGGCCGGGAGCGGACGGTCACCGCGGTGACCGTGGACGGGCGTGGCGCGGGGCGGACCTTCGACGGGGTCGGGGCGATCAGTGGCGGCGGGGGCAACTCCCGTCTGCTGACCGACTATCCGGCCAGGCAGCGCGGGCAGATACTCGACTACCTGTTCAAGCCCGGGTACGGAGCGGCGCTGCAGATACTCAAGGTGGAGATCGGCGGCGACACCAACTCCACCGACGGCGCCGAGGCCAGTCACGAGCACTCGCGCGGCGCCGTCAACTGCGGTACGGGGTACGAGTGGTGGCTGATGGAACAGGCCAAGGCGCGCAATCCCGGAATCAGGCTGTACGGGCTGGCCTGGGGCGCGCCGGGGTGGATCGGCAACACCGGCAGCGGCGGGAACTTCTGGTCCCAGGACACCGTCGACTACCTCGTCTCCTGGCTCGGCTGCGCCAGAGCGCACGGGCTCACCATCGACTACCTCGGCGGCTGGAACGAGCGCGGATACAACGCCGCCTGGTACGAGAAGCTGCACGCCGCCCTCGCCGCCGACGGCTACCGCCACACCCAGGTGGTGGGCGCGGACTCCGGGTGGGACGTGGCCACCGCGATGCGCGCGGACCCCGCCTTCGACAAGGCGGTCGACATCATCGGCACACACTATCCGTGCAGCTACATGTCGGCGATGACCCGGTGCTCCACCACCTCCGACGCGCTGGCCACCGGCAAGCAGCTGTGGGCGAGCGAGAACGGCTCCGAGGACTACAACACCGGTGGCGCCGCGCTGGCCAGGGCGGTCAACCGCGGGTACCTCGACGCCCGGATGACCGCGTACATCAACTGGCCGGTGGTGGCCGCGGTGTACCCCAACCTCCCTTACGACACGATGGGGTTGGTCACCGCCGACCAGCCGTGGTCCGGTGCGTACAGCGTCGGCAAGAGCGTCTGGGCGACCGCGCACACCACCCAGTTCACCCGGCCCGGCTGGCACTACGTCGACTCCGCCAGCGGCTATCTGGGCGGCAGCCGCGCAGGCGGCTCGTATGTGACGCTGCGTTCGCCGGACTCCGGGGCGTGGAGCACGATCGCGGAGACGCTGGACGCGACCGCGGCCCAGACGATGACCCTGCGGGTGACCGGCGGGCTGACCGCCGGTGCGCTGCACGTGTGGTCCAGTGACTTCGGCTCCACCGACCAGCGCGACTACATGGTGCGGCAGCCGGACCTCACCCCGGTGAACGGGATCTACACGCTCACCCTCCAGCCCGGTCGCGTCTACTCGGTCACCACCACCACCGGGCAGGGTGCCGGAACCGCCCGGCCCGCGGCCCGCGGTGCGCTGCCGCTGCCGTACCGGGACGACTTCGAGCACCCCGGGGTGGGCGGCGAGGCACGGCTGCTCGCCGCGCAGCAGGGCAGTTTCGAGGCGGTGCGCTGCGGTGGCGGGCGGGCCGGGACCTGTATCCAGCAGATGACGCCCACCGCGCCGATCAACTGGGACAACCCGGCCGACCCCTACGCCACCCTCGGCGACCTCGGCTGGACCAACTACACGGTCGCCGTGGACACCCGGCTCGACCAGGACGGCGCGGTGCGGCTGCTCGGGCGGGTGGGCACGCAGAGCGGCTTCTCCCCGGCGGGGATCGACTCCTACGCCCTGTCGCTGTCGCACAGCGGCGGCTGGGCCATCGAGCGGAACGACACCGCGCACCAGGTGACGGTGCTGGCCCACGGCACCGACGCCGAGGCGGCGGGCGACGGCTGGCACCGGCTGGCGCTGGGCTTCGACGGTTCGGCCATCACGGCGTCCATCGACGGCCACACCGTCGGCACGGCCGACGACACCTCGTACGGCGCGGGGCAGGTGGGCATCGGGACGACCGGGTACGTGCGGGCCCAGTACGACAACCTCAGCGTCACCGCGGGACCGGTGCGGACGTACACGGGCACCTATCGGCTGGTCAACCGCAACAGCGGCAAGGCGCTCGACGTCGTCGGCCAGGCCACCGCCGACGGCTCGGCCGTCGACCAGTGGAGCGGCGACGGCGGAGCCAACCAGCGGTGGACGGTGCGGCCCACCGGTGACGGCTACTACGAGGTGGTCGGCGTGCAGAGCGGCAAGGCACTCGAGGCACCCGGCGGCAACCCGGTCTCCGGCACCCAACTCGACATCCGCGGTGGGCGGTTGGGCGCCGCCGGGCAGTGGCGGATCGTTCCGTCCGGCGACGGCTACGTCACCCTGGAGAACCGCGCCACCGGCATGCTCGCCGACGTCGACGGCCAGTCGACCACCGACGGCGCGAAGGTGATCGAGTGGCCGCCCAACGGCGGGGCCAACCAGCAGTGGCAGTTGGTGCGCGGCGGCTGACCCCGGCCGCCCTCACCGTTCGTGGGCGATGACCGAGGCGGTGTGCTCCCGGACCTGCTCCGGGCTCAGGTACACATCCCTGTACTCGAAGTCCTCCAGTTTCGCGGGCCTTTGGGACAGGAAGCCGATCCGCACGAAGTCATCGCCCGCGAGCGCGTTGATCATCCAGTTGGTCAGCACCCGGACCTTGGCGACGTTGGTGCGCAGCGCCGACCAGTGGTAGCCGCGGGCCACCGCCTGCGCCGGGAGGCCGTGCAGTTCGATGCCGAGCGGCTTGGAGACCGCGTCCTTGCCACCGAGGTCCACCACCAGGCCCAGGTCCTTGTGCACGTACGGCTGGAGGGGCTGGCCGCGCAGGCTCGCGATGATGTTCTCCGCCACCCTTCTGCCCTGCCGCAGCGCGTGCTGGGCGGTGGGCGGGCACACCGCGCCGTCGCCCTTGGCGAGGTCGGGCACCGCGGCGGCGTCGCCGAGCGCGAAGACCCCGTCGAACCCCGGCAGGGTCATCTCGGCGGTCACCGCCAGCCGTCCGCGTACCGTCTCCGCGCCGAGCGTGGCGACCAGCGGGCTGGCGACGACCCCCGCGGTCCAGATCAGGGTGCGGCAGGGCAGCACCCGGCCGTCGGTGAACGTCACCTTGTCCGGGCCCGCCTCGGCGATCGACACCCCCAGCGACACCTCGATGCCGCGGCGGCGCAGGCGTTCCAGCGCGCTGCGGCCCAGCTTGTCGCCCAGCTCGGGCATCAGCTTGGGCGCGATGTCGATCAGGTGCCACTTGATCAGCCGCGGATCGAGCCGCGGATAGCGCCTGAGCGCGTTCGTGGTCAGCAGTTGCAGGCAGGCCGCGGTCTCGGTGCCCGCGTATCCGCCGCCGACCACCACGAACTGCAGCCGTGAGGCCCGCTCCTGCTCGTCCTGGCTGGCGTCGGCCAGATCGAGCTGGGTGATCACGTGGTCGCGGATGTACGCGGCCTCGGCGAGTGTCTTCATACCGCGCCCGTGCTCGGTGAGCCCGGGGATGTCGAAGGTGCGGGTGACACTGCCGGGGGCCACCACGATGTAGTCGTACCGCTCGTTGACGATCTCGCCGGTGAGCAGGCGGATGACGCAGATCTTGGCCCTGGCGTCCACCCCTATGGCCCCGCCCGGAATGATCTTGGTGCGGTGCCTGGCGCTGCGGCGCAGCGAGAGGGCCACGGACTGCGGGGTGAGTACGCCCGAGGCGACCTGTGGCAGCAGCGGCAGATAGAGCTGGTAGGAGTACGGGGTGACCAGGCAGATGTCCGCCTCCTGCGGGCCGAGCCTGCGCTCCAGGCGGCGTGCGCAACCGACTCCGGCGAATCCGGCACCCACTACGAGAATCTTGGGTCGTGCCACGGTGTCCGTCCCTTCTCGCCTTCGCTGAGGCCCGTCGCCGTGCACGGGGCGAGCCCTCGTACTGCTCGTCTGCCCCCTCCACGGCGGTCACCCCCCATCTTTCTGGGATTGGTCCCGGTCCGCCTGCTGGAGGCGGCGGCGCGGGCGGGCCCGGAGCGCAAAAGACCGGTGGCCGGACCCGAGGGGTCCGGCCACCGGTCAGCGGGACGGCGATCAGATCGCGGAGTGCTTGCCGTGCACCATGTCCCATGCCTCGCTGGCGTAGCGCTCGCGCTCGCCCAGCGACAGCTCGGGGAAGTAGGTCTTCAGGCCCTCGACGACCTGCTGCTCCGGCTCGTGGCAGTCGCGCAGCAGGAATATGGCCTTGTGCAGGATGGTGTTGTCCACGGGTTGGTTCCCTCCGTGCTCTCGCCGGCCCGGTGCAGGCGACGCGGCCCCAGATTACGCAGCCCGGATGCGTGCCAAGCGCCGGGGCCGGGGCAATGTGGGCAGTCCCACAGCGAGTCCCGGATCTTGGCCATCGGAGGTTCAAGAGCTGGTCAGGCCGCCACCAAGTGACGGTTGTGTCCGCGTCTCCAGCAGCGCCCGCGGGATGTCCACGAGACGGGCCCGCAGCTGTTCGCCGAGGCTTTTGGCCTGGGGGTCGGGACGGGTGGAGGCGGCCACGCCGTCGCCGAGCAGGCCGTGCACGACGAAGTTCAGCGCCCTCAGGTTCGGCAGCTCGTAGCGGCTGACGGCCAGTCCGGCCGCCTCGGGCAGCAGCTCCCGCAGGCGCTCCACGTCCAGGAAGCCGCACAGCCAGCCGTACACCAGGTCGTCGCGGGCCCACAGCCCCACATTGGCGTCGCCCCCCTTGTCGCCGGAGCGCGCCCCGACGACCGTACCGAGCGGAACGCTGGCGTAGGGCCCGGACGGCTCGGGCGCCGCCGGACCAGCCGGGACATCCCCAGGCGCCGCGTACGGGCGTATGGGAGGGCGTGGTACGGATATCCGTGTGCCATCGGCCAGCACGACCTCGGGGTGTACCGCGTCGCCGGAGACCAGCGCGGGCCAGTAGATCCCGTACTCGGAAGGCCGCGGCGACGCCTGCTCCAGGTAGCAGCCCGGATAGCAGGACAGGCCGATGCCGGCGATGGCGGTGAACAGTGCGCGGCCGACCTTCCGTTGGTCGGGGTCCTTGGCTGTCACCACCAGCCGCGCGGTGCCGCCGGAGGTAGGCGGACCGTCCAGTCGGATGTCGAGTTCGGCGAAGGCGTCCCGACCGCCCACGGCGTCGAGGAGCGCCGCCTCGGCGAACCGGGCCTTCGCCGCGAGGTCGAGACCGGTGAGGACGAAGGTGGCGGTGTTGCGGTAGCCGCCCTGGTAGTTGAGGCAGACCTTGAGCCTGTCCGGCGCGGGCTCGCCCCTGACGCCGTGCACCCGCACCCGGTCGGGTCCGTCCTGGCTCAGCCTGGCGGTGTCGAAGCGAGCGGTGACGTCGGGATTGGCGTAGCGGGGACGGTCTATCTCGTACAGCAGTTGTGCGGTGACGGTGTCGACGGTTACCGCCCCACCCGTGTCCGGGTGCTTGGTGATGACGCACGAGCCGTCCGGATACATCTCGGCGATCGGGAAGCCGGGGAGGACGGGGCGGTCGAGCTCGGTGAAGAAGGCGTAGTTGCCGCCGGTGGCCTGGGCGCCGCACTCGATGATGTGCCCCGCGGTGACGGCGCCCGCGAGCCGGTCCCAGTCGTCCGGTGCCCAGTCGAAGGCCCAGGCGGCGGGCCCGACGACCAGCGAGGCGTCGGTGACCCGCCCGCAGATGACCACGTCGGCCCCGGCGCGCAGCGCTTCGGTGATGCCCCAGGCGCCCAGGTAGGCGTTGGCGGTCATCGGCCGCACACCGGCGTCGGCCAGTGGGCGCCCGGTCGACAGGTGCGCGAAGTCCTCGCCGGCGGACTGGAGTTGGGGCAGCCGGGGCAGCAGGTCGTCGCCCTCCAGGTGGGCGATCCTCGGGGCCAGCCCGGCGGCGTCGGCCAGTTCGCCGAGCTTGGCCGCCAGGCCCGCCGGGTTGAGGCCGCCCGCGTTGACGACGACCTTGATGCCGCGCTCCAGGCAGCTGCCGAGCACCTCGCGCATCTGGGCGAGGAACGACACCGCGTAGCCGCCCTCCGGATCGCGCTGCCTGGCCTTCCACAGGATGAGCATGGTGAGCTCGGCGAGGTAGTCGCCGGTCAGTACGTCGATGGGCCCGCCCTCGACCATCTCCCGGGCGGCGGACGGCCGGTCGCCGTAGAAGCCGGAGCAGTTGGCGATGCGCAGGGATCGGCGTGGCTGGGTCATCGGGCGTCACTCCAGATCACGTTTTCGGGCGTCGAGTCGTCGAACTGGGCCGTGCCCCACCTCTTCTAGCGGTAAGGGAGCGGTGCTGTCGCGTGTTTGCGTCATCTCGTTACCGAGGGGTAGGCGCTCTGACGGCCTAAGCAGGGCGGGCGAAGTCCGCCGCGGTTCGGCGGCGCCCTGAGGGGCCGCGGGGAAGCGCGCGACCAGCCACAACGGTGCTGCCATCGATCGACGGCGGGTCATCGCACGCCCAGCGGAGCGCCGAGCGGGAACGGCGCCCGGGTGCGCGGCCGGTGAAGCTGGAAGCTCCCGCTCCACGTCCCGTACCGCACCCGGATCCCCGCACCCGCCACGCCGCCCCGAGCCCGCGACCTAAGGACCCGCCATGTCCCTGACGCACCGCAAGGACCTAGGACTGCTCGCGCTGCGGCTGGGCGTCGGCGGAGCGCTGTTCGCACACGGCGCCCAGAAGCTGTTCGGCTGGTTCGGCGGCCACGGCCTGTCGGCCACCGCCTCGGCCATGGAGCAGATGGGCTTCAGGCCCGGCAGACCGAGCGCGCTGGCCGCCGGGCTCGGCGAGGCCGGTGGCGGGCTGCTGCTGGCGCTGGGGCTCGCCACGCCCGCGGCGGGCGCGGCGGCGGCCGGGGCGATGGCGGGCGCGGTCGCGGTGCACTACCCGGCCGGGTTCTTCGCGCAGTCGGGCGGCTATGAGTACCCGCTGTTCCTCGGCTACTCGGCGGCCGGGTTGGCGGTGGCGGGACCCGGGCGCTACTCGCTCGACCACGCCACCGGCCATGTGCTGGACCGGCCCCGGGTCGTCGTGCTGGCCTTCGCCGCCAGCGCCCTGGCGGGCTCGGCCATCATCCGGCGCCGCAGGGCGCACCAGCTCGCCGCGGCGTCCAGCGCCGTTCCCGACGACTGAGGCGACCGAGAGGACCGAGGCGACCGAGAGGCGGGCTCCCGCGATGGCCAATGCCGACACCACCGCGCGCAAGGGGTTCCCGGCGGAGCTGCGGGACGCCGTCAGCGCGCGTGCCGCGCTGCTGGTGCTCGGCGTCTTCGTGATCGAGTTGGCGTTCATCGTCTCCTACCTGGGCGCGTTCCACTCGCCCACCCCGCACCGCATCCCGGTCGCCGTGGTCGCCCCCGCCCCGGTCCGCGGCCAGGTGGTCGGCAGGCTCAACGCGCTGCCCGGCGCCCCGGTCCGGGCGCACGCCGCCACCGACCGCGCCGAGGCGCGCCGCCAGATCCTGCGCCGCACCGTGGACGCCGCCGTGCTGATCAACCCGAGCGGCACGACCGACACCCTGCTGGTCGCCTCGGCGGGCGGGCCGTCCGTCGCCCAGACCGCCGGTCAGATCGCGCAGGACATGGAGCGGGCCAACGCCCGTACCGTGCGGGTGACCGACATCCGCCCGCCGTACCCCGCCGACGGGCGCGGGCTCAGCTCGTTCTACCTGGTCATCGGGCTGATCGTGGGCGGATATGTGGCCTCCTCCGCGCTGGCGATGTCGCACGGGGCGCGACCGGCCAGCGTCCACCGCACGACCATCCGGCTGGGCACCCTGGCGCTGCTGTCGATCGCCTCGGGACTGGGCGGCGCGATCATCGTCGACCCGGTCTTCGACGCGCTGCCCGGGCACTTCGGCGCGCTGTGGGGCATCGGCGCGCTCACCACGTTCACCGCGGCGGCCGTGGGCATGGCGCTTCAGGTGCTGTTCGGCCAACTCGGCGTCGGCCTGGCGCTGTTGGTGTTTGTGGTGCTGGGCAATCCGAGCGCTGGCGGTGTCTACCCGGCCTCGCTGCTGCCGCCGTTCTGGAGCGCGATCGGCCAGGCGCTGCCGACGGGCGCGGCCACCACGCTGGTCCGCAACACCGTCTACTTCGACGGCAACGGGACGGCGCTCGCCTGGTGGGTGCTGGCCGCCTGGGCGGCGGGCGGACTGCTCGTCTCGTACGCGGCCTCGGTGCGCGGCCGCCGGGTGCTCGACGCCCCCGCGTAGCGGCGGCGTGGCACAGGTCACACGAACCCCCGAAATATCCGGGGGAGTTCTCCCCGTTTCACCATGTGGCTAGCCGAAATCCAGCCATGTCCCTTCTGCGGGCTGTGGCCCGTAAACCTCCCATACGACGAGACAGCGGAAAGGAGCGCCATCATGGGCGGTGTCGCCATCGAGCAGCAGCGGCCCCGGCTGCGGGCGGACGCGTCCCGCAACCGGGAACGCATCGTCACCGCCGCCCGTGAGGCGCTCGTGGAGCACGGCCCCGACATCCCGCTGGACGAGGTCGCCCGGCGGGCCGGGGTCGGAAACGCCACGCTCTACCGCCACTTCGCCGACCGCACCCAGCTGATCCGCACGGTGACGCTGTCGGTCATGGACCGCGTCGCGCGACGGGCCGAGGCCGCGCTCGACGAGGAGCCGGACGCGTTCGAGGCGCTGCGGCGGTTCACGCACGAGGCGGCGGACGAACGCATCGGTGCGTTGTGTACGCTATTGTCCGGCGCGTTCGAAGAGGGTGACCCCGAACTCGTCTCCGCTGGTGATCACTTGGCGACGGCCGTGCAGGCCCTGGTCGCCGGTGCGCACCGATCCGGTCAGCTCCGTACCGATGTCGCCGTGGGCGACCTGATGGTGGCGCTGTCCCAGCTCACCCGGCCACTGCCCGGCACGTCCTGCTTCAACACCGACCGATTCGCCCATCGCCATCTACAGCTCTTCCTCGACGGACTACGGACCCCCGCACGGTCCGAACTGCCGGGAAGCGCGGTGACGTTCGAGGATCTCCAGCAGAAGAAATCCTGAGCGTTTCCCGCAAGATCCCCATAGCATCACCCTTCTCCGGACTTCTTACCTTCTCCGCATCCCTAGGTGGTTCCACCCATGCCTGCTGGCGCACCCCCGCTCGATCCGAGGCGCTGGAAAGCCCTCATATTCATCGCCATAGCCCAGTTGATGGTGGTGCTGGACGCGACCATCGTGAACATCGCGCTGCCGTCCGCCCAGCACGACCTGCACATCTCCGACGGCAACCGGCAGTGGGTGATCACCGCCTACACCCTCGCGTTCGGCGGCCTCCTGCTGTTCGGCGGCCGAATAGCCGACCTCGCGGGCCGTAAGCGCGCGTTCATCATCGGCCTGCTCGGCTTCGCGGGCGCCTCCGCGGTGGGTGGCGCCGCGGTGAACACCAGCATGCTGCTCGGTGCCCGCGCGCTGCAGGGCGTGTTCGGCGCGCTGCTCGCGCCCGCCGCGCTGTCGCTGCTGTCGGTGATGTTCACCGAGGCCAAGGAGCGCGCCAAGGCGTTCGGCATCTACGGCGCCATCGCGGGCGGTGGCGCGGCCATCGGCCTGATGCTCGGCGGTGTGCTCACCGAGTACCTCAACTGGCGCTGGGCGCTGTTCGTCAACATCGGCTTCGCCGTGGTCGCCGCGGCCGGTGCCGTCGCCGTGATCCACGAGCCCGAGGGCACCCGCAACCGGAACCGGCTGGACATCCCCGGCGTGCTGCTGGCCACCCTCGGCCTGGTCTCCCTGGTCTACGGCTTCACCCGCGCCGAGTCCAACGGCTGGGGCGCCGGGATCACCGTCGGCCTGTTCGTGGCCTCGGGCGTGCTGCTACTGGCGTTCGTGCTCGTCGAGTCCCGCGTCTCCGCTCCGCTGCTGCCGCTGCGCGTGGTCACCGAGCGCAACCGCGGCGGTGTGTTCGCCTCGCTGGGCCTCGCCGTGATCGGCATGTTCGGGCTCTTCCTGTTCCTCACGTACTACATGCAGGTCGTCAAGGGCTACACCCCGGTGACCAGCGGTGTGGCGTTCCTGCCGATGGTCGTCGGCATGATCACCGGCTCGACGCAGATCGGTGCCCGGCTGATGACCCGGGTGCGTCCCCGGCTGCTGATGGGCCCCGGCTTCGTGGTCGCCGCGATCGGCATGCTGATCCTGACCCAGATCAGGGTCGACAGCTCCTACCCGGCGCTGATCCTGCCCGCCCTGGTCCTGCTGGGCCTGGGCATGGGCACCGCGTTCATGCCCGCGATGAGCCTGGCCACGCACGGCGTGCAGCCGCGTGACGCCGGTGTCGCCTCCGCGATGGTCAACACCTCGCAGCAGGTGGGTGGTTCGATCGGCACCGCGCTGCTGAACACCATCGCGGCCAGCGCCACCACCTCGTACGCCACCGCGCACCTGGCGCAGGTCCGCTCGCCGCAGGCCGCCAAGCTGCTGCAGTTGCAGGCCATGGTGCACGGGTACGCCGCCGCCATCTGGTGGGCGGTCGGGATCCTGGCGCTCGCCGCCGTGATCGCGTTCGTCGCCATCAACACCGGCCACCAGGGCGGGCCTTCGGCCAGCTCGGGCGACGGTGACGAGGAGGTCTCGGACCTTCCGGTTCCGGTCATCGCGCACTGACGGCCGCGCGTGCCCAGGGCGAATGCCCCGCTTCCTGTTCGCGAGGAGGTGGGGCATTCGTCATTGAACATTCAAGCAGTCGTAGGCTGGGGGCATGGCGACGACGGAACCCCGCTGGTTGGACGAAGGACAGCAGAAGACCTGGCGTGCCTACATGGCGGCGAGCCAACTGCTCTCCGACCACATCGACCGCCAGTTGCAGCGTGACGCCGGAATGCCGCACACCTACTACTCGCTGCTGGTCTGGCTCTCCGAATCGCCGGAGCGCCGCATGCGGATGACCGACCTCGCGGAGCGCTCGAAGATCACCCGCAGCCGTCTGTCGCACGCGGTCGCCCGCCTCGAACACAACGGCTGGGTGCGGCGCGAGGACTGTCCCACGGACCGGCGCGGCCAGATGGCGGTGCTGACCGACGAGGGGTTCGCCGCGCTCGCGGCGGCGGCGCCCGGGCATGTGGAGGCGGTGCGCGGCGCGCTGTTCGACCGGCTCAGCGACGAGCAGGTGCGCCAGCTCGGCGAGATCATGCGCACGGTCGCGGAGGGGCTGGCCCCGCACGGCGGGGCGGACCTGCCCTGGCGGCGGTAGCGGGCCGGGCGGGGGCGCGCCCCCCGCGCCGTTTCCCGCGGCCCGCCCCCCTGGACCACGCCGCGCGAGGTGTCCTCAAGCGCCGGACGGGCTGAACCCGACAGCGCCGGACGTACCGGACGGGTGCCGGACGCGCTGATCACAGATCCCGTTCGTAGCGGGCCACGTCCCAGTAGCGGCCGAACTTGTGGCCGGACTCCGAGTACAGGCCGCACTGGCGGAAGCCGAACCGGGTGTGCAGCCGCACCGACGCCTCGTTGGGCAGCGCGATGCCCGCGTACGCGCGGTGCAGCCCCTGGTCGGCGAGCGCCTCGAAGAGGGTCGTGTAGAGCAGCGTGCCAAGGCCCCGCCCGCCCGCGCCCGGGGCGCAGTAGACCGCCGTCTCCACCGAGCTGCGGTACGCGGGCCTGGCGCGGAACTCGCTGCTCGTGGCGTAGCCGAGCACCCGCCCGCCCTCCTCGGCGACGAAGAGGCGGTGCGGCCCCTGCTCGGGGTGGTCGGCGAGCCACGGCTGCCGCTGCCGCGGGGTGAACGCAACCGTGTCGAAGGTCGAGTGCGTCTGAAGGACGTAATGGTTGTAGATGGCGGTGAGCTGCTCCAGGTCGGCCTCCGTACCCGGCCTGGCCTGCACGTGCGCGTGGTCCGCCATGGTGCGCTCCTGTGTCTGCCCGACGGAGGTCCCGCAGGATACTGCAAGATCAGCAAAATGAGCGAGCCGCTGGGGAATTCTGTCCGGATTCCAGTCGTTGTTTCCGACTGAGTGGGCACGCGAAAAGGTGTCCGCGTGACCCAAGAGCACACCGAACACGAGATCACTGAATACGCGACCGAACCACGCAAAGGGAGCACGCATGGCAACCCGTGCCGTCGCCCGTCGCACCGATGGGCCCAGCAGTGTTCGCGCCACCGGCGGCGAGGCGGCTGACCGCGACCTGGTCGGCATGTACCTCGACGAGATCGCGCGGACCCCGCTCCTCGACGCGGCGCAGGAGGTCGAACTGTCCAGGGTCATCGAGGCCGGGGTCTTCGCCGAGCACCTCCTCGACGAGGGGGAGACCGCCGCGCAGGCGAGCGAGGCGGAGCTGCGCGCACTCGTGGAGGCCGGAGCCCGCGCCAAGGACGTCTTCATCCGCTCCAACCTGCGTCTCGTCGTCGCGGTCGCCCGCCGCTACCCGCGCAGCGGACTGCCGCTGCTCGACCTCATCCAGGAGGGAAACGCGGGTCTGGTCCGAGCGGTTGAGAAGTTCGACTACGCCAAGGGTTTCAAGTTCTCGACGTACGCGACCTGGTGGATCCGGCAGGCCATCACCCGGTCGATCGCCGACCAGTCGCGCACCATCCGGCTGCCCGTCCACCTGGTGGAGGAACTGGGCCGGATACGCAGGGTGCAGCGGGAGTTCAACCGTGAGCACGGACGCGAGCCGGAGCCCGCCGAGATCGCGGCGGAGCTGGGCGCGGCGCCCGAGCGGATAGCCGACGTGCTCGACTGGGCCCGCGACCCGGTGAGCCTGAACATGTCGGTGGACGACGAGGGCGAGACCCAGTTCGGTGACCTGGTGGAGGACACCTCGGCCACCTCGCCGGAGGACTCGGTCCTGGTCATGCTGCGCCGCGAGGAGCTTGAGGACCTGATCGGCAGGCTGGACGGCCGTACCGCCTCGATCATCCGCGCCCGCTACGGCATGGACGACGGCAAGGAGCGCACCCTCACCGAGGTCGGCAAGCAGCACGGGCTGACCCGTGAGCGCATCCGGCAGATCGAGAAGCACGCCCTCGTCGAGCTGAAGCGGATGGCCCGGGACCGCGGCTTCGACCACGAGGCGGCGTGAGCCGCACCGCCCGTACCCTGGACCGCATGAGCACCGACCACGTCCCCGAGCGTCCACCGGCGGCACCCCGGCTGGTCTTCGACGACCCGCTGGACCGCCCGTCGGCGGACGACTCGGACGACGGCTGGGGCGAGCGGCCCCGCGGCGGTGCGGGGGACGACCTCGCCCGGTTCCTGGACGAGAAGCCCCCGCACCACCTGTGACCCGTTACGAGGAGCGCGCCACCAGCGCGTCGCGGATCTCCCGCAGCAGTTGCACCTCGGTCGCCTCCACCTCGGCGTGCTCCTCCTCCTGCTGGGCGCGCTTGGCCGCCCGCCGGGCCAGATAGCGGCCCATCGGCACCACCATCAGGAAGTACACGACCGCGCCGGTGATCAGGAAGTTGAGCACCGCGCCCAGCACCGAGCCCCACAAGAGGGCCACGCCGTGGGTGACGTGCCCGGCGGAGTCGTATCCGCACGGGCCCTTCAGACACGACTTGTAACTGGCCAGGTCCTTGGTGCCGAACGCGCCGACCACCGGGTTGATCACGCCGTTCACCACGGAGTTGACCACCCCGGTGAACGCGGCTCCGATGACGACGGCGACGGCCAGGTCGACCACGTTGCCGCGTATCAGGAATTCCTTGAAGCCGCCCAACAGACCGGGCTTGGGCTCTTTCTGCTGACCGCTCGGCTGCTCGCTCACCACACCGTTCCCCAATCGCCCGCTCAACCGGCGGGCGGACTACGCCTGTTCGAGACCGGTGTCCAGACCGTCCAACGCGTGGGAGCACAGGCAGTCCCGCTCGTCGGCCCGCGGCAGTTCACCGACCACCTGGAACAGTACGTCGCGCAGCCGGGCCACGTTGGCCGCGAAGACGGCGAAGACCTCCTCCTGGGAGACGCCCTCACCGTGCTCGGCGCCCGCGTCCAGGTCCGTCACCAGTGTCAACGACGTGTAGCACAGACCGAGTTCACGCGCCAGGACGGCCTCCGGGTGACCGGTCATCCCGACCACCGCCCAGCCCTGTGCCGCGTGCCACAGGGACTCGGCGCGGGTGGAGAACCGCGGCCCCTCGATCACCACGAGCGTGCCGCCGTCCACCGCGTCCCAGCCGCCTGCCCGCGCGGTGCGTACCGCCGCGCGCCGCCCCACCGGGCAGTACGGGTCGGCGAACGCCACGTGCACCACGCCCGGCACCCGCCCGTCGGGGAGCGCCTGGCCGTCGTAGTACGTCTGCACCCGCGACTTCGTACGGTCCACCAGCTGGTCGGGGACGAGCAGGGTGCCGGGGCCGTACTCCTCCTGCAGGCCGCCCACCGCGCACGGGCCGAGGACCTGGGTGACGCCGAGCGAGCGCAGCGCCCACAGGTTGGCGCGGTAGTTGATCCGGTGCGGCGGCAGATGGTGCTTGCGGCCGTGCCGGGGCAGGAAGGCGACCGTCCGTCCGGCGACCTCGCCGAGGAACAGGGAGTCGCTCGGCGGCCCGTAGGGAGTATCGACCGTGACTTCCGTCACATCGTCCAGGAAGGCGTAGAAACCGGACCCGCCGATGACACCTATCTCCGCCTGGCCGCTACTGGTCTGCGTCATGCCGTCACCCTAGCCGCGCCGGGTACGGCGAGGACCCCGCCGAAGCGATTCGGTGGGGTCCGTACGCAAGCCGTAAGGTGTGCCGCCCGCCCGGTCAGGCGGCCGGAGTGCTGGAAGCGGTGGTCGCCGTGCTGGCCGACTTCGACTCCGAGCCGCCGGACGGCTTGGACTCCGAGCCGGTCGAGGACGACTTCGCCGGGCTGCTGCTGGACGACGCGCCACGGCTGTCCGTCCGGTAGAAGCCGGAGCCCTTGAAGACGACGCCGACCGCGGAGAACACCTTGCGCAGCCTGCCTTGGCAGCTCGGGCACTCGGTGAGCGCCGCGTCGCTGAACTTCTGCACCGCCTCTAGGGCCTCGCCGCACTCGGTGCACTGGTACTGGTAGGTCGGCACTTGCTCCTCCTGGCACTCTCACTCAATGAGTGCTAACGACGATCCATAGTGCAGTATTCCGCCGCGTCAGTCCACCGCGAGCCGTGTCACATCCGGCGCCGAGGTGCCCGTTCGGCGGCCGGTCACCCGTCCTGGCGGCCGGTGGACAGGCGTGCGCGCAGCGCCAGCAGGGTGACCAGCGCCAGGCCCGTGCCGCCCAGCGGGACCAGGAAGCCCGCGCTGGCCCCGAACCGGTCGGCGAGCTGCCCGGACGCCGTGGCCGCGGCGGCCTGGCCCAGTGCCACCGCGCCGGTCAGCCAGGTGAACGCCTCGGTCCTGGCCGCCGCCGGGACCAGCGACTCCACCAGGGTGTAGCCGGTGATCAGCGAGGGCGCGATGCACAGCCCCACCAGCAGCCCCAGTACGCCCAGCAGCGGCACCGCGTGCACCGCCCACAGCGTCGAGCAGGCCAGCGTCAGCAGCGGGTAGGCCAGCAGCAGCCGCCGCTGCGGGGTGACCTTCCACGCGACGGCGCCGCACACGACGCCCGCGCACATGTTGCCCGCGGCGAACGTGCCGTACAGCAGGCCGTTGATGCCGGGCTGGCCGATCGCCTGGGTGAAGGCGGTCATGGAGACCTGCATACCGCCGAAGACCGAGCCGATGCCGAGGAACACCACCGCCAGCACCCGCACCCCCGGCACGGTGAGCGCGGAGGCGTGCCGCACGCTGCCACCGGCCGAGCGGCTCGGCACCGGGGCGGTACGCCGCTGCGCGGCGAACAGCAGACCGCCGACCAGCGTCAGCGCCGCCTCGGCGACCAGCCCGGCCGCCGGGTGCACCGAGGTGCACAGGGCGGTGGCCAGCACCGGGCCGACCACGAAGGTGAACTCGTCGGTCACCGACTCGAAGGCGGCGGCCGTCGGCATCAGCGGTGAGCCGTTGAGCTTCACCGCCCACCGGGACCGCACCATCGGCCCGACCTGCGGCACCGAGGCGCCCGCGGGCACCGCCGCGGCCAGCAGCGCCCACAGCGGGGCGTGCGTGAGCGCCAGGGCGATCAGCGCGCCGATGGCGGCTGTGTGCACCAGGACGCCGGGCAGCAGTACCGCGCCCTGGCCGAAGCGGTCGGCCAGCTTGCCGCTCTGCGGGGCGAACAGCGCCATGGAGACGCCGGTGACGGCGGAGACCACACCGGCGCTGCCGTAGGAGCCGGTGGTGTGCTGCACCAGCAGCACGATGCCTATCGTCAGCATCGCGAAGGGCTGGCGGGCGGCGAAGCCGGGGAGCAGGAACGTCCACGCGTCCTCAGTGCGCAGCAACTGCTTGTACCCGGGGCGGGCGGGTGCGCCCGTCGCCTGTGCGGTGGTGCCGGTAACCGTCTGGGGACCGGTGTCCACGCGGTCGTGTTCGCGGACCGTGGTTGCCACGGCCTGGGCCTTTCTGCCGCCTGGTAGCGCACCGATGGGATTGCCACGCGATGCGCCGAGAGCTGTCCTCTCGCGCAGGGCGCCGGTAGATACCGTCGGTCCGCACCGTTGGGGTGGCAGAGGGACCGCGGCCGCCGTGCGGTCGCGCCAGCTCTGCGTCAGGCAGAGTTGGGGATTTACAACATCACCATGTTAGCGGTACGAATCGGACCCGCGCTCCGCCCCGCGAAGTGGCCTTCGCGACACCGGGCGCGGTCCCCGGTGCGGTCCGTGCGCGCTGGGAGTGTGGCCCTCCAGCCAGCCCGCCAGCTTGCCGCCGCGGCCCACCGCGCGCAGCCGCCGCTCGGTCGCGTCGCGCACCTGGTCGGTGGCCACCACCAGTAGTTCGTCGCCGCGCCGCAGCACGGTCGCCGGGGCCGGGACGAAGCTGTTGCCCTCGCGCACCACCAGGGTGACCGCGGCGCCGGGCGGCAGCCGCAGCTCGGAGACCTCCACGCCGTGCATCCGGGACGGCTCGGGTATGGAGACCGACAGCAGATGGCCGCGCAGCCGCTCCAGCGGCGCGGACTCTATGCCCAGGTCCGCGGCGGCCTCCGGGGTGCCGAGCCGCAGTCGACTGGCGGCCCACGGCAGGGTGGGGCCCTGCACCAGGGTGAAGACGATCACCAGCACGAAGACGATGTTGAACACCCGGTGGCTGTCGGCGACTTGGTGCACCATCGGGATGGTCGCCAGCACGATGGGCACGGCGCCGCGCAGCCCCGCCCACGACAGCAGTGCCTGCTCCCGCCAGGGGGTGCGGAACGGGGTCAGCGTGGCGATCACCGACAGCGGCCTGGCCACCAGCGTCAGCACCGCGCCGATGAGCACCGCGGGCAGCAGGTCCGGGCCCAGCTCGTGGGGGTTGACCAGCAGGCCGAGCAGCACGAACATGCCGATCTGCGCCAGCCAGGCGACTCCCTCGGCGAAGCCGCGGGTGGCGGGCCGGTGCGGCAGCGCCGCGTTGCCCAGCACCAGGGCGGCCAGGTAGACCGCGAGGAAGCCGCTGCCGTGCGCCAGGGCGCCGCCCGCGTAGGCCAGTACCGCGAGCGCCATCACGGCTATCGGGTACAGGCCGGAGGCGGGCAGCGCGACGTGCTTGAGCGCGAGGGCGCCGAGCTTGCCGATGGCGATGCCGGCGGCGGCGCCGATCGCCAGCTCCAGCGCGATCTCGCCGAGCATCACGTACCAGTGGTCGACCGGTCCGGCGGTGGAGAAGGCGACCACGAGGATGACGACGGGCGCGTCGTTGAAGCCGGACTCGGCCTCCAGGATGCCGTTCAGCCGGGGCGGCAGCGGCACCTTGCGCAGTACCGAGAAGACCGCCGCCGCGTCGGTCGAGGACACCACCGCGCCGATGATCAGCGCCTGCCGCCAGTCGAGGCCCACCAGGAAGTGCGCGGCGGCGGCCGTGACGGCCACGCTCACCCCGACACCCGCCGTGGACAGCACGGCCGCCGCGGGCACCGCGGGCCTGATCTCCTCCCACTTGGTGCCCAGACCGCCCTCGGCGAGGATCACCACGAGTGCCGCGTACCCCAACACCTGGGTCAGCGCGGCGTCGTTGAACTGCACGCCGAGGCCGTCCTGGCCGATGGCCACGCCGATGCCCAGGTAGAGCAGCAGGCTCGGCAGCCCGCTGCGGGACGACACCCTCACCGCCACCACCGCGACGAGCAGGACGAGGGCGGAGACCAGCAGGACTTCGTTGAGGTGCTCGACAGACAGGGCGCGGTCCTTCCGATGGTGGGGGCGGGCCGTACTGGGGTTCCCGGGACGGGAGTTCGTTTCGCTGTCTAACATTTTACCTGCACTTGGGATTCCGGGGTCCCCCTGCCTGGCGGGCGCCCGCTCCCCATATGGTTGCTGCCAGTACTTCGGTCCACCTGCCCCGCGAAGGACAGCGATGCCCGCAAACACGTCCGGCCCTCCCGCGAAGAAGAAGGGCCGCCGCGCACGGTTGCTCGTCATCGTGGTCGTACTGCTCCTGGTGTCGGGCATCGGCTACGGCTCGTACTGGACGGTCAGTACGATCCGCGCCTCCTTCCCGCAGACCACGGGCAGTCTCCAGCTCAAGGGACTGTCCGGGCCTGTTCAGGTGGAACGTGACGCCCAGGGCATCCCGCAGGTCTACGCGGACTCCACCGCGGACCTGTTCCGCGCGCAGGGGTACGTACAGGCGCAGGACCGCTTCTACGAGATGGACGTGCGGCGGCACTTCACCGCGGGCCGCCTCTCGGAGATGTTCGGCTCCAGCGAGGTGGACAACGACGCGTTCATCCGCACCCTGGGCATGCGGCAGGCCGCCCAGCAGGAGTGGGACACCCAGCTGTCGCCGGAGACCAAGGCGAACGTGCAGGCCTACACCGACGGCGTCAACGCCTACCTGTCCGGCCACCGCGGCGCCGCCCTGTCGGTGGAGTACACCGCGCTGGACATCGGCAACGGCTACCGGCCGGAGCCGTGGAACCCGGTGGACTCGGTCTCCTGGCTCAAGGCGATGGCCTGGGACCTGCGCGGCAACATGCAGGACGAGATCGACCGCGCCCTGATGACCAGCCGCCTGACCACCGCGCAGATCGAGCAGCTGTACCCGCAGTACCCGTACGACCGCAACCAGACCGTGGTGGACGGCGGTACGGTCGCGAACGGCGGCAAGGACTTCGTGCCGCAGGGCGGCACGAGCACCGCCTCGGCGCCCGGCACCAACTCCGCCACCGGCCAACTCTCCGCCCTGGCGCGCACGGTGGACAACATGCCCGCGCTGCTCGGCCCGACCGGCAACGGCATCGGTTCCAACGCCTGGGTGGTCTCCGGGAAGTACACCACCACCGGCAAGCCGCTGCTCGCCAACGACCCGCACCTGGCGCCCCAACTGCCGTCCGTCTGGTACCAGATGGGCCTGCACTGCCGCACGGTGAGCGCCTCCTGCCCGTACGACGTCACCGGGTACACGTTCGCCGGAATGCCCGGTGTGGTGATCGGGCACAACCAGAACATCGCCTGGGGCCTGACCAACATGGGCGCCGACACCACCGACCTGTACCTGGAGAAGGTCACCGGCGACAGCTACCTCTACGACGGCAGGCAGGTGCCGTTCACCACCCGCCAGGAGACCATCAAGGTCGCGGGCGGCAGCAGCCGTACGATCACCGTGCGGGTCGCGGGCAACGGGATGCCGGTGATCTCCGACGTCAGCGACGAGTTGAGCGCCGTCGGCCAGGAGGCCCCGGTCAGCGACCCGGCGCCGGACCGGCGGAGCGGCTACGCGGTGGCGCTGCGCTGGTCCGCGCTCACCCCGGGCAAGACCATGGACGCGGTCTTCGAGATCGACAAGGCCGCCGACTTCAACCAGTTCAGGGCCGCCGCCGCGGACTTCTCCGCGCCCGCGCAGAACCTGGTCTACGCCGACACCAAGGGCCACATCGGCTACCAGGCGACCGGCCAGATCCCGGTCCGCGCCAAGGGCTTCGACGGCCGCTGGCCCGCCCCGGGCTGGGACTCGCGCGCCCAGTGGACCGGTTGGGTGCCGCGAACCGCGCTGCCCTACGAGGAGGACCCCAAGCGCGGCTACATCGTCACCGCCAACCAGGCCGTCGCGGGCAAGGACTACCCGTACGAGATCACCGACGACTGGGGCTACGGCACCCGCAGCCAGCGCATCAACGACCTGATCCAGTCCAAGCTGGCGGGCGGCGGAAAGATCTCCATGGACGACATGCAGTCCATGCAGATGGACAACAGCAGCGAGATCGCCAAGCTGCTGGTGCCGTACCTGCTGAAGATCAACGTCACCGACCCCTACGTCCGCCAGGCACAGCAGCTGCTGGAGGGCTGGGACTTCAACCAGAGCGCGGACTCGGCCGCCGCCGCGTACTTCAACGCGGTGTGGCGCAACACCCTCAAGCTCGCCTTTGGCAACAAGATGCCCAAGGAACTGCGCCCCAAGGGACAGTGCCTTTGGGTGACCCCGACCAGCCAGCCCGGTCAGGCCAGCAACCTCGGCGGCGGGCAGCAACTGGTCAACGAGTGCGGGCAGCGCGACCCCTCGCAGGCGCAGCCGGACGGCGGCGACCGGTGGTTCGAGGTGGTCCGCGAGATCCTGCCGAACGCCAACAACCCCTGGTGGAACACCTCCACCACGAGCAACAAGCCCGCCACCAACCGTGACCAGCTGCTCGCCCAGGCGATGAAGGACGCCCGCTTCGAGCTGACCTCCAAGCTCGGCAAGGACATCGACACCTGGAGCTGGGGACGGCTGCACAAGATGGAGCTGCGCAACCAGACGCTGGGCAGCGGTGACAACCCCGCCCTGCTCAAGTGGCTGCTCAACCGCGGCCCGTGGCAGCTCAGCGGCGGTGAGGCGGCGGTCGACGCCAGCGGCTGGAACGCCGCGGGCGGCTACGACGTGGTCTGGGTGCCGTCGATGCGGATGATCGTCAACCTCGACGACTTCGACAGGTCCCGCTGGATAAACCTCACCGGCGCCTCGGGCCACGCCTACAGCGCCCACTACACGGACCAGACCAACATGTGGGTCAACGGCCAGCTGCTGCCCTGGTCCTACTCCAGCGCGTCGGTCGACAAGGGAACCAAGGACAAACTGACGCTGACACCGTAGGAGGCGGCTTTCTCCCCTGGCGGGGGCCGCCCAGGTCCGGGGGCGCTTGCCCCCGGACCTGGGCGGCCCCCGCCGGAGAAGACCTCACCGGAAGCGCTGAACGCCCTGCGGTGTGACCACCGCCTGCACGAGGTGGTCGTGCGGCTCCCTCGGGAGACGGGCGACCACCTCGCGCGCGTACAGCAGCACCACCAGCGCCGGATGCGCACCGGCGCGGGCCAGCCGGGCCAGTACCCGGTCGTAGGAGCCGCCGCCGCGGCCCAGCCGCACGCCGTGCGCGTCCACCGCCAGCCCGGGCAGCAGCACGGTGTCCGCGGCCAGCACCGCGTCGCACCCCAGTCGCGGGCCGACCGGCTCCAGCAGGCCGCGCCCGGCCCGGGCCAGCGAGTCCGGGCCCTCGTATACGGCCCAGTCGAGATCGCTGTCCGGCCGCAACACCGGCAGTAGCACCCGCACCCCGCGCCCGCGCAGCGCGTCCAGCAGCTCCCGGGTGCCGGGCTCGCCACCCACCGACACATACCCTGCGACGGTGCACACCGCCGCCAACTCCGGTAGTTCAAGGGCGTGTTCGGCCAGCGCGCGGGCCGCCGCCGAGCGCTCCGGCGGCGTCATCGCGCGGCGGGCAGCCAGCAGATCGGCACGCAGAGTGATCTTGTCGGCGGCCCTGCGCCCGGTATCGCCCATTTACATCCCTCGGTGATCGTGTCCGCGATTCCCACGCGGATCACATTTCTATGTCACACACAACGGATATCGTGCGGAACATGACTCAGGTACGCCCTCGGATCAGCAAGGCTGTCATCCCCGCCGCAGGGCTCGGCACCCGGTTCCTCCCGGCGACCAAGGCGACGCCCAAGGAGATGCTGCCGGTCGTGGACAAGCCCGCGATCCAGTACGTCGTCGAGGAGGCGGTCGCCGCCGGACTCTCGGACGTACTCATGGTCACCGGCCGTAACAAGCGGCCACTGGAGGACCACTTCGACCGCAACTACGAGCTCGAGGAGGCGCTCAGCCGCAAGGGGGACGAGTCCCGGCTGGCCAAGGTCCAGGCGTCCAGCGACCTGGCCACCATGCACTACGTGCGCCAGGGCGACCCCAGGGGCCTCGGCCACGCCGTGCTGTGCGCCGAGCCGCACGTGGCGCGGCAGCCGTTCGCGGTGCTGCTCGGCGACGACCTGATCGATCCGCGCGATCCGCTGCTGACCCGCATGATCGAGGTACAGGAACGGTTCGGCGGCAGCGTGGTGGCCCTCATGGAGGTCGACCCGGAACAGATCCACCTCTATGGCTGCGCCGCGGTCAAACCCATGGACGAGGACGACGTCGTGCGGGTCACCGACCTGGTGGAGAAGCCGACCGCCGCCGAGGCCCCCTCCTCGTACGCCGTGATCGGCCGGTACGTGCTCGACGCCGGGGTCTTCGACGCGCTCAAGCAGACCCCGCCGGGGCGGGCGGGCGAGATCCAGCTCACCGACGCGCTGCGCGAACTCGCCGTGGACGAGGCACCGGGCGGCCCGGTGCACGGGGTGCTCTTCTCCGGGCGGCGGTATGACACCGGCGACCGCGGTGACTATCTGCGGGCGATCGTGCGGCTGGCATGCGAACGTGATGACCTGGGCCCGGAGTTCCGTGCCTGGCTACGTCATTACGTCTCGGAGGAAATGCAAACGTGAGCAGTCCGGAAGGGTCCGCCCACGCGGCGGACGGGGGTGGGGCGGACCGCGTGTGGTCGGTGGACGACCACCTTGACGACATCCTGCGGCGGCTGACCCCGCTGGAACCCATCGAGCTGCAACTCCTCGAAGCACAAGGGTGCGTGCTGGTCGAGGACGTCACGGTTCCGGTGGCGCTGCCGCCGTTCGACAACAGCTCGATGGACGGCTACGCGGTGCGCGTCGCCGACGTCGCGGGCGCGGGCGAGGACACCGCGGTGACCCTCGAGGTCGTCGGCGACGTGGCGGCGGGCGACGCGCGGTTGCCCACCGTCGGCCCGGGGCAGGCCGCGCGGATCATGACCGGTGCGCCGCTTCCGCCCGGCGCGCAGGCCGTCGTCCCCGTCGAGTGGACCGACGCGGGCCTCGGCGCGGGCCCGGCCACCACCATGCGGGCACACAGCGCCGACCCGGCGGGCGCCAGCGGCGAGGTCAGGGTCCACCGGCCGGTCGAGCCCGGCGCCCATGTGCGCGCCCGGGGCAGTGACGTCGTGGCGGGCGAGTCCGCCCTCGCCGCGGGGACCCGGCTGGGGCCGCCGCAGATCGCGCTGCTGGCCGCGATCGGCCGCGGCCAGGTGCTGGTCCGGCCGCGGCCACGGGTCGTCGTGCTGTCCACCGGCAGCGAACTGGTGGCGCCCGGTGAGGAGTTGGGGCCCGGACGGATCCATGACTCCAACAGCTACATGCTGGCCGCCGCCGCCCGCGAGACGGGCGCCATCGCCTACCGGGTGGGCGCGGTCGCGGACGACGCGACGACGCTGCGCGCCACCGTCGAGGACCAGCTGATCCGCGCGGACCTCATCGTCACCAGTGGCGGCGTCAGCGTCGGCGCGTACGACGTGGTCAAGGAGGCGCTGTCGGAGCTGGAGTTCCGCAGGCTCGCCATGCAGCCCGGCAAGCCGCAGGGCTTCGGCCTGATCGGCGCCGAGGGCACCCCGCTGCTGGCCCTGCCGGGCAACCCGGTCAGCTCGTACGTCTCCTTCGAGCTGTTCGTGCGGCCGGTGATCCGCATGCTGATGGGCCTGGAGCCGGTGCGCCGGGAGCCGGTCAGCGCGCGGTGTACCGCGCCGATCAGCGGTTCGCCCGAGGGCAGGCGGCAGTTCCTGCGCGGCTGGTACCAGGACGGCGCGGTGACCCCGGTGGGCGGCGCCGGATCGCATCTGGTCAGGGCGCTCGCGCACGCCAACGCGCTGATCGTGGTGCCGGAGCGGAGCACCCGGGTCGACGAGGGCGCGGACGTGGACGTGATCCTGCTCGGTTGACCGTCGGCGGCTGCCGGTACGGTTGCTGCAACCAGGCAAGCGGACTTGACCGGCGGAGCACTGGACCGGGAGAACCATGAGCAGCCCACCTGACCACCAAGGTCATCTGACACACCTCGACGAGGCCGGTGCGGCCCGCATGGTCGACGTCAGCGGCAAGGACGTGACCGCGCGCACCGCCCGCGCCACCGGGCGGGTACTGGTCAGCGGCCGGGTCGTGGAACTGCTGCGCGGCGAGGGCGTACCCAAGGGCGACGCCCTCGCCACCGCCCGGATCGCGGGCATCATGGGCGCCAAGCGCACGCCCGAGCTGATCCCGCTGTGCCATCCGCTCGCCGTCTCCGGCGTCCGGGTGGACCTGGCGGTGACCGACGACGCGGTGGAGATCACGGCGGAGGTGAGGACCACCGACCGCACCGGCGTGGAGATGGAGGCGCTGACTGCGGTGAGCGTCGCCGCGCTCACCGTCGTCGACATGGTCAAGGCGGTGGACAAGGCCGCGGTCATCACGGACGTCAGGGTGGAGACCAAGACCGGCGGCAAGTCCGGCGACTGGTCCCGCCCGCGGGGTTCGCGGTGACCGGCCGGTACCGGGCGCTGGTGGTGACGGCCTCCAACCGGGCCGCCGCCGGGGTCTACGAGGACCGGGGCGGGCCGCTGATCGTGGCCGCCCTGACAGAGCTGGGGTTCGCGGTGGACGGGCCGCGGGTGGTGCCGGACGGCGACCCGGTCGAGGAGGCGCTGCGGGCGGCGGTCGCCGCCGGGTACGACGCGGTGCTGACCACCGGCGGCACCGGTCTGTCGCCCACCGACCGCACCCCGGAGGCCACCCGCCGGGTCGTCGACTTCGAGGTGCCCGGCATCGCCGAGGCGATCCGCGCGGCGGGCCGTGAGAAGGTGCCCACCGCGGCGCTCTCCCGTGGCCTCGCCGGTGTCGCGGGAGGCACCCTGGTGGTGAACCTCCCCGGTTCGACGGGCGGCGTACGGGACGGCCTGGCCGTCCTCGCACCGCTCCTGGCCCATGCCGTCGACCAGATCCACGGCGGCGACCACCCCCGCACCGACCGGAGACCGAGCTGAACGGACCCTGGGTCACCGAACTGGTGGACGGCGATGTGACGCTCCGCCCGATAAGGATGCGCGACCAGCGCGCCTGGCGGGAGGTCAACCGCCGCAACCGTGAGTGGCTGCGCCCGTGGGAGGCCACCATGCCGCCCGGGCCACCGGGCCATGTCGCGCACCGTCCGACGTACCGGCAGATGGTGCGCCATCTGCGGGCCGAGGCGCACGCCGGGCGGATGCTGCCGCTCGTCGTGGAGTACCAGGGGCGCCTGGTCGGGCAGTTGACGATCGCGGGCATCACCTGGGGCTCGATGTGCTCCGCGCACATCGGCTACTGGGTGGACGAGGCGGTGGCCGGGCGCGGGGTCATCCCGACCGCGGTCGCGCTCGCCGTCGACCACTGCTTCCGCTCCATGGGTCTGCACCGCGTCGAGGTGTGCATCCGCCCGGAGAACGCACCGAGCCGCCGGGTGGTGGAGAAGCTCGGCTTCCGGGAGGAGGGGCTGCGTCCGCGCTATCTGCACATCGACGGGGCGTGGCGGGACCACCTGGTCTACGCGCTCACCGTCGACGAGGTGCCGGAGGGCATGCTCGTCCGCTGGCACCGGGCGCGCCCCGGCGCATCCCACAAATAAAATACCTGTTCGAAAACGGCCGCTGAATGCGCCTATTCGCCGCAAGGGCGGCCCAACAATCACAAAAAAAGTTCGGCATATCAGCCAGATCGTGCGACACACCGCGCCGAATTGCTGTTGGGCCGTCGCTGGGGCCCCTACCGTGTTGGGCGTGAGCAGCAGCGGCCTCATCTACGCAGCCATTGTCGGGGCCTGGGCTGCCTACTTGGTGCCGATGTGGCTCCGTAGGCAGGACGAGCTCAACGAGGCCCGTCCGACGGAACGCTTCAGCACCGCGATCCGGCTGCTGTCCGGACGGGCGGGCATGGAGCGCCGGTACGCCAGGGCGCGCGAGGGCGGCGAACCGCGCACCGAGGTCCCCGCACCGGAGCCGGAGCCGGAGGTCGACGTACGGTCGCTGGCGCTGCCCGCCACCGAGGTGCGGCCGGTCGAGCCCACCGCCGAGCGCGGCGGACAATCCGAGCGCACCGGCCAACGGGCGCGACTGGCCCGGGCCAGGGTGCTGGCCCGCCGTCGTCGCACCACCAGCGTGCTGTTCCTGGCCTTCACCGCGGGCGCCATCGGCGCCGCCGTGGGCGGCCTGGCCTACCTGTGGGCGCCC
Organism: Streptomyces sp. PLK1-5; assembly: GCA_037034305.1. GTDB lineage: Bacteria > Actinomycetota > Actinomycetes > Streptomycetales > Streptomycetaceae > Streptantibioticus_A. The sequence goes on from JBAGJY010000011.1 coordinate 47,124, forward strand.
GGCGTGCCCGGAGTGCTGCTCACCCTCTACATCGCGCACCTGCGCCGGGCCGAGCGGCGCCGCTTCGAGTTCACCATGGACCAGCGCCGGGCGGCCGAGGCCGCGCGGCGGTTGCGGGACCGCCCGCGCGAGCGGCCCCGCCCTGAGCAGGCGGGTGCGGCCGTCCAGGAACCCGCCGCCCCCGCCGCCCCGGAGCCGCCGTCGCCGCGCACCGCCGACCGCCGCGCCCTGGTCGAGCAGACCGACCACGCCGAGTGGGTCGACCAGCAACGCAACCAGGCCACCGCGGACGACGGCTGGGAGCCGGTCCCGGTGCCGCTGCCGACCTACGTCACCGCCCCGGTCGCCCCGCGCAGTACCCGCAGCGTCGACCTCGGCGCCCCGGACACCTGGAGCTCCGCCCGCTCCGGCACCACCGCCGAGCCCGAGCAGCCCCGCCTGCGCCACCCCCGCGAGCGGGACCGGGACCGCACCCCGCTGTTCGACCAGTACGCCCCCGGCACCGCCGAGGACCGCCCGCGCGCCGCCAACGAGTGAGGTCCGGGCCCCGCCCTCGAACAGGGGTGGGCCCGAGCACCCCCGCGGGGATGCTAGAGTTTTCCTCGTTGCAAGGGCCTGTGGCGCAGTCCGGTAGCGCACCTCGTTCGCATCGAGGGGGTCAGGGGTTCAAATCCCCTCAGGTCCACAGCAAACAACTGTTCTTGAGTTGTATCGGGAGCGGTTGACGGGATCCCGTCCGATCGATTGATCGGGCGGGATCTCGGCGTTTCAGGGCTCGAAGTGGTGGTTGTCGTGGGTGCGATGGCGATTACGTCGGCCTGTTCCTGGTTCTCGGCGTCGGGTCGGGGTGGTTCGGGGGGCGCAGGGCGCGCTGGGGCTGCCGTCGGCGTGTCGGTCTCCGGCGATGCGAGGCGGGGATCTCGCGGGCATCCGCTGACTGCTCGTCAGTCGCCTGGCGGTGGGCGTCCCGGCGGATCTGGCGCGCTCAGGAGGACCGCGGTCGCGAGTGCTGCGGCGAGCAGGTGTGCTCAGCGGCGCGGGTGCGACCCGGTGCGTCGGGCGGGTCAGTCCCCGCCGTCCCCGCCTCCGACCCCGGCGCCCCCGTTGCCTCCGACGGTGCAGTCGCTGCGACAGGGGCCCTCGATGTGTCTGGCGATCTCGGCGCAGCCCGCGACAGCGCCTGCCATGAAGATCAGGATGGCGAGAACGTAGACGGCAGCGCGGACGAGTGTGGACTTCTCGGGCGTCTTGTCCGACATGTTCCCTCCTTTGTGAGTTGTTGGGTCCTGAGCTGGAACGTTGGGGTGTTTCAGCCCCCACCACCCCCGCCGCCACCGCCACCGCCGCCACCGCCGCCACCCCCGCCGCCGCCCCCGCCGCCACCACCGCCGTCGCCTTGTCCGCCGATTGGGCCGGTGTTCGGGGCGTTGCAGTTGCCGAAGCAGTGGTTGGGGTCCACCGAGAGCATGAGGATCACGGGGCCGAGCAGGAGCGCCAGCATCGCGACGAAGATCCCGATCAGCAGCGTCCAGTCACGCAGCGCCAGGCCCTTGATCTTCTTGTTGAAGATGCTCATCGCTTCAGCCCTCGAAGCCGTGGCCGAACACCGATGGCACCGCCCGCGTCGCTTGGGACGAGCGCAGCCGCGCGGTTCGCAGGGCGCGGTGCGCGGGGCCGCGGCGCGGGTGGTCGACGTCTTCCCGGCAGGTAGGGGGCGCAATGTCTCGTATCAACGCGGTGGCCTTTCCTTCGATGGGTAGCCTCGTGCTCAACCGTGGTGTGTGAGGGAATGTCTGACCAGGTGTCTTCCGCGTCGGTGCAGGTCGGGGCATGAGTAGTTCAGGACAACCCTGCGACGGGGTGGTCCGGGGATGGGGGGCGGGATGGCGACCGAGGAGCCGTCGGGCGGGGGGCCGGGCCGAGTGCCGAAGGCTCTGGAGCGGACCGGCCAGGTGCCCGCGGTGCAGGAACTGGCCCGGCTGCTGTGGAAGCTGGTGAAGGACAGCGGGCTGACGCTGCGCAAACTGGAGCAGGCGGCCGACATGCCCTACAGCCGCGACACCATCTCCCGCCGCCTGGAGGGCCGTCGGTGCCCGGAGGACGCCTTCATCGAAGCGTTGCTCATGCAGTGCGCGGGCGGCGACCGGCGGCGGTTCGCGGCACTGCTGGCCCGGGTACGCCCGCTGGTCGAGCGCGCCAGGCGCGAGGAACGACCTGAGGTCAAGGCCACGCGGGCCCGGGAGGTCGTCCCGGTTGGTCGGGACAGCCGTGCCGGTCTTCGCGAGCGCGCCGAGCAGGCTCAGCAGCTTGCCGCGGATCTCAGGGAGCGGGCCGTCGGCTACCAGCGGATGTGCTGGTGGCTGCTGATATGGAACCGCGGCCTGGAGCGCACCCTCGAACAGGTGCGGTGCGAACGTGAGGAACTGCAGCGCGCCGCCGGTCTGGACCAGCGGTCGCTGCTGCGGCTCGCGGATGTTCGGGCGCGGATCCTGCGCCAGGACGCCGACTTGATCCACGTCCAGGCGGTGCTCGCGGAAGCCGAGGCACTTCGTGACGACGCGCTGAGTCTCGCGGAAGCCGCGGCGGCCGGCTACCGCCTGCTGCTTGAGCGGCTGGGCGAGACAGCGCCGCCTGACGACGATGAGGGTCCGGGGTCGCCGGAGGCCATGCCGCCGGTACCGGGTACCGGTCCCAGGGTGCTCGCCGAGCTGCGCGCGTCGCTGGCCGCGCACCGCGCCGTGCTGCGGCAGCTCGGGCAGGCGGTGCACACACTGGTCGGGCCGCTCCCCACCGTTGATCCGGTCGATGCCGTACCGGCGCGCTCCGATGCGGTCCCGCTGGCGCGGGCGACTGCCGACCGCGTCGTGCGCGGGAGCGGGAGCGGGCAACTGCCGACCGCTGCCGGCGCGTCAGGAGGCAGGCAGCCGATCACCGGTCAGATGCTCCTGGTGCCCGCGGCCCTTGTCGCCTTGGTGATCGTGATGGTCATGCTGGCCAACGCAGGTTCGTCCGGCTCGGCGTCCGACGCCTACAGGCCCACGTCGGCGAACTCGCCGTCCAGTTCCCCGCTCGCCGTGGTCACCGCGGGTTCGGGAGAGGCCGCGCTGGCGGGTGCCGACCAGTTCGGCACCAACTACAGCGAGCCCCCGCCCCAGCCCCCGGACGACGTGCGGATGATCGCCGGGCCGGGCTGCAGGACCGCCATGCTCTCCGGCGACACCGGGGGCACCGCCGCACTCACGGCCGCCGACGCGGCCGGGTGGCGGGCCGGGGCCTTCGGCTGCAGCTCCGGGTACCTGGTAGCGCGCGCCAGCCGGCAAAGCGACATGCCGAACCTGTTCACCTGGACCCTCACCCCGCACGTGACGCGTCCCCAGCTGTGCAGGGTCTCGGTGGCGGTCCCAGCCGAAACCGCCGACTCCGGTTTCGGTGCCGCGGGCGGCCACTGGGCACCAGCGGCCGTCTACGACGTTTCCTCGCCGAGTGACAGCGCCCGGGAGCCGGTCGTGATCGACCAGCCGGACTACCAGGACAGGCAAGTGGTCCTCGCCAAGGGCGTGTTCCTCGGCCCCGGCCAGAACCTGACAGTCCGTCTCTCCAGCGAGGCCGCCGCCACCGACACCTACCTGTGGCCGGAGTTCATCGTCGCCTCCGACCTCACCCTTACATGCCAGGCGGTTGCATCGCACTGATCCGGCGCCGGGTTGGCCGTCCGGCGGAAGATCGCTCGACGCCATTCGTCCCGATCGCCCTGATCATCTTCTGCTCGGCTTCGCCTCGCGTCGCGGGGGCTTCGCCATCGTCGTGTGGTGGGCGTGCCGCCGCGCCCCTTTGCGGGACTGGCGCCAAGTTTCCTGCTGGGAAGGCGTGTTGGGTGCACCTCACGCCGCGCGGTTTGCGTCGCGGTACCAAGTGGCGTGTGCGGGGAAGCGGTTGGCGAAGCCGGGGCCGGGGCCGCGGCGTAGGGCGGTCCACAGTCGGGAGCTGTCGAACCAGTGGTCGACGGCGACCATGTCGAGGTCGTGGGCAGTTCCGCCCCGTGCCTGAAGGTGTGCCCGGGCGGTGGCCACGTCGCGGTCGGCGGTGGGCCAGGGCAGGCGGTAGACATCGCTCACGGCGCGCAGCAGGTCCGCCACCAGGACCGGGTGCGGGTGGTTGGCGTGGTAGACGGACTCGGTGAGGTCCGCGCGCGGGGCGAGGGCGGTGGCCAGTACCGCCTCGGCCAGGTCGTCCACGTCGATCAGCGACAGGCGGCACCGCCAGCCGTCCACGGTGCTGCCCAGGGCCGTCATCAGGTCGCGCAGCCCGGGGGCCACCCAGCGGTCCCCGGCGCCGTAGACCATGTGCGGGCGCAGCACGATGCCGTCCGCCGCCAGCACCGCCTGCTCGGCGGCGGCCCGGCTGCGCGAGGTGGCTGAGACGGGGGCCAGCGCGAGGTCCTCGGCCCGCTCGCCGCGGAACGGGCCGCGCCCGTACACCGCCGCCGTGCTGACGTAGACGATCCGGCGCACGCCCGCTCGCCGCGCCTCGGCGACCAGCGCCTCGGTGCCATGGGCGTTGACGGCGTGGCAGATCTCGGCCGGGCCGCCGATCTGCGAGGCGCAGTGCACCAGCACGTCCACGTCGGCGCACACACCGCGCAGCGACCGGGGGTCGGCCAGGTCGCCGGGCACCGTCTCCACATGCGGTGAGGCGGGCGGGAGCAGCGCCTTGCGGTGGACCATCAGGCGCAGCCCGCGACCGGGCGGCAGCCGGGCGGCATGACGGGCCACACGGCCGCCGATGAAGCCGGTGGCGCCGGTGATCATTATGGTGCCGGGCATCGCTCCCCGATCTCCCTGTCCCGCGGCGGGACGTTCCACGGATTCTCGCCGGTGTCGGGCGGACGGAATTCGCATTTCCTGGGCGTTGTGATTGTCAACCCCTGCGCCGAGGATTGGCCGAATTCAGCCCAGTGGCCGGGTGGTGACAGCGCACTCGAAGGCGGTCTGGTCGTTCTGTACTCCGGTGACCTGGACCGGGGTGTTTCCGTCCGGGCCGCGCTGTCCGACTTCCGCCGCTATGTGGCACGGGGTGTCGAGTTCCACGTAGTGGGTGAAAGCGCTGTCCATTCCCAGCGCCTGTACCGGTACCGGGTGCATTACCGCCTGGGCGGCCTGCCGGGCGGCTTCGAGAAGCAGCATTCCGGGGACGTGGTCGACCGGGTGGTCGAAGAACAGCGGATGCGAGGTGTCCGCCCGCAGCAGCCAGCGGTGCGGGGATCGGGAGTCGGACAGCACGACGTCGCGCGGGTCCCGCCGGCCCACCAGGGCCGGGTCGGCGGCGGGTGGCAGGGCGGCGTCGTGGGCGACGGGTCGCGGGCCGCGGACGCGCCGGTAGACCGACGGCGACAGCGTCTTGTAGGTCGCGCTGGCCACGGCCACCCTGATCTGGCTCAGCCAGACGTGCACCCGATAGCGCATCGAGACCTGCTTGCCGCGCCGCGCTATGTCGTGGCAGGTGATGTGGAGTTCGACCTCGCTGGGCACCGGCCCCGCGGTGAGGGCGTCGTGCACGGAGGTGTACTCCAGGCTCGACATCAGGAAGTGGTGCCCGAGCGGAACGCCGAACTCGGTGTGGGCCAGCAGGGTGCCGCCCTGACGAATCGTTTCGGCGATCAGTAGCGGATCCTGCTGGCCGAAGCGCGGCGTGAACAGCGCGTGGCCACGCGGCCACTGGCCCCGCACAATGAAGCCGTCGGGCTCACCGGTTTCCCAGCCGGTGAGGAAGACTTCACTTATGGCCGCCCGATGCACGTACTGCCGCGGCACTGTGGTGGTGAGCGCGGGTGTTTCGCGCACCGGGGTGGATTGCGGGGGAGTGGCGAGTGCGACAGCCGAGCGGGAAAGCGGGATACGCGGTGCGGTGACACTCGACGACTGCATGGGGATACCTGTCTCTGCGAGGGCAGTGGACAAATGGCGAAGTCGCGGATCCGTCGCCCCTCTTACCGAGCGGCGGCAGAGACGCTCCGGATAAGGTACAGATAAGCCGGTTTGGTTTTCAAAGGGCTCAGGAGTTGAAATGGCGCAGCAGGCGCGGGCGGTGAAGACCCGGCGCACGATCCTGAAGGCGGCTGCCGAGGTTTTCGACGAGTACGGCTACGAGGGGGCCAGCACCACCGAGATCCTGGCCAGGAGCGGGCTGACCAGGGGAGCGCTGTACTTCCACTTCCCCTCGAAGGAGGCCATCGCCGACGCCGTGGTGGACGCGCAGTCCGAGGCGCTGGTCCCGCCGCAGAACGAGGTGAAGCTCCAGGCCACCATCGACCTGGCGATGGCGTTCGCGCACCGGTTGCGCACCGACGTCGTACTGCGCGCCGGGGTGCGGCTCAGCGTGGAGCAGGCGTCGTACAAGAACCCCAACGTCGCGCCCTACCAGGGCGCCGCCGACGTCATCCTCGATCTGCTGCGGCAGGCGCAGCGGCACGGCGAACTGCTGGCCAGCGTGGACCCGGAGGAGGTGTCGCAGCTCATCATCGGCGCGTTCACCGGCATCCAACTGCTGTCCCAGGTCTACGGGCAGCGGCGGGACCTGCCGCTGAGGGTGGCCGCGCTGTGGAAGTACCTGCTGCCCGCGCTGGCGATTCCGGGACTGCTGCCGCACCTGGTGGTCGACCCGCACCGGGTCATCATGACCGGGCCGGTGCGGCGTACCGAACCGGCCGGGAGCGCCGAGGAGTCCGCCACCGGCGGAATACCGGGCCGTGCTTCCGGTAGCCGCTCGGTGGCCGACGAACTGGAGCCGTCACTGACCGAGGCGCTGCCCCGGATCTGACCAACCTCCGCCGTACCCCGGCCGGTTGGACCGGGTGCGGTCAACTGGCGCGTGCGGCGCCGGACACCCCCAGCAGCTCCGCCGGGCTCGACGGAACCGGCACACTGGGCGTCAACTCCCTTACCTCGCCGAGCTGTCGCGCGGGCGCGACGGACTCGGTCTGCTCGCGGTCCGCCGCCTCCTGCTGCGGCCTGGCGAACATCATCAGCAACTGCCAGATGCCACTGGTGACCTCCGGGTCCCACCAGGAGTCGTCCTCGCGGCCCAGCGACTCCAGGCCGACGGTGACGGCCGCCAGCAGGTTCGCGGTGTGCGTCGCGTCGGCGCCCTGGCGCAGCGCGCCCTCGGCGGCGTCCTTGGCGAGTCGGCCGCGCAGCGTGGACAGCCAGGTCTCGCGCAGCGACTCACCGCCCGTCACCTTGCTCACCGCGCCCTCCGCCTCAAGGCGCAGTCCGGCGCGCAGTACGTGGTCCTCGCGCATCCGCCGGGACATCGCGTCGGTGAACCGGGCGGCGCCCGCGAGGGTGGAGCTGTGGCCGTCGAGGTGCTCGTTGGCGAGCGCGCGCACCGAGTTGCGGGCCTCGTCGGTGACGGCGGTGATCAGTTCGTCCTTGGAGGCGAAGTGGAAGTACAGGGCCCCCTTGCTCACCCCGGCCGCCCGGCTGACGTCGAGGAGACCGGTGCCTTTCATGCCGCGATCGTCGATCAGTTTCGCGGCGGCGTTGATGAGGGCCTGGCGAGTTCGAGCAGCACGGACCTGCATCGGCCGGTACCCGTCCTTTCGTCGTGGAGGGAGGTAACGCGTCGTCGGCGGGTCGTCACGGGGCGCTTCCGCGAGTGAACGGCACGGGTGCTCCCCCGCAACGGCATGTGTGCGGTTTCCGTGGGCATCTTGCCACTGTCCCGAGGAAAAACAAACAATACTGTCGGGTTGATTCCGCGACATTGACGGGCGCGTACTTCTGAGTCGGCTGTGCGCCCCCTCTCTGAGGTGCGCACCATAGCCGCAGGTCAGAGAGTGTTTTGGAGGATCGCACAAGCTGTCGGGCGGCGGTTGTGGCCTATGAACGACGTCTGGGAGGATGGGTGGCCAGGCCCCGTGAGGGCCCCTGCGGGGGCCAGAAACAGGCGGGTCGGTTTCCCCATACAAGGATCCCGGCGAAGTAAGCGGTTTCCACGGGTGACGGCAAGGGCACCGCACAGAACGCGCCAACCCGCGGCGGGCCCGGTCAAGTCGCCGCCGGGCGGCCTGATGTCGCCCGCGAAGCGGGTGCGGGCGCGGGCAACGGGCCGCGCGGGTACGGCCGTTGGGTGTTCGGCCCTCAGCCGAGGGGAATCCGGTTGATCGGGTGGTCGCCGGTGGCCCACAGGTACTGGACGGCGTAGGCGCGGTAGGGGCGCCAGCGGGCGGCGTGCCGGGTGAGCGCGGCGGGCGTGGTGGGCAGTCCCAACTCCCTTGCCGCCAGGCGCACTCCGAGGTCGGTCGGCAGGAAGGCGTCCGGGTCGCCGAGCGCCCGCATCGCGATCACCTCGACCGTCCACGGCCCGAACCCCGGCAGCGCGCGCAGTCGCTCCCGGGCGTGCTCCAGGTCGCCGTCGAGATCGAGCCCGCCGTCGGCGAGCGCCGCCACCAGAGCGATCAGCGTCCTTCGCCGGGTCCTGGGCATCGCCAGCGCTTCCGGGTCCAACGCGGCCAGCGCCTCGGCGGAGGGGAACACATGGGTCAGTCCGCCCGCCGGATCGTCGATCGGCTCACCGTGCGCCACGACCAGCCGCCCGGCCAGCGTACGGGCCGCCGCGGTCGACACCTGCTGGCCGAGTACCGCGCGCACCGCGAACTCCGCGCCGTCCACGGCGCGCGGCACCCGGCGGCCGGGGTGCCGGTCGACGTGCGGCGCGAGCAGCGGGTCCTGGCGCAGCAGGGCGTCCACGGCGGCCGGGTCGGCGTCCAGGTCCAGCAGGCGGCGGCAGGCGCCGACCGCCACCGCCTCGTCCCGTGCGTCGGCCAGGCTCAGCTCGGCGGCGATGTGGTCGGCCCTCGGCCGCAGTGCCACGATGCCCGGGCCGTGCGGCAGCCGCAGCGTGCGGCGGTAGGCGCCGTCCCGCCACTCCTCCACACCGGGGACGGCGGTCGCGATCAGGTGCCCGAAGAGGTTGTCCGGGCACAGCGGAGCCCGGAAGGGCAGCTTGAGCCTCACCGCTCCAGCCTCGCGGGTCGCCCGCGCCGCGGCTGGCGGATATCGGACGTCGACCGTGCTCCCTGTGAGAAGCGTCGCTATGGGAACCGCGGGTCGTTCCGTCGCGTTTTCCCCCGTATGAACCTGCTAGACCTGCTGCTCCTGCTGGCAGCCGTCGGTTACGCCGTCTCCGGCTACCGCCGGGGCCTTGTCGCGAGCTGCATCCTGCTGGCCGGGTTTCTCGGCGGCGCGGTCGTCGGGGTGTGGCTGCTGCCGTTCGCGCTGCGGCCGGTGACCGCGGGCACCGCGGCGGCGGCCGTGGTCGCGCTGCTGGTGGTGCTGGTCCCGGCCGGGCTCGGGCACGCCCTGGCCGGTCGGCTGGCCTGGAAGGTGCGGCAGGGCCTGGACTGGGGGCCGGTGCGCTGGGTGGACGGCATCGGCGGCGCGGCGGCCGGTGCCCTGGCGCTGCTGGCGGTGGCGTGGCTGATGGCGAGCGTGCTGGTGACCGCGCCGATGCCGGTGCTGAGCCAGCAGATCCGCAGCTCGGCGGTGCTCGGCGCGGTGGACCGGGCGATGCCCGCGCAGACTCCGGCGTGGTTCAGCCGGGCCACCGACGCGCTGTCCGGAGCGGGCTTCCCACAGGTGTTCAACCCGTTCGAGAACGAGCCGACCACCAGCGTCCCGGCGCCCTCCGGCGACGCCGTCACCCCCGCGGCGACCGCGGCGGCGAAGCGCAGCGTGGTCAAGGTGGTGGGCGTCGCCGACGTGGACGGAGGCGAGCGCGGCCAGGAGGGCAGCGGGTTCGTCTACTCCGGCGAGCACGTGATGACCAACGCCCACGTGGTCGCCGGTGTCCAGGAGCCGACCGTGCAGATCGGCGGGGTCGGCCCCCGGTACGACGCGAAGGTCGTGCTGTTCGACCCGCGCACCGACGTGGCGGTGCTGGACGTGCCGGGGCTGCCCGCGCCCGCGCTGTCGTTCGCCCCGCAGGCGCAACGCGGCGGCCCCGCGGTGGTGGCCGGGTACCCCGAGGACGGCGGCCTGGACCTGCGGGCGGCCACGGTGGCCAGCCGGATCACCGCCAGGGGCCAGGACATCTACGGCGACAGCACCACCACCCGCGACATCTACCAGCTCCGCGGCGACGTGCGGCACGGCAACTCCGGCGGCCCGCTGCTGACCACCGGCGGCAGGGTCTACGGGGTGGTCTTCGCCCGCTCCACCTCGGACGCGGACACCGGTTACGCGCTGACCGCGCAGCAGGTCGCCGCGGACGCCCAGCGGGCCGCGTCCGCCACCGGGCCGGTCAGCACGGGCACCCGCGCCGCGCTGTGACCGCCCGGGGCACCGGTCGGAGCAACGTTGCGGCGTCATCGACGCGACGTCGCGCGCTGTTCATCGTATGGTCACCTCAAGGCGGGTCGGTACCGGCAGTCTTCCCCGCGGCGGCGGGCGGCGGAGAGGCCTGAGAGCTGTGTGGTGGCGAAGAACGACGGGCGCGGAAGGCCGCGGGACGCTGTGGGCGGTACTGGCCTGGGCGGTGACCCGGGCGCTGCTGCTGCTCGCGCTGTTCGGGGTGTGGCGGTATCCCGGCGATGACGTCCGGCCGGATGTCGCCGTCATCTACCACGGCTGGTACGAGCACCTGCTGACCGGCGGTTTCCCGGTCGGCGACGTCACCTGGCAGTACCCGCCCGCCGCGGCGGCGGCCTTCCTGGCCCCTGCCCTGCTGCCGTTCGTGTCCTACGCGTCCGCCTTCTACCTGCTGGCCTGCGCCGCCGACGCGCTGGTGTTCGCCCTGCTGCTGCGGGCCTCCCGCGCTCCGGGCGGCCGACTGGACGGCGCGTGGCTGTGGATCGTCGGGGTGGCGGTGCTCGGGCCGATCGCGCTGGCCCGCTACGACGTGCTGGCGACCGCGGTCGCGGTGGCCGCGCTGCTGGCCGTCGCCCGGTATCCGCGGGTGGCCGGGGTGCTGGCCGGGATCGGCGCGATGGTCAAGGTGTGGCCGGTGCTGGTGCTGGCCGGGGTGGCGCGCGGGCGGGCCGTCCGCCGGGTGTGGCTGTCCGCGGCGGCCACCGTGGCCGCGCTGGCCGTGGTGTTCTGGGTGTTCACCCGGGGCGCGTTCGCGTTCCTCACCGAGCAGCGGCAACGCGGCATCGAGATCGAGTCGCTGGGCGCGCTGCCCTTCCATATCGCCCGCTATCTCGGGCTGTGGTCCGGAACGTCGCGGCTGCACTACGGCTCCTTCGAGTTCCTCGGCCCGTATGTGCACACCATGAGCGAGCTGGTGCTGGCCTCGTCGGTGCTGGCGTTCGGCTGGCTGGTGTGGTGGCGGCTGAAGGCTCGCGCGTTCGACCGGGCGGTGCTGTACGACGCGGCGTTCACCGCGGTGCTGGTCTTCATCACCACCAGCCGGGTGATCAGCCCGCAGTACCTGATCTGGCTGCTCGGCCTCGGCGGGGTGTGCCTGGCCCACCGGCGCACGGGCCAGCGGCTGCCCATCGCACTGGTGCTGGCGGCCTGTGTCTTCACGGTGCTGGAGTTCCCGATCGGCTTCGGTCCCGTGGTGCGCAGCAACCTGCCCGGCATCGCGGTGCTGCTGGTCAGGAACGGGCTGCTGCTGGTGGCGAGCGTGTCGGCGTGCCGACGGCTGTGGCGCGCCGCCGCGGCGCCGCGGATCCCGGCGGCGCGGCCCAGGCGCGCGGAGCGGGTGACCGCCTGACCGTCAGGGCCGGTTGGGGTCGCGCTGGCGCATCCAGTTATCGAGTTCGGCGCGCACCCGGCGGTCCATGGCCATCGACAGCTCGGCGTCCACCACGTTCTTCGCCAGCGGGCGCAGCCGGTCCAGCGCCTCGGCCAGCCGGGTGGCCCCGCCGGGCGGCAGCCCCTCGCATCCCTCCGCGACCGGGTCGACGACGTGCCTGCGGACCAGCACGGTGAACAGGTCGGCGAGCGCGTCGACCATTTCGCGCACCTCGCGGCCCGCCGCCAGCACCGCCGACAGCGGCACGCCCTCGCGGACCAGTGCGGCTGAGGCGTCCAGCAGACGGCGGCTGACGTGCACCATGTGCTCGCCGTCCATGCTGAGGTAGCCCAGCTCCATCGCGCTGGCGAGGGCGTCGGCGGTGACCTCGGCCCCGAAGGAGTCGGCCAGTTCGCCGGGGGTCAGCCGTACCGGGGTCTCCTGCGACCAGGGCGCGGCGATGGCGTTCTCCAGGCCGAGCAGTTCGCCCACGTCCCGGCCGTTCTCCCAGGCGGCCAGCAGTTCGGCTATGCCCCCCAGGGTGTGACCGCGCTCCAGCAGCGCGGCGATGGTGCGCAGCCGGGTCAGATGAGCCTGGGAGTACCAGGCGATCCGCCCCTCGCGGCGCGGCGGCGGAAGCAGCTTGCGCTCCCGGTAGAAGCGCAGCGTCCGCACGCTGATCCCGGCCTCCTTGGCCAGCTCCGGCATCCGGTACTCGCGTCCGGGCCGCCGCACCCCCGCTGACTCCTCCACGTCGGCCAGCTTACGGCGGCCCGCGGCGGATCGTCCGGGGCGCGGCCCGCGCCACGCAGGACCCGGTGCGCGGTCTGGTTATCGGGGTGCGCGGACGCGACGGGTTGGACAATTCACTCAGGTGGTCCAAATCCCCGCATACGCTTCCTCGTTGGTGGGTGCGTGACGACAGAATGCCTGCGGGGCACAGCGGCCGGTCGCCGCGACGAGAGGGTAGAGGCGTCTCTTCGCTACGGGGGATGGGGTCTGCCCGGGGCGGTGGGCTACGAACACAGCGCCGATCTGCTGGAGCAGTTGTTCGGCGTACTGGACGGACTGCAGGGCGAGTTCGTCCGCCGCTACGGGGTGGCGCCGGGTGGGCGCCCGTGAGGGGGTACCGGGCCGCCCCCGGTGAGGGATGGGACACGGCCGAGGTGCCGTACGGGGCGGCCCATGACACCTCGTACGGCACGTACGCCAACTCGTACGGGACCTCGTACAGCGTGCCGCCGGGCTACGGCGCCGCCTCGACGTACCGGATGCCGCACGACGAGCCGTCCTACCAGGCGACCTACCAGACCGGTTACGACCCGTCCTTCGAGGCGCCCTACGCCGCGCCCGTCGAACCGTCCTACGAGACGCCGTACTTCGCCCCCGAGGGGCTGGACGGACAGGACCTGTCCGGTGCCGAAGTCTTCGACGGTACCTGGGACTTCGACGCCGGACTGGCCCAACTCCTCCAGGACGCCGCCCCCGAGGACGACGACGCCGAACTGGAAGACGACTACGCCGACCCGGCGCCCCCGGTCATCCCCCGGCAGCGCGGCGCCCGCCGTCGGCCGGGCCGGGTGCTCCGGCTCGTCCGGCAACTGCGGGACAAGCGTCCCAAACCGTTCCCCTGGCTGAGGGTGCTCAGCCTCGTCATCGCCGCGGCCACCGCCGCGATCGTCGCCATGTTGAGTGTTCTGGGAGGAGTCATCTCCTACGATCCGCTGCGCCGTCTCGCATCCCCCGACGCCCCCGAGGGCGTGGTCGCCCTGTGGCCGTTGCTGGTCTACGGGCCGTGGATGGTCGGTTCGCTGTCGATCCTGCGGGCCGCCGTGCACCGCCGCCGCGCCGGGCACTCCTGGGCGGTGGTGGTCATGTTCTCCGCCATCGCGGTGTACCTGTGCGTGGCCCACGCGCCAAGGACCGTGCTGGGCATGGCGGTCGCCGGGCTGCCGCCGGTCACCGCGCTGGTCTCGTTCCACCAGCTCGTCCGCCAGATCACCCTCACCAACCCGCCGCGGCACGCGCTGCCCCGGCAGCGGCACGGCCGTGGCTGACCCGGTGCCCGCCGACCCCTACCGCCGGTAACGCGACTGCTCTACGCTCCGAACTGTGCCAGTGATCGCTGGCGCGATGCGGTGGGCGGCGAGGCGGTACGGGCAGGAGGCAGCGGCATGGCCGAGCGTGAGCACACTCGGGTGGCGGTGATCGGATCCGGCTTCGGCGGACTGGGGGCGGGGGTACGGCTACGCCGCGAGGGCGTCACCGACTTCGTCATCCTGGAGCGGGCCGACGCGGTCGGCGGCACCTGGCGCGACAACGACTATCCGGGGTGCGCCTGCGACGTGCCGTCGCACCTGTACTCGTTCTCCTTCGCGCCCAACGCCGCCTGGCCGCGCGCCTTCTCCGGCCAGCCGCACATCCGCGCCTACCTGGAACGGGTCGCCGACACCTTCGGGCTCCGCCCGCACCTGCGATTCAACTCCGAGGTGCTGCAGGCCCGTTGGAACGGCGAGGCGGCGCACTGGGAACTGCTCACCGCCAGCGGCGAGCGCACCGCCGACGTGCTGATATCGGCCACCGGCCCGCTGTCCGACCCGAAGGTCCCGGACATCCCCGGCCTGTCGGACTTCCCCGGCCGCGTCTTCCACTCCGCGCGCTGGGACCATGACTTCGACCTCGACGGCAAACGGGTCGCGGTGGTCGGTACCGGTGCCTCCGCGATCCAGATCGTGCCGTCGATCCAGCCCCGGGTGCGCAGGCTGACCGTCGTGCAGCGCACCCCGCCGTGGGTCATGCCGCGCATGGACCGGGGCATCAACACCGTGGAGAAGTGGCTGCACCACAACGTCCCGGCCACCCACCGGGCGCGCCGTGGACTGCTCTGGCTGATAAGGGAGTTCCAGGTCGGCGCGTTCGTCAAGCGTCCGCGACTGATGCGGGCCACCGAGCAGATCGCCAGATCCCACATGCGCAGGGCGATCAGGGACCCGCGGCTACGGGCCAGGCTCACGCCCGACTACACCATCGGCTGCAAGCGCATCCTGCTGTCCAACGACTACTATCCGGCGCTCGCCCGGCCCAACACCGAGGTGGTCGCCTCGGCGCTCACCGAGGTGCGCGGTTCGACCGTCGTCACCGCCGACGGCACCGAACGCGAGGTGGACGCCATCGTGTTCGGCACCGGCTTCCACGTCACGGACATGCCGATCGCGGACCGGGTGACCGGCGCGGCGGGCCGGACGCTGGCCGAGCACTGGAAGGACGGGATGGCCGCGCTGCGCGGCAGCACGGTCGACGGCTTCCCCAACCTGCTGATGGTCATCGGGCCCAACACCGGCCTGGGCAACAGCTCGATGATCCTGATGATCGAGTCCACGCTCAACTACGTCGCGGACTACCTGCGCACCCTGGACCGCACCGGCGCCGCCGCGCTGGACGCCAGGCCGCAGGCGGTCCGCTCCTGGAACGAGGCGCTGCAGCGGCGGATGGGCCGCACGGTGTGGAACAGCGGCGGCTGCACCAGCTGGTACCTGGACGCGGCGGGCCGCAACACCACGGTCTGGCCCGGCACCACGGCCGAGTTCCGGCGCGCCACAAGACAGGTACGGCTGGCGGAGTACGAGTTGCTGCGCGTGCCGACGGTTACCAAGGGAGCGGGAGTATGACGGTCAGGGGACAGGTCGTGGTGGTCACCGGTGCCGCGCGCGGGGTCGGCGCGTTGCTGGCCCGCAGGTTGGCGGCGCGCGGGGCGCGGCTGGCGCTGGTCGGGCTGGAGCCCGCGGAACTGGCCAAGGTGGCGGGCGACCTGGGGCCGGACGGCGCCGCGTGGGAGGCGGACGTCACCGACGGCGAGACGATGACCAAGGTGGCGGGCGAGATCGCCGCCCGCTACGGGAGGGTGGACGCCGTGGTGGCCAACGCGGGGATCGCCACCGGGGGGCCGTTCCTGGACGCCGATCCGGTGTCGTTCGACCGGGTCATACAGGTGAACCTGCTGGGCGGTGTCGCCACCGCGCGGGCCTTCCTGCCCGCGCTGGTCGCCTCGCGCGGCTACTACCTGCAGATAGCGTCGCTGGCGGCGATGTCCCCGGCGCCGATGATGGCCGCGTACTGCGCCAGCAAGGCGGGTGTCGAGGCGTTCGCGCACAGCCTGCGCGCCGAGGTGGCCCCCCGGGGTGTCAAGGTGGGTGTCGGCTACCTGAGTTGGACGGACACCGACATGGTGCGCGGCGCCGACCAGGACGCGGTACTACGGGAGTTGCGGGCGAGGCTGCCGTGGCCGCTGAACCGCACCTATCCACTCGGCCCGGCCGTCGACCGCATCGCCGAGGGCGTGGAACGCCGCGCGCCGCATGTGTACGGCCAGTGGTGGCTGCGTGGAATGCAGGCGGTGCGGGGCCATCTCCCCGGTGTGGTGGCCACGTTGGGCCAACGCGAGGTCCGCCGCGCCGAGGCGCTGCTGCGTACCTCCCCGCAGCCCCGCCGGGGGTTGGTCGGCCCCGGCGGCCAGGCGGACGAAGCACACCGGGCACGCGGTTGAACTCCCCTGTGGCGTGCGCCAAGCGGCGTGCGCCCGCGGGAGACACCACCGCACCCCCACCGCAGCGCGTGGGCCGAAAACCGCTACCGCCTGGAGGCCGCGCCGCAGAATTCGCCCGCGGACCGTGAACTGTCGGTAAATCCTTCGCGAAGCGCAGGCCAACCAACGGAAAAATCTCCACAAGCCTGATGCGACGGTGATGTTACGCGCGGTCACCGCGGCCGAGATGCGGGCGGGGGGTGGGCGTGCTTCGCTGGAGCTGTGGGGATTCGCGAGCGGGTCCGTGAGAAGGCCGCCGAAGTGGTGCGTCGGCGGTCCCCGCGGACTGAGCGCGCGGCGGATCCGGCGGCGCGGGACCGTGCGGTGGGCGGCACCGGTGAGCGGTACCCGGAGCAGGAGGTGCTGGACGACCTCCAGGACCGTTTCGACTGCTGAGTCGTATACGGAGAAGGGCGCGTCCCCCCACGGGCGCGCCCTTCTCCCTTTCTGATTCCGCCCTGCCGGAATCAGCCGGATCGTCGGGCCGGCGGCCGCAGGCCCGGCGCTGGTACGAGACGGGGCTGTCGCCACCACGACCGCACGCGATCGCTGACGCGGGTAGGGCGACCGCGTGCGGAGACCGTGGTTGACGCTCCGTCATATCCCGTAGCGGCCGGGAGGCTTGGTCGCCACGGGAATCCGGCGACACGCACTCTGCCGCACCGCCATGACGCCCCGCTGACTGCTGGCTGACGCGACCCTGACACGCTCCGTAGTCGCCGAAGGGTGTCAGGAGCGGGCCGCGATCCGCACCGGCGCCATGCTTGGCGGAAAAGACGAGGTTTTCACCGCATCCCCACAAGGCAGGATGGTGCCCGGGGGTCCCCCATGCCCAGAAGGCTATGGGGGCGGCTGACCTCTTCGGTGGGGACGCATATGACGACAGATGCTGTGTACTTCGGCCTGCTCGGGCCGCTGGACATTCGGTGTGCCGCGCGGCAGATCCCGCTCGGGGCCGGGCGCCAGCGATCCGTGCTGGCGTTGCTGCTGCTCCAAACCAACCAGGAGGTGACCGTTGAGAGTTTAATCAAGCGACTCTGGGACGGGGAACCCCCTGGCGGCGCGCGCAACGCCGTACAGGCCTATGTGGCACGGCTGCGCAGGACGCTGCGCGAGGCCACCGGTACCGACCAGCTGATCCGCAGCGGACCGGGCGGATACGCGCTGGCCGCCCCCGACGACACCGTCGACCTCGCCCGCTTCCGCTCCCTGGCCGCGACCGCCGAACGCGACCTGGCCCGAGGTGAACTCGCACTGGCCGCCCGCAACTTCACCGAGTCGCTGAGCCTGTGGCGCGGCGCCGCGCTGCAGGACGTGCCGTGCGAGACGCTGCAGCGCGACGAGGCGCCCGCACTGGAGGACGAGCGGCTGCACGTCGTGGAGCGGCTGTGCGATCTGGACCTGATGCAGGGCGCCGCCGCCAACGCCCTGTCGGTGCTGCGCGGCGTGGTCGCCGAACGGCCGTTGCGTGAACGCCCCTGGTGCCAGCTGATCACCGCGCTGTACCAGTGCGGCCGTCGCGCCGAGGCGCTCACCGCCTACCACGACGTCGCCCAACTCCTCTACGCCGAACTGGGGGTCGAGCCTGGCCCCGATCTACGCGCAGTGCACCAGTGTCTGCTGGACGACGTGGACATCGAGTGGCCGCCGCCGCGCGACCGAATACCCCAGCCCCGCCCGGCCGCGCAGGCCCCCTGGGCCGAGCCGCGGCAACTGCCTTGCGGCCCCGCGCAGTTGGCGGGCCGCGAGGACACCGAGGAGCAGGCGGTGCGGCTGCTCAGCACCCCCACGGCCGCCGGGACGGTGCCGGTGGTGGTGCTCACCGGCGCGCCCGGCTGCGGAAAGACCGCGCTGGCGGTACGGGTCGCGCACCGGCTGGCCGCCCGGTTCCCCGACGGGCAGATGTTCCTGCCGCTCGCCGCGCCGGACGGCTCCCCGCGCGATCGGGACGACCTGCTCGCCGACGCGCTGCACGCGACCGGGCTGCCCGCCGCGGACGGCCAGGGCTGCGTACCGCCCGGGTCGACGGCCCGTTCCTCGCTGCTGCGGGCCCGGCTGGCCGGGCGCCGGGTGCTGCTGGTGCTGGACGACGCCAGCGATCCGGCCCAGGTGACCCCGCTGCTGCCGGGCGAACCGGGCTGCGCGGTGCTGGTCACGGCGCGCACCGAACTGTGCGAGCTGACCGCCTTCCACGGCGCGCACCGGCTGCCGCTGGACTACCTGGAACCGGACGGCGCCCTGGACCTGCTGGCCCAGATCGTCGGCCGCGACCGGGTGGCCACCGAACCCGAGGCGGCCGCCGAACTCGCCGCCGAGTGCGGGCACCTGCCGCTCGCCCTGTGCGCCGCCGCGGCCAATCTGGCGAGCCACCGCTTCTCGTCCTTCCGTAGCTACGCCAACCGGCTGCGCGCCGGCGACCGGCTCACCCTGCTCTCGCTGGGCGGCGGCATCGGCGGGGCGGCGGACGGCGGCGGCTGCGCGGTGCGCGCCGCCTTCGAGCACTCCTACCGCGCCCTGCCCGCGCCCGCGCGGCGGCTGTTCCGGCTGCTGGGGGCCGCCGACCTGCCGGAGACCGGCATCGAGGCGGTGGCCGCGCTCGCCGACCTGTCGGTGCGGGAGGTCACCGCGTACGCCCAGCGGCTGGCCGCCGCCCATCTGGTCATCCAGACCGGCCACGGCCGACTGCGGCTGCCCGGACTGCTGCGCGACTACGCGGCCGAGCGGGCCCGCGCGGAGGACGACCCGGCGCAACTGCGGGCCGCCCGGGCCCGCCTGGTGTGCTGGTACGCCTCGCGCACCGCCGCCGCGGTACGTGCCTGCCTGACCGTGCCGCGCAGGGCCTCCGCCCTGTTCACCGGATCCCAACAGGCCGGAGAATGGCTGGAGTCGGAGGCGGTGAACCTCACCGCGCTGGCCCGCTGGAGCGACGGCCAGGGGGAGCAGGACCCCGCGGTGCTCTTCCCCGAAGGGGTGTTGTGCCGTCCGCCGGACGAGGGCTCCGGCGGCGCGGCGTGAACTACCGCGGCGGCAGCGGCGGGCGGGAGCGGTCCGGGCGCCCGGACAGGTCCGGCGGGGTGGCCGCCGGGTGCCTGTCCAGCAGGTCCAGTGCGGTGCGCACGGCCGCCGCCAGTTGCGAGGGGCGGCCCTCCGCCCAGTCCAGCGGGGTGCGCATCGCCTCGATGTCCGGGGCCACGCCGCCGTTCTCGATCCCCCAGCCGTATCCGTCGAACCAGGCGGCGTTCATCGGCACGGTGATCACCGTGCCGTCGATCAGCCGGTGGCGGCCGGTCATGCCGACCACCCCGCCCCAGGTGCGGGTGCCCACCACCGGGCCGAGGCCCAGCTGCTTGAAGGCGGCGGTGATCATGTCGCCGTCGGAGGAGGTCGCCTCGTCGGTGAGGGCCACGATCGGCCCGCGCGGGGCGTTGCTGGTGTAGCTGACCGGCTGGGCGCCCCGGGTCAGGTCCCAGCCGAGGATCCTGCGGGTCAGCTTCTCGATCACCAACTCGCTGATGTTGCCGCCCGCGTTGCCCCGTACGTCCACGATCAGCGCGGGCCGGGAGACCTCCATCCGCACGTCGCGGTTGAACTGTGCCCAGCCGGAGCCGCCCATGTCCGGGATGTGCAGATAGCCGCACCGGCCGTCGCTCAACTGCCGTACCACCGCCCGGCGTTTGGCCACCCAGTCCTGGTAGCGCAGCGGGCGCTCGTCGATCAGCGGCGCCACCGCGACCCGGCGGGGCGGGCCGTCGGAGCCCCGCGGCGGGGCGAACGTCAGCTCCACGGTGGTACCGCCCGCCCCTGCCAGCAGCGGATAGGGTCCGGTGAGCGGGTCCACCGGGCGGCCGTCGACATGGGTGAGCACCGCGCCCTCGCGCACCCCGGTACCGGCCAGCGGGGAACGCGCCTTGGAGTCCGAGGACTCGCCCGGCAGGATCCGCCGCACCGACCACGAACCGTCCGTGTCGTGCT
Organism: Streptomyces sp. PLK1-5; assembly: GCA_037034305.1. Lineage (GTDB taxonomy): Bacteria > Actinomycetota > Actinomycetes > Streptomycetales > Streptomycetaceae > Streptantibioticus_A. The sequence continues at coordinate 67,414 of JBAGJY010000011.1, forward strand.
GGAAGTTGGCGCCCAGCAGCCCCATCGGCCGCTGGTAGTGCGGTGGTCCCTCGTTGCGCCGGGCGGCGGTGCAGTACGCGTGCGAGGTGCCCAGTTCACCGAGGATCTCCCGCAGCAGGTCGGCGAACTCCTCCGGGGACGCGACCCGTTCGACCAGCGGACGGTACTGGTCGAGCACCGCGGGCCAGTCGATGCCGCACATGTCGGGCGCCCAGAAGTAGTCCCGGATGATCCGCCCGGCCTCCTCGTACGCCTGCCGCCACTCTGCGGCCGGGTTGACCTCGTGCAGGATGCGGCGCATGTCGAGGATGACCGTCGAGTCGTCGTCACCGCGCTCGTACGCCGGGACGACGGCCAGTTCCCCGTCGTCGTACACCACGAGGCGGCGGCCGTCGCCGCTGACCGCGTACCAGTCCATGTGCCGCAGCAGTTCGGTGCGCCGGGTGCGGAACAGGTCGAAGTACTCCAACGTCGGCCGTGGCGAGGGGTCGGCGGGGTTGGCGAACGTCTCGCCCAGCGCGCCGGAGATCGGCCAGCGCAGCCAGGCCAGCCCGCCGCGCACCGGGGAGAGCGAGGAGTACTTCGACGCCGAGACCGGGAACGGCGTCACCCGGTTCTGCAGCCCCTCCGCCTCCACCACGACCGGCCCCTCGGTGCCGTCGACCGCGTCCAGGCCGCCGGTGATCGGCCGCCCCTCGACCGGCAGCGCGAACGGCGACGGCGTCGCGGAGTTGAGCGGCACCAGGTAGGGGCGGCAGCCCAGGGGGAAGGACAGGTCGCCGGTGTGCACGTCGTAGACCGGGTCGAAGCCGCGCCAGGACAGGAAGGCCAGATAGCGGCCGTCCCGGGTGAAGACCGGACGCTCGTCCTCGAAGCGGCCGTTGGTGACGTCGATGACGGTGCCGTCCGTCAGCCGGGCGATCCTGATCTGCCGCAGCGAGCGGCCGATGCCCGGGTGCGACCAGGTCAGCCAGGCCGAGTCGGGCGAGAAGGCGAGGTCGCGCACCGGCCCGTTGTCGGAGCGCACCAGTTCCACCACGGTCCCGGCCGGTACGGTGCGCGGCGGCTCCTCGGTCGGCAGGGTGTCGTCAACGTCCGTGCTGGTCCTGGGTGGTTCGGCGGCGCCGGTCGCCACCAGCAGCAGCCGTCCGTCGTGCGAGGCGACGGCGAGGACGGCGCCGTCCGGTGAGGCCACCAGTTCGTGCACCCGCCCCAACTCGCCCTGCGCCAGCCGCCGTGCGTGGGTGTCCACGGGCGGGCGGACCGGCTCCTCCGCGTCGGCCGCGTCCAACGCGGCGGCGCCGGTGGACGGGCCGGGGGAGACCGTGGGAGCGGCGCGCCGGGTGGTGCGGTCCGCTTTCGCGTCGGCGTCCGCGCGGGGCGCCGCGCGCTCCCGGCTGCCCGCGCCGACGGGTTCGGCGAACGGCTCCGGGGTGGACGGGACCGCGCCGGTGATCCCGGAGACCGTGGCGGCGAAGCGCACCGCGCGGCCGGGCAGGTCGGCGATCTCGATGGCGTCCTCGCCGCCGGCGTCCGAGACGAACGCCACCCGCCCGGTGTCGCCCAGCATCACCGGCAGCCGCACCCGGGCGCCGGGCTGGTCGATGATGGTGCGCGCCGGGCCGTCCCGGTGGGTGAGCCAGTACAGGCTGCCGCGTACGCACACCGCGCTGGCCCGCCCGGTGGTGTCGCACGCCAGGCCGGTGAGGTTGGCGGCGGCCGGGACCTGGTACGGGCGGCGTCCGTTGCGCGCCCCGCCCAGCCGGACGTCCAGGCGGCGCGGCACTCCCGCCGGATCCCCGAGATCCTCGGCCAGCCAGAGCCTGCCCGCGCACTGGTAGACGACCCGCTGGCCGTCGGTCGACGCGTGGCGGGCGTAGAACTGCCCGTGGTCGGTGTGCCGCCGCAGGTCGGAGCCGTCCGGCAGGCACGAGTACAGGTTGCCCACGCCCTCGTGGTCGGAGAGGAAGGCGATCCGCCCGGCCACGAACATCGGGCAGTCCAGGTGGCCGTGGACCTCTGGAAGCAGCCGGGAGCCCTGGAGCCACAGCCGCCCGGTCGCGCCGCCCCGGTACCGCTTCCAGGACGCCGGTTCGTGCGGGGGAGTGCCGTTGAGGATCAAGGTGAGGTGGTCGCCGTCCAGGTCGGCGACCGCGATGTCGGAGACCTGCCCCCACGGCAGCCGCTTGCCGGTCGAGCCGTCCGGGGTGATCGCGTACGCCCAGGTGAAGTGCGAGAACGGCTGGTCGTGCGAGGAGACGGCCAGGATCCGCCCGTCCGGCGTCCAGGAGCACACCCGGGCGTCCGTACTGCCCCAGTACGTCAGCCGCCGCGCCGGGCCGCCGTCCACCGGCACCAGGTGCACCTCGGGGTCCAGGCTGCGCCAGGTGGTGAACGCGATGGCGGCGCCGTCCGGCGAGAACCGGGGGTGCCCCAGCCGGGTGCGGTCGGCGGTGATCCGCCAGGCCCTGTCCGGCACCGTTCCGGCGGCGGGCAGCGGCGCCACCCACAGGTCGTCCTCGGCGACGAAACACAGCAGGTCGCCGTGCAGGTGGGGGAACCTGAGATACGCGTCGTCCTTCGCGACTGTCACGTTCTCCATGGTTCTGGGAGGGATTGCGGAGGGCAACTTTTGGCGCCGGTCACCGGCCGTGCACCATTGGGGGGACGGTCTGAAGGAGCACGGTCGGGGCAGGAGCGGGAGCGGCAGTGGTGGAGGTGCACGGGACGGTGGCGGACGGCTTCGAGCCGGTCCGCGAGGCGTTCCGAGAGGGGTTCGAGCGTCGCGGCGAGCGGGGGGCCGCGGTCGCCGTCGAGCTGGGCGGCCGTCCGGTGGTCGACCTGTGGGCCGGAGCCGCACGGGCCGACGAGCCCGAGGGCCCGCGCTGGCAGCACGACACCGCGCAGATCATCCGGTCCGCGGGCAAGGGCCCGGCCGCCGCCTGTCTGCTGCTGCTGCACCAGCGCGGCCAGCTGGACCTCGACGCGCCGGTGGCCACCTACTGGCCCGAGTTCAAGGCGGCGGGCAAGGAGCGCGCCCTGGTGCGCCATCTGCTCACCCACCGGGTCGGGGTGCCCGCGCTGGACACCCCGCTCACCGTCGCCCAGGCCCTGGACGGGACCAGCGGGCCGCGCGCGGTCGCCGCCCAGCGCCCGCAGTGGGAGCCGGGCGGCGACCACGGCTACCACGCGCAGACGTTCAGCTGGCTGCTGGGCGAACTGGTGCTCCGGGCCACCGGCCGCACCCTGGGCCAGTGGTTCGCCCAGGAGATCGCCCGCCCGCTCGGCCTCGACCTGTGGTTCGGCCTGCCGCCGCGGCACGCCGCCCGCATCGGCCGGATCGCCGCCGTACCGGCGCCGTCCGCACCGGCCGCGGCGGGCCTGCGCACCCGGCCGAAACGATCCGTCACCGAGGCGTACGCCGACCCCGGGTCGCTGACCCGGCGCGCCTTCGAGGCGATATCCGCCCCCGTGGACGAGAACGAACCGGCCTACCAGGCGGGTGCGTTGGCGGCCTCCAACGCGATCGCCACCGCCCGCTCGCTGGCCCGCTGCTACGCGGCGCTGGCCACCGGCGTGGACGGCGGACGGCCGCTGTTCACCCCGGCCACGCTCACCGCCGCCCGCTCCCCGGAGTCCGACGGCCCGGACCGGGTGCTGGTCGTGGGCACCCGCTTCGGGCACGGCTTCATGCTGCACGGCCCGTCCTGCCCGCTGCTGGGCCCCGGCTCCTTCGGCCACCCCGGGCGAGGCGGCTCGCTGGGCTTCGCCGACCCCGAGTCGGGCATCGCCTTCGGCTACGTCACAGCGGGCCTGCAGAAGTCGGTGACCGCCGATCCCCGGGCCCAGGCCCTGGTACGGGTCGTGCGGGGATGCCTGCGCTGACTTCGCGGGCGCCCGGGGGCCAAGCCCCCGGGCCCGTCAGCCGGCGGACAGCAGTGCCGCCACGATCTTGCCCGCGAACTTGTAGCCCTCACCGGTGTTCGGCACCACCGCCGCCGCGGCGACATCGTCGCGGTAGGCCAGGAACCAGCTGTTCGGCTTGGTCTGGCCGTCCACCTCCGCGGTGCCGGTCTTGGCGCCCACGTCACCGCTGAGCTGGCCCACGGTCGGCGCGGCGGTGCCCTGCCGGGCGGTGAGCACCATCATCGAGCGCAGTGCGGAGTCGACCGACGCGGGCAGTTGCTGCGGCGCCTGCGCGATCTGCCGGTTGTCGACCGAGGGCGGCACGATCACCGGCTGGTGGAACGCCCCGGACTTGGCGGTGGCCGCGACCGACGCCATGTCCAGCGGGCTCACCTGGACCTGGCCCTGGCCGATCATGGTCATCGCCTTCTCCGAGCCGGTGCCCACCGGCACCTTGCCGTCCCAGGAGGGCACGCCGGTGGCCCAGTTGAGGCCGAGGCCGAACACGTCGTGCGCCTCGCTCTCCACCGCGCCGTCCGGCAGCACGTTCGCCGTGGAGATGAAGGCGGTGTTGCAGGAGGCCGCGAAGTCCTGGGCGAAGGTGGCCTTGTCGATCTGCATGCCCTCCACGTTGTGGAAGCTGCGGCCGCCGTACGAGATGGTCTTCGGGCAGTCCAGCGACGTACCGGGGGTGACCTTGCCGGTGGTCAGCAGGGTGGACGCGGTGATGACCTTGAAGGTGGAGCCGGGCGCGTAGGTGCCCAGCAGCGCCTTGTCGTAGCCGCCCGCCGGGTTGTTGGCGACGGCCAGTACGTCGCCGGTGCTCGGCTGGATCGCGACCACCGCGGCGTCCGGGCCCTGGGTGGTGACCGCCTTCTCCGCCTGCGCCTGGAGGCTCGCGTCGATGGTGGTCCTCAGCGGCTTGCCCGGCTTGCCCTGGGACAGCGGGTGCAGCGAGGCGCCCGGCTTGCCGTCGGCGCCCTTGACCCGGATGTCCATGCCCGGGGTGCCCTGCATCGTGCTGCCGTACTTGGACTGCAGCTCGGTGAGGATCCCGGCCAGCGACGGGTACTTGGCGGCGGTCAGCGGCGTGCCGTCCCGGTCCTCGGCGGTCAGCGGCGGCGGGGTGCTGGACGGGGCGGCCTCCAGGCTCTCGCCCGAGGCCAGCTTGGGGTTGAGCACCGCGGGCGCCCACTTGACGACCGGCTTGCCGGAGGCGTCCCGCACCACGGTCAGCGCCGAGTCGTAGCTCCAGGTGGAGTCCTGCCCGCCGTACGAGACCCCGGCGCGCACCGAGAACGGGACGCGGGCGCCGGTGGCGGGCTTGTCGGTCAGCGTCAACCTGCTGACGTGCAGATCACTTCGATAGGAGGTCAGCTGGGCGGTCGCCTGCGCGCTGTCGTCGGTCAGCGCGGCGGCCTTGGCGACGTCGCCGGACGCCCACGCGGCCAGGAAGTCGTGCGCGGTGCCGCGTACCTCGGTCGCCGACGGGGGAGCGGTCACCTTCGGCGCCGGCTTCGCGTCGGCCGTCGGCGTGGTGGACACGCTGTGGAACAGTTCGTACCCGCCGAACCCGACCGCCGCGAGCACCACGGCGATCGCACCACCGATCACGACGCCCTTCGTCGCTCCCTGCACCTGACCCTCCCCAACTCGCCGCCTCCGCACCAACCGTCAAGGAGCGTGACGCGGGGGCACTCTATGACACAGATGTGTCCATGGGGTCAAGATTCCACATCTGGACGTAATCACTCAGTCACGCTTGGGCCAGAACCCCGCGAATCGGCCATGTCCGGCAGACCACTTCAAACCGTTAGATCCAGGTATCCAGCCACATCCGCGCCCGCCACGCGTCCATCGGGATCGTCATGCCGGTGTAGAGCGGGAAGAAGTAGATGGAGTTTCTGGAATCCGTAGCCCTGTGCGGTTGACCAGGCGAAACGCCCCTAGCCAGCCGCCTATTATGCCGCCTGGGCCGTCTGTGGGCCGTCCAAGGGCTTGCCGGACGGCTGGAACACCCCGTCGATAGCTTTCCGGGTGCGGCTCTCACTGCTCGGCATCAGGTGCGCATAGACTCGAAGGGTGAACCCTGGATCGCTGTGGCCAAGGTACTGGCTCAGCGCCCGGATGCTCTCGCCAGCGTCGAGCAGAACCGACGCGTAGAAGCGCCTCAGCGCGTGCATACCGTGCTCACGCGCGGCCTGGTACCGCTCGCCCTCCTCCGGCTCGGGGATGAGCCCTGCGGCGGCAATGGCGGGCTTCCAGAAGTGGTCGTCGAAGTGACTCGCCCGCAGGAAGTCCCCTGTCGCCCCGGTGAAGACGAGCTTCCTGGTCACTAACGGTCCATCGGGGGCGATCCAGGGCAGGGTGATCGGCACAGGGGGGAAGCGGCGGATGTGCTCACGCAAGCCGCCAGCCACGTACAAGGGCAGCGGCACGTCGCGCACCTTCCCACCCTTCGGGGGCGCGAAGACGAACTTCCCTCGGACACGCTTGAGCTGTTGCCGCACGGTCAGCCAGCCAGCGCCGAAGTCGATCTCATCTTCGGGCAACCCGAAGATTTCCCCCTGCCGCAGGCCACACCCTCCACCAACATCCACCGTCGTGCGGAGGTGCTCCGGCAAGGTCGCGCGCACGGTGAAGACCTGTCCGGTGGTCCATGGCTCCCATCGTGAGGAGGACGCCTGGGGAACGCGGACGGACCTGGCGACGCACGGATTCTTCGAGATCAAACCGTCATCGACGGCGGCGCTGAACACGGTGGTTACAGCGCTGAAGATGATTCGGCGGTACGAGTCGGCCGGTACTGCGGCCTCCAACTCACTGAGATAGCTACGGAGATGCTCTGGCCGGAACGAGTTGAGCGGACGCGCGCCGATGTACGGGTAGACGTGCAGCCGTAGGCGCCTTTCAAACGAATCGCGGCCGTTGATGTCGCCCGTCCGGTTCTTCGCCAATCGCTCGCCAAACTGCTGGAACGTGGTTCGCCCGGCGCGTGGGTCGATGTACTGCCCCTGCGACATGTCGGCAGCGACCCGGGTGAGCCACTGCTCGGCCAGCCGCTTTTGCTTGTCGGGGAACGACTGGCTCTTCTCAGTGCCGTCTGGGCCGACATACCGGGCGCGGTAGCGCATGCCCTTGCCGTAGCGGTCGCTCTTGACCCGGCGAGTAGTTCCGTCTGGGGCTTTCTCGGTCTTATACCAGCGGTCTTGGATGTGGCCTGCCACGGTCAGCGTTTCCCTTCGGGACGGTGAGACGTACGGGGTGTGGAAAGGGCTGGGGACGGCCATCCGGCCGTCCCCAGCCCTGCGGTGAGAGGCGCTACGCGGTGTCGTCCGCCATGCGGTCAGCGATCCATCGGCTGACGGCGGCGGGGTCGTAGCGAAGGTGTCGCCCGACTCGGAAGCCGGGCGGACCCGTGCGCTTCCGGCGCCACTGGTAGACGGTCTCCAGCGGTACACCGAAGAGCGAGGACAGGTCTTCCGGGGTGAGGTACCGGTCCGGAAGGGCAGTTATGGCGCGTGTCGGGGCGGACATGGGGCGTGACTCCTCGGGGCCGTGAACGGATCGGGGGGCCGTGCTGAAGCCCAGGGGAAGGCGCTAAGGGCACTAAGGGCGGAAAGCCGCCTGAGCTGGGGTTTTGCGTGGACGCTAAGAGCGCGGAAAGCGGGGCGATAAGGGTGGGCGGTGGAATCTCAGGGGGCTTATCGCCCCCTTCGTGGTGCACTTCTCGCCCTGCTGTCTCCGCAGGTCAGTGCACTTTCCGCCCTTTGCGCACTTCCCGCCTCAGCCCGTGTATGCGAGGACCGTTGCCGGTCGCCCTCGGGTGGCTCGCTGACGGCGGGTGTAGCCGGGCTGTTCGAGCAGTGCGGCCATCAGCCGTTCCCGCTCGGCCTTGCGGTCGTTCTTGAACAGCCGGTGGATGTCGTTGCCGGTCAGTCCTTCCGGACCGGCCTTGCGGACTGCGGCGGCGAGCTTGTCGAGCTTGGGATCACCTGAGCGCGAGCCGACCAGGTGAGCCGCTGTGGCGCGGGCGTAGTTGACGAGGTGCCAGGCCGCGCGCATGTGCTCTTCCTGGATCGTGTCGCCGTGGTCGCACAGGGCGTAGACCATGGCTGCGCGCAGGGCGTACGGAGCGGCGCGGGCCGTGAACTCGGCGAGTGCTCCGCCCGCCGCGTCCTCGGTGAGCGCGGGATAGATCTCCTCGCGGTACAGCGCGCGAGCCTCGGCGCTGATCTGCACCTCGCCGACCTTTGCGGCGTCGTTGAGTACGGTCCGCCAGGCGTGCGCGAGGTTGTCGATCAGCTGAGGGTCTGCCCCGCGCGACTCGGGAAGGATCAGGTTGCGGTGGCAGAAGATCGGTAGGAACCGGTTGTACGTGCCGCCCGCCATCTCTGAGTCCTGCATCTTGGCCCGGAACTCGTCCGGGGTGATGTGCCCCAGGATCGCGATGTGTGGGTTGGTGGCCTTCATGGAGTCCCGGACCATGGAACCCAGGTCCTCGCCGTCCCACGCTTGCCGAAGTACGCCGGGCAGGCTGCTGCCCTCGCGGCGCCCTCGGCTCATGGTGACGGCGTACTCCGACTCGACCACCCATAGCCGTTTGTCGAGGCTCGCGGGTGACGCGTTGTCGCTGTCGTCGTCCTTGACGTACTCGATCAGCCCCTCACCGGAGTTGAGACCGCGAGGCGTGTGCTCAGGGCTGAAGAACTCAGGGAATGCGGTAGCCAGCGGACGTTTCGCCGTTGACGTGGCCGAGCCCTTACGGCCAGCGGAGGTCGCACCGACGGTCAGCGCCCAAATCAAAGCCGGGTGACGGTCGTTGCCGATCCACAGGTGCGGGCGACGCCCGATCATGGCCCCGGCCCCTGACATGAGGTTCACCAGCACGGCGATCGGATCCGCTTCGGTGGTCGGGTCCAGCTCGCGCACTGTCTCGCCGAGCCAACCGCAGAACACGGCTGGATGCGGCGTGGGACCTAGGCGTTGAGGGCGCCGTACCCCGGGGTGCGGGTCGTAGAGCGGGTTCGGCACCGTGCCGGAGCGGTCGTCCGCCGTTGGGCTGTCCAGCGCTGAACGCTCCGGTGCTGCCAGCTCCGTGACTTGAGCGACAGCTACCGCGCCGACTTCCTCGGGATCCGCCTCCGGTGCCGAGGCCATCTGGACGAGTCGAGTGCCGTACTCGATCAGTCGGCGGAGCCTGGCCTTCTCGCGCACGATCTCGGCGTAGTACTCAGCGTTCGCTGCGGTGGGCACCGCGTCAACGAGAGTGTGGATGTATGCGGCGCCACCGACGCGGCCGAGTTCACCGCGCTTGGACAACTCCGCGGTGAGGATGATGGCGTCCACCGGCTGCCCTGCGTGGTGCAGCTCGCAGATCACGCGGTGAACGGTCTCGTGCGCGGGGCGGTAGTAGTCGCCCGGGTCGAGCACGTTCACCACGTCACCGATGGCGTCGGCCGAGAGGATCATGCCGCCCAATACGGCCTGCTCGGCTTCGAGATCCTGCGGAGGCAGGCGATCGATGGACGCGCCGTCGACCGCGTAGAGGTTGCGAACGCGGGTTGGGGGCGGCGGGTGGTGCTCGGATGTCATGCTGGACTTCTCCTGTTTCTGTGCAACGGAGCGGAGAGCCGGGGGCGGTCGCGGTCTTTGGCGAGAGGCGACCGCCCCGGGCAAGGTCACGCGTGGTTGTCGTGGTTGGGGAGTTCGAGCGGGGCGCCACCCTGTAAGAGGGCGGCAGGGTCGAACCCGGGAAGGGCCTGGCGGGCTGTGATGGCCTGGGCCAGGGCGGCGGCATAGGCGCCGGTCTCGCGGGCGGTTTCGACCTGGGCACGGGCTCGGATGACTTCGACGGTCTCGGCGTGCCGGTGATCCTCGCGGCGTGCCGTCATCTGCCGCTCGAAAGCGGTCGTTTCGCGGCGGTCCTCGCGCCAGTAGCGGGCCGCGAGGGCGTAGGCGAGAACGGTGGAGATGCCCCACAGCAGCAGCGGTAGCGATACACCGTCGGAGTAGGCGGCCACGCCGGAGAGGGCGAGAACTCCCGCCGCCGCGTAGGCGGTGCCGGTCACGGCGTCGCCGGTGCCGCCGATCGCGGCCAGGCTCCCGGCGACGGCTGCGGCGGTGGCCAGAGTGCCCATAAGTGCCGCGTCACCGACGCTGTGTTCGGCACCGTTTGCGTTCCAGACGCGGGCGAGGATGAGCACGGTTGAAGTGGCCAGAGCGGGTGCGGACTTTGGCACCAGGGCCGCGAGTCCTTCACTGCCGGACGGAGCAGAGAAGTTCACGGGTCTCCTTCCGGGGTCAGGTGCGGAGGTTGGCGACGACGTGAGCGATGGAGGCGCAAGCGCTGTGAATCGGGCCGTAGGCGCCAGTCCCGGCAACGAAGAAGCCGAAGAGGAACAGGACGACGGCGGCACCCACGCCAGTGGCTCGGGTACGGATGCAGAAGAAGGTGGCGATGCCGAGAACGGCGATCGCGGAGACAGTGAGCATCAATGCGAACTCCGGTTGGGACGAACGACGGAGAGGCTGTCAGCGGGTGCCGTCGCGGTGGATGCGGGCGGCGACGTTGTAGAGGTGGCGGCCGATGCGTATGCGCTTGCCGTGGCCGTCGCAGCGGCGGCAGTGCTTGCCGCGCTTGGGGCGCCCCTTGCGGTCGTACTTGAGGGCGTAGCCCAGACCACGGCACTTGCGGCAGGTGCCGAACGGCGAGGCAGCACACAGGCTGCCGTAACAGAAGGTGACTATCGCCAGGCATGCGACAGCGAGGGCGGCGTGGGGCATGGAAGGGCCTCCGAAGCGGGTTTTCAGGGGTTTCCGCAGGTGGGCCGCTATCCGCTAGCGGCCTGATCAGACTGGGTTTGGGGCGCTAGCGGGGCCGCTAACGTTAGCGGGGTGGGCCGCTAGCGCTAGCGGCCCCGGGCGGTCAGCCCGCGTTCCGCTTTCCGTCACGCTCCGCAATCGCCGCGATGATGTCGGCGCGGTTGATGCCGCGCCGGTTGACGACCTTGCCGTCCACACGGCGGCCAACCTGGATGGTGGCGATGCCGTGCGGCTTGAGCGCTGCGGCGAGCGCTTCGGGCTCCCAGCCGTCGTAGACCTCCGGCCGTAGCTCGGCGAGCCGGGCGACGACCGTCTCGGACCACACCTTCGGCTCACTCGCCGGGACAACGGCGACGATGTCGGCGAGCAGGTCGTAGCCCGCGTCCACGCGCTCGGGTTCTTCCCCGAGCGCGTGTCCGGACAAGGTCCCGAGCTTCTCGCGCGTCTTGCGGGCGCGGACGGCTACGGCCTCGGCGCCCTGGGCGTCGACGTAGACGGCGCGCACGATGCGGGCGTCGGAGCCTTCACCGACGAAGTAGTGAATGCCCTTGTCGGCCCAGGCGAACATGGTCGCCCGCACACCCCGCTTGTACGCGGACGTGCCGAGCACCATGTCGTTTTCCAACTGGCCCATGACCTTCAGGCACCAGCGAGCCGACGCGTTCGCCGAAATGCCAGTCGGCAGCGCCTTGGCGTCGGGGCGCTGAGTGGCCAGCAGAACCACGATGCCGGTAGCCGGACCGCGCTTGACCAGGTCCGTGATGTTCTCCTCGAACTCCTTGCCGTGCTCGGCGTGCTCGAACAGGACCTGGCACTCATCCACCCCGACCACGATCGGGTGCAGCCCGAGAGAGCGCTTGTCGGCCAGGGCGCTGGTCACCTTGGATTCCGGGCAGATGTCCCGTGGCAGGCTGCGAATCACCTTGGTACGGCGTCGCAACTCCTCGCGCAGCGCCCGGAAGTCGTTGAGCGCGTACGCGATCGTCTCGTCGTCGTCACCGGCCGCATGCCGGTGGGAGACCGCATTGCCGACCGGGTCGAGGTCGCCGGTCCCCTTCATGTCGTACGTGTGCAGCTCCGCGCGCGGATCCAACGCCGCGATCAGCAGCAGCAGACGCAGCAGGAACGTCTTGCCCATGCGCGGGATGGCACCGATCACGCCCGCGATGTACATCAGCGTTGCCTCGATCCAGCGTCCGCGCTGATCGGTGCCGTAGGCGACCGGCTTGAACAGGTCCACGCTGCCGGACTTCAACAGCGGCCACGCCGGTTGCTTGGCGCGGGACATGTCCTGATCGCCGACCCACAGCACCAGGTGCGCGGTGTGCTCATCGGGCACCGCCTCGGGCCACACACAGCCCAGCGGACGGCGAAGCCCTGAAGCGAGGCGTTCCCGCCGCTCGATGATGTCGGTCACGGTTACACCGAAGGGAAGGTCTCCTTCCGCACGCCAACCGGGACCGTCGCGGGTGATGGGTGCGGTGAACTCGAACCCGTCCCGCCCCTTCGCCTGAGCCTGGTTGATGGCCGGGATGCCAACCGCACCCAGCGCGCGCAAGACGATATCGCTGGTGAGCTTGGTCGCCTTGGGCAGCTCCACCGCCCGGTGGATGACCGGGTCATCAGCCTTCCGGCCCGCGTGCCCAAGCGCCATGACCACCGCGCTGATCGACACAACGTGAAGCCAGGCAGGGGCCAGCACGTAGATGGCCAGTGCCGCCCCGAGCCCGACGAACAGGGCCAGCACGGCGACCAGGGTCCGCAGCCGGACCCGTCCGTCCCGCTGGCGCGACAACTTCAGGTACTCGCCCGCGTCCTCGCGCCGGACGGCGGCGAGTCGGACCGGCTCACCCTCCTTGTCGGCGACCCAGCGCAGGGTGCCGCTCACGAACTTCGCTGCACCGGAAGGCGCTTGCAGCGCGAGGCGGGCGGCGTAGACCGGCACGCGCAGGCCGTGATACCCGGCGACGTGCGCGTAGTGGTGCGCCACCCAACCTGTAGCGGTCCTCAACTCCGTAGTGGACTTCAGCCACTCCGGGACGACCGGGCGGCGCTTGGCCGCGAGCAGGCGACCCAGGTAGCCGGGACCGGCAGGGGTGTTCGGCTGGTCGACCATCACGCGGGCGGTCGGGTCGCCCGACTCGGTACGCGTGCTGTGTTCGGCCGCCCCATCGCGAGCCGACCGTGCCTTGCCGAGGTCGACCACCTCGGCCCCCGATTCGGAAGCCATGTCCGCTTCGAGGCGCTTGAAGAGTTCGTTCTCCTCTTCGTGATTCACTGAGGTTCCTTCCTGAAAAGGGGAGGGATGGCGGGGCCTGGCCGCTGCTTTGGTCGGTTGAGGACCAGGCCCCGTGCGGACTTGCTCTCACGAGCCGCTCAGCGATGGGCGGCCCGGCGGATGGTCAGGCGGGAACGGAGATCTCTGTCTGGCCGGGGATTGGCTCGGCGTTGACCAACTCCTGACGGCGGGCGGCGACCCAGCCGACCGACCAGCCGGTGAGTTCGGCGAGTTGACGCACCGAGGTGTCCGGACCGGCCGCAGCGATGGCGGCGCGGGCGGCGTCCTCGGGCATCTTGTCGGCCGTTGGGGTGTTCACGGGCTGGCGTTCACCGGCTTGTTCACGCTTCGCCTGGTGCGCCCGCCGGAGGCGTTCACGCTCGGCCGCCTCGCGGCGTTCATGGGCCTGTTGGGCGAGGCGTTCACGCTCGGCCTGCTCGGCTGCCTCGCGGCGCGCCTGCTCGGCTCGCTCGCGCTGTTCACGCTCCCGCTCGGCGGCACGGGCCTCGGCCCGTTCCTGCGCGGCGCGTTCGGCACGCTGCTGCTCCAGTCGTAGCTGGTGTTCGCGTTCGTCCTGGAGCCGCTTGTCCTCGGCTTCGCGAGCCTCGCGCTCCAGCCGGAGCTGGTGTTCACGGGCTTCCCGTTCGCGGCGTTCATCGGCCGCACGCTGGCGTTCACGTTCGTCCCGCTCGCGCTGTTCACGGGCCAGTTCCTCGGCCCGCTCGCGGTCGGCTGCCTCCTGTTCACGGCGGGCGTGTTCAGCCAGCGCTCCCGTGATCGCTCGCCGGTATGCCAGCCCCGCCTCGCCGGTGGCGATCAGCAGGACCGGGGCGACGGCGTGAACACCAACGCCCACCAGGTCGCCACGTAGCGCCGACCAGCCGACGTTCAGAGCGAGGGTGAACATCCCCGTCAGCCACCGCAGCACAGTCGGCCACGGCCCGGCTTGCCCGCCGAGCCGGGCGACCGTGGCGTCCAGCCGGATCACGATCACGACCGCCGAATCCACGACGAGCGGCAGGATCGGCGCCGTCCAGTCCCACCCGGCCGGGGTTACCGCGCGCACCAGCGGGGTGACGGTCAGGACCGAGTACAGCACCGCCCCGGCGGTGATCGCCCATGTCCCGGCGCTCAATGTGCGCTCTGCTCCCCGGATTTGGGACGGAGTCATGGTGACGCCGAGGACGGCCACGCTGCCCAGCGCGGCCACCTTCAGTTCGCTTGACGGCGGCTCCGCAGGCTTCGACTTCCCGAGTGCGACGGTCACGCGGCACCTCCGCCGACGGCGTCGGCCGACTCGGCCGCGTAGAGGTACCGGAACAAGGCCATCTGCAATTCGAGCAGGTCACGACCTGTCGTGATGGGCGGGTACCCGTGCCGCTCAAGGACCTCGGCGACATCCATGAACATCCCGAAGGTGAACCGCGGGTCCTCTCCAGATGTCGGCCGAGGCAGCGGGTAACGGCGGGCCTCGGCGGTCGTGGTGGTGCTCATCCTCGCCACCTCGTCAGCGGCCGTCCGCTGCTTGGCAGCCAGGCGGCGACGCTCCCCAAGGAGTCGCCTTTCGGCGCGGCGAAGCCGCCGCGCGTCGAGGTGGGAGCGGACACGGCCCAAAGTTGCGATCTCCGCGTCCAGCAACTCGATTTCCGCTTCGATCACGGGCATTTCACGCTGGATGGCCGCGAGTTCCTCAGCGGTCGGCTCGCGGTCGGCCCCGGAGGCTGTAACACCCTCCTGACCAGCATCGATGTACTGCAAGGGTCTACCTCTCTACGTAGGTGACGGCCCAGTTGGGGCGGCTGCTCTCCGGCCAAGGACAGGCAGCCGCCCCGGCGCGTCTTCCGGACCACGCGTCGTGCGACGAGTGGTCATGACCCCCGGCGCACCCTTGGGGGCGCGTCGGGGACCAAAATCACTCGCGTTCTTCAGGGCGCTCTTGAGTTCTCAAAGATCAGCGGTTTCCCGGCGGCCCGTTGACGTGCGGCTACGTCGCCTTTCCCGGTCCCCTCCGGCCCACGGAAGCCAGCTCTCTACGGGCTGGCTTCTACCCGTACTACGGGTTCGAGACACAAGAGTGCAGCCCGTAGTACGGGTTGTCAAGGTGGTTGTCATGAGGGACGCTGTACGGGCTACCGACCAGAGCGACGCGCGGAGGGGAACATGCCGCCCAAGAACACCCCGGCCAAGTACCGGCAGATCGCCGATCACCTGCGGCAAGGCATCTTGGACGGCACCTATCCCGCAGGCCAGCCGCTCCCATCGGAGGAAGTCCTGGCCAAGCAGTTCGGGGTGACACGCCCAACGGTGCGCCAGGGAATCGCAGAGCTGCGGGCGGCGGGCTTGGTCGAGGTCATGATGGGCCGAGGCATGTTCGTCCGCTCACCCCACAGTCGTCCCAGTCTGACCAGGCCGCGCGGCGTCCGGCGTGAGCCAGACGGTCGCTACGTCGAAGCGGACGGCCTGCGTTGGGAGAGCGCCGAGCAGCCCACCGCCACCCGCACGGATGCACCGCTCGCGCTGGCTGATCTGCTCCGCATCCCGCCGGGCGAACCTATGTACACCTACGACGCACTGGAGACCACCGAGCGCGGACGCCTCCGCCAACTCCACCGCACGTACGTGCCGTTCTCTGTGCTGCTCGACACCAAGTACGAGGAGGAGGCGCCCCCGCCAGCCCCGTACTTGTACACGGCGCTTGCCGAACTGGGCCATGAGCTGCACTTCACCGAGTACCTGCGCACGCGGATGCCGCTGCCGGACCAGGCCCAGGCGCTCCGGCTGCCGGATGGGGTGCCGATGCTGCACCTCTTGCGGGTGACGGCGAACCAGGCTGGGAAGCCGCTGGCGTTGGAGGAGTTCCAACTGCCGGGAGACGACCTGGAATTGAGCTACTGCTTGTAGCTCTGGAGTCACTTTCGATGAGTAACAACCTTCTCTACGGGGTTCAAGGCGGCTCGCTCCGCTCACCGCGCGCGGCTCGGCCCCTGCTCGGGCCTGCGCTCCTGTCTCCGCCCCGCTCCAGCCCGGCCGGCGCCCGTGCCGCGCGTACAGCAGGCAGCGGCCTGGAGTCAGAGAAGCGGTGTCTCGTGGCTAGGGTGTCGGATACAGGACTTTCGTTGCTTTCGGGAAACGAAGCGTACCCACGTTAGACGGCGAGCACGGACGGCCTGGACAATCCGTCCCATGCTCCTTTCGCATCTCGCCGTGCTTGCGGCATCGACTGGCAGGAAACCACAAGGAATCGCGTGGGGAGATCTGGTTCTCAAAACAGTGCCGATCGCCGCGATCACCACGGCCATCCTCGCGCCCATCATGGCCGTACTCACTGCGCAGCGGCAGGAACGGGGTAAGCGCCGGGCTGCCGACCTCGAAAAGCTACAGCTCACCATCCTTACCTTCCGCTCGCACCTCGTCCACCACCGTTCTCGGGCCACTGTTCGGCAACACTACGACGTGGACTTCCTGCCTGACCTGCTGATTGAGAACTTCGTGGAGGAAGTCGTCAATAGCGCCCTCAGTCAAACAGGCAGACGCCAGGAGGCGGTCCGTCGTGGTCTGGTCCGGATTGCCGGTGACATGCGTGTTCGCATGGCTGAAGACATCGGGCTGGCCACCGCGAAACTCAAGGCCTCCCAGGGCCCGCCGGACGCGACCAAGCGGCAGGACGCGCGCCTCGGTTGGCACCAGCAGAACTACGTCATTACGGGGCTCGTGGACACCTCCGGAGTCCTCGACCGCTTGAGTCAGAGCCCCCACCTAGCCGAGCTGCATGATGCGGCGTTGAAAGAGGTGGATGGCCTTCTGCGCTCGGTCGGCATCAAGCAGGTCGGACTACGGGGGAGGCGCCCGCTTCCGAACGCTGGCTCCCTTCCCGATCCCGACTACACGGCTCGCTGACGGGGACTCCAGACAGCGTGGCTGAGGCTGGTGGGGCTACCGCGAGACATACGCGTGCCTGTTCAGTTGGCGCACCCGCCGTCGTGGCTGACTGTCGTCGGCTGAGGCACAGACGAGCTCCGGATATGCAGGTCTCATACTGCCGTCGGCCTCCCTGTCGGCCAGCGATCCTCCGTCTTCCCGACTCCGCCGACCTCTGCGACCCAGATCAAGTGATGGTGCAGTTGGCAGAGGGAACCTGGTGCGGGAAGCGGTGATTGGAAGAATAGGCGTCTAGGGCCAGCGCCACTCCTCAAGCAGCGCTGAAGATCCCTCGCTCCACCCGCATCGCCGAGTCCGCTTTACCAAAGTACCTGACCGGTGAATACCTAGGCGATACGCTCTTGCTGTGGCAAAGGCGAAGTACTGTCCCAAGTGTCAAACCTCCAAGCCTGTCAGCGAGTTCCACAAGGCCAGTAGGAGGTCCGACGGGTTGCAGGCACACTGCAAGCAGTGCCGATCGGACTCAAAGCGAAGCGCGGAGAAATTCACCACTTACACCCGCGTACGCAACGGAAAGGTTCAAGTGGTTACCCGTCGAGTTGACGGACACGGGATTTCCAAGAAGACACCACTCTACAAGGTATGGATCGGCATGCGCTCCCGCTGCCACAACCCCAAGGCTCAAAACTATAAATTTTATGGCGCCAAAGGAGTAACTGTCTGCGAGGAGTGGAAGCAGGACTTCCTTGCCTTTTATGAATGGTCGATAGCCAACGGCTATGCCGACGGACTCGAACTTGACCGCATTGACGCGCAGGTTGGTTACGAACCCGGCAACTGTCGATGGGTCACCAAAAAAGCAAATATAAGGAACCGCGACCGAATCTGGGATGATGACGTCGATGGGAGGCTGGTAGCACACGCCGCGAGCCTCGGAAAAAGTCCATACGAAGTCATCAAGATGGCGGTCGAAGCATACCTTGAGCGTCTACCACCCTCACTCTGAGCTCGCCAGGTGCCGGGTCCACACTGAGCTACCGATCCGGAGTTCCTCTGGCATTCACGGCTGACATCAACGGCGTCGGGCAGGGACGTACACCAGCGACTCTGCCTAGCCGTCGCACCAGTCGCCAGCCGCAGCCGAAGCGGGCTCGGATCGAACTCCTTAAAGCGAGTGTCACGGGTTCGAATGGAGTCAGGCCCGAAGGCTGGTGCGCTGTCTCAGCTGGCGCCCCGGTGCTGTTGGGCAAGGCGTCATGCCGCCTTCTCGGCCATCTCTGAAGCCAAGCCCGTGGTGAGCAACGCAGCGAGAATCTGAGCGGCCTGGGGCCGGACCAGTCCCAGGCAGACGAGCCCGTCACCGAACACGCTGACATCGGCCTTCAGGCTGAGAAAGTCCGGCTCCAGGCCGAGTGCTCGAAGTTGCTCTGCCAGGGCGTCAGACGCTTGCTTGGCCTCGGCCCAGCCGCGAACGTATGGCACTGCCGGGGCCAGTTCTTCCGCGCGCTTCGCGATCACCCGTCGTGGATCCATTACTCGATCACCTCAACGTCCGTAGTTCAGTTCGGCTTGCGGTTACATGCGCCGTCTGCACCCGTCAGATCGCGCCCGCACTGGACGGCGCGCCGGAGTAGTTCGGCCAGGCGCTCGGCGGTTTCAGGCGACACCCGGCCCAATTCGATGAGCCCCTGCCCGAATGCGTTGAGCTCTGCACGGAGGTACGGGAAGTCTCGTGCCATGCCAGCCGCGGTGAGTACGTCGCGGAGGGCCGATGTAGCGTCGCGCGCGGCGTACCACTCGTCGCTTTCGATGGGATTCCAGCGCGCGGCGTCGTGCAGCTCGTCCTCATTGGCCATGAGCCGCCACCTCCTGAACGTCCTCCGCGTAGGCGGCCTCCACGTTCGGGTACTGCTCCCCGTACCGGTCCGCTCGCGCGAGAAGGTCGGCGGCAGCAACCAGCATGACCGCCACGGCGATGGTCCGGAGGGGCGAAGCCTCGGGCCTGCGCGTCGGAGCCACCAACCACTGGTAGCGGTCGCTGGACAGTGGCATGGGACCGGGAACCACGACGTATGAACCCTGTTCCAGGTACTTGTACTCAGGCGGGGTATCGGTCTCCCTGGCCACCGCGCGGGCGAACCGTTCACGGGACCGAGTGGAGAGGAAGAAGCCCATCTGCTTTGCGGCATAGTCGACCATCACCGGACCAACCGGCATGCCGCGCCGCTCAAGCTGGTCGAACGTCTCCATACCGATCCGCTGGCTGGTCACCACGGCATCGAAGAGACGGCCCGTTGGCAGCGTGTACGGCTGCCGTGGGTCGTCCGCCCACTGCGCGCGGCACAGCTCGGGATCCTTTGCCGTAGCGGACAGCCATTGGACGCCTCGACGCGTCATCCTCTGCACGTCATCTCACCCCTACCGGCCTTACTAGCGGCCTGTCCGCCGCCTTGCATCCAGCGTCGATCACGCAGCCTGAGCTGGGCAGATGACGAGAGGTGACGAGGGATGACGAGCAAAGCTGTAGCGCGTCGTCCCCCGTCACCGGTTCTGGCGGTAATCTCCAACTCCCCCTAGCAGCCAAGAGCTTTGACCTGCGCCCCAGGGGGAATCCGAACGTCACTGCGGCGGTACCAGAACTGTGGGGAGGCGAGGACCACGGCCACGGCTCAACCCATCGGCATCCTTCTCCGCGAGGCTCGTAAGAAGCGCGGTTGGAGCCAACTGCGCCTGGTCAACGAACTACGGCGCATCGCGGCCCGGCAGGGGCAGGAGCTCCCCGCCGACGCCAGCGTGAAGCGCCGCATTGCCAGTTGGGAGAACGGCCACAGCATCCCGGATGAGTTCTACGGTCCACTGCTTTGCGAGGCTTTTGGTCTGACAGCCGCAGAGTTGGGGCTGAAGCACATCACAGGCCAGGACGCGACCCTCCTGGATGCCAGTTACCCGGCGAGTCCCGAGGCAGCCATCAGTAACGTTGACCGTCTCTGGCGCGCTGACCTCAACGGTTACGAGCCGCTGATCCAGGCTGGACCATCCGAGCCCGCCTGGAACGAGGCATCTCTTCGGTGGCTTGTGGCCCCTGAACCCGGCTTCCCTGCAACCCAGCGCGCCAACGGTCTCCGTGTCGGGCTCACAGACGTATCGGTGATCAAGACAACGAGCGACATGTTTGCCCAGCTCGACGACCAGTTCGGCGGCGATCATGCCCGACACGCCCTGATCCAGTACCTGAGCCGCGATGTCGCTCCGCTGCTGTCGGGCCAGTACACGGAAGCGGTTGGTCGCGCGCTCTTTTCAACCGTGGCCGAAGCGACCCTGCTCGCTGGATGGATGTCTTATGACGCCTGCCATCACGGCCTCGCGCAGCGGTACTTCTTACAGGCTCTGCGGCTCGCCCAGGACGCCAACGATCGCCGTTTTGCCGGTAGCGTCCTCTCCGCCATGAGCCACCAGGCCACGTTCCTGGGACACTTCACGGAGGCGGCAACCCTCGCCCGGGCTGCCCTCATGGGGATCTCAGGTGTGGCGACTCCGACACTGCGAGCACAGTTCCATGTCATGGAGGCCCGTGCACTGGCCCGTACTGGCGATGCCCGAGCATGTGAACTCGCCCTGGCTGAAGCGGCGAGGGCGCTGGAGAGCCGGAGCAACGGCGACGAACCTGAGTGGATCATGTACTTCGATGAGGCAGAGCTTGCAGCCGAGAACGCGCACTGCTTCCGCGACGTGAGGAGCGCCCGGCAAGCAGTCGCCCACGCACAGAACGCCATGAGTGGCAGCCATGTTCGTAGCGACTTCTTCGCGACCATGGTCCTGGCCGATGCTCACCTTCACGCTAACGAGCCGGACGAGGCGTGCCGCGTTGCACTTGATGCCTTGGACCTCGGCGAACAGCTCAAGTCCAAGCGCTGTGTTGCCTACCTCGCCGAATTCCGACAGCACCTCGGACGCTTCAGCGACCTCCCTGCGGTGCGTGACTTCTATGAGCAGGCCAGCGAAAACAGGCTGTGGCGCGCTACAGAACCGGAGCAGCTCAGGTAAGCCCCTAGAACGGCCGCCAGCCGTGTCGGCCGTCGCCATTCCTGATGTCGGACACACGCCGAGCGAATTCCTCCACGGCCTTCTCGTTCGCTGGGGCTTGCCTACCCATCCACAGCGTCATCATCAGCTCGCGAACGTCGCCCAGCACCTTGTATCCCGGCCAGTTCATGACGTCGAAGCCGTAGTGGTGAACGAACCCCTCGTACTGCGACCGCGTGTGCCAGCCGTACCGGTCGTAGTAGATCGCCGTCAGGATCAGGTCCCACTCGCGCGGCGCCAGGGCGAAGCCATCGAGGTCGCTCAGGATCGCTTGGCCGTTCCGGTGGCGAAGGACGTTCCCTATGTTCGCGTCTCCGTGGATCATCCCGAAGGGGAGGACGAAGTCCAGCCGGTCGTACTCCTTGTTGAGCTTCCCAGCTCGCTCTTCCAGGAACGCACGGTCCTCGTCCGCGACGCCGTCCAGTTTGCCGAGGCTCGCCCACACCTTGGCGAACGGGTCGTAGTACGGGAGACCGAGCGACTGCGGCTCTTCTAGCCAGTGCAAACGCCGTAGGAGATCCGCCAACTCGGTTACGGTCCCGTACTCTTCGCGGTCCTGGGCGCTCTCCCAGTACGTGACCACTCGGCCGCCGACCGTCAGTGGTTGCCGGACGCCGGGCAGTACGCGGGTGGCAGGGAAGTCATGCTCTGCTAGCCAACGCGCCACGCGGACGGCCCGCTCCATCTCGCGCAGGCTGTCAGGATCACGCGTGACGCGGACGATTACGGGGGCTGTGTCAAGCCGGTACACGGCGTTCGATCCCAGCCTCAGCAACTCGGCGCCCGCCGGATCAAGCCCAACCGCCTGACACGACTCCCTGAGAACGGCTTCAGCCGCCTCCGCCGTGAACGGCGTTGCGCCCCCCTGGGTGTCTCCATCGCCCGAGATCATGGGTCGACGCTACCGTCCAGCCGGGCCGTGGCGACAGACGGCCCGCGACGGAGACCGGTTGGCCTCCTCGACCCGACGGACGGAGTAGGCGCGGAAAGCCCAGGTCAAGCAAGTGTCCGGCGCCTACCGGAAGGCCCAGCGGGGGCCGCCCCCGGGCCGTCTGTGGGCCGTCCGAGGCTGACCAACGGCAGCCAAGGACGGCCAACAACGACAAGTGACGCCCCCCGTAGATGAGTCGCCCCGGAGGGGCGAACTTGCAGCTAGATCCAGGTATCCAGCCACATCCGCGCCCGCCAGGCGTCCATGGGGATCGTCATCCCCGTGTAAAGCGGGAAGAAGTAGATGAAGTTCCACACGATCAGCAGCACCAGCGTGCCCGCGCCCACCGCGCCCCACATCCGGCGGCGTTCGGTGGCGCCCGCCGGGCCCAGCAGCGCGCCCACCATCATGGCCACCGCCAGGCACAGGAACGGCACGAACACCACCGCGTAGAACAGGAAGATGGTGCGTTCCTGGTAGTTGAACCACGGCAGATACCCGGCCGCCACCCCGCACAGCACCGCGCCCGCCCGCCAGTCGCGCCGCAGCGCCCACCGGAACAGCAGGAAGACCAGCGCGAAGCAGGCCGCCCACCACAGCAGCGGGGTCCCCAGCGCCAGCACCTCACGGGCACAACCACCGGGCGCCGTACAGCCGTTCTGGCCGAGTTTGGGCGACTCGTAGAAGTACGACACCGGACGGCCCAGCACCAGCCAGCTCCACGGATTGGACTGGTAGGTGTGCGGCTGCGTCAGATGGATGTTGAAGTCGTACACCTGGTGCTGGTAGTGCCACAGCGAGCGCAGCGGCGCCGGGATCCACGACCAGGTGCCGCCGCGGCCGTCCGCCCAGTGCCGGAAGTAGCCGTTGCCGGTGGCGAACCAGCCGGTCCACGAGGCGAGATAGGTGGCCAGCGCCACCGGCACCAGCGAGCAGAACGCCCCGGCGGCGTCCCGGCGCAGCACCGCCCGGTACGGCTGCCCGGCGCCCGCCACCCGGCGAGCCCCCGCGTCCCACAGCACCACCATGATCCCGAACGCCACCAGGTACGGCGCGCCGTTCCACTTCGTCGCGCAGGCCAGGCCGAGCAGTACGCCCGCGGCGATCCGCCACGGCCGCCAGCCCAGACCCGTGGTGGCCGCCACCTCGCCGTCCGGGCGGCCGTCCGCCGGGAGCGCCGCCGCCAGCCGGGCGCGGGCGGCGTCCCGGTCGATCAGCAGCGCGCCGAACGCGGCCAGCACCCAGAACATCGCGATCAGATCCAGCAGCGAGGTGCGGCTCATCACGAACTGCAGCCCGTCCACCGCCATCAGCCCACCGGCCAGGCAGCCCAGCGCCGTGGAGCGCAGCAGCCGCCGACCGATCCGGCACAGCATGAACACCGACACCGTGCCCAGCACCGCGACCGAGAACCGCCAGCCGAACGGCGTCAGCCCGAAGACCCACTCGCCGAGCGCGATCACCCACTTGCCCATCGGCGGATGCACCACGTACGAGGGGTCCAGGCCCAGCGGGATGCGCTGCGGATGGCCGAGGATCAGCTGGTTGGCGTTGTCCGGCCAGGCGCCCTCGTAGCCGTGCTGAAGCAGCGCCCAGGCGTCCTTGGCGTAGTACGTCTCGTCGAATATCACCGCGCGCGGGCTGCCCAGGTGCCAAAAGCGCAGGGCGCCCGCCAGCAGTGCGACGATCAGCGGCCCGGCCCAGCCGGACCAGCGGGCCAGCCGGTCCGCCAGCGCCGGGGTGAGGCCGAGGGCCTGCCACAGCCTGGTCCCGGGGGGCGGGAAGGCGTCGACCAGCCGTTCCCGGGCGGACCGCTGCCCGGCCCCGGTGTACCCGAACCGGCGCAGGCGCCCGGCCCACGGGTTGGGCGTCTCGGGCGCGGGGCTCGCGCCCGTGGGCGGTGCGGCGTCTGTCGCGGTGTCACTGCTCACCGAGCCATCGTAGGGAAGCCCCCTGGGTAAATCGCCCTCCCGCCCACCCGTGTGGCCGCGCGGGTAGGGGAGACTGGGCGGGTGAGCGGAACACTCGTACTGGCCGGAACCCCCATCGGCGACCCGCAGGACGCGCCGCCGCGGCTCGCCGCGGAACTGGCGTCGGCGGATGTGATCGCCGCCGAGGACACCCGGCGGCTGCGCCGGCTGACCGCCGCGCTCGGGGTGACCCCGGCCGGGCGGATCGTGTCGTACTTCGAGGGCAACGAGTCCGCCCGCACCCCCGAACTGGTCGACGCCCTCGCCGAGGGCCACCGGGTGCTGCTGGTCACCGACGCCGGAATGCCGTCCGTCTCCGACCCCGGCTACCGCCTGGTGGCCGCCGCCGTGGAGCGCGACATCCGGGTCACCGCCGTGCCCGGCCCGTCGGCCGTGCTGACCGCGCTCGCGCTGTCCGGGCTGCCGGTGGACCGGTTCTGCTTCGAGGGCTTCCTGCCGCGCAAGTCCGGTGAGCGGCTGACCCGGCTGCGCGAGGCCGCCGACGAGCGCCGCACCCTGGTGTACTTCGAGGCACCGCACCGCCTCGCCGACACCCTCACCGCGATGGCCGAGGCGTTCGGCGCGGACCGCCGCGCCGCCGTCTGCCGCGAGCTGACCAAGACCTACGAGGAGGTCAGGCGCGGCCCGCTGGCGGACCTGGCCGCCTGGGCCGCGGACGGCGTACGCGGGGAGATCACCGTCGTCGTGGCGGGCGCCCCGGCCGCCTCGCCGGGGGAAGCCGACCCCGCGGAACTGGCCCGCCGGGTCGCCGTACGGGAGTCCGCGGGCGAGGCCCGCAAGGCCGCCATCGCCGCCGTCGCCACCGAGGCCCACGTGCCGAAACGACAGGTGTTCGACGCCGTCGTGGCCGCGAAAACCGCCCGCTGACCAGCGCTCACGCCAACGCGTCACAAGCCGCGGTAAAGGTCTAACGTGGACGGGTAAAGGGGTTGCGGCGCTATCGGCGGCACAGCCCACCATCACCCCAAATCTGGCTCAAGAGACGGGAACCACTACTGCGCCCCGACAGCGGGAGGCGTTCGCTGGTAGTGGGAAAGTCCCGCTCCGGACCCGGTCCGGAGGGCATCAGGAGCTGCCATGAGCGAGGCCATAGGCACCCCGTACGGAGGACCCGCCACCGGATCGGCGTCGGCCGAGACGGTCCACGAGGCCTATTCGTTCGCGTGCTTGCGCTGCGGGCACGGCTGGGAGCAGTCGTACGAGATAGTGCACACCACCGATGAGAAGACCGGGCACACCACCGTCACCTACTACGCGGGCAGCACGCGGGTGCCCTCGCCGCTGACCCACCCCGCCTGCCAGAACTGCGGCGGCCACACGGTCCGCATCATGCGTTCCGGGCGGGTGTCCGGCGCCCGCCGCTGGGATCCGATGATCCTGCCCTTCCCCGAGCAGCACGAGCGGCACGACGCCGCCTACGAAGGCCGCGCGCCGGACTCCACCGACCCCGCCGACTCGACGGCCGGGCCGCGCCACCACTGGCGCCTCGCCGGACTGCTCCACCTCTTCCACCGCCGCGGCCGGGACCGCGCGGCCTGACCCGGCCGCCCCTCCCGCGTACCGCCCCCGCATGTCGCGTCCGTAGACTCCGGGGCATGGCGGCACAAGGAACCCCCAAGCAAGACAAGGCGGCGGCTCCGCCGCTCCCGGAGCCGTTGCGGGTACCGGTCGCCGACTCGCACACCCACCTGGACATGCAGGACGGCACCGTCGAGGAGGCGCTGGCCAAGGCCGCCTCGGTCGGCGTCGACACCGTCGTACAGGTCGGCTGCGACCTCGCCGGATCGCGCTGGGCGGCCGAAACCGCGGCCGCCCACGACAACGTGCACGCCACCGTGGCACTGCACCCCAACGAGGCCCCGCGCATCGTGCACGGCACCGCGCCTTTTGGGGGGCAGGGCACCAGGCAGCCGGGCGGCATGGCCGCGCTCGACGCCGCGCTGGAGGAGATCGCCACCCTCGCCGCACTGCCGCAGGTGCGCGGAATCGGCGAGACCGGCCTGGACTACTTCCGCACCGGCCCGCAGGGCGTCGAGGCGCAGACGTACTCCTTCCGCCGCCACATCGAGATCGCCAAACGCCACGACAAGGCGCTGGTCATCCACGACCGCGAGGCGCACGCGGACGTGCTGCGGGTGCTGGAGGAGGAGGGCGCGCCGCGCACCGTGGTCTTCCACTGCTACTCCGGCGACGCCCCGATGGCCAAGATCTGCGCCGAGGCCGGGTACTACATGTCCTTCGCGGGCAACATCACCTTCAAGTCCGCCCAGCCGCTGCGCGACGCGCTCGCCGTGGCGCCGCTGGACCTGCTGCTGGTGGAGACCGACGCGCCGTTCCTGACCCCCGCGCCCTACCGGGGGCGGCCCAACGCGCCCTACCTGATCCCCCTCACCCTGCGGGCGATGGCGGACGTCAAGGGCGTCGGCGAGGACGAACTCGCCGAGGCCGTCGCCGCCAACACCGCCCGGGCGTTCGGCTATGCGCGGTAAATTCCGCCGAGCTCCCCGATTTTCACTACACAGGGTGACATGACGGCTTTGGAGAGTGGCCCAGGCGTTCGCTAGGGTCCTCCTCCCGACCAAGGGGAGCCTGACCCGTGGAGTCGTCGTGAGCAGTTCGCAGGGCAGTCATCGAGGCGGCCGTGGCACCCGCGTCGCACCCCGGCCCGCGCCGCCGCCCACCGACCCGGCGGGCGGCACGGCCACCACCGTCCTGCCCCGCCAGACCCCGTACGCGGCGCCGTACGAGCCGTACGAGACCCCCTTGCCGTACGAGCGGACCCGCGCCGCGGCCCGGCAGAACCGCAAGGCCGCCGCCCGCGCCACCGCACTGGGCACCGCCCTCGGCACCGGGCGCGGCACCGGGCGGCGCCGACGCCCGGCCCGCCCCGACCCGCTGCGCCAGGTGCTGCCCCGGATGCTCGTGGTCGCCTTCCTCACCGGCGGCACCTACGCCTACCTCACCGGCGAGAAGGACGTCGAGCTGACCGTCGACGGCACCCCGCGCACCCTGCGTACCTTCGCCGACGACGTACCAGAACTGCTGCGCCAGCAGCACATCCCGCTCGGCGACCACGACACCGTCGCCCCCGGCCCGCAGGCCGGACTGCACGACGGCGAGGACATCGCCGTGCTCCACGGCCGCCCGCTCGCCCTCACCCTCGACGGCCAGCGGCACCAGGTGTGGACCACCGCCCGCACCGTCGACGAGGCGCTGCGGCAACTCGGGGTGCGCGCCGAGGGCGCGCACCTGTCCACCGCCCCAGACGCCCCGATCAGCCGCTCGGGCATGCGGCTCGACGTGCGCACCGAGCGGATGGTGACGTTTCTGGCCGACGGCCGGGAGCACACGGTGCGCACCAACGCGGCCACCGTGCGGCAGGCGGCGGCCCAGGCGGGCATCACCTTCGGGCCGCGGGACACCACCTCCGTCGACCCGCGCAGCTTCCCGCGCGACGGCCAGACCGTCTCCGTCATGCGGATCACCGGCCACACCCAGGCGCGCGAGGAACCGATCCCGTTCCACACCGTCCGGCAGCCGGACCCCACCCAGTTCAAGGGCACCGAGGTGGTGGTGATCCCCGGCGAGGTCGGAGTGCGCCAGGTCACCTACGAGCAGCGCACCGTCAACGGCGTCAAGGACAAGCCGCGGCAGACCGGCTCCCGGGTGCTGAAGGAGCCCATCGACGAGGTCATCGCCGTCGGCACCCGGGCCCGGCCCACCTCGGTCACCGGAGCGGACGGCCTGAACTGGGCGGGCCTGGCCCGCTGCGAGGCGGGCGGACGGCCCGACGCCGTCGACCCCTCCGGCACCTACGGCGGCCTCTACCAGTTCGACACCCGCACCTGGCACGCCCTCGGCGGCACCGGACGCCCCCAGGACGCCCCCGCCGCCGAGCAGACCTACCGGGCCAAGAAGCTCTACGTACGCCGCGGCGCCAGCCCCTGGCCGGTCTGCGGCCACAAGCTGATGTCCTAGCGGCGCCCGCTGCCACGTAAACTCCTGCGGTGAGCTCCAGCCCCCGCACCAGCCCCGCCGCCGACGAGCCAGGGCCGCTGCTCGGTCCCGCCGACATCCGCGAACTGGCCGCCGCGCTCGGCGTACGCCCCACCAAGCAGCGCGGCCAGAACTTCGTCATCGACGCCAACACGGTGCGCCGCATCGTGCGCACCGCCGACGTACGGCCCGACGACGTGGTGGTCGAGGTCGGCCCGGGGCTCGGCTCGCTGACCCTGGCGCTGCTGGAGGCCGCCGACCGGGTCACCGCGGTCGAGATCGACGACGTGCTGGCCGCCGCGCTGCCCGGCACCATCGCCGCCCGGCTGCCGCACCGCGCCGACCGCTTCGCGCTGGTGCACCGCGACGCGATGCGCGTCAGCGAACTGCCCGGGCCGGCGCCGACCGCGCTGGTCGCCAACCTCCCGTACAACGTGGCCGTCCCGGTGCTGCTGCACATGCTGGAGACCTTCCCCAGCATCGAACGCACCCTGGTGATGGTGCAGTCCGAGGTCGCCGACCGGCTCGCCGCCGCCCCCGGCTCCAAGGTGTACGGGGTGCCGTCGGTCAAGGCCGCCTGGTACGCCGAGGTCAGGCGCGCCGGTGCCATCGGCCGCAACGTCTTCTGGCCCGCGCCCAACGTCGACTCCGGCCTGGTCTCCCTGGTGCGGCGGGACCAGCCGCCGAAGACCACGGCGACCCGTGAGCAGGTCTTCGCGGTGATCGACGCGGCCTTCGCGCAGCGCCGCAAGACGCTGCGCGCGGCCCTCGCCGGATGGGCCGGATCGGCCGCCGCGGCCGAGGCGGCACTGACCGCCGCCGGAGTCTCGCCGCAGGCCCGCGGCGAGTCGCTGACCATCGAGCAGTTCGCGAGCATCGCCGAGCACAAGGGGGCAGCAGCCCAGTGACCGCACCCGTCGTCGTCCGCGCGCCCGCCAAGGTCAACGTCCAGCTGGCCGTGGGGGGCTTGCGCCCGGACGGCTTCCACGACCTGGCCAACGTGTTCCTCGCCGTCGACCTGTACGACGAGGTGACGGCCACCCCCGCGGACCGGCTGCGGATCACCGCCTGCGGCCCGGACACCGACCAGGTGCCGCTGGACGAGAGCAACCTGGCGGCCCGCGCCGCGCTCACCCTCGCCCGGCGCTACGGCATCGCGGCAAACGTGCATCTGCACATCGCCAAGGACATCCCGGTGGCGGGCGGCATGGCGGGCGGCAGCGCGGACGCCGCGGCGGCCCTGCTGGCCTGCGACACGCTGTGGGGCACCGGCGCCGGTCGGGCCGAACTCCTCGACATCTGCGCGGAGTTGGGCAGCGACGTGCCGTTCAGCCTGGTCGGCGGCGCCGCGCTGGGCCGCGGCCGCGGCGAACTGCTCGAACCCCTGGAGACCGGCGGCACGTTCCACTGGGTCTTCGCGGTCGCCGACGGCGGGCTGTCCACCCCGGCCGTCTACCGCGAGTGCGACCGGCTGCGAGAGGCCTCCGGCCAGGGGTTCACCGCCGCCGAGCTGCCCGACCCCGAGCCGTCGGCCGCCCTGCTTCAGGCGCTGCGCACCGGCGACGCCACGGCCCTCGCCGGTGCGCTGTCCAACGACCTCCAACCCGCCGCGCTGTCGCTGCGCCCGGCCCTGGCCGACACCCTGCGCACCGGCACGAAGGCGGGCGCCCTGGCCGCACTGGTCTCCGGCTCCGGCCCCACGTGCGCGTTCCTGGCCGAGGACGCGGAGGCGGCCACGGCGGTGGCCGAAACCCTCACCGCCTCCGCCACCTGCCGCACCGCCCGGGTGACCTCGTCCCCGGCCCCGGGCGCAACGGTGGTGGGCTAGGGGGCCTGGCGGGCTCGCCCGCAGAAGAACCCGCCGCGACGGCGAGCGACCCCCACGGCGCGGCCCGGCGGCGCCGAACCAACCGCAACCCCCGGAAGCAGAACCCCCCAAAGGGCGCGGGGCGGCCCCGCCCAAGCGCCTCGGTACGCTTGAAAGCCCACGCAGTCGCCCCGCCTGGAGAGAAATGGCCGTCAACCTCGTCAACGTCGAGTCCATCGGCAAGGTGTACGGAACCCGTACCCTGCTCGACGGCACCAGCCTCGGCGTCTCGGAGGGCGACCGCATCGGTGTGGTCGGCCGCAACGGTGACGGCAAGACCACCCTCATCCGCATCCTGGCCAAGCTGGAGGAGCCGGACCGCGGCCGGGTCACCCACGTCAGCGATCTTCGGCTCGGCGTCCTCACCCAGCACGACTCGCTCGACCCGGCGGCCACCATCCGGCACGAGGTGATCGGCGACCTCGCCGACCACGAGTGGGCGGGCAACGCCAAGATCCGCGACGTGCTGACCGGCCTGTTCGGCGGCCTGGACCTGCCCGGCTTCCCCCAGGGCCTGGACACCGTCATCGGCCCGCTGTCCGGTGGCGAGCGCCGCCGCATCGCGCTGGCCAAACTCCTCATCGCCGAGCAGGACCTGCTGGTACTGGACGAGCCCACCAACCACCTCGACGTCGAGGGCATCGCCTGGCTCGCCGAACACCTCCGGGCGCGCCGCTCCGCGCTGGTGTGCGTCACCCACGACCGCTGGTTCCTCGACCAGGTCTGCACCCGCATGTGGGACGTGCAGCGCGCCGAGGTCTACGAGTACGAGGGCGGCTACTCCGACTACGTCTTCGCCCGCGCCGAACGCGAACGCCGCGCCGCCACCGAGGAGGCCAAGCGGCAGAACCTGGCCCGCAAGGAGCTGGCCTGGCTGCGCCGCGGCGCCCCGGCGCGTACCAGCAAGCCGCGCTTCCGAATCGAGGCGGCCAACGAGCTGATCGCCGACGTGCCGCCGCCGCGGGACTCGGCGGAGCTGATGAGGTTCGCGAACTCCCGGCTCGGGAAGACCGTCTTCGACCTCGCGGACGTGTCCGTCAGCGCCGGTGACAAGGTGCTGCTCAAGCACCTGACCTGGCAGCTCGGCCCCGGCGACCGGATCGGCCTGGTCGGCGTCAACGGCGCGGGCAAGACCTCGCTGCTGCGGACGCTGGCCGACGCCGCTTACACGGGCGGCGACAAGCAGCCCGCGGGCGGCAAGGTGGTGGTCGGCAAGACCGTCCGGCTCGCCTACCTCTCGCAGGAGGTCGCCGAACTCGACCCGGCCTGGCGGGTTTTGGAGGCCGTGGAGCGGGTGCGGCAGCGCGTCGACCTGGGCAAGGGCCGCGAGATGACCGCCTCTCAGCTGTGCGAGCGCTTCGGCTTCACCAAGGAGAAGCAGTGGACGCCGGTCGGCGACCTGTCCGGCGGTGAGCGGCGCCGACTCCAGCTGCTGCGGCTGCTGATGGACGAGCCGAACGTGCTGTTCCTGGACGAGCCGACCAACGACCTGGACATCGAGACGCTCACCCAGCTTGAGGACCTCCTCGACGGCTGGCCGGGCTCGCTGGTCGTCATCAGCCACGACCGCTACTTCATAGAGCGCACCACCGACCGGGTGTTCGCGCTGCTCGGCGACGCGACACTGCGGATGCTGCCGCGCGGCATCGACGAGTACCTGGAGCGGCGGCGCGCCGCGATCGAGGCGGCCTCGGCCCCGGCCGCCTCCGCGGCCCCCGCCAAGCCCCGCTCGTCCGGGGCCGACGCGCGCGCGGCGAAGAAGGAGCTGCAGAAGATCGAGTGCCAACTCGACAGGATCGGCGAGAAGGAGAGCAAGCTGCACGCCGAGATCGCCGAGAACCCGACGG
This sequence comes from Streptomyces sp. PLK1-5, assembly GCA_037034305.1. Classification (GTDB taxonomy): domain Bacteria; phylum Actinomycetota; class Actinomycetes; order Streptomycetales; family Streptomycetaceae; genus Streptantibioticus_A. The sequence continues at coordinate 99,017 of JBAGJY010000011.1, forward strand.
ACTTCGAGTACGTCGCCAAGCTGGACGCCGAACTGCGTGGACTGCGCGATGAGCGCGACGAGTTGGAGATGCGCTGGCTGGAGCTGGCGGACGAGGCGTAAAGGGCCCGTGGCGGCGGGTGACGCGGGCATAACGGCGCTGTCACGTCAACGGACCGGCCCGGCGCCCGTCCGGCGCCGGGTGATAAAAAAGGTGCCCGCTTGGTCCCAAGCGTCACGCACGAGGCCCGCCAATGGGCCCTACTGAACGATCACGGGGGAAAACCGCTCATGTCCCAGCCGCCTGACGGCACCGCAGGTCCCGGCGCGCCGGAGCCCGCGGATCGCGCACCGCACGAGATGCCAACCCAACTGGCGGGGGCGGCCGTTCCGCCTCCTCCACCGCCGGGCCAGCCCCCGCAGGCCCCGCCGCCTCCGCCGCAGCCGGTCTCCCCGCCCCCGGCCGCGGGCCAGGTCCCGCCGCCCCCGCCCGCGGCCACCGGGCAGCCCCCGCAGGCTCCGGGCCAGCCGCCCGTCCCGGGCCAGCCGCAGTACGGCTATCCCGCCGCCGGTTACGGCTACCCGCAGCAGTCCCCGGCGCCGGGCGGCGCCAACCCGTACCAGCAGCAACCGCCGTACGGTTACCCGCAGTCCCCGTACGCGCAGCAGCCCGCGACGCAGCCGATGCAGCAGCACGGCTGGGGCGGCAACCCGTACGGCCAGCCGCAGCAGCCGCCCTTCCCGGCGCAGCCGGGCGGCGCGGGAGGCGCGGGGTTGTCCGGCGGCAAGCTGGGCGCGCTGATCGCGGGCATCGTCGCGGCGGTGCTGGTGGTCGGCGGCGGCGCCTACCTGCTGACGTCGGGCGGCGGCAAGCCCAAGCCGGTGGCCAAGGGCGGCGGTTCGGGGGACGGCGGGGACAACGCCCCGCACAACTCCACCGGCAAGGTCGCCTGGACGGTGCCCGCGCCGAGCGTGTCCAAGCAGCAGAACATCGCCCCCACCCCGGGCATGTGGTTCAGCGGCGGCGACGTCATCAAGCAGACGCCGACCGGTGTCACCGCGTACGACCTCAACTCCGGCCAGCAGCAGTGGACGGTGCCCTCTCCGGGGGGCGCCACCTGCGACGCCGCGGGCGACATCGTCAACAACAAGATCGCGGTGCAGTACGGGGCGCACTGCGAGAACCTGATGGTCGTCGACGCCTCGTCCGGCAAGCTGGCGTGGAACAAGCCGCTGGGCTTCCCCGACGGCACCCTGACCGACTACACCGACATGGCGATGAGCGGCGACGTGGTCGCGGCGACGGCCGACCAGCGCACGGTCTCGTTCCAGGTGAGCACCGGAAAGCCGCTGTGGCACTCGAACGACGGCTCCGACGCCCATGACAAGGGCTTCGCCGGTGGCTCGCAGATGGTCGAGGTCTACTACACCGGCGACAACCAGGAGCAGAACAACCACGTCTCGCTGATCGACCCGGTGTCGGGCAAGCCGAAGTGGACCTGGGACGCCCCGGCCGGTACCGAGGTGGTCAGCGTCATCTCGGTCAACCCGGTGGTGGTCGGCATCGGCGCGGGCAACACGCTGATCACCGACGTCTGGGACGTCGACGGCGGTCGGCTGGGCGGCAAGGTCTCACTGGGCGGGAGCGGTTCGGACAGCAAGTACGCGATCCACTGCGCGGCCGACAAGATGACGCCCTGCAACAACGTGGCGGTCGCCGGGAACACGCTCTACCTGGCGACCAGTGAGCACTCCGGCAGCAGCGCGGGCAGCGCCGACAACGAGATCGCCGCGTTCGACCTGTCCAGTGGCAGCAGCAAGTGGCTGTCCAAGAGCGCTGACGCGCCGATGCAGTTGGTGAGCGCGAGCGGCGGCTCGGCCATCGCGTACCAGATGTCCACCTTCGAGAAGGCGGGCAAGGTCATCAAGCTGGACCCGTCCAGCGGCGCGCTGTCCACCTACACCACCTTCGACGACTCCACCGCGCAGCAGGAGGCCGACCTGGACTCCGCGGGCCTGAGCGACAACGACTTCGGCTGGCACAACAACACGCTGGTGATCAGCCCGTCCCAGCTCTACAGCGGCAACACGGTCAAGTACCTGGTGGGCGCCCTGCACTGATCCTCGCCCACCCGACGGCCGCCCGGCCGCCCGCACCCCAAGTGCGCGCGTGCGGGCGGCCGTTGGCGTTCGGGTTGACGGCTACCGACCGCAGCCTGTCGACATCCGACAAAAACAAACTTCCTGTCGCATGTTCCGAACCGATCCGGACGGTTTCGGCCATGAACCGGCCAGGAAGGGAGGGATTTTCGGTATGCGGGGATGCTTCTGACGGGTATGGGGCGCGGTATCTCGAACAAGCGTGTAGCTTCCGGGGCTATACCGGGGCCGTCAGGGGGGTGTGGCGTGGGCGGGACGCCGGGAGGGGCGCGTGGGGAATGGGGGAGTGCCCACATGGGCGTACGGATCGTGGTGGTGGACGACCACCGGTTGCTCGCCGAGGCGTTGGCCTCCGCGCTGAAGCTGCGCGGGCACCGGGTGCTGGCCGCCGGTGCGCCGAGTTCGAGCGCGGCGGACCTGGCGATCGGGCGGGCGCCCGAGGTGTGCCTGATGGGTACCTCGACGCCCGCCGAGCCGGGGGTGTTCGACCCGGTGACGCGGATCAAGCGGGAGCGTCCGGCGGTCGCGGTGATCGTGCTGGGGCCGGTGCCCAACCCGCGCGGCATCGCCGCCGCGTTCGCCGCCGGAGCGTCCGGCTATGTGCGCCACGACGAGCGGATCGAGGGCGTGGAGCGGGCGATGGCCAAGGCCCGGGCCGGGGAGGTGGCGGTGGCACCGCAGTTGCTCCAGGGGGCGTTCGCCGAACTGCTGCATCCGGCGGCGGAACCCGACGACGAGGGCAGCAGGCTGCTGCAACTGCTCACCCCGCGCGAGGTCGAGGTCCTGATGCGGGTCGCGGAGGGCGAGGACACCCGCCTGATCGCCGCGGGCATGGGCATCGCCCCCAGCACGGCCCGCACCCACGTCCAACGCGTGCTGATGAAACTGGGCGTCGGCTCCCGTCTGGAGGCCGCGGCCCTGGCCGCCCGCACGGGCCTGCTGGACCGCGCCGGCGGCGGCTAGGCCGTACGCCGACGACCCGACCGCCGCGCTGCTGAAATGGGGCGCGGGGAACCGCGCGACCGGCCAGGACGGCGCCGCGGGTGAACGACGGCGCACCGCCGCGCTCAGTCGCCGTCTTCCGCCCGCTGCGCGGGCGTCGGGCTGAGCCGGAGCCAGACCAGGAAGGCCGCGCCGAGCACCAGCATCCCGGCCCCCGTCCACAGGTTGATGTTGATGCCCTGCGCCTTGCGCAGGTCCGCGTCCGAGGCGGTGATCCCGGCGATCGTCACGATCACCCCGTAGACCACGAACAGGCCGCCGATGATGCCCCGGATGTCGAACAGCCGCGCGGCGGTCGCCGACCGGCGCTCCAGCTCCTCGACCTCGTGCTGGTAGTCACTCATGATGCTGCGCTCCTGGGCCTAGAACGAGAACGGGACGTACAGCGCCGCGGCGATGACCAGTGCGGCGGTGCCGAGCAGTGCGGGGCTGCGGTACCAGGCCTCGTCCCCGGCCGCGGGCGGCTCCTGCATGCCTGGCGAGCGGGTTCCGTACACCAGACCGGCCAGTTCCTCGACGGGCTTGGGCCTGGTGAACGCGCTGACCGCCACCATCACCACCGCTCCGGCGACGAAGCCCACGATCGCCGAGACGAAGTTGGCGCCCTGGTCGCTGGGGATGGCGATGACGTGCTGCTTGTAGATGTAGAAGTAGTTGACCATCGCCGCGACGGTGCCCGCCAGCAGCCCCCAGAACCCGGCCTGCGCGGTGGTCCGCTTCCAGAACATGCCGATGATGAAGACCACGAACAGCGGCACGTTGAAGAACGAGAACAGCGTCTGCAGGTACGCCATGATGTTGCTGAAGCTGGACGCCAGGAAGGCGGTGCCGATGCTGGCCAGCACTCCGAGCACGGTGATGGTCCGGCCGAACCGCAGGTAGTACGCGTCGGACTCGCCGCGCTTGACGTACCGCGACCAGATGTCGTTGGTGAACACGGTGTTGAACGAGGAGACGTTGGCCGCCATGCCCGCCATGAACGCGGCCAGCAGGCCGGTCACCGCGATGCCCAGCACACCGTTGGGCAGCAGGTCCTGCATCAGCAGCGGGATGGCGTCGTTGTAGGTCAGCGACGAGCCGGGGGTGCCGATCTTCGGCACGATGGCCGCCGCGATCAGCCCCGGTATCAGCACGCCGAAGACGATCAGCACCTTGGGGAAGGCGGCGATCAGCGGGGTGCGCCTGGCGGCGGACAGGTTCTTGGCGGACAGCGCCCGCTGCACCTCGGCGAAGTTGGTGGTCCAGTACCCGAAGCTGAGCACGAAGCCCAGCCCCAGCACGATGGTCAGCCAGTTGGCGCCCAGCGGGTTGGCGTGGCCGATGCCGGTGCCGCCCCAGGCGGTCATGAAGTCATGGCCGTGGGTGCGGTCCAAGGTGGTGGTCAGGCCGTGCCAGCCGCCGACCCGCCTGAGGCCGACGACGACCAGCGGGATCAGCGCGGCGAGGATCACGAAGAACTGCAGCACCTCGTTGTAGATCGCCGAGGACAGGCCGCCGACGGTGATGTAGACCAGCACGAACAGCCCGGCGACCAGGATCGCCACCCACGTCGGCCAGCCCAGCAGCGCCTGCACCACGATCGCCATGGCGTACAGGTTGACGCCCGCGATCAGCACCGCGGACAGCGCGAAGAGCACCGAGCTGAGCAGATGCGCCTTGGGGTCGAAGCGGTGCAGCAGGAACTCCGGCACCGAGCGCACCTTGGAGCCGTAGTAGAAGGGCATCATCACCAGGCCGAGGAAGACCATGGCGGGGATCGCGCCGATCCAGTACCAGTGCACGGTGTACACGCCGTACTGCGCGCCGTTGGCCGCCATGCCGAGGATCTCGGTGGCGCCGAGGTTGGCGGCGACGAACGCCAGGCCGGTGATCCAGGCGGGCAGGGAGCGCCCGGACAAGAAGAAGTCGAGGCTGGTCCGCACGCTGCGCTTGGCAGCGAAACCGATGCCGAGGACCACGGCGAAGTAGATCACCAGGATCGCGTAGTCCAGTGCGTTGGTGGGGAGCCGAAGCCCATCGGCCAGGTATGGCAGGGGTGGTCTGGCTGGCATAGGTGGTCTCGCTTCTGGCGGCGGGTCGGTGGACGAAGTCGCCTGAACGTAACGCCGGATGTTTGGAAAATGAACAGGCCTGGTGAAGTTCTTTGTTGGATCGTGATCGAACGCCTTCTGTTGAGGGCGGTTCACGGGCTTCGCTCATCGCCCACAGGCGCCCGGTGCCGCGAGCCGGATGTGTGGCAAACGTGGCAAGTCGGGCGTAGCTTGCGTTGACGCGCTCAGTGCTGTTGGGTCATGCTTCATTGTGTTGGATTTTGTTGATGGAGGAGTCTTCGGGTGAAGAAGACGACGACCCTGCTCGCCGACGGTCGCGAACTGGTCCACTACGACGCCCGCGACGACGTACCGCGCGACGCCGTCGACCAGCGCCCGCTCACGCCCACCACCACCGCGTCCGAGATCCGGCACGACCCTCTGCTCGACGAGTGGGTCGCCGTCGCCTCCCACCGGCAGACCCGCACCTACCACCCGCCCGCCGACGCCTGCCCGCTGTGCCCCTCCCAGGACGGACGGCACAGCGAGATCCCCGCCGCCGACTACGACGTCGTCGTCTTCGAGAACCGCTTCCCCTCGCTGACCGGCGGACCCGGACCGCTCACCGCCGACGGCCCCGGCGGCCTGCTCGCCCACCGCCCCGGCGCCGGACGCTGCGAGGTGGTCTGCTTCACCGCCGACCACGACGCCTCCTTCGCCGACCTCACCCCCGAACAAGCCCGCCTCGTCCTCGACGCCTGGACCGACCGCACCGCCGAACTGTCCCAACTCCCCGGTGTCCAGCAGGTGTTCTGCTTCGAAAACCGCGGCCGCGAGATCGGCGTCACCCTCAGCCACCCGCACGGCCAGATCTACGCCTACCCGTTCACCACCCCCCGCACCGCCCGCATGCTGCACAACCTTGCCGCCCACCGGCAACGCACCGGCGGCAACCTGTTCGACGACGTACTGGCCGCCGAACGCGCCGACGGCTCCCGGCTGGTACTCACCGGCGACCACTGGACCGCGTTCGTCCCCCACGCCGCACACTGGCCGTACGAGGTCCACCTCTACCCCAACCGCCGCGTCCCCGACCTGCTCGCCCTGGACGAGGCCGCCCGCGCCGAGTTCCCCCACCTCTACCTGGAACTGCTGCGCCGCTTCGACCGCATATTCGGCCCCGGCGAACCCCCCACCCCGTACATCTCCGCCTGGCACCAGGCGCCGACCCAGCACCCCGACCGCCGGGACTTCGCGCTCCACCTCGAGCTCTTCACCATCCGCCGCACTTCCGGCAAGCTGAAGTTCCTGGCCGGTTCCGAGTCCGGCATGAACGTGTTCATCAACGACGTCCCCCCCGAGACCGCCGCCGCACGGCTGCGGGAGATCGCCACACCGGGACACCACGGCCAGGGCAAGAAGGCAGGACAACAACAGTGACCAGCAGCAAGGTTCTCGTCACCGGCGGAGCGGGCTACATCGGCAGCGTCGTCGCCGCACACCTCATCGACGCCGGACACCACGTCACCGTCCTCGACGACCTGTCCACCGGACACCGCCAAGCGGTCCCCGAGGCCGCCGACTTCATCGAGGGCCGCGTCCAGGACGCCGCCGACGTCCTCGACCCCTCCTACGACGCCGTACTGCACTTCGCCGCCTTCTCCCAGGTCGGCGAGTCCGTCGCACACCCCGAGAAGTACTGGCGCAACAACGTCGGCGGCAGCCTCGACCTGCTCGACGCCATGCGCCAGGCGCGGGTACGCACCCTCGTCTTCTCCTCCACCGCCGCCACCTACGGCGAACCGGTGCGCATCCCCATCACCGAGACCGACCCGACCGCCCCCACCAGCCCCTACGGCGCCTCGAAACTCGCCGTCGACCAGATGATCGCCGCCGAATGCGCGGCACACGGCCTGGCCGCCGTCTCCCTGCGCTACTTCAACGTCGCGGGCGCCCACGGACGCTACGGCGAACGGCACCACCCCGAGTCCCACCTGATCCCGCTGGTACTGCGCGTCGCCTCCGGCGAACGCGACCACGTCGCCGTCTACGGTGACGACTACCCCACCCCCGACGGCACCTGCGTACGCGACTACATCCACGTCGCCGACCTCGCCGAAGCCCACCTGCTCGCCCTCGACGCGGCGCTCAGCGGATCAGTCCAGCGCGGCGAGCACCTCATCTGTAACCTCGGCAACGGCAACGGCTTCTCCGTCCGCGACGTCATCGACACCGTGCGCGAGACCACCGGACACCCCGTCCCCGAAGCCGTCGCGCCCCGCCGGGCGGGCGACCCGGCGGTCCTCGTCGCCTCGGCCGAACGCGCCCGCACCCGGCTGGGCTGGAAACCGACCCGCACCGACCTCGCCTCGATCGTCCGCGACGCGTGGGAGTTCGCGAAGGAGCACACACCGTGACGCACACCGAGTTCCGCAGGGTGTACCAGAGCGACCCCGAAGGGATCTGGACCGCCCCCGGACGCGTCAACCTCATCGGCGAACACACCGACTACAACGACGGCCTGGTGATGCCCTTCGCCCTGCCGCACACCACCACCGCCGCCGTCTCCCGCCGCACCGACGGCCTGCTGCGCCTGCACACCGCCAACGACCCCACGGCCCCCGCCGCCGAACTGCGCGTCGCCGACCTCCAGCCGGGCACCGCCAGCGACTGGACCGGCTACCCGGCGGGCGTGGTGTGGGCACTGCGCGGCGCGGGCCACCAGGTCACCGGCGCCGACATCCACTACGACAGCACCGTCCCGGTCGGCGCGGGCCTGTCCTCCTCCGCCGCACTGGAGATCGTCACCGCACTCGCCCTGTCCGACCTGTACGAACTCCAACTGCCCGGCTGGCAGTTGGCCCGACTGTGCCAGCGCGCCGAGAACGTGTTCGTCGGCGCCCCCACCGGCATCATGGACCAGACCGCCGCCGCCTGCTGCCAGCCAGGACACGCCCTGTACCTGGACACCCGCGACCTGTCGCAGCGGCAGATCCCCTTCGACCTCGCCGCCGCGGGCCTACGGCTGCTCGTCATCGACACCCGCGTCAAACACGCCCACAGCGACGGCGCCTACGGCGAACGCCGCCGCGGCTGCGAACAGGCCGCAGCCGACCTCGACGTGGTGGCGCTGCGCGACATCGAGTACCGGCAACTGGGCGCCGCGCTCGACCGGTTGGCCGACGAGGAGCAGCAACGGCTGGTACGGCACGTCGTCACCGAGAACCACCGCGTCGAACAGGTCGTCGCCCACCTCGAAGCGGGCGAGATCCGCGCCATCGGCCCGCTGCTGACCGCCGGACACGCCTCACTGCGCGACGACTTCCGCATCTCCTGCGCCGAGTTGGACCTGGCCGTGGAGACCGCGCTGTCCTGCGGCGCGCTCGGCGCCCGGATGACCGGCGGCGGCTTCGGCGGCTCGGCCATCGCCCTGGTCGAGGAGGCCGTCGCCGACAAGATCGCGGACGCGGTCACCGCCGCGTTCGCCACCGCTGGACACACCGCGCCACGGGTTTTCACCGGCGTCCCCAGTGCGGGCGCACACCGCATCGCCTGACGCCACACCCGAACCGCCCACGGTACGGAAGTTGACCTGCGGCCAAGGGGCGTGCGGCCACCGCCGCACGCCGCGTATCGCGTCACCGGACAAGCGCGCGCCCGCCACATGCGCCCCCGACTGAGGCCGCACGCGCTCCACCACCACGCCGCAACACACCCCCGCCGGGCGCCGGGTGGCCGAATGCCACCCATGGGCACGCACGTACGGACGGCCAGGGGCCGCGCACCGACCCCTCAAACGCTCCGCCCCTCACGCCCCTTCACGCCAAAAGCAACCGTCACCCGTCCGAGTTCGGCATTCCAGCCCCGAATGTCGCTGATTCCCCCTACGCTTTTCGTGGTGCCGGTGGGGGCCGGTACCGATCAGGGGGGCGAGGCCCGCGGGTACGGCGCCCGCGGCCGGGGTAGGCAGCACCGCACGACGGCGGTCGCGCGGCTGTGGAACGGCGGCCGCGGCAAAGGTGCCGACCCGCGCCCGTCCGCCACCTGCCAAGGGGGAGAGTGATCGCGTGGCCCGCATTCGCGTACTGGTCGTCGACGACCACCGCATCTTCGCCGAGTCGCTCGCCGCCGCGCTCGCGGCCGAACCCGACGTGGACGTCTCCGCCGCGGGCAGCGGCCCGGCCGCCCAACGCTGCCTGGAACGCGCCGCCGCCGACGGCAGGCGGTACGACGTACTGCTGGTCGACGCCGACCTCGGCAGCGCCAGCCCGGCCAGCGGCGGCCGCCCCACCGCCCCGCCCCACCAGCCCGGCAGGCCACCCGCACCCCAGGTCCCCGTACAACGCGGCCCGGAACCCCGCGACCAGCGGCCCGAGCCACCCCGCGGCACTCCGCCCACCAGCGGCGACGCCCACGACGGCATAGCGCTCGTCGAGAAGGTCCGCGCCCACCACCCCGGCACCCGCACCGTCGTCCTCGCCGGACACGACGACCCCCGCCGAGCCGCCCGCGCCCTGCAGGCAGGCGCCTGCGGCTGGGTCGCCAAGGACAGCTCCCTGTCCCGCCTGCTGGCCGTGGTCCGCGGCGTCCTGCGCGACGAGACCCACCTGCCACCCGCACTGCTCACCGGCGTCCTACGCGAACTGACCACCGCCCGCCGCCACCGCACCGAAAGCGAACGGCTCGTGGAGTCCCTCACCCCGCGCGAACAGGAAGTACTGCGCTGCATGGTCGCCGGACTAGGCCGCAAGGCCGTCGCCGAACGCCTCTACCTCTCCCCGCACACCGTCCGCACCCACATGCAGAACGTGCTGGGAAAACTCGGCGTCCACTCGACCCTGGCCGCCGTCGCCCTCGCCCGACGCGCCGGAGTCGGCCCCGCCGACCTCGCCGTACCCGCGGGCAGCGGCAAAACCGCCTAGACCACACCGAACCAGTCGGCAGCACCGAAAAGCGGTCGCTTAACCGAAAGCCGGTGTCAGCTGGGGAAGTTGTCGAACGGCGCCGTCAACCGCCGCAGCAGCCCCGCCAGTTCGGCACGCTGTTGCGGCGACAACTCACCCAGGATCGCCCGCTCCTGCGCCAACAGCGCGGCCAACGCCTCATCCGCCTGATCCTGGCCCTCGACCGTCAGCCGCACCAGCACCCCACGCCGGTCACTGGGGTCCGGCAACCGCTCCACCAGGCCCTTCTTGGCCAACCGGTCGATGCGATTGGTCATCGTCCCCGACGTCACCAACGTCTGGGTGAGCAACTGCCCAGGCGACAACTGATACGGCGCCCCCGCCCGGCGCAGCGAGGTCAGCACGTCGAACTCCCACGGCTCCAGGCCGTGCTCCGCGAACGCCAGCCGCCGCGCCCGGTCCAGATGCCGCGCCAGCCGACTCACCCGGCTGAGCACCTCCAGCGGTTCCACGTCGAGGTCCGGGCGCTCGCGACGCCACGCAGCCACCAGCCGATCGACCTCGTCCTCCATACCGATCAGTGTAGTGGTTGTGTCGACATGAAGTCTCTTGATGTCAAGAGAATAGAAAACGGGCCACCTGGGCAATGTCGGCCACGAGAGACCCCCTGCGTCTCCCGCACACGACAAGCACATCTCCAAAGGGGACTCGCCATGCACCAGGCGACCTGGGATCCACAGCAGTACCTCCACCACGCCGGACACCGCACCCGGCCCTTCCACGACCTCCTCAACCGCATCCCCGAACTCCCCCACAACCCCGCCCACATCGCCGACCTCGGCTGCGGCCCCGGCAACGTCACCGCCATCCTCGCCAACCGCTGGCCCACCGCCCACATCACCGGCCTCGACAGCTCACCCCAAATGCTCCAAGCCGCCCAGGAACACGCCGGACCCACCCCCGGCGGCGGCAGCCTCCACTTCCGCCCCGCCGACGCCGCCACCTGGACCCCCGACCGGACCTACGACCTCATCGTCTCCAACGCCGCACTCCAATGGGTCCCCAACCACCCCGACATGATCCCCACCTGGATCCAGGCCCTCGCCCCCGGCGGCACCCTCGCACTCCAAGTACCCGGCAACTTCACCTCACCCAGCCACGCCCTCCTCGCAGAACTCTGCGAAGCCCCCCAATGGCGCCACAAACTCGCCGGACACGGCCGCGACTACGTACACATCCTCGAACCCGCCGGATACCTCGAACTCCTCGACACCCTCGACTGCACCGTCGACGCCTGGGAAACCACCTACGTACCACTACTCACCGGCGAAGACCCCGTACTTGAATGGACCAAGGGCACCGCCCTACGCCCCATCCTCACCGCACTCGCCGACGACCCCACCACCCGCGACGAATTCATCGCCCAATACCGCGACCTACTCCGCAAGGCATACCCCACAGGACCACGCGGCACCGCCTTCCCCTTCCGACGCATCTTCGCCGTCGCCACCAGGAAAAGCTGAACCCATACCCCCGCCTGGAGCCCACCCACACGGCACCAACTACGACTTACGGTGACCAATCAACCGCGGCCTGGGCTCCAGGCCCGACAACCCGTTCCACGCCAGATTCACCAGATGCGCCGCCACCTCAGCCTTCTTCGGCCGCCGCACATCCAGCCACCACTGCCCCGTCAACGCCACCATCCCCACCAACGCCTGCGCATACATCGGCGCCAGCTTCGAATCAAAACCCCGCTGCTTGAACTCCAACCCCAAAATATCCTCGACCTGCGTCGCGATATCACTGATCAACGAAGCAAACGTACCCGTCGACTGCGCCACCGGAGAATCCCGCACCAAAATACGGAAACCGTCAGTCGACCGCTCGATGTAATCAAGCAACGCAAACGCCGCCTGCTCCAGCAACTCCCGCGGATGCCCACCCGTCAACGCACTCGTCACCATGTCGAGCAAAACCCGCATCTCGCGGTCCACCACAACCGCGTACAAGCCTTCCTTACCACCGAAATGCTCGTACACCACCGGCTTCGAGACCCCCGCCTGATGCGCGATCTCCTCCACCGACGTGCCCTCGAAACCACGCTCCGCGAACAACGCCCGACCAATGTCCAAAAGCTGCTCGCGCCGCTCCGCCCCCGTCATCCGCACCCGACGACCCCGCCGAGCCGACCCCGCCGCCGACCTACCCGCGACCTTGACCTCGCCACCAGTGCTGCTATCGCTCCCCACAGCACTCATCATGCCGCCTTGGCAACCTCACCCCTACGCCGGGCAGCGATCCGCTCAGCATCCGGCCACCGCACATCCGACGCCCAACCCAACCGCTCGAACCACCGAATCAACCGCGCACTCGAATCAACCTGCCCCCGCAACACCCCATGCCGCGCACACGTCGGATCCGCGTGATGCAGGTTGTGCCACGACTCACCACACGACAACACCGCCAACCACCACACGTTCCCCGACCGGTCCCGCGACTTGAACGGCCGCTTCCCCACCGCATGACAGATCGAGTTGATCGACCACGTCACATGGTGCAACAACGCCACCCGCACCAACGAACCCCAGAAGAACGCCGTGAACGCCCCCCACCACGACCACGTCACCAATCCACCGACCAACGGCGGAAACAGCAGCGAAGCCGTCGTCCACCACACGAACTGCCGGGAAATCGCGCGAATCACCGGATCCTTGATCAGGTCCGGAGCGTACTTGTGCTGCGGCGTCTGCTCCTCATCGAACATCCACCCCATGTGCGCCCACCACAGCCCCTTCAACAGAGCCGGCACCGTCTCCCCATAACGCCACGGCGAATGCGGATCACCCTCAGCGTCCGAGAACTTGTGATGCCGACGATGGTCCGCCACCCACCGCACGACCGGCCCCTCCACCGCCAACGACCCCGCCACCGCCAACGCGATCCGCAACGGCCGGTTCGCCTTGAACGAACCATGCGTGAAGTACCGATGGAAACCCACCGTGATGCCATGGCAACCGAGGAAGTACATCCCCACCATCAGACCCAGATCCAGCCAGCTCATCCCCCAACCCCACGCGAAGGGGATCGCCGCCAGCAACGCCACGAACGGCACGCCGATGAACAGCCCCAGCGTGACCTGCTCGACCGACCCCTTGCTGTCGCCACCCAACGTGGCAAGCGGCAACTTCTCGTCAGGCCCGGGCTCCCGGGACTCGGTGATCACGTCCGACTGTGTGGTCATGTATGTCCCTCGGGGGTGGGAGACGAATACGGAGCTACGGAACCGTAACCTACGGCAACGTAAGTATGGCAGGGGTACGCCGCACGGACACAGAACGCACACCCGGCCACCGGAGGAATCTGCCCGCCGCGCATGGACTCCAAGGGTCCGTTCGCAAGAACTTCCCGGGAACCGAACGTGTGGGTCACGGCCGAGTGGGGGAAAACGCTCGATCGGGTGATCGATATTCGAACTCCTTGGATCGGCGCCGGGTTCGAATACATGCTCGGTTCATGACCGCTGCAAAGTACGAACTGCAGGCGCGGGCAAGGGAGTTGCGGCTCGCGGGAAAGGCGTACGACGAGATCGTTGAGGAGCTGGGGGTGTCGAAGAGCTCGGTGTCGTTGTGGGTGCGGGATCTGTCGAAGCCGCCGCGCCGGGCGGAGATCCTGGCGCATGTGAGGCGCATGTCTGAGGCGCGGTGGGAGTCGTATCGCGAGGAGCGGGCGCGCCTTCGGGAACGGGCCAAGGTGGCCGCCGCAGCCGAGATCGGACGTCTCACGGACCGGGAGCTGTTTCTGGTCGGTGTGGGCCTGTACTGGTCGGAGGGCTCGAAGGCCAAGCCTCACCGGCCGCAGCAAAGGGCGGTCTTCGTCAACAGCGACCCGGGGATGATCCAGGTCCACCTGGCATGGCTCGCCCTGCTGGGGGTCGACAAGGGGCGTCTGCGCTTCTCGGTGATGATCCACGAATCGGCGGATGTGGAGGGCGTGGAGCGCTACTGGCGCGAAGTCACCGGTGCCGGGGCGGCGAACTTCGGGAAGACCACGCTCAAGAAGCACAACCCGAAGACGGTCCGGCAGAACGTGGGCGCCAGCTACCGGGGGTGCCTGACTGTCCGAGTTCTCGACAGCGCTGATCTGTACGGTCGCATCGAGGGCTGGTGGTGCGGCATAGTGTTGGGAGCCAAGTCGGCACCCTGACCGGATGTCCGATTTGGAGTGATTTACCATCCCCTGTGGTGTAATTGGCAACACTGTCGGTTTTGGTCCGACCATTCCAGGTTCGAGTCCTGGCGGGGGAGCTCAAAGTTCGAATGCGGGTCCCGACCTCCGGTCGGGACCCGCATTCGTGTCCACCCCTCTACCCCTCGGTATCCTGCGGATGTCCACCCCCCAAACGCCGAGGAGCCACCCCGTGAGCCCCATCCGTCCGGCTGCCGTCGTCGTCCTCGCCGCGGGTGAGGGCACCCGTATGAAGTCGGCCACCCCCAAGGTCCTGCACGAGATCGGCGGGCGGTCCCTGGTCGGCCATGTCGTCGCCGCCGCGCGCGGTCTCGCGCCCGAGGAACTCGTCGTGGTCGTCGGCCACGCCCGCGAGCAGGTCACCGCGCATCTCGCCGGGATCGACCCGGCCATCCGTACCGCGGTGCAGGTCGAGCAGAAGGGCACCGGCAACGCGGTGCGTACCGCGCTGGAGTCGCTCGCCGCCGACGGCGTGACACTCGACGGCACGGTGATCATCACCTGTGGTGACACTCCGCTGCTGACCGCCGACACGCTGCGCGCGCTGGCCGTGGCGCATGAGAACGACGGCAACGCGGTGACGGTGCTGACCGCCGTGGTGCCGGATGCCACCGGCTATGGCCGGATCGTGCGGGACGGTGGCGGCGCTGTGGCGGCGATCGTGGAGCAGAAGGACGCCACCGCGCAGGAGCGGGCGATCTCCGAGATCAATTCGGGGGTGTTCGCGTTCGACGCGAAGTTGCTGGGTGAGGCGTTGTCGAGGATCACGACGGACAACGCGCAGGGTGAGGAGTACCTCACGGACACGTTGGCGATCTTGCGGGCGGCTGGTCATCGGGTGGGTGCGGCGGTTGCTGGGGATCATCGGGAGATTCTGGGGATCAACAACCGGGTGCAGTTGGCTGAGGCGCGTCGGTTGTTGAACGACCGGGTTTTGACCGCGGCGATGTTGGCTGGTGTGACGGTGGTGGATCCGGCGTCGACGTGGGTGGATGTGTCGGTGGAGTTCGAGCCGGACGTGGTGGTGCATCCGGGGACTCAGCTGCATGGTGTGACGCGGTTGGCGGCGGGCGCCGTGGTGGGGCCGGAGTGCACTTTGACGGACACGGTGGTGGGTGAGGGTGCCCGGGTGATCAAGTCGGTGTCGGAGGGTGCCGAGGTTGGTCCGGGGGCGAGTGTGGGTCCGTATGCGTATCTGCGGCCGGGGACGAGGTTGGGTCCGCGGAGCAAGGCGGGTACGTACGTGGAGATGAAGAACGCGGTGGTGGGTGAGGGTACGAAGGTGCCGCATCTTTCGTATGTGGGGGATGCGACGATCGGTGAGTACTCGAATATCGGTGCGGCGAGTGTGTTCGTGAACTATGACGGTGAGCGTAAGCACCACAGTACGGTCGGCAGTTACTGCCGGACGGGTGCGGACAACATGTTCGTGGCGCCGGTCACGGTGGGGGATGGGGTGTACACCGCGGCGGGGTCGGTGATCGTGAAGGATGTTCCGGCTGGGGCGTTGGCTGTTGCCCGTGGTCAGCAGCGGAATATCGAGGGTTGGGTGGTCCGTAAGCGTCCGGGGAGTGCGGCTGCGCAGGCGGCTGAGCGGGCGGTTGGTGGGTCGGATCAGGGTGAGTGATGGTGGTCTCGCCGGTGCACGGGGGTGCCGGTGGGGGCGTACCGTATGAGTGCACATAAATTCCGCCAGCTTCCCGACGAGTGGGCGAAGCTGTGTCGAACACCAGTCGAAGTCATCAAGGAGACGGTGCAGTGACCGGGATCAAGACGACCGGTGAGAAGAAGTTGATGCTCTTCTCCGGCCGCGCCCACCCCGAGCTGGCGGAGGAGGTGGCGCATCAGCTGGGGGCTCAGTTGGTGCCGACCAAGGCCTTCGATTTCGCGAACGGTGAGATCTACGTGCGCTTCGAGGAGTCGGCGCGTGGGTCGGATGCGTTTGTGATCCAGAGCCATCCTGCTCCGATCAACAAGTGGATCATGGAGCAGTTGATCATGATCGATGCGTTGAAGCGGGCGTCGGCGAAGCGCATCACGGTGGTCGTGCCGTTCTACGGGTATGCCCGTCAGGACAAGAAGCATCGTGGTCGTGAGCCGATCTCGGCGCGGCTGATGGCTGATCTGATGAAGACGGCGGGTGCTGACCGGATCTTGACGGTGGATCTGCACACGGATCAGATTCAGGGCTTCTTCGATGGTCCGGTGGACCATTTGTTCGCGTTGCCGCTGTTGGCGGACTACGTGGGTGCGAAGGTGGACCGTTCGAAGTTGACGGTGGTGTCGCCGGACGCGGGTCGGGTGCGGGTTGCGGATCGTTGGTGTGACCGGTTGGGTGCGCCGTTGGCGATCGTGCACAAGCGGCGTGATCCGGATGTGGCGAACCAGGTGACGGTGCACGAGGTCGTCGGTGACGTGAAGGGCCGGATCTGTGTGCTGGTCGATGACATGATCGACACTGGTGGCACGATCTGCGCGGCGGCGGACGCGTTGTTCGCGAACGGCGCGGAGGATGTGATCGTGACGGCGACGCATGGTGTGCTGTCGGGTCCGGCCGCGGATCGGTTGAAGAACTCGAAGGTGAGTGAGTTCGTGTTCACGGACACGCTGCCGACGCCGGGTGAGCTGGAGCTGGACAAGATCACGGTGTTGTCGATCGCGCCGATGATCGCGAGTGCGATTCGTGAGGTGTTCGAGGACGGTTCGGTGACGAGCCTGTTCAACGATGCGCACTGAGTCGGGCGTGTAGCGTCGGATTTCGTTGGCGGCCTTCCCGCCGGGTAGACTCCTCGGGTTGCTCGGCGAGGGAGGCCGTTCTGGTCTCCGTTATCGACGCGCTTTCGAGTTTTCGGGGCTGGTCCGTCGTGGACCGAGCGGCAGATGTCTGTTTCCGTCGTCCACGAGGAGTGCCGATATGTCTGAGGTGAAGATCCCCGCGCAGCTGCGGTCGGAGTTCGGTAAGGGTTCCGCGCGCCGTGCCCGTCGTGAGGGCCGGGTTCCGGGTGTGATCTACGGTCACGGTTCCGCGCCGGTGCACGTGACGCTGCCGGGTCATGACCTGATGCTGGCGCTGAAGACGCCGAACGTTCTGATCAGCCTGGATGTCGAGGGTAAGTCGGAGCTGGTGATCCCGAAGGCTGTGCAGCGGGATGCGATCAAGGGTTTCCTGGAGCACGTTGACCTGCTGCAGGTCAAGCGGGGCGAGAAGGTTGCCGTTGAGGTGCCGGTGCATGTCGAGGGTGAGCTGGCGCCGGGTGGCAACCTGCTGGAGCACGTGCTGAACGCGCTGCCGGTTGAGGCTGAGGCCACGCACATTCCGGAGTCGGTGTCGGTTTCGGTGGCGGGTCTGGAGGCCGGTGCGTCGGTGCTGGCGAAGGATGTCGTGCTGCCGCAGGGTGTGTCGCTGGCTGTGGACGCGGACGCCGTGGTGCTGCAGGTGCTGGCGGCGCAGGTTGAGGCCGCTGAGGGCGATGCTGCCGCTGAGGGTGCGGAGGCCTGAGCCGCTGAAGGGCTTTTGTGTGAACCGCCGTCCGGCTTTTGCCGGGCGGCGGTTCGCTTTGCGGTACGTTCGAGGAGAGGTGAGCATGAGCGCAGCGCTGGGTGCCCCTGAGGGGCCGTGGCTGGTGGTGGGTCTGGGTAATCCGGGGGAGGAGTACGCGGGCAATCGTCACAACATCGGTTTCATGGTGGCGGATCTGCTGGCCGACCGGATGGGGGGCCGGTTCAAGTCGCACAAGTCCCGGGCGCAGGTTGCGGAGGGGCGGATCAGCGGTCGGCGGGTGGTGTTGGCCAAGCCGATGTCGTTCATGAACGTGTCGGGTGGGCCGGTGACGGCGTTGCGTGACTTCTACAAGGTCCCGGTGGACCGGTTGATCGTCGTGCATGACGAGTTGGACATCGACTATGCGACGTTGCGGTTGAAGCGGGGTGGCGGTGACAACGGGCACAACGGTCTGAAGTCGATCACGAAGTCGTTGGGTCCGGACTATCTGCGGGTGCGGTGTGGGATCGGTCGTCCGCCGGGTCGGATGGAGGTGGCGACTTTTGTGTTGCGGGACTTCTCGTCGGTGGAGCGCAAGGAGTTGGACTGGTTCGTGGACCGTTCGGCCGATGCGGTGGAGGCGTTGATGGCCGAGGGGTTGGAGCGGGCGCAGAGTACGTACAACGGTTGAGGGGGTGGCCTTCGCCCCGGGGTGGGGGCGAAGGCCGTTGGGGTCAGCCGGTGTTGCGTAGTCCGGCGGCGACGCCGTTGACGGTGAGCAGCAGGGCGCGGGCGAGGGTGGGGTCGGGTTCCTGGTTTTGTGCGGCGGCTTGGCGTTGCCGGTGGAGCAGTGCGACCTGGAGGTAGGAGATGGGGTCCAGGTAGGCGTCGCGGACGCGGAAGGTCTGCTGGAGCACGGGGTTGGAGTCGAGGAGTTCGGCTTCGCCGGTGAGGCGGAGTACTTCGCGTTGGGTGAGTTCGTGTTCGGCTTCGATGGTGGCGAAGACGTGCTTGAGGTGGTCGGGGACGAGGGTGTCGACGTAGTGGCGGGCGATCCGCAGGTCGGTCTTGGCCAGTGTCATTTCGACGTTGGACAGGAAGTTGCGGAAGAAGTGCCAGTTGTGCCGCATTTCGTCGAGGGTGGTGTCGAGGCCTGCTTCGCGGGCGGCCTTGAGGCCGGAGCCGACGCCGAACCAGCCGGGGACGATCTGCCGGGACTGGGTCCAGCCGAACACCCAGGGGATGGCGCGTAGTCCGTCGAGTCCCGCGCCGGAGTCGGGGCGGCGGGAGGGGCGGGAGCCGAGGTGGAGTTCGGCGAGTTGGTCGACGGGGGTGGAGGCGAAGAAGTAGGCGGGCAGGTCGGGGTCTTCGACGAGCCTGCGGTAGGCGGCGTGGGCGGCGTCGGAGATGTGGTCCATCGCGGCGTCCCAGCGGGCCAGGGCTTCTTCGGGTTGCCGGGGTGCGGTGTGCAGGGCGGATGCCTGCAAGGTGGCGGCGACGGTGAGTTCGAGGTTCTCCCGGGCGAGGGAGGGGATCAGGTACTTGTCGGAGATGACTTCGCCCTGTTCGGTGACCTTGATCTCGCCTTCGAGGGTGCCCCAGGGTTGGGCGAGGATCGCCTCGTGGGTGGGGCCGCCGCCGCGTCCGACGGTGCCGCCGCGGCCGTGGAAGAGGCGCAGCCGTACGCCGTAGCGGTGGGCGACGTCGCGCAGTCGGCGTTGGGCGCGGTGGATCTCCCACTGGCTGGTGGTGATGCCGCCGAACTTGGAGGAGTCGGAGTAGCCGAGCATGACCTCCTGGACGTCTCCGCGTAGTGAGACGAGCTTGCGGTAGGAGGGGTCGGCGAGCATCTCGTCGAGGATGCGGTCGGCCTGTTGGAGTTCTTCGGTGGTTTCCAGCAGTGGCACGATGCCGATGCGGGCGATGCCGGCGTGCAGGTCGACCAGGCCTGCTTCGCGGGCGAGGACGGCGGCGGCGAACACGTCGTCGGCGCCCTGGCACATGGAGATGATGTAGGACTCGACGACTTCGGGGCCGAAGCGTTCGAAGGCTTCGCGGATGGTGTGGAAGACGCCGAGGGTCTTGGCGCCCGCCGGGTCCATGGGGGCGGGGGTGGGGGCGAGCGGGCGGCGGGAGCGTAGTTCCTTGGCGAGCAGCTTGCGCCGGTAGTCGCGGGGCATGTCGGCGTAGCGCCAGGATTCCTCGCCGAGTCGGTCGAAGAGTTGGCCGAGGGCGTGGTGGTGGGCGTCGGCGTGCTCGCGGATGTCCATGGTGGCGAGTTGGAGGCCGAAGGCGGCGATGGTGCGGATGGCGCGTTCGACGCGGCCGTCGGCGATCAGGCCGCCGCGGTGGGCGCGTAGGGAGTCCTGGAGGAGTGCCAGGTCGGCGAGGAGTTCGCCGGTGCCGAGGTAGTCGCGGCCGGGGGTGTGCGCTGTCGCGCCGGCGAGGCGCTCGCGGGTGTTGAGGAGCTTTTGCCGGATGGCGGTGGCCTTGAGCCGGTAGGGCTCTTCGGCGTTGAGCCGCTTGTAGCGGGGGCTGATCTCGGGGAGGTTGGTGAGGTCCTGGTCGAGTGAGGCGAGCAGTTCCTCGCTGGCGCCGCAGTTGCGGATGGAGTTGGACAGGGCGGCGCGTAGTTCGTCGACGAGCGCGAGGGCGTCGGTGATGCCGTGTTCGTGCTGGAGGAGCAGTACGTCCCAGGTGACCTGGGGGGTGACGTTGGGGTTGCCGTCGCGGTCGCCGCCGATCCAGGTGCCGAAGGTGAGTGGCCGGGTGTCGGCGGGCAGCGGGGCGCCGACGCGTTCGAGTTCGGCGGCGAGGTCCTCCAGGACGTCGCTGGCGGCGCCCTGGAAGAGTTCGTCCAGGTAGTAGACGGCGTTGCGGGCCTCGTCGGCGGGTTCGGGGCGGGCCACCCGTAGTTCGTCGGTCTGCCACAGCAGGTCGATGCTCTCGGCCAGCCGCAGGTCGTGGCGGCGTTGGTCGCCGGTGGAGCGGGCGTCGAGGAGTTCGGCGATGCGCCGCAGCTTGTTCAGCACGCTGCGGCGGGCCGCCTCGGTGGGGTGTGCGGTGAAGACGGGGCGTACGCCGAGGTGGCGGACGGTTTCCCTGAGGTGTTCGCGGTCGGCGTCCTTGAGCTGGTCGGCGGTGCGGGCCAGCAGGCCGCCTTCGGCGGCGCGGCGGGCGCGCAGTTCCCGGCCGCGGTGTACCTGCTCGGTGATGTTGGCGAGGTGGAAGTAGGTGGAGAAGGCACGTACCAGCTTGCTGGCGGTGGGTAGGTCGGTTTCGCCGAGCAGTCGGGCGGCGGCTTCGCCGTCGCTGCGGGTCAGGGCCCGGACGCGTTCGACCAGGTCGAGTAGTTCCTGGCCTTCCTGGCGGACCAGGGTCTCGCCGAGCAGTTCTCCCAGGCGGCGGATGTCGGCGCGCAGGGCGGCGTTGTCGGCGGCGGGACCGGTCGGCTCGGGCATGGTGTCGGCGCTGCTCACAGGTGCGGCTCCTTGGCAGGGAACGGCTGACGGTGCGGACCGCGCTGTCCGACGGGCACCAGGATATGCGTCGCGGGGAGTGCTGGTCGTGGTGTCCGATGGGTGGGCACCTGCGCTGTTCGTACCGGCTGTGCGGTGGTGTGCGGGTACGCGGCGGGGTGTGGCGGCGGCTTGGGGCGGGTGTCGGGCGGGCGCGGCGGGTGGGGTTGCAGTGGGTGGCGGGTGGGCGGGCCCGGCTGGTGGGTTCGGCGGGCCTTTAGGCTGACAGGTATGACGACGACGGGGGTCACGGAACAGGACGCGCCGAGTCGCGGCGCGCCCTGGGGCGGGTCGTGGTGGTGGGCCGGGCGGCGCAGCCTGGTCCTGGATGCGTCGCTGGCGCTGGTGTCCGCGGTGGAGTGCGCGGCGGAGGGGGTCCCGTTCGCCCGGAACAGCGGGCTTGCGATGGCGGTGGGGGTGTTGTTCGGGTTCGTGGTCGGGGCGACGCTGCTGGTGCGGCGGCGCTATCCGATCGCGGTGGTGCTGATCGCGCTGGCGGTCACTCCGGCGCAGATGGGCCTGGTGCTGGGGGTGGTCAGCCTGTACACGCTGGCGGCCTCGGACGTGCCGCGGCGGATCATCTCGGCGCTGGCCACGATGACGGCGGCCGGGACGCTGATCGTGGCGTTCGTCCAGATGCACCACGAGGTGGTGCGGCACGGCAGCAGTACGGCGGCGAAGTGGCTGATGGGGGCGTTCACCGTGCTGGTGGCGGTCGGTCTGACCGCGCCGCCGGTGCTGCTGGGCCTGTACGTGGGGGCGCGGCGGCGGCTGGTGGAGACGCTGCGGGAGCGGGCGGACGGTTTGGAGCGTGAGCTGTCGCTGCTGGCGGAGAAGGCGGGGGAGCGGGCGGAGCGGGCCCGGATCGAGGAGCGCACCCGGATAGCCCGCGAGATGCACGACGTGGTCGCGCACCGGGTGAGCTTGATGGTGGTGCACGCCTCGGCGCTGCGCTCGGTGGTGCGGGACGACCCGGAGCGGGCGGTGGGCAGTGCGGAGTTGCTGGGTGACATGGGCCGCCAGGCGTTGAACGAGTTGCGGCAGATGCTGGGTGTGCTGC
Source organism: Streptomyces sp. PLK1-5 (assembly GCA_037034305.1). Classification (GTDB taxonomy): domain Bacteria; phylum Actinomycetota; class Actinomycetes; order Streptomycetales; family Streptomycetaceae; genus Streptantibioticus_A. Next base: position 121,398 of record JBAGJY010000011.1, read on the forward strand.
GCACCGAGTCCGCGGCGGGTGCCGTGCGGCGGCCGGTGGAGCCGGTGCTGCGGCCGGTCGCGACGGTGGAGGCGGACGGTGACGGTCCGTGTCTGGCGCAGCTGGGGGTGCTGGTGGAGCAGTCGCGGGCGGCCGGTATGGCGGTGACGCTGTCCGAGGAGGGCGATCGGCGTCCGCTGTCGGCGCCGGTGGAGCAGGCCGCGTACCGGGTGGTGCAGGAGGCGCTGACCAATGTGCACAAGCACGCGGCGGGCGCCACCACGCTGGTGCGGGTGGCGTACCGGGCGGAGGAGATAGCGGTCCTGGTGGAGAACGGCCCGCCGGACGGTCAGCCGTCGGCTGGGCTGCCCAGTGGCGGCAACGGCCTGGTCGGCATGAAGGAGCGGGTGTCCGCGCTGGGCGGGGGGTTCGTCGCCGGTCCGCGGCCCTCCGGCGGGTTCCGGGTCTCGGCGGTGATTCCGGCGCGGGTGTGAGGGGGCGCCTCCGGCTGGGGGTGCGCTTTTGCTTCGGGCCGTTGCCGTCGTTGACCGCCGGTCCGCGCCAGCGTGACCACGCTGGCGGGGACCGGCGGTGTCGACCCACCGCGACCCGGGAACCGTCCGGCGCCGGAACTACCCGCTCGCCGACAGACGGACCGGCTGCACCCCGGTGACCAGGGTGACCAGTGCCTGGTCGAACGTCTCACCGACGTACCAGTCCCCGGTGTGGTCGATGGCGTACACCCGGCCGTGCGCGTCGATCGCCAGGTGTGCCTGACCGTCGGCCTCGGCGCCCAGCGGGCACACCTCGGTGTCCAGCGCCCGCCCGAGGTCGGCGAAGGTGCGGGCGAGGTGCAGCCCGCGCAGCGGGTCGACTACCAGCCCGGTGGGTGCGATCTGGTGGCCCTTGCCCTTCTGCGGCCCGATCGCCAGGGCGCCGAACTCCGCCCATGCCTCGACGGCGGCGGGGAAGACGGCGTGCCGGTGGCCGCCGGGGGAGACGTAGGCCCGTAGCTCGTCGGCCCATATCTCGGCCTGCTTTATGTCCCAGCGGCCGGGCTGCCAGCCCGCCGCCCGCAGGGCGGTGTCGACGCTGGCGGGGAAGCGGGTGCCGGTTGTGCTCGCGGATGCCATGGTGCCGTTCACTCCCCTTCCGCGGTGGGGTCGACGGCGCGTACCCCGAAGTGGGCCAGCAGTGGTGCGCAGGTGCGGCACGGCGGGGCGTACGCGCCGTGCTCGGGGTCGCCGTCCTCGCGGATGCGGCGGGCGGTCAGCCTGCTGTGCTTGAGGGCTTTGCGGGCGTCGCCGTGGCTGAGTGGTTTGCGGGCTGCGCGTCCGCTGCGCTTGTCGGCCAGCGCGGTCAGGAACCGGGAGAGCAGCACCGGTTCCGGACATCGCCCGGCGGTTCTGGTGCGTTGGGCGATGGGGAGTCCGGCCAGGAACGTGGCGACCAGCGGGTGGAGTTCCGGCGGGGTGTCGCCCTTGGCGCCGGTGCAGGTGAAGGTTTCGCCGCGGACGGACAGGGCGGCGGCGACGGCGGGGAGGATGCCGTCGCGCCTGTGTCGCAGCACCGGGGGCGGGCCGAGTGGGCGGGTGCCCGTACCGTCGGCGCTGGTGCTCCAGGTGAGCCGCGGATCCTTGGTCATCGTCTCCGCGGCCGCCCCGGTTCGCGCTTGTTGTGTTGTTTGCAAGACCGTGCTTCCCTCCCGTGCATCCCCCGTTGAGAGGGCCAGCCTGCCAAATGTGCCTGTTGGTGCGGAAGGCGGGCGTAAATACGGGAGATTCGTCACGCGACGGTGACGAGAATGTGGGAGCCGTGGCCGGAATGTGACGGTTTTCGGACGCAACCTGCCACAACGCTCCCTCAATCCCCGTGCCGTCGCCTGCCGTTGGCCAGTGGATCACATCCGGCCGTGGAGGCGGCGGATCCGTGGTGTTGCCACACCCCATAGGCTGTGCCCCAAGCGACAGATCCATCAGGGGGCATCCGCCATGACGACTGGTCGGCTCGGGGCGACGGCCGCCCCGCCGAACGCTGCCTATGCCGGGCAGGTCGTGCACTTCCCGGACCCGCTCCGGGCCGCCCGCTACCCGCAGGGCGTCCGGGTGGACGAACACGGTTACCCGGACTTCTCACCGTACGCCCGGGCCGCCGCCGAGATCGCCGACCCGCCGGAGGGCTTCGGCGTCGACGAACTGCGGCTGACGGACTACGTGTCGGCCAACGCGGCGCTGTTCCACGCGGGCCACGAGTTGTTCACCGGGCCCTCCCCGGTGGCCACCCCGCCGGGCTGGACCTGGCACCACGTCGTCGGCAGCCGCCGCATGGAGCTGGTCCCGGTCGAGGTCAAGGCGCTGCTGCGGCACCACGGCGGGCTGGCCACGGCCGCCGCCGACCAGGGAAAGCGCGGCACCCGTCCGCTCCAGGAGACCCGGCCGGTGCACTTCGCGGTCTCCGAGGACGTTGACGAGGAAGCGGTCGACGGCGCCGAGTCGGTGTTCGCCGCGGTCAGCGAGCAGCGGCTGCGGGAGGTCGAGGAGGACCTCGGCTACCGGCTGCCGGGTGCCTACCGCGGGTTCCTGAAGGCCTCCGGCGGTCGTCCGGTGGTCGGCGTCGCGCTCGACCCGGAACTCGGCCTGCTGATCGACCAGCCGTTCTTCGCGGTGCGCGACGAGGCGGCCACCGACGACCTTCGGTACGCCAACAAGTGCCTGCGCGACCACCTCACCAAGGACTACCTGTGCATCGGCTATGTGCAGGGCGGGTTGCTGGCGGTGAAGACCAAGGGCGAGCGGATCGGCACGATGTGGTTCTGCCCGTACGACGACGCGCGGGACACGCACGACTACTGGGACTCGCCGCAGCAGCGGGTGGGTTCGCTGCTGCTGCCGTGCGGTGATGATTTCGACGCCTTCCTGCTGCGACTCGCGGGCAATCCGCCGGAGTTGGAGACGGTGGCGAACCTGATGGTGGACGGCGGCTTCGCGCGGGCCGTCGAGGTGGAGGGTGAGTCGGCCCGGTGATTACTTTCACGCAGGCGCACGAGCGCGCCGAGGCCTGGGTCAACGGTGACGTACCGGCGTACGAGCGCCGCGAGGTTCGGGTGCGGGAGTTCGACCTGGGCTATGTGGTGTGGGCCGAGGACCGCGAGGACGGGCCGACGTCCGACGGCGCCCGGTCGCGGCTGGTGATAGCCCGCGAGGACGGCCGCACCACGCTGTGGCCCGCGCTGCCGGTCGACGAGGTGATCCGCAGCTACGAGTTGGTGTACGGGACCCCGCGGCAGCCCGAGCCGGAGGCGGCGGCCGAGCCGCCCAAGCGGCTTGACCTGGAGGCGACTTCGTTCCTGCTGAGCCCGCCGGAGTGGCTGCAGGAAGCAGCCGACAAGCTGGGCATCCCGGACAACCGCCGCACTTCCGGCAAGGCTGTCGAGGACAACTCCGGCGCGCCGCAGCCGGATTCGGCGGACGGCCGCCAGCCGACGGACACCGGCTCGCTCGCCACGACCGGCTCGGCGGCCACCCCGCCGCCCACCGCCCCCGCCGCGGCCACCCCTTGGGCGGACGCCAACGCCGACTCGGGCGACTTCGCCGCCGCCGCGTCCGTCGCACCGCCCGCGACCGTGCTGGCGCCGCCGGTCAGCGGTGTCGACGCACCGGACACCCCGCCGCCGGGTGCCCGCCCGGAGGCCAAGACCGAACTGCTGCCCAGCGGCAGCGCGTTGCCGCCCACCCGGGTGGCGCCCGCCATCGACGCCCCGGCCAGCGGCGGCCCGGCCGCGCCCGTGCCGCCCGCCGCGAACACCCCGCCGCCGGGCTGGAACGCACCCGGCGCCCAGGGCCTTTCGCAGCTGCCGCCGCCCACCGGGCCGTCGGTGCACGCCACGCCGCCGCCCGGCTGGCTCTCCGCGGGCGACATCGCGGACGCCGAGACGTCCAAGGCGATGCCGCCGCCGCGCGGCCACACCCCGCCACCCGCCGCACCGGGCGCGCCCACGCCGCCCCCGGCCGCACCGGGCGGCTATGTCGCCACTCAGTTGGTGCCGTCACTGGACGCCGCCGGTCCCACGCCGCCGCCCCCGCCGGGTGCGCCGACGCCGTCGCCGGGCGGGCCCGGAACGCCCCCGCCGCCCCTGGGTGCGGGCGGTGGCAGCCATGCCGCCGCCACGGTGCTGGCCAGCCCGTCGGACCTGCCGGGCGGTCCGGCCGGTCGCGGCACCCCGCCGCCCCCGCCCCCGCCGCCGCCCGGAGTCGGTGCTCCCGGCCGGGCCGGGGCCACCCCGCCGCCCCCGCCGCCCGCCCCGGGCACACCGCCCCCGGCGCACGCCGCCGCCACGATGCTCGCCACGCCCCAGGGCGGCCCCGGCACGCCCCCGCCTCCGCCGCCCGGCGCGGTACCGGGCGGCCCCGGCATGCCCCCGCCCCCGCCCCCGCCGCCCGGCGCGGCACCGGGCGGCCACGGCACGCCGCCGCCGGGTGCCCCCGGCGGCTACGGCTTCCCGCAGCCGCCGCAGGGGGTGCCGGTGGTCGGTCCCGGCTACATGGCCGTACTGCGCTACCGCGCGAACGACGGTTCGGAGCAGCAGATCATCCGCCGCTCCGCGCCCGGCACGCCGCACCCGGAGTGGCAGATACTGCACGAGCTGCGGTCGTTGAACGTGCCGCCGCAGCAAGTGCTGGAGCTGCACACCGAGTTGGAGTCGTGCGAGCTGCCCGGCGGCTACTGCGCGCGGATGGTCCGCGAGACCTGGCCGCAGGTGCGGATCAGCCACACCGCGCCGTACGGCCGTGACCATGCCTCGCGCCAGCAGGGGGTGCAGCATCTGCTCACCCACCAGGGGGAGTTGGCGCAGGTCGCGGACGGTCCGGCGCGCCCGCGCCCGCAACGCGTGCCGCTGCCCGACCCGCAGCAGGTGCAGCGTGTGCCGCCGATTCCGCTTCAGGCCATCGGGCAGGAGCTGGCGCAGGCCTTCGGCCCGCAGGGTGTGTTCCGGTTCGACCAGCGGGCGGTGGCCAGGCAGGGCGTGCCGGACATCGTGGCGCAGACGCTGGTGTGGGCCGGGCTGCCCGCCGACTTCGGGCCGTTCTTCTGGGCGCAGGCGCAGCCCGGCCGCCCGGTGCCGACGCTCGCCGAGATCGCCGCGGAGCGTGGCGTGCAGGCGGCGCCGGACGCGGCCTCGTACCTGGTGATGGGGAACGACTTCGGTCGGCAGCTGTGCGTGCAGTACGGGACGGCGCACATCATGGCGGTGCCGCTGGAGGCGGCGCCGGGCGCGCACGCCAGCCCCACCCAGTTCGTCAACACCAGCCTGCCGGACTTCGTCCGCTGCATGGCGCTGCTGGGCGGCATGTGGCGGCTGCGGCTCGGGCTCACGCCGGACCAGGCGGGCCGCTGGACGGTCGACTTCCAGTCCCAGCTGGCGGCGCTGGACCCGGCGGCGCTGGCCTCGCCGGACAACTGGTGGTCGGTGCTGCTCGAGCAGATGTGGGACGGGCTGCTGTAGGCGGTCCGCGAGTGTGGGTCAACGGGTGCGCCCCGCCGGTGTCGGCGGGGCGCACCGCTGTTTGCGGGATGTGGCGCCGGTCACGTTGCGGCGCGGAACGGTTGTCGGCGCGCTGGGGCGCGATACCGCGATCCAGTTATGAGGCGGTTCGGGCGCGTCGTGACGGAAGCTGGGTAGGGGGTCAGCGGAGTGTTGCGGCATGAATATTTCGCCCAAATCATGAAAGATAGGGCGGGTTATGGGAGACAAGGGGCTGAGCATGGTGATGTCGATGACCCCCCAGGGCTTCAGTACCGCCGCTCGGGGCCGCGGCTACCGGGTCGAGCAGGTTGACGCCTTCCTCGCCGCCCTGTCCGCGGAGCGCGACGCGGCGTGGGAGCGCGCCGCGCGCCTGACGGTCCTGGCCAACGAGATGGACGCCGAGGCCGCGAGCCTGCGCGCGGCCCTTGAGGCGCTCGGGCCGGTGACGTACGAGGCGCTGGGCGCGGGCGCGCAGCGGCTGCTGAAGATGGTCGAGGAAGAGGCCGCGGACGTGAGGGAGCGGGCGCAGGCCGAGGCCAGGCGCTCGATGGAGACGGCCGAGCAGGTCGCCTTGGAGCTGAGGGAACAGGCGCAGGCCGAGGCGCGCCAGCGGCGCGGCGCCGCCGACGAGGCCGCCGAGGGTGTTCGGGCCGCCGCCGAGAAGTACGCCGCCGAAGTGCGCGGCGCCAGCGGCCAGGAGGCGGCCCGCACCCGCGAGGAGGCCGAGCGCGCACTGGACGCGGCGCGGCAGGAGGCCGCGCGAATCGTCGCCGAGCACGAGAAGGACCAGCGGCAGCGGCTGGCCGAGCTGGACAGCCAGCTCGCCGAGCGCGAGGCGATGGTGGACAGCCATCTCGCCGATCTCGCCGACCGGGCGGAGCGCCTGCTCGCCGACGCGCAGCACGCGCACGCCGAGGCGCAGGAGGCGGCCGCCCGCCGCGAGGCCGACGCGCAGTCCGAGGCCTCCGCGATCGTCGCCCAGGCGCACGCCATGGCCGAACGCGTCGCGCGGGACAGCGAACGGGAGTTGCGCGAGCACGAGATCCACTGCGAGGAGATCCGCTCGCACCTGTCCCATGTGCGCACCAGCCTGTCCACCCTCACCGGCCGCCCGCTGCCCGACCCCGACCGCCCCTAGCGCCGCAAGCGCCGCAGGCGTGACTGCCGCGGCCCCCGTTCCCCGGGGGCCGCGGCAGTCGTGTGTCCGCACCCCCTAGGGGATGCCCTGTCGTTCCTCATACCCCTGGTTCGTCCCGGCGGAGGAGGAGCGGGGCCGTGCCGCTGCCTAGCCTGAAGTGGCACTGATGCCGCACCGATGGCGAACCGCAGGCCGCGGGGTGGGGAAATCCCCATCGCGAACCGGCGCCCTGCCCCATCGCATCGGACACCCCCCGTCGGCGACGCTGGGCACACCGCACACCACCACGACATTCCAGGAGAAAACACGTGACCACGGCTGTAGCAGTTCCCCGAGCGGGCGGCAGCGGAGGGCGCACGGCCGTCGCCGCGAGGGCACGGCAGGTGACCAAGGCGTACGGCAACGGGGAGACCAGGGTCGTCGCACTCGACGCCGTCGATGTCGACATCGCCCGCGGCCAGTTCACCGCGATCATGGGACCGTCCGGTTCCGGCAAGTCGACGCTGATGCACTGCCTCGCGGGCCTGGACTCGCTCACCTCCGGCCGCATATGGATAGGCGAGACGGAGCTGACCAAACTGAAGGACAAGCAGCTCACCCGGTTGCGCCGGGACCAAGTGGGCTTCATCTTCCAGGCGTTCAACCTGCTGCCGACCTTGAACGCGCTGGAGAACATCACCCTGCCGATGGACATCGCGGGCCGCAAGCCCGACAAGCGCTGGCTGGACACGGTCGTACAGACCGTGGGCCTCGGCGGACGGCTCAAGCACCGGCCGAGCCAGCTGTCCGGCGGCCAGCAGCAGCGCGTCGCGGTGGCGCGGGCGCTCGTCGCCCAGCCGGAGATCATCTTCGGTGACGAGCCGACCGGAAACCTCGACTCGCGCGCCGGTGCCGAAGTCCTCGGCTTCCTGCGCCGCTCGGTGGACGAACTCGGCCAGACCATCGTGATGGTCACCCACGACCCGACGGCCGCCTCCTACGCGGACCGCGTGCTGTACCTGGCGGACGGCCGGATCGTGGACGACATGGCCAACCCCACCGCGGAGCTGGTCTTCGAACGGATGCTGCAGTTCTCGGGGGACGAGCCCCGGACCACCGCCGAGCACTCCGAGGTCCGCGGGAGGGCCTCGTGACCGTACTGAAGACCTCGCTGCGCAACTTCCTCGCGCACAAGGGCCGCATGGCGCTGTCCGCGGTGGCGGTGCTGCTCTCGGTGGCGTTCGTCTGCGGCACGCTGGTGTTCACCGACACCGTCAACGCCACCTTCGACAAGCTCTTCGCCACCACCTCCGCCGACCTCACCGTCAAGCCCAAGGACGCGGGCAACAGCGACAACGCCGACGGCGCGCCGCCGGTCACCCTGCCCGCCGCCACCGTCGGGAGGATCGCCGCCGAACCGGGCGTGCGCAACGCGCTGGGCGTCGCCTCGTCGACCCAGGTCACCCTGGTCGACCCGAAGACCAACAAGAACATCGGGCCGACCTCCGGCGCCCCCACCATCGCCTCCAACTGGACGGTGACCCCCAACGCCGCGCTCAAGCTCACCTCCGGGCAGGCGCCGCGGGGGCCCGGCCAGGCGCTGCTGGACGCCGACACCGCCGCCAAGGCACACCTGGGCATCGGCGACGAGGTCAAGGTGATGTCCGCGTTCGGCACCTTCACCCAGAAGATCACCGGCATCGCCACCTTCCAGACCACCAACCCCGGCGCGGCGATGGTGTTCCTGGACACGCCCACCGCGCAGCGTGAACTCCTCGGCCACAGCGGGGTGTTCAGCTCCGTCGAGGCGTACGGCGACGGCAGCCGGACCAACGACCAGCTCAAGGCGCGGGCGGTGACCGCGCTGGGCGGCGGCTACCAGGTGCAGACGAAGGCCGAGGCGGCGGCGGAGAACAAGTCGAGCGTCGGCAGCTTCCTCAACGTGATGAAGGACAGCATGCTCGGCTTCGCCGGGATCGCCGTGCTGGTCGGCATCTTCCTGATCGTCAACACCTTCTCCATGCTGGTCGCCCAGCGCACCCGGGAGATCGGCCTGATGCGGGCCATCGGCGCCAGCCGCAGGCAGGTCAACCGCTCGGTGCTGATCGAGGCGGTACTGCTCGGGGTGCTCGGCTCCGCGCTCGGCGTCGCGGGCGGCGTCGGCCTGGCGATGGGCCTGATGCGGCTGATGAACGGCATGGGCATGCACCTGGACAGCAGCGAGCTGACCGTCAAGTGGTCAACTCCCGTGGTGGGCGCGGTCCTCGGCGTACTGGTCACGCTCGTGTCGGCCTATCTGCCCGCCCGCCGGGCCGCGAAGGTGACGCCGATGGCCGCGCTGCGTGACGCGGGCGGCGGCCAGGCCGCGGGCGGCTCCACCGCGCTGCGGTCGGCTTTCGGCCTGCTGCTCACCGGTGCCGGTGCCGCGTCGCTGGTGGCCGCGGGGGCGGCGAAGGTCGCCGGGACCGGCAGCATGTACCTGGCCTTCGGCGTGCTGCTCACCCTGGTCGGCTTCATCGTGATCGGCCCGCTGCTGGCGGCCGGGGTGGTACGGGTGCTGGGCGCGGTCACGCTGCGGCCGTTCGGCCCGGTCGGCCGCATGGCGCAGCGCAACGCGCTGCGCAACCCGCGGCGTACCGGTGCCACCGCCGCCGCGCTGATGATCGGGCTCGCGCTGGTCTCGGGGCTGTCCGTGGTGGGTTCCTCGATGGTGGCCTCGGCGGACGAGCAGATCGACAAGTCGGTCGGCGCGGACTTCATCGTCTCCACCGACTCCGGCGCGTTCACGCCCGACGTCGTGCGGGCGGTCAAGGGCACGGCGGGCCTCGGACACGTCACCGAGTACAAGGCGCTGCCGGTCGTGCTGACGCTGCCGGACGGTACGAAGGCCAGGAAGTCGCTGAACGCCACCGACCCGACGTACGCCGACGACCTGCGGGTGCCGGTGGTCTCCGGCCAGGTCAAGGACGCGTACACCGACGGCGGCATGACGGTCGGCGAGACGTTCGCCCACGACCACGGTCTGAGGCTGGGCGACAGCCTGACCGCGACGTTCCCCGGCGGGCGCACCGCGCCGCTGCGGATCGACGCGGTGACGTCGAAGAACACCTCGTTCGACCAGGGCGCGATGTACGTGGGGCTGGACACCGTGCGCCGGTACGTGCCGCGGGAGCTGGTGCCGCAGGACGTGATGCTGTTCGCCACGGCGGCCGACCACAAGAACACGCAGTCCGCGTATGACGCGCTCAAGGCGTCCGTGCGGGACTTCCCGCAGGTGCAGGTGCGCGACCAGGCCGACTACAAGAAGCTGCTGCGGGACCAGCTGGGCCAACTGCTCAACCTCGTCTACGGGCTGGTGGCGCTGGCGATCATCGTCGCGGTGCTCGGGGTGGTGAACACCCTCGCGCTGTCGGTGGTCGAGCGCACCCGGGAGATCGGCCTGATGCGGGCGATCGGGCTGTCCCGGCGGCAGCTGCGGCGGATGATCCGCCTGGAGTCCGTGGTGATCGCGCTGTTCGGCGCGGTGATCGGCCTCGGCCTGGGCATGGGCTGGGGTACGGCGGCCCAGAAGCTGCTGGCGCTGCGGGGCCTGGGGACGCTGGCGATCCCGTGGTCCACGATCGGCACGGTGTTCGTCGGCGCGGCGGTGGTCGGCCTGCTGGCGGCTCTGGCTCCCGCGTTTCGCGCTTCGCGGATGAACGTACTGTCAGCGATCGCGACGGACTAGCGTCCGTAACGCGTCCCGGGCGGGCGGGTCTCTTCCCGCCCGCCCACCCGTTCGCCGTCGGCCTCCAGGGCACCGGGCCGCAGCGCGAAGGCCCCGCCCCCAGGACGAACGTGCGCAACAGCAAGCGAACGCCCGATGGCAAACGGGCGGGCGGGTGGGCGAGAGACCCACCCCAAGCGCCCGCGGCACCGCACCGCACCGGCCCCCCGACCGGCCGCGACGGCCCGCGAAGGACCGACGGCAACGGGTGGGCGGGCGGGCACGAACCCCGAACCGCCAGCGCGAGCGCTCACGTACGCTGACCCCCATGAGCCTGACCGGTCTGCTCGACGTCGTCACCCAGGATCCCCCCCTCGCCGAGGCGGTAAAAGCCGCAGGCGACGGCAACCGTCCACACCTGGACCTGGTGGGCCCGCCCGGCGCCAGACCGTTCGTGATCGCCGCCCTCGCGGCGCGCTCCGGCCGCCCCGTACTGGCCGTGACCGCCACCGGCCGGGAGGCCGAGGACCTGGCCGCCGCGCTGCGTTCGCTGCTGCCGCCGGACACGGTCGTGGAGTACCCCGCGTGGGAGACGCTCCCGCACGAGCGGCTCTCCCCCCGTTCCGACACCGTCGGCCGCCGGCTGGCGGTGCTGCGCCGACTCGCGCACCCCAGCAGCGACGATCCGTCCACCGGTCCGGTCAGCGTCGTGGTCGCCCCCGTGCGTTCCGTACTGCAACCGCAGGTCAAGGGGCTGGGCGACCTCAAGCCGGTGAGTTTGCGCAGTGGTGGGACCGCCGACCTCGGCGAGGTCGTGGACGGCCTGGCGGCCGCCGCGTACGCCCGTGTCGAACTGGTGGAGAAGCGCGGCGAGTTCGCGGTCCGCGGCGGCATCCTGGACGTCTTCCCGCCCACCGAGGAACATCCGCTGCGGATTGAGTTCTGGGGCGACGACGTCGAGGAGATCCGTTACTTCAAGGTCGCCGACCAGCGCTCGCTCGAAGTCGCCGAGCACGGCCTGTGGGCACCGCCCTGCCGTGAGCTGCTGCTGACCGACGAGGTGCGGCGCAGGGCCGCGCAGCTGGCCGAGTCCCACCCGGGGCTGGCCGAACTGCTCGGCAAGATCGCCGAGGGCATCGCGGTGGAGGGCATGGAGTCGCTGGCCCCGGTGCTGGTGGACGACATGGAGCTGCTGCTGGACGTGATGCCCGCGGGCAGCCTGACCGTCGCCTGCGACCCGGAGCGGGTGCGTACCCGGGCGGCGGACCTGGTGGCCACCAGCCGGGAGTTCCTGGAGGCGTCCTGGGCGGCGACGGCGGGCGGGGGGAAGGCGCCGATCGACCTGGGCGCGGCCTCCCTGTGGTCGCTCGCCGACGTCCGCGACCGCGCGCGGGAGATCGGCATGGCGTGGTGGTCGGTCAGCCAGTTCGCCACGGACGCCGAACTGGACGACGACACCGTCAAGTTGGGGATGCACGCCCCCGAGACGTACCGCGGGGACAGCGCCCGCGCGCTCGCCGACACCAAGGGCTGGCTGGCCGACGGCTGGCGCGCCGTCTACGTCACCGAGGGCCACGGCCCGGCCTCCCGTACCGTCGAGGTGCTGGGCAACGAGGGCATCGCGGCCCGGCTGGACGCCGATCTGCCGGGCGTTCCCGAGCCGTCCGTCGTGCACGTCGCCTGCGGATCCATCGAGCACGGCTTCGTGGCCCCGGGGCTGAAGCTGGCGGTGCTGACCGAGACCGACCTGTCCGGGCAGAAGTCCGCCAGCAAGGACATGGGCCGGATGCCGTCGCGGCGCCGTAAGACCATCGACCCGCTCACCCTGCAGCCGGGCGACTACATCGTGCACGAGCAGCACGGCGTGGGCCGCTACGTGGAGATGGTGCAGCGCACCGTGCAGGGCGCCACCCGCGAGTACCTGCTGGTGGAGTACGCCCCGGCCAAGCGCGGCCAGCCGGGCGACCGGCTGTTCGTGCCCACCGACCAGCTGGAGCAGATCACCAAGTACGTGGGCGGTGAGGCCCCGACGCTGCACCGGCTCGGCGGCGCGGACTGGACGAAGACCAAGGCGCGGGCGAAGAAGGCGGTCAAGGAGATCGCCGCCGACCTGATCAAGCTGTACTCGGCGCGGATGGCCGCCCCCGGCCACGCCTTCGGCGCGGACACCCCGTGGCAGCGGGAGCTGGAGGACGCGTTCCCGTACGCCGAGACGCCCGACCAGCTCACCACGATCGCCGAGGTCAAGGAGGACATGGAGAAGTCGGTCCCGATGGACCGGCTGATCTGCGGTGACGTCGGCTACGGCAAGACCGAGATCGCGGTGCGAGCGGCCTTCAAGGCGGTGCAGGACGGCAAGCAGGTGGCGGTGCTGGTCCCCACCACGCTGCTGGTGCAGCAGCACTTCGGCACGTTCTCCGAGCGCTACGGCCAGTTCCCGGTCAACGTGCGGGCGCTGTCCCGGTTCCAGACCGACACCGAGGCGAAGGCGGTGCTGGAGGGGCTGAGGGACGGCGCGGTGGACGTGGTCATCGGCACCCACCGGCTGTTCTCCTCCGAGACCAGGTTCAAGGACCTGGGCCTGGTCATCGTGGACGAGGAGCAGCGCTTCGGCGTCGAGCACAAGGAGCAGTTGAAGAAGCTGCGGGCCAACGTGGACGTGCTGACGATGTCCGCGACGCCGATTCCGCGCACGCTGGAGATGGCGGTCACCGGCATCCGGGAGATGTCCACCATCACCACCCCGCCGGAGGAGCGGCACCCGGTGCTGACCTTCGTCGGGCCGTACGAGGAGAAGCAGATCGCGGCGGCGGTCCGCCGTGAACTGCTGCGTGAGGGACAGGTCTTCTACATCCACAACCGGGTGGAGTCGATCGACCGGGCCGCGGCGCGGCTGCGCGAGATGGTTCCCGAGGCGCGCGTCGCCACCGCCCACGGGCAGATGAGCGAGCACGCGCTGGAGCAGGTGGTGGTCGACTTCTGGGAGAAGAAGTTCGACGTGCTGGTGTCCACCACGATCGTGGAGTCCGGCATCGACATCTCCAACGCCAACACCCTGATCGTCGAGCGCGGCGACAACTTCGGTCTGTCGCAGCTGCACCAGTTGCGCGGCCGGGTCGGCCGCGGCCGTGAGCGCGGCTACGCGTACTTCCTGTACCCGCCGGAGAAGCCGCTGACCGAGACCGCGCACGAGCGGCTGGCGACCATCGCCCAGCACACCGAGATGGGCGCGGGCATGTACGTGGCGATGAAGGACCTGGAGATCCGCGGCGCGGGCAATCTGCTCGGCGGCGAGCAGTCCGGGCACATCGCGGGTGTCGGCTTCGACCTGTACGTACGGATGGTGGGCGAGGCGGTCGCCGACTACCGGGCGGCGCTGGAGTCCGGGGAGGTGCAGGAGGAGGCACCGCTGGAGGTCAAGATCGAACTCCCTGTGGACGCGCACGTTCCGCATGACTACGCGCCCGGTGAGCGGCTGCGGCTCCAGGCGTACCGTTCGATCGCCGCGGTCAACTCCGAGGACGACATCACCGCGGTGCGCGAGGAACTCACCGACCGCTACGGCAAGTTGCCGGAACCGGTGGAGAACCTGCTGCTGGTCGCGGGGCTGCGGCTGCTGGCCCGGCGGGCCGGGGTCACCGACATCACCCTTCAGGGCGGCAACATCCGCTTCGGTCCGGTGGAGTTGCGCGAGTCCCAGGAACTGCGGCTCAAGCGGCTGCATCCGCGCAGCGTCATCAAGCCCGCGGTCAAGCAGGTGCTGGTGCCGCGCCCGTCGACCGGCACGATCGGCGGCAAGCCGGTGGTGGGCCGTGAACTCCTGCAGTGGACGGCCGAGTTCCTGACCACGGTGGTGGGGGCGTAGGGGCGTCCTTCGGCGGCGCGGCCACCATCGAATGGTGGCCGCGTAGTGGATATCGCCCCCCGGCAGTCCCTATCCTCGATCAGCGCCAGGTCGTGCACCGTCGCTCGATCAACCGCCGGGAGGCACTATGGTCCGCCGTCGTACCGCCACGCTCTCCTTGACCGCCGCCGCCGTGCTCGCCGCCACGCCGCTGCTCACCTCCTGCGGTGCGGAGCATCCGGGGGCGGCGGCCGTGGTGGGAGGGCAGACGATCTCGATGTCCACCTTGCAGTCGCAGGTCAAGGCGGTACGCGACGCGCAGGACGGTTCGGCGCAGTCCGCGCAGCTGATCGAGTCGACCAGCGATCTGGACCGTACGACGCTGGGCGCACTGGTCTTCGACCGGGTACTGGACGCCACCGTCCGGCAGGACGGGGTGACGATCACCCGGGCCCAGGTGCAGCGGACCCGCTCGGCCGCCGAGGCACAGGCGGGCGGTGCGGACGCGCTGCGCGACCAGCTTCTTCAGCAGTACGCCGTCGCGCCGGGCGGCATCGACGACTTCTACCGGGTGCAGGCCGAGGCGCAGGCGCTGGCGCGCAGGCTCGGTGTGGACCTGGCGACCCCCGACGGGCAGGCGGCGGTGACGAAGTCCCTGGTCAAGACCGCCCAGTCGATGCGAGTGGATGTCAACCCGCGCTATGGCGCGTGGAACGCGCGGACGCTGACGATCGGCTCCGCCAGCACCCCCTGGCTGCGGCACGCCGTCGCGCCGACTCCCGCCGTCTGAGGCCGGTTCGGCAGCGGCTGCGGGCCTGACGCACTCGGGGCGTTGCCCAGAAGGAAACCGGTGCCGGGGGACGGCCGATCGCGCTCGGCACCTCAGCGGTAGCGTCTACGTGTGAACGACAACTGCGCCGCCGATGTCCCGCCCGGTCGTCTGGTCCTGCTCACCACCAGCCACCGGGTGGCCCCCGGTCTGCTGTCCTGGCCCGCCTGGCGGGTACTGCGGGAGGCGGATCTGGTGGTCTGCCCGGACACCGAGCACCCACAGCTGCCGTATCTGCGGGAGGCGGGCGTGCGGGTGGCGCACAGCGCGCCGACCGGCCGTGAGCTGGTCGACCTGGCGGTCGGCGGCCGTACGGTGGTGGTCATACCGCCCGGCGACGGCGACCCGTCGCTCACCGACGAGCTGGCCCGGCTGGCCGGTTCCGGCCGGGTGCGGATGCCGGAGCTGGAGCTGCTGCCCGCCTCGTACGACCTGCCGGGCGGGCGGCTGCTCGACCTGGTCGCGGTGATGGACCAGATCCGTGCTCAGTGCCCGTGGAGCGGCCAGCAGACCGGCGAGGGCCTGGTGAAGTACCTGATCGAGGAGGCGTACGAACTCGTCGAGGCGATCGAGGACGGTGACCGGGAGGCGTACCGCGAGGAGCTGGGCGACGTGCTGCTCCAGGTGGTCTTCCACGCCCGGATCGCGCAGGAGGACCCCGAGGAGCCGTTCTCCATCGACGACGTCGCGGGCACGATCGTGGACAAGCTGATCCGCCGCCATCCGCATGTCTTCGGTGCCGAGAGCGCGCGGACCCCGGAGGAGGTCAAGGAGCACTGGCTGCGCACCAAGGCCGCCGAGAAGCGCCGCGACTCGGTGACCGACGGCATTCCGCTGGACCAGCCCGCGCTGGCGCTCGCCGCGAAGCTGGCGGGCCGGGTGCGCACCGGCGGGGTGGCCGCGCCCCCGCCGTCGCACGACGCGGACGACCTGGGGGACCGGCTGCTCGCCCTGGCCGCCGACGCCGAGCGGCAGGGCGTGGACCCGGAGGCCGCGCTGCGCTCGGCCGCCCGCCGTTACCGGGACCTGATCCGAACGGCCGAGCGAACGGAGTGATCCGCCCGGCGTATGGGTAGTAAATCCACATGATGTGGACATTCGGCGCGGAAACCATAGCGGCGGGCTTCAACGCCGGGCCGCTGCTGATCGGCATCGGCATCGTGGCGGCCCTGGCCCTGGTCGGGGTGTTCTACGGGCTGCTGCGGCGCGGCCCCGGCCCGGAGCGCTCCCCGCAGCCCCCGCCGGAGCAGCCGCCACCGCGCGCCCGGGCGTGGGCGACACCGAGCGAGGTCGCCGGGGGCGAGACCCCGCAGAACCACGGACCCGGGCACCAGGACACCCAGGCCACCGCGCCCGAGGAGGTCAGCCGGGAGCCGGACGAGGTGCCGCATGACGGCAGGCGGCGCATGCCGTACGAGCTGCGCGGCTACCCCGGCCCGCGGACCTGAACCCGGTACCGCGCCCACCCGGGGCTGGGCGATCATGGCGGTATGCGCATCGACATACCGCATCCCTGGCCGCGCACCGAGGCCGACGCCGTCGCCATCCAGGACCGGCTGCGCGGCCTGGTGGACCGCGTCGGACCCGGGCCGCAGGAGCCACGGCTGGTGGCCGGGCTCGATGTGGCGTACGCCGAGGACTCGCAGCGGGTGGCCGCGGCCGTGGTGGTGCTGGACGCCCGGACGCTGGAGGTCGTGGAGCGCGCCACCGCGGTCGGCGACGCCACCTTCCCGTACGTCCCCGGCCTGTTCGCGTTCCGTGAACTGCCGGTGCTGGTCGAGGCGTTGACCCGGTTGGGGACCGTTCCCGAACTGCTGCTGTGCGACGGCCAGGGCCTGGCGCACCCGCGCCGCTTCGGACTCGCCTGCCATCTGGGGGTGCTCACCGGGATCCCGGCGGCCGGGGTGGCCAAGACCCCGTTCGTCGGCGGCTACGACGCCGCCGCGCTGGACCGGCGGCGCGGCGCGGGCGCCCCGCTGGTCGACGGCGGCGAGACCGTCGGTCGCGCGCTGCGCACCCGCGACGGCGTCAAGCCGGTCTACGTCTCCACCGGCCACGGCATCGACCTGGACACCGCCTGCCGCCATGTGCTGGCGCTCGCCCCCCAGTACCGGCTGCCGCAGACCACCCGCCTCGCCGACCGGCTCAGCCGCGAGGCGCTACGCGCCGCCCGCTGACACCTCCCGTCACGCACCCTGCCGAACACAAGAACCCCGTCCACCACTGTGCGCCGGGTCCTGCTCCCTCTGGCCGTCGCCTACCGCATCAGTGCCGACAACCCCCGCACACTGCGCACCGCCTGACCTCTCAGGTGTGTCATGCCCAGACGGTCGATACTCCGAGTTGGTTTTCGACGTAGGGGATTGGGCTGGCATAGCCCCATGTTCCGGCTGGGGCGTAGGTGCCACCGCTGTCCTGGCCCCAGAGCAGACCGACGGCTGTGGGGTCAGTGGCGTCGAGAACCAGAGAACCCGAGTCGCCGTGCTGACAGAACACGCCGCCAGTGTTGATGATCTCCAGCTGGTTCATCAGGAGCGCATTGGGACCGCCCGGTTGCCAGTTCACTGTGAGTAGCCTTCGAACCACTGTTCCTGTGGTGGGTCCGGAGGCGTAACCCCTTTTGCGGACACTGTGAAGCGCGGGCCCTGGGCCCGACAGGTCCAACGTGCTCGTCACCGCGGACACGAGGTTGGGCTGCCCCGGGTCCAGCCCGGCTATCGCCTTGGATGGCGACCGCCCGGCCGACTGTGCCTCGTCCAGCCGAAACACCGCGGCATCCACGGTGCCGACTTGGAAGGATGGGGACGTCGGCGTCGAGGTGTGCGGGTAGTCCGAGCGGACCACGGCACCGAGGCTGTCGTCCGGTGAGACAGTCCCGACCAGAGGCGGGTTCGTGGGCTGCCAAACTGTGTACGGGAAGCTCTGGCCCGGGTCGCCTACAACGTGTCGGCAACTCAAGCCGAGCGGTTCACCGTTACTGGCATCTTCCACGACGACACCAACAGTTCCCGAACCCGCCAGCGGGTACGTCACCTTGATACCGCCTCTCACATCCGGGTATTGGGCGCCATCCGGAAATCCGCACGGCTCGATATGTCGCTCGACAGTGCACACCGAAACGCCACCTATCTGCTCCGGAATACCAGTTGGCGCCTGGCTGGCGTCTTGGACGTAGACGACGACGGCGAGGTCCTGGGTGAGCTGGCCCTGAGATTCCCCCTGTCCGATGGCCACGCCGATGACCCCGGGTAGCGCGAGAATGCCGAACTCCGCATCAGATTTCGCCTGTATGAGCTCCGGAGTTATGTCCATAACACCTCCAGCCGTTGTCACGATGAGGCGTGATCGCGCGCTGTGGGCTCCGGCCCCAACACTCATCACGCCACAACTCAGTTACTTCCACTGCACCAGATGCGCATTCGACCTGCACGCCATTCGACATTTCCGGGTCTGCCGGGGTATGCGGGAGGATTCGGCTTCATCCGCACCTCGATGCGATTAGATGAGGACGTGCTGACGCGGCTTCGCGCTTCCCGACTCACGTTTCCACGTCGTGCCGGGTTCCTCCCGGGCCGCCTCCAGGGTCACCAGGCCCCGGGCCCCCCGGATCCCCAGGCCCGGGACCCCCGGGATCTCCAGGCCCGGGACCCCCGGGATCTCCAGGGTCACCAGGCCCCGGGCCTCCCGGATCCCCAGGCCCCGGGCCTCCCGGATCCCCAGGCCCAGGATCTCCAGGCTCGCCAGGCCCTGGACCCCCCGAGTCTCCAGGCCCAGGAACCCCAGGATCGCCCGGCCCCCCAGGATCGCCCGGACCTCCAGGATCTCCTGAGTCGCCAGAACCCCCGGGTTCTCCGGGGCCGGGAATTGGCGTCGGCTCTGGCGTGGGCGTCGGCTCTGGCGTGGGCGTCGGCTCGGGTTGTGGCGTCGGCTCGGGTTGCGGAGTGGGTTCGGGTTGCGGAGTGGGTTCGGGTTCCGGGGTTGGCGTCGGCTCGGGTTCCGGAGTGGGTTCGGGCTCCGTCTCGCCCGTCGCGGTGGCCGCGACACCGGCGACTTCCTGAGCGACCACTCCCACCGCGGCGATGCCCAGGCCGATCGCCGCACCTACCGGCCCGAACCCCACCGCCAGCAGGGCAACCCCTATGGCAGAGATGAGACCGCCTATCGACGTCAACGCGCCCCCTATAGCGTCCACTGCCGCGACACCGCTCGAAGCGTCATTGACGTTGCCGACCGCGGATACGGCGTTCGAGACGGCGTTCTCCGCGTCGATACCGCTCTGGACCACCGTGCCGACTGCCTTACCAAGAACACCGCCGTTCTGCGTCAACGAGGTCTGGAGGCCGTTGAGCTGGTTCTGTACGTCCT
The DNA here is from genome assembly GCA_037034305.1 of Streptomyces sp. PLK1-5. Lineage (GTDB taxonomy): Bacteria > Actinomycetota > Actinomycetes > Streptomycetales > Streptomycetaceae > Streptantibioticus_A. The sequence continues at coordinate 140,762 of JBAGJY010000011.1, forward strand.
GCATCGACTGGCCGTCGCCGATGGCCTTCAGCACGTCGCCGACCGCGGTTCCGATCCCCGCCGCTTGGGGGTTGCCAGCGCGTTGGGCGGCATCGTGTACTTGGTCGGCCAGTTGACCTGCCTCAGTCAGCTTGTTCCTTATCGACTGTGCACCCGCGGACGCAGCGACCTGCACCCGGAAGATGCTGGTAGTGCCATTCGACATGCGTTGCTCCCGTGGCATCGCTATCCGTTGGCCTCAAGTGCTGTTCAGCATTGACCTCGAGCTGGGGATCACCTCCGATTTGCCGCGGGTGGCCGGTTGACGATGCGCACTTCGCCCGTCGCGGAGCCGGAGTCCACCTCACACAGCGCTGCCATGACCTGTTCGACACTGACGATGCGCGGAAAGGTGTTGGGAGCGACGACGTTCACCCGTATTCCCGCCGGGGCGAGTTCCGCCGCCAAGTGCCGACTCGCCATGTCGAGCGCGGCCTTGCAGGCGCTGTATCCGAGTTGTCCCGCGTCACGGTAGACGTTGAACGCGGATACGGACGACAGGTTGATGACGTTCCGGTTGTGCAGCCGGTTGTCCTCCGGGGTGTTCCGCCATGACTTCCGGTAGAGCTCCACAGCCACCTGCAACGGCCGCACCACATTGATGAGGAACTGCTGCGGCATGCGCTCTAGGAATCCGGGGGAGAGCCCCGGTTCCAAGTCGTAGACCACGGCGCAGTTGACGACCAAGTCCACCTCGCCGAAAGCGGCGAGCGCGAGTTCGGCGATGCGCTCGGGGCTGCTCGGGTCGGCCAGGTCCGCGGTGATTGGATAGAACGTCGTGCGCTGCTCGTGTACCGGCTGGGCCGGGTACAGAGGATCGACCACCCGCTCATCGCGCCGCTCCACCGCGGAGGTGCGAGTTCGGTACACCGCGGCGATGCGGTAGCGCGAGGAGAGATACCGCAGAAAGGCCCGTCCCAGCCGACCGCTGGCGCCCAGGAGCAGACACACCCGCGGCTCGTACGTCATGGCCGGGCCTCTTTCGACCAGTACACGATCGAATGCTCGGGCCATCGCGCGATGGCGTCTTCCTTCCGCTGATGCAGCCAAAGGACCAGCGAATTGCGCGGCGTCCGGCTCGTCAGATAGGTGTGAAACGAAGTCGGCGTGCAGGCGAATGCGAGCATCGCGTTGTCCGTCGGCGGTACCACCATGGCCGGTTCGGTGACGGGGGTGGTGACGTCGGGATACAGCCCGGTCTCCCCGCCGCGCCCTGGAAACCAGGGCCCGTTGTCGAGGTAGTACAGGACGGCCACCGCCCGTATCCGCTCCACGGTCTCCAGTGCCGGTTCCGAGGTGGTCCCGTATCGGTAGCTGCACCGGACGGAGTCCGCGAGATTGACCTCGGCGCCGTCGGAACTCGGCTTCCTCAAGAACCAGCCTGGGTTGAGGTCGTTGTGCACCTGGCCGCTGGCGGCACCGGGCTCGTGGTGGTGTAGGGCGGCATTGATGTCGCAGGTGACTGGCGTCTCAAAGATGTGGGACAGGGTGTCGCGGAACTCCAGCGCGAAGAACACGTCGAACGCCCCGTGGTAGCCGGGTTGAAAACCGTGGCCGGTCGCGTCGTAACCGCGCATGTTGCGCTGGAATCCGAGGCCCCCGCCAGCGGTCAGGAACGTGCGGAACTCCGCGACCATTTCCTCGTACCGTGTGCGGCAGAAGACCGACTCCGCCCAGAGGTGTGGGAACGGATAGTCGCGCAGTCGCCAGCGTCGTCCGTCCAGGACATCATGGAGGATGCCGTTCACCGCTTGCCCTCCCGACCGACCAGTGCGGAAGTGCGCAAGACCTTGGACAAATGCCTACAGATTTAGTCTGAACGGCCCTAACGGGACCGTCAACTCGAGTCGGACAACGGTGCAGGTGCATGAGCGGTAAACCACTTCCCGATGGGGCCCAAAGCCGCCACCGCATGCCCACAGCATGCGAGAGCGGCGCCGTCACTGGACTGAAAGCCTGAGCCGCCGCCCCCTCTTCCCTGCTCGCAGGAGGGGCCTAGCCTGTCCTACCCCCGCCGAGTGACTACGCCGCCGCTCGCGCCCGCCGACATATCGCGCAGCCCTGCATCGGCGAGTTGTCGAAACCTGTCTGGCGCTCCGCGCGCAACGCTGCCCCGGCCGCGCCGTCCGTTCCATGGCGGACATGGCGGACATGGCGGACCTCCGACGCTTCGCGAAGAAGCATCGCAAGCGGCTCGTCTTCGCGTCCGGACCCGGCGGCGCCATGCTGGAGTTGGCCCTTCACGTCGATCACGAGCGAGTTCATGACGATGTTCCTGGCCGCATCACCCACGGCAACGACGGCAAGCCCCTCCTCCTGGAAGAGCTCCGCGCCGCCGCGGACCGCGCCCAACTCGCCTACCGCATCACCGTCGACAGCCCTCGCACACTCCGGGCGGTCAAACAGGGAACCCGCCTTACACAGGTAAGGCTTGCACCGGGCCGCAGGGAACGGATTGGCTCAAGTTCGCTCCCTCGAAGGATGGAGATGCGTGGTTGCGGCTTAAGTCCATCGTGCGGTCAGTCCGAGGACGAACAGACGATCTCGCCTGTATCGCTGTTGACCGAGCAGAGTCCGCTGAGCAGCACGACGGTGACATCGGCATTGTCGCCGCCGCCTCCAATGTGCCCGATCGAGAATCCACCCGAACTCGGATCGGTAGCCTGGGGAGTTACGCTCTCGTCATCCAGCGCCTTGAGCACCGATCGCGACGATCACGCCACAAGCGAGAGCGCACCGCGGGAAGCCATCCCCGTCAGGACCGATGCCTCCGGCGGGGGCGCTCTCCGGGGTGGCCCGGGACGATCCGGCGCGTGCGGGATTCGTCGTGGCAGCCGCTGCGTCAGTCGCCACCCGCCAACCCGCGACGTAGTCAACGCCGGGCGACCACGGGCCTGACCCCGGATGTTGGACATCAGAGACGCACCTCGCTTTGATCAACCGAGCCCACTCCTGACAGAAGCCCTGACCTGCGAGAACCTGGATCGCGAGGAGGCGGCGTACCGCGCACTGGCTGACTGCGGTCCGTGCACGCCCACCGGTTACGGTCGATACGTGCACGAGCAGAACCACGACGTTCCCGCGGATGCCCCGTCGCCCGCGCCGCCCGAGCTCTTCACCTGGGAGTTCGCCGCCGACCCGTACCCGGGATACGCCTGGCTGCGCGAGCACTCGCCAGTGCACCGCACCACCTTGCCCAGCGGGGTCGAGGCCTGGCTGGTCACCCGCTACCCCGACGCGCGGCAGGCGCTCGCGGACGCCCGGCTCAGCAAGAACCCCGTCCACCACCGCGAGAACGCCCACGCCAAGGGCAAGGTCGGCATCCCCGGTGAGCGCAGCGCCGACCTGATGACGCACCTGCTGAACATCGACCCGCCGGACCACACCCGGCTGCGCCGACTGGTCTCCAAGGCGTTCACCCCGCGCCGGGTGGCCGAATTCGCGCCGCGAGTAACGGAGTTGACGAATCGACTCATCGACTCCTTCGCGCCCCGGGGCGAGGCGGACCTGATCCATGAGTTCGCCTTCCCGCTGCCCATCTACGCCATCTGCGACATGCTCGGCGTACCGGCGCAGGACCAGGACGACTTCCGCGACTGGGCGGGCATGATGATCCGGCACGGCGGCGGTCCGCGCGGCGGCGTCGCCCGTTCGGTGAAGAAGATGCGCGCGTACCTGCTGGAACTGATCCACCGCAAGCGCTCCGAACTCGGCGACGACCTGATCTCCGCGCTGATCAGGGCCAGCGACCACGGTGAGCACCTGACCGAGAACGAGGCCGCGGCGATGGCCTTCATCCTGCTGTTCGCCGGGTTCGAGACGACGGTCAACCTCATCGGCAACGGCACGTACGCGCTGCTGCGCAACCCTGGGCAACGACGGCTGCTCCAGGAGTCGGTGGGCCGCGGCGAGAGCGACCTGCTGGCCACCGCGGTCGAGGAACTGCTGCGCTACGACGGGCCGGTGGAACTGGCGACCTGGCGGTTCGCCACCGAACCGCTGACCATCGGCGGCCAGTTGATCGGCACCGGCGACCCGGTGCTGGTGGTGCTGGCGGCGGCCGACCGCGACCCGGAGCGCTTCGCCGGTCCCGACACCCTTGACCTGGCCCGGCGGGACAACCCCCATCTGGGCTTCGGCCACGGCATCCACTACTGTCTCGGAGCCCCGCTCGCCCGACTTGAGGGCCAGACCGCGCTGGCCGCCCTGCTCACCCGGCTGCCGGACCTGCAACTGGCCGTGGAGCCGCAGGAGTTGCGCTGGCGCGGCGGGCTGATCATGCGCGGTCTGCGCACCCTTCCGGTCTCCTTCAGTGCTGTCCGGGATGTCCTCAACGCGCAATAACGCATGGTGAATACAGACACCTGACGGGATGTCGGCCGAGTGTGACCTGCACGTGATCTCCACTACATCCGTCCGTGACCGTCGCCGATTGCGGCTACGCTCTGCGATCGTCCAGCCGTCGGAGAAAGGCGTCACATGCTCAGGTCGGGCAACGGTCAGCACCGCAAGCCGCGTCAAGCGCCCGCTTTCGTCGTCACCGCCGGGGTCACCGGCGCCGGGATCGCGCTGCCGCTGCTCGGTGCCACGGGTGCGCACGCCGCCACCGCCAGCACCTGGGACAAGGTGGCGCAGTGCGAGAGCGGCGGCATGTGGAGCGCGGACAGCGGCAACGGCGCCTACGGCGGACTGCAGATGACCCAGGACACCTGGGAGCGGTTCGGCGGCACCGCCTACGCCGAGCGGCCCGACCTGGCCAGCCGCCAGCAACAGATCACCATCGCCGAGAAGGTGCTGTCCGCCCAGGGAGCGGACGCCTGGGGCGGTTGCGCGGTGGACGCCGGGCTGGCCAAGGGCGGCGCCGCGGCGGACGTGGACCCGGGCACGCTCGATCCGTCGACGGACGGTTCGTGGGGCGACTCCGGTGACTCCGGTCTGTCCAACACGCCGGTCCTCGGGGGCGGTTCCGGAGTGACGGACTCCTCCGGTTCGTCTACTTCGTCCAGTACAGGCACTTCTTCTGATCCGTCCGGTTCGGTGGATGCGTCGGGTACGCCGTCCTCCGCCCCGTCCTCCAGTCCCTCGCCCTCTTCTTCCGCTTCGTCCGCCCCCTCCGCCTCGGCCACCGGCACGCCCTCCGCTGGCGCTTCCGGCGGCGGACGGCACGCCAAGCCGTCCCCGTCTGGTTCCGGTTCGGCCAGCGCCGCGCCCACGCCCTCCGGGACGCCCTCCGGTGCGCCGTCGAGCGCGCCCACTGACCCGGGGTCGACTACGCCCGGTGACCGTGGTGGTGACCGCGCCTCACGCGGCGGCACTCAGGCGCGCCAGCATGATCCGGTGACGGATGGGCAGGAGAGCAGCTCGTACACCGTTCAGCCGGGTGACAATCTGTCGCAAATCGCGACAGACCACTCGGTGCCTGGAGGCTGGCCGTCGCTCTTCGACGCCAACAAGTCCGTGGTGGGCTCCGACCCCAACCTGATCCTCCCCGGACAGCAGCTCACTCTTCGTTAAACCTGTGACATACCTCTCCCGGGCCGCCTCGGGCGACGCACTGTCAGTCGCCCGCCGGTCCCGTTCCGACCTGCGGATCTGACGTTCCGCTGGCCGCGCGTGAGGAACCCGTCGGTGCCGGACGGTGTTTGTCAGCCGCCCGGGGGGTGTGCTTATGGTCGTGACCGCTCGCCACCGCGAGCCCTGTCGGTCAGGTACGCCGAGTCCTGCCGCCGACCGACGGGAACAGTCGACGCGAAAGCGCCGTAGGCAGGAGCGGGGGACCCAAGGTTCTCCGCCGGTCCGGTCAACTGGACGGACCGGCTAGGGGTTAAGTCGCGTGCCGTGCGCCGCGACCGGGCAACTCACTCGGCCCGAACCCGACAGCTGACCTCGTAGGCGTCGGTGAGGAAATCTCCATGGGTAAGCACCGCCGTGCCTCGAAGGCTGTCCGCATCGCCACCATCGCCGGTGTCACCGGTGCCGCCGCCGCCGCGCCGATCCTGACCGCCACCTCGGCCTCCGCCGCCTCCGTGGCCGTCTGGGACCGTGTTGCCCAGTGCGAGTCCAGCGGCAACTGGTCCAACCACGACACCGGCGGCAACGGGCACTACGGCGGCCTGCAGTTCTCGCAGTCCAGCTGGGCCGCCGCCGGTGGCCTGAAGTACGCCTCGCGCGCCGACTACGCCACCAAGGACCAGCAGATCGCCGTCGCCGAGGTGCTGCTGAAGATGCAGGGCCCGGGCGCCTGGCAGTGCGCCTACGCCGGTCCGCTGACCTCCGGCGGCCCGGCCCCGGCCATCAACGTGAGCGGCTCCGCCTCGGAGAACGCGGCCAGCACCCAGACCGCCAAGAAGGCCCCCGTCGAGGCCCCGGCCGAGGCTCCGGCGCCGAAGAAGGCCCCGAAGCACGCCCGCCCGGCCGCCCCGGTCGAGCAGCGCGCCGGCAGCTACACCGTCAAGTCCGGTGACACCCTCTCGGACATCGCCGCCGACCTCGGTGTCACCGGTGGCTGGCAGAAGCTGTTCCAGCTCAACGAGGACATCGTCAAGGACGCCAACCTGATCTTCCCCGGTCAGGACCTGAAGCTCGGCTGAGCCCCGACAACCGCACAACTGCCGTGACGGTCCGCCGCGTTCACCCCCCGCGCGGCGACCGATGAGAGCCCCCCGGCCGGACACGCCCACCCCCCGAGCGTGTCCGGCCGGGGCATTTTGGGTTCGGCCGCCGTCCCGTCGGCTGGCCGGACCGGGCGGGCCGGTTAGGCTCATCCCGCAGAGCACCAGCGCACCAACCAAGCAACACATCCCAAAGGAGATGCTCGTGCCGTCCATCGACGTCGTCGTAGCCCGGGAAATCCTCGACTCACGAGGCAACCCCACCGTCGAGGTCGAGGTCGGCCTCGACGACGGGAGCACCGGCCGCGCGGCCGTACCCTCCGGTGCCTCCACCGGTGCGTTCGAGGCCCTCGAACTGCGCGACGGGGACAAGGCCCGCTACGGCGGAAAGGGCGTGGAGAAGGCCGTCCTCGCCGTCATCGAGCAGATCGGCCCGGAGCTGGTGGGGTACGACGCCACCGAGCAGCGGCTGATCGACCAGGCGATGCTCGACCTGGACGCCACCCCGGACAAGTCCTCTCTCGGCGCCAACGCCATCCTGGGCGTCTCGCTGGCCGTGGCGCACGCCGCCTCCGAGGCCTCCGACCTGCCGCTGTTCCGCTACGTCGGCGGCCCGAACGCCCATGTGCTGCCGGTCCCGATGATGAACATCCTCAACGGCGGCGCCCACGCGGACTCCAACGTCGACATCCAGGAGTTCATGATCGCGCCGATCGGCGCCGAGTCCTTCTCCGAGGCCCTGCGCTGGGGCGCGGAGACGTACCACGCGCTGAAGTCGGTGCTCAAGGAGCGCGGCCTGTCCACCGGCCTCGGTGACGAGGGCGGTTTCGCGCCGAACCTGGAGTCCAACCGGGCCGCCCTCGACCTGATCGTCGAGGCCATCAAGAAGGGCGGTTTCCAGCCCGGCCAGGACATCGCGCTCGCCCTGGACGTGGCCGCCACCGAGTTCTACAAGGACGGCTCCTACGTCTTCGAGGGCAAGGCCCGCAGCGCCGCCGAGATGAGCGCCTACTACGGCGAGCTGGTCGACGCCTACCCGCTGGTCTCCATCGAGGACCCGCTGGGCGAGGAGGACTGGGAGGGCTGGAAGACCATCACCGACCAGCTCGGCGACAAGGTGCAGCTGGTCGGTGACGACCTGTTCGTCACCAACCCGGAGCGCCTGCAGCGCGGCATCGACAACGACACCGCCAACGCCCTGCTGGTCAAGGTCAACCAGATCGGTTCGCTGACCGAGACCCTGGACGCCGTCGAGCTGGCCCAGCGCAGCGGCTACAAGTGCATGATGTCGCACCGCTCGGGCGAGACCGAGGACGTCACCATCGCCGACCTGGCCGTCGCCACCAACTGCGGCCAGATCAAGACCGGTGCCCCGGCCCGCTCGGACCGCGTCGCGAAGTACAACCAGCTGCTGCGCATCGAGGAGATCCTCGACGACGCCGCGGTGTACGCGGGCCGTAGCGCCTTCCCGCGCTTCCGCGCCTGAGGTCCTGTACCGGGCCCGGGGGGTGACGCCTCCTGGGCCCGGCCCAAGGGCGGTCCGGGGGCGAAGCCGGTCGAAGAGGGAGCCCGCGGAGCAGCCCCGGTGGGTTGGGGGCGGAGCCCCCGAACGCAACTACGTACGTGCTGAGGGGTGAGCGACGTGCCAACGGACCGCTTCTCGACCGCGACCCGGCTCAGGGCCCTGGGCGCGCAGGCGCAGGCCCGCGTCTACCGGGCCACCGGCCGTACACCGCGGCGCAGCAGACTCACCGGCCGCGCCGCGCTGCTGGCGCTGACCGTCTGCGCGCTGGTGGTCGCCCTGGCGTACCCGATGCGGCAGTACGTCGCCCAGCGCTCGCAGATCGCCGACCAGCGCGAACAGGCGCGCCAGGCGCGCCAGCGGGTGGAGCGGCTACAGCAGGAGAAGGCCCGCTGGGCCGATCCGGAGTACGTCAAGGCGCAGGCCCGCGAGCAACTGCACTTCGTGATGCCGGGGGAGACCGGCTACACCATGTCCGGCCAGCGCGGTACGGACGCCGACCAGAGCGACGCCGCCTCGGGGACGGCCGCCAACCGCGCCTGGTACGACAATCTGTGGAACGGAGTGAACTCCTCCGACGCCAGCCACTGACCGGGGCCCGGCACCCCCGGGCGCCGTACCACCACCGAGCCACCGCCGAGCCACCGCCGAACCAGAGAGCCGCCCGTGAAGAACCCGCCGCCGCGCACCGAACCCGTCCCGCCCACCGAGGCCGACATCGCCGCCATCGGCGAGCAGCTAGGCCGCGTGCCGCGCGGGCTGCGGGCCGTGGCGCACCGCTGCCCGTGCGGGCTGCCGGACGTCGTGGAGACGGCGCCCCGGCTGGAGGACGGCACGCCGTTCCCCACCCTGTACTACCTGACCTGCCCGCGCGCCGCCTCCGCCATCGGCACCCTGGAGGCGGAGGGCGTGATGAAGGACATGACGGCGCGGCTCGCCACGGACGAGGAGCTGGCCGCCGGTTACCGGGCTGCGCACGAGGACTACATCGCGCGCCGGGACGCCATCGAGGTGCTGGAGAACTTCCCGAGCGCGGGCGGCATGCCGGACCGGGTCAAGTGCCTGCACGTGCTGGTCGGCCACTCGCTGGCGGCCGGTCCCGGGGTGAACCCGCTGGGCGACGAGGCGATCGGGATGCTGCCGCAGTGGTGGCGCAAGGGTCCCTGCGTGTGCGCCGGTGCGGACGAGGACGGCGCCGAGGAGGACGCGAAGTGACCAGGGTCGCCGCGATCGACTGCGGTACGAACTCCATCCGGCTGCTGGTCGCCGAGGCCGACCGGCACACCGGCGACATCAAGGACCTCGACCGGCGGATGCGGATCGTGCGGCTCGGCCAGGACGTGGACCGCACCGGTCGGCTGGCGCCCGAGGCGCTGGAGCGCACCTTCGCCGCGTGCCGCGAGTACGCCGGGGTGATCCGTGAACTCGGCGCCGAGAAGGTGCGGTTCGTGGCCACGTCGGCCTCCCGGGACGCGGACAACCGTGAGGAGTTCGTGCGGGGCGTGGTGGAGATCCTGGGCGTCGAGCCCGAGGTGATCTCCGGGGACGACGAGGCGGAGTACTCGTTCACCGGCGCGACGAGGGAGCTGGCCGCGGGGCCTGGGCGGGCGGGCCACTTCGAGACGCCGTATCTCGTGGTGGACATCGGCGGCGGCTCGACCGAGTTCGTGGTCGGCTCGCCCCTCACGCCCAGCGCAGGCCCTTCGGGCCATGTTCTCGCGGCCCGCTCGGTGGACATCGGCTGTGTGCGGATGACCGAGCGGCACCTGGTGCGCGACGGCCAGGCCAGCGATCCGCCGACGCCCGGTCAGATCGCCGCGATACGGGCGGACGTCAGCGCGGCGCTGGACCTGGCCGCTGAGACGGTGCCGCTGGAGCAGGCCCGCACCCTGGTGGGCCTGGCGGGTTCGGTCACCACCGTGGCCGCGATCGCGCTGGGACTGCGGGAGTACGACTCGGCGGCGATCCACCACTCGCGGATCGGCGTCGCACAGGTCCGCGAGATCACCGACCGCCTGCTGACCTCGACGCACGCCGAGCGCGCCGCGATCCCGGTACTGCACCCGGGACGCGTCGACGTGATCGGCGCGGGCGCCCTCGTACTGCTGATGATCATGGAGCGGGTGGGGGCCGAGGAGGTCGTGGTCAGCGAGCACGACATCCTCGACGGGATCGCCTGGAGCGTCGTGTGAGCAGGGAAGACATCAGCTGAGCGGGGCCGTGCGGCCCCGCTCGCAGGCCCTGGAAAGCAGCTTCGTGAATTTCTTCACATGAAGAACGGGGCTTTTGTTGGGGTGGAGTTGAGCTTCGGGCCCCGCCGTGCGCCGGGCGGCCGCCTCGACGGTGTTCCGCCGGTCGCGGCGGTCCGGCCGCGCTTCCCTTGCCGAGGCGGATCGTGGCTGCTCAGCGGGGTGGTTCAACGCTTTCGAGGCGTGCCGGGTTCCATCGGCCGCTGTGGCATCGATCACGAAACCGCGCAGTGTAGCAGAGGCCTGCAAGAACCTTGTGAAGGGGCTCACGAACGGCCCCCGGGCGGGTGCTGGATACTCGTCTGCATGAGCACCACGGAGCGTCCACGGATCCTCGTAGTAGGCGGCGGTTACGTCGGCCTGTACGCGGCGCGCCGCATCCTGAAGAAGATGCGGTTCGGCGAGGCGACCGTCACGGTCGTCGACCCCCGGTCGTACATGACGTACCAGCCCTTCCTCCCTGAGACTGCCGCCGGCAGCATCTCCCCGCGCCACGTCGTGGTTCCGCTGCGACGCGTGCTGCCCAAGGCGGAGGTCCTCACCGGCCGCGTCACCTCGGTCGACCAGGACCGCAAGGTGGCCGTCATCGAGCCGCTCGTCGGCGAGTCCTACGAGTTGCCCTTCGACTACCTCGTCGTCGCGCTCGGCGCCGTCTCCCGCACCTTCCCGATCCCCGGCCTGGCCGAGAACGGCATCGGCATGAAGGGCGTCGAGGAGGCCGTCGACCTGCGCAACCACGTGCTGGAGCAGCTGGACCTGGCCGACTCCACGACCGACGAGGAGGTCCGCCGCAAGGCGCTGACCTTCGTCTTCGTCGGCGGTGGCTTCGCGGGCGCGGAGACCATCGGCGAGGTCGAGGACATGGCCCGCGACGCGTGCAAGTACTACACGAACGTCAAGCGCGAGGACATGCGGTTCGTCCTCGTCGAGGCCGCCAACCGGATCCTCCCCGAGGTCGGCCCGGAGCTGGGCAAGTGGGGCCTGGAGCACCTGCGCGAGCGGGGCATCGAGGTCTACCTGGAGACCTCCATGAAGTCCTGCGTCGACAAGCACGTGGTGCTCGCCAACGGGCTTGAGGTCGACGCCTCCACCATCGTGTGGACCGCGGGCGTCAAGCCGAACCCGGCGCTGGCCAACTTCGGCCTGCCGCTCGGCCCGCGCGGCCACGTCGACACCGCGCCCACCCTCCAGGTCCAGGGCATGGACTACGTGTGGGCGGCCGGCGACAACGCCCAGGTGCCGGACCTCGCCTCGGGCGAGGGCGCCTGGTGCCCGCCGAACGCGCAGCACGCGCTGCGCCAGGCCAAGGTGCTCGGCGACAACGTGGTGTCCGGCATGCGCGGCTTCCCGCAGCACGAGTACAAGCACAAGAACATGGGCGCGGTCGCCGGTCTCGGCCTGCACAAGGGCGTCGCCCTGCTCTTCGGCAAGATCAAGCTCAAGGGCCGTCTGGCCTGGTACTGCCACCGCGGCTACCACGGCATGGCGGTGCCGACCTTCAACCGCAAGTTCCGGGTGCTCGCCGACTGGACGCTGGCGACGTTCCTCAAGCGCGACGTGGTGGCGCTCGGCGCGCTGGAGAACCCGCGCGACGAGTTCTACGAGGCCGCGGCGCCGGTGACGGCCGCGGCCGCCGCCAAGGCCAAGGCACCGGAGGGTGAGAAGGCCAAGGCCTCCTGACCCCAAGCGCTGCTCGACAGCTCTGATCGACGCCGAGGGCGTCCGCCATCCGTGGGGCGGACGCCCTCGGCGCTTTGCGGGTACGGGATTTTCCGGCACTTGGTTCCCGATTCGGGACTACGATTGGGTCGCAAATCTGTTTTCGTGATGCAAGGACCTTGTCAGGTCTGTCGGTTGACGCACCATCACGGAGGTTTTGCACCATGGCCGACGCAGCCGCACGGCTTCACGTGCTCGCCGAAGGCGCCCTGGGCGCCCCGCTTCCGGTTCGGATCCGCGCCTGGGACGGCACCGAGGCCGGGCCGCCGGACGCGCCGGTGCTGGTGTTGCGGCACCGGCGCGCGCTGCGCCGACTGCTGTGGAAACCGGGCGAGTTGGGGCTCGCCCGGGCCTGGGTGGCCGGGGACATCGACGTCGACGGCGACCTGTACGAGACGCTGGAACGTCTCTCCGGGCTGCTCTGGGAGCGGGGCGAGCCGCGAGGCGGGCTGAGCCCGCTGGACGCCGTACGGTCGCTACGCGACCCCGCGCTGCGCCGAACGGTCCGCGAGGCGCTGCTGCTGGCCGGGCCCGGGCTGCCGCCCGCACCGCCCGCCGAGGAGGCGCCCCGGCGCGGCGGGGTGCGGCACACGCTCAGCCGGGACCGCGAGGCGATCCACCACCACTACGACGTCGGCAACACCTTCTACGAGCGGGTGCTGGGGCCGTCGATGGTCTACTCGTGCGCGTACTGGCAGCAGCCGGGCGGCACCCTGGAGGACGCGCAGGAGGCCAAGCTCGACCTGATCTGCCGCAAGCTGTCGCTGACCGAGGACCAGCGGCTGTTGGACGTCGGCTGCGGCTGGGGCTCGATGGTGCTGCACGCGGCCCAGCGCTACGGGGTGCGGGCGGTGGGCGTCACGCTCTCCACCGAGCAGGCGGCGTACGCCCGCAAACGGGTGGCGGACGCCGGGCTGACCGACCGGGTGGAGATCCGGGTGCAGGACTACCGGGAGGTGGACGACGGGCCGTACGACGCGATCTCGTCCATCGGCATGGCGGAACACGTGGGGTCCGCGCAGTACCGGGCGTACGCCTCGACGCTGTACGGATTGCTGCGGCCCGGCGGCCGCCTGCTCAACCACCAGATCGCGCGGCGCCCGCTGAAGCGGGAGGACGCCTACCAGGTGGACGAGTTCATCGACCGCTACGTCTTCCCCGACGGGGAGTTGGCGCCGATCGGCACCACGGTCGCGCTGCTGGAGGAGGCCGGTTTCGAGGTACGGGACGTGGAGGCGCTCCGCGAGCACTACGCGCGCACCCTGCGCGCCTGGGTCGCCAACCTGGAGACCCACTGGCCGGAGGCCGTCCGCCTCACCAGCCCAGGCCGGGCCCGGGTCTGGCGCCTGTACATGGCGGCTTCCGCGTTGTCCTTTGAACACAACCGCATCGGTGTCAACCAGGTGGTGGCGGTCAAGACGACCACGACGGGGGACTCGTCCTTTCCCCGGACCAGGCAGGCCTGGCTGAAGCAGCGCTGAGGTTTCCTTCCCACCCGCCGCCCTCGGGGCTCCGCCCCCGGATCCCGGGGGCGGGCGGGCCTCCGCCTCGCGGACTTGGGGGCCGGGCGTCCGACGATCGTGGTCACTCGTCGCCGCACCGGACAAGCGCGCCCCCAACTTCCTAGGCGTACCAGGGGACTTGGGGGCGCGAGCCCGCACACCGGCCGGTTCGCGAAGCGAGGCCTCACCCCTGGAGGGGGCCAGGGCCCCGCACCCCCCGGGATCCGGGGCGGAGCCCCGAGGGGTGGGCGGGTGGGGTCACTCCGTCTTGATCGCCTCCAGGACGTCCAGCTTGGCCGCCCGCCTCGCGGGCCACACCGCGGCCAGGACGCCCACCAGGGCGGCCAGCGCCAGGAAGACGGTGATACGGGTCCAGGGCAGCACCATCACATAGCCCTGGATGTCCGCGCTGATGGAGTCGCCGGTGGCCCAGGCGATGAACAGGCCCAGGACGACGCCGGTGACCGCGCCGAACAGGGAGATGACGACCGCCTCCAGGCGGATCATCCGCTTGACCCGGCCGCGGTCCAGACCGACCGCGCGCAGCATGCCGATCTCACGGCGGCGTTCGAAGACCGACATGGCCAGCGTGTTGACGACACCGAGCACCGCGATGATCAGGGACATGCCCAGCAGCCCGTACATGATGTAGAGCATGTTGTTGATCATGCCGCCGAACTCGTCCCGGATCCCCTGACGGTCCATCACCGAGATCGCCGGGTTGTCGCCCAGCCCGTCGGTGATGGCCTGGGCCGCGGTCGGTGAGGCGCCGCCGGAGACGGAGACCAGCACCTGCCGTACCTCGGGCTTGTCGACGTGCGGGGTCAGCATCCGCTCCGGCATGACGACGTCCGACAGCACCAGGTTGTCGGCGAAGGTGCCGCCCACCGTCACCTCGGCCTTCGTACCGTCTGGATAGCTGGCCTGGACGGAGTCGCCGACCCGCCAGCCGCGGCTCTTGGCGATCTTGTCGGAGACCAGCACCTTGCCGTCGGCCAGCGCGGACCGCGACCCGTGCACCATCGTGACCTTGACGGTCCTGGCCAGTCCGGCCGGATCGGCCGCGGTGACCGACGAGAACTTGCCGTCCAGGTCGAAGTACGAGTTCTGCAGCGCGGTGGCCGCGGTGACCCCCGGCACCTTGGAGATCTCGCCCGCGACGGAGTCGTCCAGCGGCATGCCGTTCGCCATCCGGACCATGTAGTCCGCCGACAGGTTGTCCACCGTCGCCTGGTCGATCGTCCGGCCGATGGAGACTCCCAGTACCGACAGCCCGGTGATCAGGGTCAGTCCGATGGCCAGCGCGGAGGCGGTGGCCGCGGTACGCCGCGGGTTGCGCCGGGCGTTGCGTGCCGCCAGGTTGCCGGACACCCCGAACGCCCGCGTCAGCAGCGGCCGTACCCCCGCGATCACCGGCTGCGACAGCAGCGGCGTCAGCACGATCACGCCGATCACCAGCAGGAACGCCCCGACGCCGATCTCCCAGCGCCCGCTGTCGCCGCCCGTCGAGCCGCCCAGTATGACCAGCGCGGCACCGACCGCGGCCAGCAGCCCGCCGAAGGTGTTGCGCAGCACCAGGGACTTGGTGGGGGCGGGGAGTTCCGCGCTGCTCATCGCGGCGACCGGCGGGATCTTAGCGGCCCGGCGGGCGGGCAGCCAGGCGGCGAACATGGTGATCAGCACGCCCACCGCGAACGCCGCGACCACGGTCGTCGGCGCGACCACCAGCGGCCCGGACGGCACCTTGGCGCCGAAGGAGGCCATGGCGGAGCGCAGCCCCACCGCGATGCCGACACCGACCACGAAACCGGCCAGCGAGGCGGTGGCGCCCACGATCAGCGCCTCGGTGAGCACCGACCGCGTCACCTGGCGGCGGCTGGCGCCCAGCGCCCGAAGCAGCGCCAGTTCCTTGGTGCGCTGCGCCACCAGCATGGTGAAGGTGTTGGCGATCAGGAAGATCCCGACGAACAGCGCGATGGCGGCGAACACCAGCAGCATGGTGTTGAGCGAACTGAACTGCTGCTCGATCTGCTTGGCCTGCTCGTCGGCGAGCTGCTTGCCGGTCCGCGCGTCGGCGCTGCCGTCCTTGGGCAGCAGCGGGGTGATCTCGTCGAGGATCTTCTGCTGCGAGGCGCCCTTGTCGGCGGTGACGGTCACGTCGGAGAAGTGGCCGGAGGTCAGGTAGAGCGACTGGGCGCTCGCGGTGTCGAACAGCACCAGCGACCCACCGGCGCTGACCGCGCCGTCGTCGGTGCTGAAGATCCCGGTGACGGTGTACGTCTTGACCGGCCCGTTGGTGGCGATCCGCGCCGGGTCGCCGACGTGGAAGCCGCCCTTGTCGGCGGTGTCCTTGTCCAGCGCGACCTCACCGGTCTGCGCCGGGCCGCGGCCGGAGGAGAACGTGTAGCGCGGGTCCTTGCCGTTCTTGCCGGGCGCGAAGTTGGCGCCGGAGTTGGTCCAGCCGTTGCCGATCAGCTTGCCCTTGGCGTCGGCGACCCCGGCGAACCCGGAGACCCGGCCGGTGGCGGAGGTGACGCCCGGCAGCTTGCCGATGCGGTCGAGGGTCTGCTGGCTGATGCCCTCGTCCTGCTTCTTGTCGTGCGGGCCGGAGGGGCTGCCGTAACTGGTGATGGCGACGGCCACGTTGTCGTACGACTTGGCCGACTGGTTCTTGTAGGCGTTGCCGAGGGTGTCGGTGAAGACCAGGGTGCCGGAGACGAAGGCGACGCCGAGCAGTACGGCGAGCACGGTCATCAGCAGTCTGGCCTTGTGCGCGAGCACATTGCGCAGGGCGGTACGGAACATGGTTCAGTCCTGGGGGATACGGGTGCGGATCGGCGTGGTCGGGCGGCGGCTGGGCGTGCGCTCAGCTGGTGCGGCCCGTGGCGTCGGCACCGGGGGCCCGGAGGTTCCCCCCGGGAAGGCCCCGCATCCGCTCCAGTACGTTGTCGGCGGTCGGGTCGCGCAGTTCGTCGACGATGCGGCCGTCGGCGAGGAAGACGACGCGGTCCGCGTACGAGGCGGCTACCGGGTCGTGGGTGACCATCACCACGGTCTGGCCCAGCTCCCGCACCGAGTTGCGCAGGAAGCCCAGTACCTCGGCGCCGGAGCGCGAGTCGAGGTTTCCGGTCGGCTCGTCGGCGAAGATGATCTCGGGCCGGGCGGCGAGCGCCCGGGCCACCGCCACGCGCTGCTGCTGGCCGCCGGAGAGCTGTGCGGGCCGGTGCGTCAGCCGTCCGGACAGGCCGACGGTGTCGATGACCCTGGACAGCCACGCCTGGTCCGGCTTGCGGCCCGCGATGTCCATCGGCAGCGTGATGTTCTCGGCGGCGGTGAGGGTGGGCAGCAGGTTGAACGCCTGGAAGATGAAGCCGATCTTGTCCCGGCGCAGTCGGGTGAGCTGCTTGTCCTTCAGCGTTGACAGCTCGGTGTCACCTATTCGGGCGGACCCGGAGGAGATCGAGTCGAGGCCCGCCATGCAGTGCATGAGCGTGGACTTGCCGGAGCCCGAGGGCCCCATGATGGCGGTGAACTCGCCCTTGCGGAACTGGGTGGAGACGTTGTCGAGCGCGACCACACGTGTCTCGCCCTGGCCGTAGACCTTGGTGAGATCCGTCGCACGGGCGGCCACCGCGGTGGCACGGTCGTCGGCGCGGGTGCCGGTCTGGGTGGTGGTGGTCACGGGTGGGGCTCCTGTCGTACGCGGCGGTGTTCCCTCCATCCTTCCTGTTGCCCAGCGGTGACCGGATCAGCCCCTGTCGTGGTTCTGCGGGGCTCCCTGGGAGGTACGGGCAGCCAACGCCTCATCCTCAGGTATGAGAGAGCCGGGGGCGCATTGGTCTGTACTCGGGGCGCGCAGGGGGCGTGCGAGCGCCGACATCACACGACTCAGCGAATTCCCGTCAATCGCTTCGAGTGACGTGTGCACCGGATAGCAGGCGCTCTCGCGGAATGCTCGCCGGTGAGGGCATATACCCGGGCAATCGCCCGGTTTTGACGGTCTTTCAGCTGCCCATAAAATCAGACAGCGCGGGGCGGATTTTCACCTGTTCGGGGGTCAGTTCCGGATAGGCTCTTGCTACTTCATGGGGGGCTGCCGGGTGTGCCCGTGGCGGTGTTCCCATGCCCGGGTGGTGGAATGTAGACACGGTGAGCTTAAACCTCACTGACCTACGGGTCGTGCCGGTTCGAGTCCGGCTCCGGGCACTCTCCTCCCGCTGGTGACCCTTCCCCGGGAGAAGGGCCGGCGAATCCTCGTTAATTCTTCAATTAATCAGATCGGCGTACCAAACGGCGCGGGAAGATCCTCCTCTGGTAGCAGCCGCGGTACTTTGCCAGCCCATTACGGTTGGGGCAGAGCCGTACCGTGCGGCCATGGAGGAGTGAGATGAGGAGCAGCAACCCGGTCTTCTCGCGGCGGGGCTTCAGTCGGGACAACGGTTATGCGGGCTTCGGGCCGCCCCCGGCACCCTCCGCCGGATACCCGTACGGCCAGGCCGCCCCCCAGGACCTCACGGCCGAGCAACTGCGGCGGATGTACCAGGCGCCGTCCGCCAGCGCCGCGCAGAGCGGCCGGATGACCATCGACGACGTCGTCATGCGCACCGCCATGACGCTGGGCACCGTCTTCGTCGGCGCGCTGCTCGCGTGGTTCGTGCTGCCGGTGGGCGGCGCCAGCTACCGGATCGGCGTGGTGGCGGCGCTGGCCGCCTTCGCGCTGGGCATGGTGCAGACGTTCAAGGCGGCCCCGAACCCGGCGCTCATCCTCGGCTACGCGGCCTTCGAGGGCGTCTTCCTCGGCGTCCTCAGCAAGATGTTCAACGCGGCCTGGGCGGGCGCGCCTGTGCAGGCGGTGCTGGGCACGATGGCCGTCTTCGCCGGGATGCTCATCGCCTACCGCACCCGGCTGGTCAAGGTCACCGACCGCTACAAGCGGGTCGGCATGGCGATCGCCATCGGCTTCGTGCTGCTGACCTTCGTCAACCTGCTGTTCGCGGCGTTCGGCGGCGGCACCGGGCTCGGCCTGCGCAGCGGCGGGCTCGGCGTGGTCGTCGGCATCGTCGGCGTGCTGCTCGGAGCGTTCTTCCTGTCCCTGGACTTCAGGCACATCGAGGACGGCATCCGGCAGGGCGCCCCGCAGCGGGAGTCCTGGCTGGCCGCGTTCGGCCTGACGCTCTCGCTGGTGTGGATCTACCTGGAGATGCTGCGGCTGATCTCCATCCTGCGGGACTGAGCCGGGCCGCATCGGCCGGCGACGCACCGACGGGCCTCCAGGGGCGGCGAAGTCGCTCCTGGAAGCCCGTCGGTGACTCTGTGCGGCCTGAGGATCAAGGGACTGCGGGACTACCCGAGTTTGCGGGCGGCCCGCCTGAGGTCGTACTCATGGACGAGGGCCTTGGCGTAGCCGTGGGACAGGTCCGACTCGCGGCGGAGCCAGTCCACCTTCTCTTCGAAACGAAGGAGCGCGGGGCCGTTGTCGAGGTCGCGAAGCCAGTCGGAGACTTCTCGGCCAGTGCGCTCGGGGATACGGGACAGCAGGTTCCGGTGGGTTTCTTCAGAGAAGATCATCTGGGACATCGGCGCCTCCAGTGTGCGTTCCGTTACCCCACCGTGCCTTAGCCGTTGGGCGTTGGCAACCGTCTCAGGCCTACGAGACGGCGCGGGCACCCGTATAAAGTCACCGCATGCTCGACTGCGCGCCCCTGGTAACCGCCGTGGAGCGGATCGCCGACCGTTTCCGCGCCCTGCCGCAGAGCCGTCTACGTGGCCTCGCGGAGGCCGGACTGGACCTCGCGCGCGATCTGTCCTGCGCCGCGCAACGGCTTGAACTGCCCGATCGCGCACCGCTGTTGATGCCGGACAACGGCATCTACGCGCTCGGTGACCAGATCGCCGTGGCGGGCCATGACCTCCTCGCGGCCCTCGCCGGGCACCCCGGCCGCCACGATGTGCTGGACGAGGCGCTACGCAGGGTGGCGAAGGTCGAGGAACTCCTCTGAGGCCGGAGCCCGCGGCTCACAGCGAGGCGACGACCCGGTCGGCGAGCACGAACACGCTCTCCTCGCCGTAGGTGAAGGTCAGCGCGAACGCGCCGGAGACCGCGGAGCCGCCGAGCAGCGCCGGAGCCTCACCGCGCTCCAGCGCGGCGGCCAGCTGCTCCGCCGTCTCCCGGTGGCCGGGGGTCAGGCACAGCGTCGTACCGTCGGTGAAGACGTACAGGTCCAGCGTGCCCAGCGGCCCGGGGCGGACGTCCGCCAGCGGGGTGCGCGAGTCGGCCAGCGCGGCCAGCCGGGCCACCGTTTCCTCCGGGTCGGCGACCACCGGGTGGGGGACGAAGTCCGGGTCGGAGGGGTGGCGCCGGTGCGGCAGCTGCGGCTCAAGACCGGCCAGGTCCGCCTGGCGCGGCACGTAGGGCAGCGCCTCGATCTCCGGGAACTCGGCGTGCCCGTCGAAGACCGGCGCGTCGAAGGCATCCCGCGCCTCCTGCGCGGCCCAGAACGCCCGGGCCTCGGCCAGCTCCCGCTCCCGCTCGTCGGCGAGCGCCGCCGCGACGGCGGTGCGTATCTCCTCGATGGCCGGAGCCGGGCGGGCGCCCGGTACGGCACCGGCCGCGGTCTCCGCCTGGGCGGGCCGCACGGTGAGTTCGCGGCGCAGCGCCCCCAGCTCGCCGCGCAGCCCGCGCACGGCGAACACGGCGACGGTCGCTGCGGCCACGGCGGCTGCCGCGACGAGCAGCGAGACGAGGGCGGTGACGTTGATGGCGCTCACTGACGTAACTCCTGGGCTGGGGGCACTACGGCGGTTTGCGACGGTTGACAGCGGAACTTGTTCTCCCCCACGGACACTCTGCACTGAAACCGTTGGCCTGTGCAGTGCGGAATGTCACGAAAGGGACATGTCGCCGTCGAAATCCACCCACCGCTTCCGGCCTGACCTGTGAAAACGACGTTCCCCCGGGATGTTGGACACATCCCGGGGGAACGTCGAAACCGGTCAACCCGGCGCCGCCAGGTTCAGCTCAGCCGCGCGTGCTCATGGTCGCGCTGAGCGTCGCCTCCGCGGAGTGCGGGTGCCGCTCCTCCTGCGTCGGAGCGACCCCCACACTCCGCTGCGGCTCAGCTCAGCCGCTCGATGACCATCGCCATGCCCTGGCCGCCGCCGACGCACATCGTCTCCAGACCGAACTGCTTGTCGTGCCACTGGAGCGAGTTGATCAGCGTGGTGGTGATCCGGGCGCCGGTCATGCCGAAGGGGTGGCCGACCGCGATGGCGCCGCCGTTGACGTTCAGCTTGTCCAGGTCGATGCCCAGGTCCCGGTAGGACGGGATGACCTGGGCGGCGAACGCCTCGTTGATCTCCACCAGGTCGATGTCGTCGATGGTCAGACCCGCCCGCTTGAGCGCCTGCTTGGAGGCCTCCACCGGGCCGTAGCCCATGATCTCCGGGGACAGCCCGGACACCCCGGTGGACACGATCCGCGCCAGCGGGGTCAGGCCCAGCTCGCGGGCCTTGGTGTCGGACATGATGACCAGCGCCGCGGCGCCGTCGTTGAGCGGGCAGCAGTTGCCCGCGGTCACCAGGCCGTCGGGGCGGAAGACCGGCTTGAGGCCCGCGACGCCCTCCATCGTCACGCCCGGTCGCGGACCGTCGTCCGTGCTGACCACGGTGCCGTCCGGCAGCGTGACCGGGGTGATCTCGCGCTGCCAGAAGCCGTCGGCGATCGCCTTCTCGGCGAGGTTCTGCGACCGGACGCCGAACTCGTCCATGTCCTGGCGGGTGACGCCCTTGAACCGGGCCAGGTTCTCCGCGGTCTGGCCCATCGCGATGTACGCGTCGGGCAGCAGGCCGTCCTCGCGCGGGTCGTGCCAGTCGGAGCCCTCGCTCTGCGCGCGCTCGGCGGTACGCGCCTCCGCGTCCGCGAACAGCGGGTTGTGGGTGTCGGGCAGGCCGTCCGAGGTGCCCTTGACGCTGCGCGAGACCATCTCCACACCGGCCGAGACGAACACGTCGCCCTCGCCCGCCTTGATGGCGTGCAGCGCCATCCGGGAGGTCTGCAGCGACGAGGAGCAGTAGCGGGTGACGGTACAGCCGGGCAGGTGGTCCATGCCCATCTGCACGGCGACGATCCGGCCCAGGTTGTGCCCCTGCTCGCCGCCGGGCAGACCGCAGCCGAGCATCAGGTCGTCGATCTCGCGCGGGTCCAGCTCGGGGATCTTGGCGAGCGCGGCCTGGATGATCGTGGCCGTGAGGTCGTCCGGGCGCAGGTCCTTCAGCGATCCCTTGAAGGCGCGCCCGATGGGCGAGCGGGCGGCAGAGACGATTACGGCTTCTGGCATCGCGGGATCTCTCCTCCGGAGACGTGACGGGCTCAGGTGGAAGTTACCGGTAGGTAGTGCACTAGTCACCAGGCTCGTACTGTGACGTTGCGCTCGCGCCCAACGCCCTGGAGGCAAGGTTAGGTTCCGGCCCGCCCGACCGGTACCCGCGGCGGCGTCAAGTGAGCGCGGAGACGTCCGCCTCGGGGCGCGCCCCGCCGGAGGTGGCCCGCCGCCGCAGCAGCGCCCACCGTCCCCGGTGCCCGGCACCGGACCCCGCCGCGGCCACCTCGGTGCCGGACGCCGCCGCCGCTGCCGCCGCCGCGTCGGCGACCGGGAGCACGCTCTCGTCCGCGTCGGCGTCCGGCCACACCCCCAACGCGGCGCAGAGCGTGGGGAGCACCGCCATCGCGGCCGTGGCGTAGCCGGTGGCCGACGGGTGGTAGTTGTCCGGCCCGAACATCTCGCGCGGGTTGGCCGCGAACTCCGGCCCCAGCAGCTGCCCGAGCGAGACCGTGCGGCCGCCCAGCTCGATCACCGCGATGGTCTGGGCGGCGGCGAGTTGGCGGCTCAGCCGCCGGGCCACCCAGCGCAGCGGCTGGTAGACCGGCTCGATGGTGCCCAGGTCGGGGCAGGTGCCGACGACCACCTCGGTGCCCGCGTCGCGCAGTCGGCGCACCGCCGCCGCCAGGTGCCGCACCGAGTCGGCGGGCGGCATGCGGTGCGTCACGTCGTTCGCGCCGATCATGATCACGCAGACGTCCGGTACCGGCTCGGGGCCGTCCAGCAGCAGGCCCACCTGCCGTGCCAGATCGTCGGAGCAGGCACCCGGCAGGGCCACGTTCACCAGGTCGACCGGGCGCTCGGCCACCGCCGCCAGGCCCGAGGCGAGTATCGCCCCCGGTGTCTCGCCCACCCGGTGCACGCCCTGCCCGGCCGCCGTGGAGTCGCCCAGGAACGCCAGGCGCACCGGCTCGGCACCGGCGTCGCCGTAGGTCGCGAACGCCGCCCCGTAGCGCCCGTCGGCGGTGGGCGGCGCGGCCTCCGAGCCGCCCACGGTCCTCCTGGCCAGCTGTACCTCGGTGAGCAGCAGTCCGACCACCGCCCCGCCGAGCAGACCCGCCCCGCCGCCGCCGTACGCGGCGGCGGTCGCGATCCGCCGTGCCACCCTCGCCCTCGACATCGGCAACCCCGTTCACTCGGTCCGTAACAGCTTGTTGCCCGCTACGGCGCCCGGCGCAACGCGACCGTTCGGGGGCGCTTGCGCATAGGCTCTGAGCACACACAGGGAAACATCCGGAGGACGTCGTGCAGTTCCACGACTCGATGATCAGTCTCGTCGGCAACACCCCGCTGGTGAGGCTCAACAGCGTCACGGCCGGGATACAGGCCACGGTGCTGGCCAAGGTCGAGTACTTCAACCCCGGCGGTTCGGTCAAGGACCGCATCGCCCTGCGCATGATCGAAGCGGCGGAGAAGTCCGGCGAGCTGAAGCCAGGCGGCACCATCGTCGAGCCGACCTCGGGCAACACCGGTGTCGGGCTGGCGATCGTGGCGCAGCAGAAGGGCTACAAGTGCATCTTCGTCTGCCCGGACAAGGTGTCGACGGACAAGATCAACGTGCTGCGGGCGTACGGCGCCGAGGTCGTGGTCTGCCCGACCGCCGTCGACCCCGAGCACCCGGACTCGTACTACAACGTCTCGGACCGGCTGGTGCGTGAGACGCCGGGCGCCTGGAAGCCCGACCAGTACAGCAACCCGAACAACCCGCTGTCGCACTACCACTCCACCGGCCCCGAGCTGTGGGAGCAGACCGACGGCCGGATCACCCACTTCGTGGCGGGCATCGGCACCGGCGGCACGATCTCCGGCACCGGCCGGTACCTCAAGGAGATCTCCGACGGCAGGGTCCGGATCGTCGGCGCCGACCCGGAGGGCTCGGTCTACTCCGGCGGCTCCGGCCGCCCGTACCTGGTCGAGGGCGTCGGCGAGGACTTCTGGCCGACCGCGTACGACCAGGACATCACTGACGAGATCATCGCGGTCTCCGACAAGGACTCGTTCCAGATGACCCGCCGCCTGGCCAAGGAGGAGGGGCTGTTGGTCGGCGGTTCCTGCGGCATGGCCGTCGTCGCGGCGCTGCGGGTCGCCGAGCGGCTCGGACCGGACGACGTCGTGGTGGTGCTGCTGCCGGACAGCGGTCGCGGCTACCTCAGCAAGATCTTCAACGACGAGTGGATGGCCGACTACGGCTTCCTGGAGGAGGGCGGCCAGCAGTCCCGGGTCGCCGACGTGCTGGCGCACCGCAGCGGCGGCATCCCGGAACTGGTCCACATGCACCCGGAGGAGACGGTCGGCGAGGCGATCGACGTACTGCGCGAGTACGGGGTGTCGCAGATGCCCATCGTCAAGCCGGGCGCCGGGCATCCGGACGTGATGGCCGCCGAGGTGGTCGGCTCGGTGGTGGAACGCGAGCTGCTGGACGCGCTGTTCACCAAGCGCGCGCAGTTGGACGACCCGCTGGACAAGCACATGTCCGCGCCGCTGCCGCAGGTCGGCTCGGGCGAGTCGGTCGGCGACCTGATGGCGGTGCTGCAGAACGCGGACGCGGCGATCGTGCTGGTCGAGGGCAAGCCGACGGGTGTGGTGAGCCGTCAGGACCTGCTCACCTTCCTCGCCAAGGTCGGCAAGTAACGGCGACTGGCCCTCGTGCGCGGGGGATTGGCCCGATTTCGCAAAACAACACCCGTGTGACACACGTGCGCAGCACGGGCTTAACACCGGTCCGGCACATTGGTGGGCGTCGGGAAACCGACCCCACCGATGCGGCAGCCAGGAACGACGGAGCGGCTCCCGGACCTCCTGGATTGCCCGGACGCGAAGCCCGGCCCTGACCCGGCCCCGCGTCCCACGGGGGACCGCCGTCGTCCCGCCCCTGGCGGCTCAGCCGGGGTGCGGCGGTCCCCCGTTTCTCCGTGTTCGCTCGCCGCCGCGCCCGTCGGGGGCCCGCGGCCACGGGCGCCGCGGAACGCCCCCCAACTCGCCCCGCGGCAACGGCTGTCAGCCGTCCCAGTCCTCGTTGCCCTGGCGCGAGGATCCCCTGTTCAGGGAGTGGGCGACGTTGACACCCACGATTCCCGCCCAGGTGATCAGCAGGCCGGGAAGGTGCGCGTTGACCACGCCTATCGCCGACAGCGGTACCGCGAGCGCCAGTGAGATGCCCGCGATGCCGAAGCGGCGGTTGCGGTTGTCCGGGTCGCCGGAACGGCCGCGCCGGGAGCCCGCCGGGGCGACCCGGGCGCCCGCCATCCGCTGCTCGGCGAGTTCTCGGCGGACCCTGCGCTCCACCTGGCTGTCGAGCCGCTGGTCCACCTTTTCCAGGAACGAGTCGATCAACTCGGCCTCGTATTCGGGGCCGAGATCCTTACGCGTCTGCAGTGTGGCGTCGAGCTCTTTCTTGAGCTCGGGGTCAGGGGCGCTCATGGCATTCACGTTAGAACCGGCCGACCCCTGTGTAAGTGGGGTTAGCCCCCGAATCTTGTCAGGGGTGCCCTCCTCCTTGAGCAGGTGTGTACGGTCGCGGATGGATCACGAACGGGAGGCGTCAATGGAGCTGTTGACCGCACTGGGCGCGGCGGACCGGGACCGTCCGGACGCCGTCACGATCGACGGCCGCGCGTTGGACCGCCAGGCGCTGCTCGGCGCGGCCGGTGCCGTCGCCGCGCGGATCGCCGGGGCACCGGCCGTGGCCGTGCATGCCGCCCCCGTACTGGAGACGGTGGTCGCGGTGGTGGCCGGACTGCTCGCCGGGGTGCCGGTGGTGCCCGTACCGCCGGACGCCGGACCCGCGGAGCGCCAGCACATCCTGCGCGACTCCGGCGCGGCGCTGCTGCTCGCCGCCGGGCCGTGTGAGGCCGAGGGCCTGGAGACGGTCGAGGTACGGGCCGCCGAGCGCGCCGACTTCCGCGGCGCCCAACCCGCCGCCGAGTCAACCGCGTTGGTCCTCTACACCTCGGGGACGACGGGCGCCCCCAAGGGCGTACTGGTCTCCCGCCAGGCGATCGCCGCCGACCTGGACGCGCTGGCCGCGGCCTGGGTGTGGACGGCCGAGGACACGCTGGTGCACGGGCTGCCGCTGTTCCATGTGCACGGCCTGGTGCTGGGCGTGCTCGGCGCGCTGCGCACCGGAAGCCGCCTGGTGCACACCGGGCGCCCCACCCCGGCCCGCTACGCGGCCGCTGGCGGCACGCTGTACTTCGGGGTGCCGACGGTCTGGTCGCGGGTGGTGCGCGAGCCGTCCGCCGCGAAGGAACTGGCGGCGGCGCGGCTGCTGGTCTCCGGTAGCGCGCCGCTGCCCGCTCCGGTCTTCCGGGACCTGGCGGCGCTGACCGGGCAGCGACCGGTGGAGCGGTACGGGATGACCGAGACGCTGATCACCGTCAGCACCCGGGCGGACGGTGAGCGGCGGCCGGGCTCGGTGGGGCTGCCGGTGGCGGGTGTGACCACGCGGCTGGTGGGCGAGGACGGCGAGCCGGTCCCGTACGACGGTGCCACGGTCGGCGAGTTGCAGGTCGGCGGGCCGACGCTGTTCGGCGGCTATCTGGGCCGCCCCGAGGCGACCGCCGCGGCGCTGACGCCGGACGGCTGGTTCCGCACCGGTGACATGGCGGTGGTGGAGCCGGACGGCATGCACCGGATCGTGGGCCGGGCCTCCACCGACCTGATCAAGTCCGGTGGCTACCGCATCGGCGCGGGCGAGGTGGAGAACGCGCTGCTTGACCATCCCGCGGTACGGGAGGCGGCGGTGGTCGGCGTGCCGCACGACGATCTCGGGCAGCAGATCGTGGCCTATGTGGTGGCCGACTCGGTGGACGAGCGCGATCTGATCGATTTCGTCGCCCGCCATCTCTCCGTTCACAAACGGCCGCGTGCAATCCGCTTTCTGGACGCGCTTCCGCGTAATGCGATGGGCAAGCCGCAGAAGAAGCTACTGCCCCCGTTCTAGGGCGAGTTGGCGGGGGGCGGAGAAACCGATTTGGCAGAGGCCAAATATGCTTCTTACGATGCACTAGCCCAACTACCTACCGGCCGGTCAGTGCGACGGCCGGGTCGCCCCTACCCGGGTCCCGCTCCAAGGGTGGCGGTGATTTTTCCTGCCCTGGGAGACAACACCGCATGTTTCACCGCATAGGACGCACAGTCGTCCGCCATCCCATATGGACGGTCGTGGCGTGGATCATAGCCGCCGTCGCGATCGTCGCCACCGCACCGAGCCTTCCCTCCAACAGTGACGAAAGTAGCTTCCTCCCCAAGAGCTACGAGTCCATCCAGGCCGCGGACCTCCAGTCGAAGGCGTTCCCCAGCGCCTTCACGCCGTCCGCGATCGTGCTCTACAGCCGTGCCGACGGCCAGAAGCTGACCCCGGCGGACCTGAAGGACGCCCAACGCGTCACCGGCCAGCTGGGCGCCAAGGGCATCGACCAGGTGCAGAAGGTCATCCCCGGACCTCCGTCGAAGGACGGCAAGTACGACCTGGCCCTGGTCCAGATGGACGCCAAGAACGCCGGTCAGCCCAAGCAGTCCGACGCGGCCAAGACGCTGCGCGCCGACGCCAAGCAACTGGCCGCCGGTACCCATCTGGACGTCAAGGTCGGCGGTTCCGCCGCACAGGCCCTGGACCAGCAGGACGCCTCCCAGAAGGGTTCCGCGCTGATCGGGATCGGCACCTTCGTGATCATCCTGGTCACCCTGCTGATCATCTTCCGGGCGCCGATCCTGGCGGTGCTGCCACTGGTGCTGATCGGTGTCGTCTCGGCCGTCGCCAACGGTCTGATCTCCTACGCCACCAAGCTGTTCAACCTCCAGGCCAACAGCTCGATCTCGGAAATGCTGATCGTGGTGCTGTTCGGTGTCGGCACGGACTACTTCCTGTTCCTGATGTTCCGCTACCGGGAGCGGCTGCGGGCGGGTGACGAGCCCAAGGAAGCGATGATCAACGCGGTCGGCCGGGTCGGTGAGGCCATCGCCTCGGCCGCGGGCGCCGTCATCATCGCGTTCCTCGCGCTCACCTTGTCCACCCTCGGTTTCCTGCGGCAGATGGGTCCGGCGCTGGCCATCGCGGTCGGTGCCACGCTGGTGGCGGGCCTCACGCTGATCCCGGCGGTGGTCTCGCTGATCGGCCCGAAGGTCTTCTGGCCGTCGAAGTCGTGGCAGAAGGAGCCGGACAACGCCCGGTTCGCGGCGCTCGGCGGCATGGTGCGCAAGCGTCCCGGGCTGGTCGCCGCGGTGTCCGGTGTGCTGATGGTCGCGCTGGCGCTGGGCACGTTCGGGTTCAAGGCCACCTTCGACATGGCCTCGGGCTCGATGCCCAAGACCAAGGAGTCGATGGTCGTCCAGACCGAGATGCAGAACGCGTACTCGGCCGGTGCCGCCGAGCCCACCAGCGTCTTCCTGACCAGCACCGACGGCAAGCCGCTGGACAAGGCGGCGCTGCCCGGGTTCGCCAGGAAGCTCCAGGGCGTCGACGGTGTCGCCGACTCCCGGCTGACCGCGCTCAGCAAGGACGGTATGACGGCCAACGTCACCGTCACCCTCAAGTACGACGCGGCCAGCGACCAGGCGATCAACGCCGTCGGCGGCATCCGTGACGCCGCGCACGCGGACGCGCCCTCGGGGACGAAGGCGCTGGTCGGCGGCATGTCGTCGATCTACAAGGACATCAACACCGCGGTCGACCACGACTACAAGACGGTCTTCCCGGTCGCCGCGATACTGATCATGGTGATCCTGGGACTGCTGCTGCGCAGCGTGGTCGCCCCCTGGTACCTGATGGCCTCGGTCGGCCTCGGCTTCGGCGCCACGCTCGGCGCCACGGTGCTGATCTTCCAGAAGGGCGAGGGCCACTCCGGCCTGATGTTCATGCTGCCGGTGATCATGTACCTCTTCGTCGTCGCCATCGGCACCGACTACAACATCCTGATGATCGCCCGGCTGCGCGAGGAGGCCCGCGAGGGCCGCGAGCCGCGCGACGCGGCGGGCCAGGCCCTGCGGCACGCGGGCCCGACGGTGGCCGCGGCGGGCTTCATCCTGGCGGCGACCTTCGCCACGATGATGCTCGCGGGCAACTCGATGCTGTCGGAGATGGGCTTCGCCGTCTCCTTCGGCATCGTCGTCGCCGCGTTCGTCATGGCGATGTTCTTCACGCCGAGCCTCACCGCGCTGATCGGCCACGCGGCCTGGTGGCCGGGCCACGGTGACCGGGCGACGGGCAAGGCGCCCGTCCCGGGCCGCGAGGAGGCCCGCGAACTGGTCTGACCTGACCGGAACGCCGCCGAGGGGACCGGGTGCGCGGTGCGCACCCGGTCCCCTCACCTCACCTCAGCCGGACGTCGTCCTCCGCGACGGCCAGGAACTCCGGCACAGGCACCAGCCCCGCCGGAGTCAGCCTGACCAACGTGACCCGCACCCGCGCCCTACCCGGCCGGACCTCGGCCCGCCCCACGCTCCGCCACCGGTGCGGGGTCCCGTCGCACTCGGCCACCGCCCCGTCGACCGCGTACTGCCGCCCACCCTGCGACACGCTCGCGCCGACCAACACGGTCCCGCCCTCGACGCACCGGTACGTCCCGGACAGCGTGACCACCCCACCCCGCGAAATCCCCCCGACCCGATCGAGACCGACCCCGTCCCCGCCATCGGCTCGGGCCACCCCACCCGATGCCACCAGCACGGCAACCGCGGCAACACTGAGAACACCAGGAATACGCATACAGCACACGTATCAGGTGTCCGCCCGCGAATCCGTGATTATCGCCCGAATGACCCCCATGGCCATCGGTTGGGCAAACCGGGAAGGCCCTTAGCGACGCCGCCGACGCCTTCTGCCTTCTCCGGCGTGGCGCCGTTGGGCGCTGGTGGTTCGGTTCGCTCCCCGTCGGCGTGGAGTTGCTCCTGGCCTGGGACCCCGGCGACACCGACCCGTCGGGGAACGGGGACCGCGGCGGCCTGGCCGTCATCCACGGCGTCCTGACGCTGCTGACCCAGGGAGCCGGGGTCGCGCGTGCGGGGCGGGCGCCTCGGGCGACACCCGTCGGCGTTGCGGCGGTCGTGCCGGTGATTCGGCGCCCTGGCTGGATACCCTCGCTGGGGTGCTCGGCGAGGGAGGCCGTACTCACGGGGGTGCGGCGACCCCTGGTCGGTGCACCCCTCGTGGCGGGTCTGTGTGGGCCGAGCGACGTCCACCAGAGCTCGGAACACGAGGAGTGCGGTCATGGCTGAGGTACGGCTGAGCGCTGAGCTGCGCAAGGAGTACGGCAAGGGCGCGGCCCGCCGTGCCCGCCGGGAGAGCAAGGTCCCGGCGGTCGTCTACGGGCACGGCGCCGAGCCGAAGCATGTGCTGATCGACAGCCACGCGCTGATGATGGCGTTGAAGACCCCGAACGTGCTGATCAACCTGGACATCGAGGGCAAGAGCCAACTGGTCATCCCCAAGGCCGTGCAGCGGGAGGCGGTCCGACGCTTCCTGGTCCACGTGGACCTGCTGGAGGTCAAGCGCGGTGAGAAGGTCACCGTCGAGGTGCCGATCCAGACCGAGGGCGATCTGGCCCCGGGCGGCAACCTGATCGAGCACCTCCTGGACACCCTGCCGGTCGAGGCCGAGGCCACCCGGATCCCGGAGACGCTCACCGTCTCCATCGAGGGCCTGGACGCCGGGCACGCGGTCTACGCCAAGGACGTCCCGCTGCCCAAGGGCACCGCCCTGGCCGTCGACGGGGACACCGCCCTGCTGCAGATCGTCGCGGCCCAGGCCGAGGAGGTTCCGGAAGAGGAGGAGGCCGCGCAGGAGGAGGCCGCAGCCGAGGGCGGCGCTCCGGCCGAAGGCTGACCCCAGCCGGACGGCGGGGGCGGACACCCACGGCACGTCCGACCCCGCCGCCCGTACCGCCCGGCCCACAGCACGAACAGCGCAGCCAGCGGCACCGACCTCCCGGCTCCCGGGACGTCCGTCCCGCTCAGCGGCGCCAGGCGGGGCTGCCAGCCGACCGGCAGCCACGCCCAGCGCATCGGCGTGCGACGGCCCGCCGCGAAGGGGGAGCCGGGCGCCACGCCACCGCGTGGACCAGCAGTGCGCCCACCGCGCACCGAACCCCGTACCGCCCTGCGTCCGCCAGCAGGCGCACGGGCGCAGGCCCGCCGAGGCCACCAGGGTGGGTAGTCGGCCAAGCCCCTCCGAACGCTGACGGCTGTCGCACCGCGCGGCCACTTCGGCGTCCCGCTGGCGCTCCCCGCCCCCGCCCTGCATGGGTTCATGCAGGGCATGGCAGGCTGAATGAGGCATCAATACGCAGGCGCCAAGCGGGTTGGCTGCGGTTCGGCGGCGCCCTGAAGGCGCGGGGAACCGCGCGACCAGCCACAACGGTGCGGCAAAGGGCTCGACGGCACATCCTCGCGCACCCAGCGGAGCGCCTAGTCTGCGGCTACGGATGTACGTTCGGGCGGCGACGGAACCAGGCCAGGAGGCACGATGGCGACGCAGGACGGGGGAGCGGCGCGCCTGATGCGGCTGTTCGACGGGCACCGGCTGACGCCCACCCAGCGGCGGATCGCGCACTGCCTGGTGCGCCGGGCCGCCGACGCGCCGTTCCTGTCCTCCGTGGAGGTGGCCGAGCTGGCCGGGGTGAGCCAGCCGTCGGTGACCCGGTTCGCGGTGGCGCTGGGCTTCGACGGCTACCCGGCGCTGCGTCGGCATCTGCGCGAGGTCGCCCCGGCGCCGCAGGCCGAGCGCAGCGAGGACCGCAACGAGTACCAGCAGGCCGTGGAAGACGAGATCGAGAACCTGCGGCAGCTTCGCGCGCTGCTGGCCGACCCCGAGCCGGTCGCCCGGGCCGGACGGCTGCTGGCCGCCTCCCGGCCGCTGCTCGTCCTGGGCCTGCGGGCGGCCGGGGCGCAGGCACGCGGCTTCGGGTACTTCGCGGCCAAGGTGCACCCGGACGTACGGGTGCTGGACGAGGGCGGCAGCGCGCTGACCGACCGCATCGACGCGGCCAGGCGGGCGGGCGCCGACGCGCTGCTGTGCTTCGCGCTGCCCCGCCACCCGCGCGAGGTGGTGGAGGCCCTGGAGTACGCCAGGCAGGCCGGGCTGACCGTGGTCACCGTCGCCGACAGCTCGTTCGCTCCGGTCGCCCGGGACACCGACCTGCTGCTGCCCGCGGCGGTCGGTACCGGGCTGGTCTTCGACACGCCGTGCGCGCCGATGATGCTGGGCCGGGTGCTGCTGGAGGCGATGTGCGACAACCTGCCGGACGCGCAGGCCAGGCTGGAGGAGTTCGACGCGCGGGCCGCGGCGCGCGGGCTGTTCGTCGACTGATGTCCGGTTCGGTCCTCACGCTGTTTTGAGGTTCGCTGAGTAACCTCCGACCGGAAAGTGTCGATTCCGGATCGGAGGAGGACAGTCGTGGGGCGCGGGGCATATGCGCTGGCTCGGGTCGCGGTGATGGTACGGACGGCAGCGCGGTGGTGCTGGTGGCTCGGGGTGCTGGCGGCGCTCGCCGGGGCCTTCGTGCCGGGCCTGCTCGGCCTTCGGATCGGGGCGCTGGGCGGCGCCGCGCTGTTCCTCGTAGCCGCCGCGGCCGCGTTCCTCGCCCGCCGGGGGCGGTACGCCGCACTGGCCGGGGCCGCGACGCACGCCGCCAGGTCGGCGTTCCTGCAGGACCGCCGGGTCACCGCCCGGCAGTGGCTGCGCCCGCGCCGCTGGTGGCTGCTGCTGGCGTTCGCGCTGGCGGTCGGCAGCTCGGCGGCGGCTCCCGCGGCGGGCGGCATGCTGCTGGCCGGGGTGGGAGCCGGGATGTGGGCGAAGGCGGTCTGGCTGGGCCGCTGGGAGCGGTCACATGAGGCGCTGCTGTGGGCGCGCCCGGAACAGGCGCTGCGCCGCGGCCCGGCGGGCGGCGACGTACGGCAGTATCTGACCACCGGCCCGGCCGCGGGAGACGCCCGGCCCGGCGGGGCCCGACGGGTGGTCAGCGCAGCGCGCTGAGCGCTTCCGGCTGGGCGCCGCCGCTCTCCGCGACGATCTCGTCGAGCGTCTGCGGCGCCCGTACGGTCGCGAACCGCACGCCGTCGCCGTCGCACACGTACCCGTAGATCCCGGGCCGGGGCAGCGAGTTGTACTGGTAGTGGGTGGAGAAGTAGTACGCGCCGGTGTCCAGGAGCGCGACCAGGTCGCCCTCCTCCAACGACGGCAGCTCGCGGGCCTCGGCCACGATGTCGCCCGCGAAGCAGCACGGCCCGGCCACGTCCTGGGTGACCGGATCACCGCCCTTGGGGCGGCCCTTGGCGTCCAGCGCGATGACCCGGATCGGCCAGGCACCCGGCGCGTAGACGGTACGGGTGGCGAGCTGGGCGCCCACGTGGCTGACCGCGATCCGACGGCCGCCCGCGGTCTTCGCGTACTCCACGCGGGCCAGGATGGTGCCGTGCTTGGCCAGCAGTGAGCGCCCGAACTCGGTGACGATGCCGTAGCGGCGGTCGAACAGGCCGGGCACGGTGGCCCTCAGCAGGCGGGCGTACTCGTGGTGCGTCGGCCTCGTGGCGTCCGAGGTGAAGTTCACCGGCAGCCCGCCGCCGATGTCCAGGGTGTCGATCTGCCGCCGTCCGACGGCTGCGTTGATCCGCTCGGCGAGTTCGTAGGTCACCCGCACGCCCTCGGCCATCAGCTCCAGCGGGCAGCCCTGCGAGCCGGTGTGCGCGTGCAGCCGGGTCAGCCAGGGGCGCCGCGTACAGGCGTCGACCAGCCAGTTCACCACGCCCGGATCGCGCAGCGGCAGGCCGAACTTGGACCGGTCGGTGGCGGTGCTGGTGGCGGCGATGCTGCCGCCGCCGATCTGCGGGTTGACCCGCAGCCCGATGGGGGAGGCGCTGCCGGTCCCGGTGAGCAGCGCGTCGAGGCGGTCCAGCTCCTGCGGGTTGTCGGCGTTGACGGCGACCCCCAGCGCCAGGGCCTCGCTCAGTTCGGCGGTGGTCTTGGCGGGCGAGTCCAGCACGATGTGCCGCGCGGGCACCCCGGCCGCCCGGGCCAGCGCCAGCTCGCCGGGGCTGGCCACCTCGCAGCCGATGCCCTCGGCGTACAGCAGCCGCAGCACCGGGACCAGGGACGCGGCCTTCACCGCGAAGGCATGGCCAACGCTCACCCCGGGCGTGGCGAACGCGGCCCGCAGCTCGCGGGCCGACTCCCGGATGCCCGCCGCGTCCAGCAGGCCCACGACCGGCAGGTCCGCGCCCAGCACCCCCTGCTCCACCGCGGCGCGCAGGGCGTGCGCCCGGCGGGCGGCCGGATCCGGCGGGGGGACGGTGTTCTGGGCCGCGGATGCCATGGCCCCACTCCATCACCGGCGGCGCCCGCCCGCCAGTGACCGTCGAACACCCACCCGACACCTGTTGACTGGATCTATTCACGCGGCAAGTATGTGAATGGCCCGATCCAGTCCCGGTCGGGCGACCATGTGTGAGGAGGCGACCCGCATGTCCGCTACGGCCGTAGGTGAACCCGGCCCCCGCCCGGTCCGGGCCCCGCGAGGCACCCAGCTCAGCGCCCTCGGCTGGCAGCAGGAGGCCGCGCTGCGGATGCTCCAGAACAACCTCGACCCCGAGGTCGCCGAGCACCCCGACAAGCTGGTCGTCTACGGCGGCACCGGCAGGGCGGCCCGCGACTGGCGCTCGTTCGACGCCATGGTGCGCACTCTCAAGGGGCTGAAGCAGGACGAGACGATGCTCGTCCAGTCCGGCCGCCCGGTGGGTGTGATGACCACCCACGAGTGGGCGCCGCGGGTGCTGATCGCCAACTCCAACCTGGTCGGCGACTGGGCGAACTGGGAGGAGTTCCGCCGCCTGGAGGCCCTCGGCCTGACCATGTACGGGCAGATGACCGCCGGGTCATGGATCTACATCGGCACCCAGGGCATCCTCCAGGGCACCTACGAGACCTTCGCGGCGGTGGCGGCCAAACGGTTCGGCGGCTCGCTGGCCGGAACCATCACGCTGACCGCCGGACTCGGCGGCATGGGCGGAGCCCAGCCGCTCGCCGTCACCATGAACGACGGCGTGGCCATCTGCGTCGACTGCGACCCGCGCGCCATCGAGCGGCGCATCGAGCACCGCTACCTGGATGTGCGGGCCGACTCCCTCGACCACGCCCTGGAGCTGGCGACCGAGGCCCGCGACCAGCGCAGGCCGCTGTCGATCGGCCTGCTCGGCAACGCGGCCGAACTGCTGCCGCGAATGCTGGAGTTGGGTGCGCCCATCGACATCGTCACCGACCAGACCAGCGCCCACGACCCGCTGAGCTACCTGCCGTTGGGCGTCGCCTTCGAGGACATGGCGTCCTACGCCAAGGACAAGCCCGCCGACTTCACCCAGCGCGCGCGGGAGTCCATGGCCAGGCACGTCGAGGCGATGGTCGGCTTCCTGGACGCGGGCGCCGAGGTCTTCGACTACGGCAACTCCATCCGCGGCGAGGCCCAACTCGCCGGATACGACCGGGCGTTCGCCTTCCCGGGCTTCGTGCCCGCGTACATCCGGCCGCTGTTCTGCGAGGGCAAGGGCCCGTTCCGGTGGGCGGCGCTGTCCGGTGACCCCAAGGACATCGCGGCCACCGACCGGGCGATCCTCGACCTGTTCCCGCAGAACGAGTCCCTCGCCCGCTGGATCAAGATGGCGGGGGAGCGGGTCCACTTCCAGGGCCTGCCCGCCCGTATCTGCTGGCTCGGCTACGGCGAGCGGGACAAGGCCGGTGAGCGCTTCAACGACATGGTGGCCAGCGGTGAGCTGACCGCGCCCATCGTCATCGGCCGTGACCACCTCGACTGCGGCTCGGTGGCCTCCCCGTACCGGGAGACCGAGGCGATGCTCGACGGCTCCGACGCGATCGCCGACTGGCCGCTGCTGAACGCCATGGTCAACGTGGCCTCCGGCGCGTCGTGGGTGTCCATCCACCACGGCGGTGGTGTGGGCATGGGCCGCTCGATCCACGCGGGACAGGTGACGGTCGCCGACGGGACGGCGCTCGCGGGCGAGAAGATCCGGCGGGTGCTGACCAACGACCCGGGGATGGGCGTGATCCGGCATGTGGACGCCGGATACGACATCGCGGACGAGGTCGCCCAGGAGCGCGGTGTCCGCGTGCCGATGCGGGAGGGCGCGTGACCAACGCGCGCGACGCGAGGTCCTCGGAGGGTCGTTCCGCGCCGCGCGGCGACCGTCCACAAGCCGGGTTCCTTGAGATGTGGCGGGAGCTGCTGCCGATCGGGCGTGACGCCCGGTCGGGTGGGTACCGGCGGTTCGCCTGGACCGGGGCCGACGCCGAGTGCCGGGCGTGGTTCCGGGCGCAGGCGCAATCGCGCGCGCTGGCGTACGAGGTGGACCGCAACGGCAACCAGTGGGCATGGCTCGGTGACCCGGCCGCCGGGGACGCCGTCGTCACCGGCTCGCACCTGGACTCCGTGCCCGACGGCGGCGCGTTCGACGGACCGCTCGGTGTGGTGTCCTCCTTCGCCGCCCTCGACGAGCTGCGGGCCCGGGGCGTCAGCCCCACCCGTCCGCTGGCGATCGTCAACTTCGGCGACGAGGAGGGCGCCCGATTCGGCCTCGCCTGCGTCGGCTCCCGGCTGAGCGCGGGCCAGCTCACCGCCGAGCAGGCCGCCGGACTGCGGGACGCGGACGGCGTCAGCCTGCCGCAGGCCATGGAGCGCGCCGGATACGACCCCGAGGCCATCGGCCCGGACCCCGAACGGCTCGCCCGGATCGGCGCGTTCGTGGAACTCCACGTCGAACAGGGCCGGGCGCTCGACCTGCGCGGCGACCCGGTCGGCGTGGCGTCCGCGATATGGCCGCACGGCCGCTGGCGCTTCGACTTCCACGGCGAGGCCAACCACGCCGGGACCACCCGGTTGGCGGATCGTCGCGACCCGATGCTGACGTATGCCACCACCGTGCTGGCCGCCCGCAAGAAGGCGCGGCTGGCCGGTGCCCTGGCCACCTTCGGCAAGGTCGCGGTCGAACCCAACGGCGTCAACGCCATCCCCTCCCTGGTCCGTGGCTGGCTGGACTCCCGTGCCGCCGACGAGCCCACGCTGGCCGCCGTGGTCGAGGAGATCGAGCGCGCGGCCACCGAACGCGGTGAGCGCGACGGCGTCGAGGTACGGGTCACCCGGGAGTCGTTCACTCCGGTGGTGGAGTTCGAGCACGCGCTGCGCGACGAGGTCGCCAGGCTGCTGTCGCCCCAGGGCCGCACGGTGCCGGTTCTGCCGACCGGCGCGGGACACGACGCGGGTATTTTGTCCGCCTCCGTTCCCACCGCCATGCTGTTCGTACGGAACCCCACCGGGGTTTCGCACTCCCCGGCCGAGCACGCCGCCGAGGACGACTGCCTCGCCGGAGTGCTCGCGCTCGCCGACGTACTGGAGGGCCTGGCGTGTCGCTGACGCCGCAGACCTACTGGGCGGAGTACGCCTGGATCGACGGCCGGGTCGAGGGCGAGGTGGTGATCGAGTCCGCCCCCGACGGCCGGATCGCCGCCGTGCGGACCTCGGTGGAGACCCCGCCCGCCGGAGCGGTGCGGCTGCCCGGGCTCACCCTGCCCGGTCTGGCCAACGCCCACTCGCACGCCTTCCACCGCGCCCTGCGCGGTACCGTCCAGGCCGAGCACGGCGCCGCCGTGCCGCGTCCGCCGGGCCAGCGGCCGGCCGCCGGGGACGGCGAGCGGGCCCCGGACTCCTTCTGGACCTGGCGCGAGGTGATGTACGCCGTCGCCCAGAACCTCACCCCAGAGCGGTACTTCGACCTCGCCCGCGCCGTCTACGCGGAGATGGCGCTGGCCGGGATCACCTGCGTCGGAGAGTTCCACTACGTCCACCACCAGCCCGACGGCACCCCCTACGGCGAACCCAACGCGATGGGCGACGCGCTGATCGCCGCCGCGGCGGACGCGGGTATCCGCATCACCCTGCTCGACACCTGCTACCTCTCCTCCGGTTTCGGCGCCGCCCCCGGGCCGCGCCAGCTGCGCTTCAGCGACGGCGACGCGGGCGCCTGGGCGGCCCGTGCCGCCGCGATCAAGACGGACGGCGAGCACGCCAGGGTCGGCGCGGCCATCCACTCGGTGCGGGCGGTCCCCGCGGAGCAGCTCGCCACCGTGGTGCGCTGGGCCGACGAGCGGCACGCACCGCTGCACGTGCACCTGTCCGAGCAGCCCGCGGAGAACGAGGCGTGCCTGCGGGCGCACGGCCGCACCCCGGCCCAACTGCTCGCCGACCACGGCGCGTTGGGGCCGCGCACCACCGCCGTCCACGCCACGCACCTGACGGAGCAGGACATCCGGTTGATCGGCGGCGCCTCGGCGACCGTCTGCATGTGCCCCACCACCGAGCGGGACCTGGCGGACGGCATCGGCCCCGCCGTCCAACTCCAGCGCGCGGGCAGCCCGTTGAGCCTGGGCAGCGACAGCCACGCGGTCATCGACCTGCTGGAAGAGGCCCGCGCGATGGAACTGGACGAGCGGCTGCGCACGGGCGCGCGCGGCCACTGGACGGCGGCCGAACTGCTGCGCGCCGCCACCGAGGACGGGCACGCGTGCCTCGGCTGGTCCGACGCGGGCCGCATCGAGCCCGGTTACCTCGCCGACCTCACCACGATCGCTCTGGACTCGGTCCGCACCGCGGGTACCCCGGCCCGACTGGGCGCCGAGACGGCCGTATTCGCCGCCTCCAACGCGGACGTGCGGCACACCGTGGTCGCGGGCCGCCACATCGTGCGCGACGGACACCACCAACTGGTCCAGGGTGTCGCCGGAGCGCTGGCCGAGGCCATCGCCGCGGTACGCACCCCATGACCCCGCAGCCGAAGGACACCACCACACCGATGGCGACCGCGATCACCAACATCAGCAGCCTCGTCACCAACGATCCCTCCCTCGGTCACGGCCCCTTGGGCATCATCGAAAGCGCGGCCGTCGTCATCGACGGCGACCGCATCGCCTGGGTCGGCACCAACAGCAAAGCACCCGCCACTGACAGTCACCTCGACGCCGAGGGCAGGGCGGTGCTGCCGGGCTTCGTGGACTCCCACTCCCACCTGGTGTTCGCCGGTGACCGCACCGCCGAGTTCAACGCCCGCATGGAGGGCCGCCCCTACTCCGCGGGCGGCATCCGCACCACCGTCGCGGCCACCCGCGCCGCCTCGGACGCCGAACTCGACGCCACCGTGGCCCGTTTCGTCGCCGAGGCGCTGCGCCAGGGCACGACCACCGTCGAGACCAAGTCCGGCTACGGGCTCACCGTGGAGGACGAGGCCCGCGCACTGCGCGTCGCCGCCCGCCACACCGACGAAGTGACGTTTCTGGGGGCGCACATCGTCGCCCCCGAGTACGCCGAGGACCCGGCCGGTTACGTCGAGTTGGTGACCGGTCCCATGCTGGAGGCCTGCGCGCCACACGCCCGCTGGGTCGACGTCTTCTGCGAGCGCGGCGCGTTCGACGGCGACCAGGCCCGGGCGATCCTCACCGCCGGAGCCGCGCGCGGACTCACCCCGCGCGTGCATGCCAACCAGCTCGGGCCCGGGCCCGGCGTCCAGCTCGCCGTCGAACTCGGCGCGGCCTCCGCCGACCACTGCACGCACCTCACCGACTCCGACGTGGACGCGCTGGCCTGCGGGGAGACCGTGGCGACGCTGCTGCCGGGCGCCGAGTTCTCCACCCGGTCCCGGTACCCGGACGCCCGGCGGCTGTTGGACGCCGGTGCCACCGTCGCCCTGTCCACCGACTGCAACCCCGGCTCGTCCTTCACCAGCTCCATGCCGTTCTGCATCGCGCTGGCGGTACGGGAGATGGGCATGACGCCCGACGAGGCGGTCCGCGCCGCCACCTTCGGTGGGGCGCGGGCACTGCGGCGCACCGACGTCGGCCGGGTGGCGGTCGGCGCCCGGGCGGACCTGGTGCTGCTCGACGCCCCTTCGCATGTGCACCTGGCCTACCGACCCGGGGTTCCGCTGGCGGCGGCTGTGTGGCGCGCAGGCGTCCTGGTCCGCTGACCTGGGGCTGCCCTTCGCGGTGCGGTGGTTCGGCACCGCCGGGCTCCGCCGTCGTCGGTGGCTCCGTCGCGGCGGCGCGCAAGCGAAACGGTGGGCCCGGTGCTCCGGACCCACCGCGTGCTCGCCGGTCTACTCCTCGATCAGCAGGCCCCGCCTGAGGCGGGACAGCGTCCGCGTCAGGAGGCGTGAGACGTGCATCTGGGAGATGCCCAGTTCCTCACCGATCTCCGACTGGGTCAGGTTGCCGACGAAGCGCAGCGAGAGGATCTTGCGGTCCCGCGAGGAGAGTTCCGCGATCAACGGCTTGAGCGACTCGACGTACTCGATGCCCTCCAGGCCGTGGTCCTCGTAGCCGATGCGGTCGGCGAGCGCGGCCTCGGAGTCGTCCTCCTCCGGCTGGGCGTCCAGCGAGCTGGCGGTGTACGCGTTGCTCGCCGCCATGCCCTCGACGACCTCTTCCTCGCTGAGGCCGAGCCGTTGGGCCAGTTCCGCCACGGTGGGGGAGCGGTCCAGCCGCTGGGCGAGCTCGTCGCCCGCCTTGGCCAGGTCGAGCCGCAGTTCCTGGAGCCGTCGCGGCACCCGTACCGACCAGCTGGTGTCACGGAAGAAACGCTTGATCTCACCGATGATCGTCGGCATCGCGAAGGTGGGGAACTCCACACCCCGGCTCAGCTCGAACCGGTCGATCGCCTTGATCAACCCGATCGTGCCGACCTGAACGATGTCCTCCATCGGCTCGCTGCGCGAGCGGAAGCGGGAGGCCGCGAACTTCACCAGGGCGAGGTTCAGCTCGACCAGGGTGTTGCGGACGTAGGCGTACTCGTGCGTACCCTCCTCCAGCGTCTCCAGGCGCTGGAAGAGCGTCTTGGACAGGGCCCTCGCGTCCAGCGGCGCCACCTCGTCGAACGGCGGAATCGCCGGCAGGTCGGCGAGCACCTCAAGGTCCGGGAGCGGCGTCGACGCGTCTGGCGTCTCCGAGGTTCCGGCCTGCGGCTCCGCAGCGGATCCGTAGTCCGTCTCCTGAAGCGTCTGTGCGTCGAGCTGGGATGCCATGATCTCCTCCCTCAGGCGGGCCGAAGGCTGCCGCTGCCATGCCTGGCGTGCTGCTGTGCGGCGCCTCCAACCGGCCGTGTACGGACATCTCCTTTCCAGCCCTACCCGGTTTGGCCTCCCACTTGCAAGTTTGCGGGGAAGTCCTAATAGAGCTGTTACGAGCGGCGGTGATCACCCTCCGTGGCCGGGGCACCGACTACCGTCCGGTTCCCGGACGGCGTAAGGTTCGAGGGCGCAGCCACAGGCAACCAGGAGGAACGCGCATGGATCGCGGGATGGTCGGGACCGCCGGCCGGGACCGTCTCAGTGTCGCTGTGCAGCGGCGCGGACACTGTGCGATCTTCACCCCCGCCGGTGAGTTGGATCACCACACCGCCGAGCTTCTGCGGGAGCCGATGGAGAGCAGTGTCGACGAGGGATGCAGCAAGCTCGTCGTGGACTGCTCGCGGCTTGAGTTCTGTGATTCCACCGGCCTGAACGTGTTGCTCGGGGCCCGGCTGAAGGCCGAGGCCGCAGGTGGCGGCGTGCACCTCGCCGGGCTGCTTCCGGTGGTGGCTCGGGTGTTCGAGATCACCGGCGCGGAAGCTGTTTTTACCGTCCATGACACTCTCGCCGACGCGTTGAACGAGTGACGTGAACCGTGGCGGCGTCCTCTGCCGAGGGCGACCAGTGCCACACCGGCTCGCGAGAATCCGGGGGTGTTGCCCGGGTTGCGGCGGGCAGGAGACTCCTCGAACTGTCGGACATCGGTGAGGTGAAGCGCTGATGAGCACCACCCGGCCCTTTGCGCCGGACGACCGTGATCGCAATCACGGCGACGTCCGCGAATCAGGCATGCCCATGACGGGTACGCCGGGGTACCAGGTGCGCACGCTCACGCTCGCCGACGCCAGTGGCGTGGTTCCGCTCGCCCGCGACTTCACCCGTCAGGCGCTGTACGACTGGGGCTGGCTGCCCGCCACCACCGCCGAGCGGCGGGCCAGCGCCGAGGACATCCTGCTGGTCGTCTCGGAACTGGTCACCAACGCCTGCCTGCACGGCGGCGGCCCCGACGGGCTGCGGTTGCACTGCGCCCCCAAGGTGCTGCGGCT
Source organism: Streptomyces sp. PLK1-5 (assembly GCA_037034305.1). Taxonomy (GTDB): domain Bacteria; phylum Actinomycetota; class Actinomycetes; order Streptomycetales; family Streptomycetaceae; genus Streptantibioticus_A. The sequence continues at coordinate 182,938 of JBAGJY010000011.1, forward strand.
GGAGGTGTCCGACGGCAGCTCCGGCGACCCCACGCCGCGCACCCCGCACCGGGCGGGCCGCCCCGGGGGCCACGGGATGTTCATCGTGGAGCGGCTCTGCCTCGACTGGGGTGTGGTGCGCAATACGGCCCGCCCCGGGAAAACCGTTTGGGCAGAGGTCGCCTGGCCGGGCTGAGCGCTCCGCTGGGAGTGCGGCGACGCCCCGTCGCTCGTCCGTGTCGCCATTCGTGGCTGATGGCGCGGTTCCCCGCGCCCCTTCAGGACGCTGGTCAGCCGTAGTGGACCACGCCTGACCTGCTTGGTGTCCGCCCGCTGCGCGGGGCGTGCGGCGTCGGCCCCGCGGCTGTGATCGCGTCAGGGGCGCCCGGCGCATGTCCTCAGCGGCACCGTTCAGCCGGTGGCGCGCGGCTGACGTTCGGGCGGTGGTGTGCGAACCGGGCGCGGTGGCGTGCGCGAACCCCCTTCCCTTGGCGAGAGCCCCGGCGTACCGTCGGATCTCCGAATCTGATGTACCGTCAGTAACTTTTCGGCCGAAGGGAGTTGGCGATGTCGTACGCCGCGAGCGGGACCGCGGTCCGGGGCGGAGCGCTCGCCCTGGCCGCGACGGTGGTGGTCGGGGTGGCGCTGGGCACGGCCCCGGCCGCCTACGCCACGACGGTGCCCGTCGACTACCAGTGCCAGACCCCGATCGGCAACAAGGGCGCCGTCTCGCCCATCGACATCAAGGCCGCGCCCAGCGGCTCGGACTACAAGCTCACCATGTCCTTCGAGAAGGGCGTCTCCTCCAGCCCCATCGAACTCGGCAAGGGCGCGATGAACCCCAGTGCCGTCATCAAGGTCGGCGGCGCCGACTCGGGCACGGTCGACGTCTCCGGACCGCCCAACGACGCGCCGATCCCCGCCAACACTCCGATCAAGATCAACGACCTGAGCGGTACGTACACCCCGCACGCCACCGGCAAGGTCACCTTCACCGCGGGCACCCTCACCATCAAGGCGCTCGGTACCACCACGACGTGCACCGCGAGCAACAACCCGGGCCCCTCGCTGACCCTCGATGTCACCGCTGCGGGCGGATCCGGCGGTTCCGGCGGCTCGGGCTCCGCCTCCGGTTCCGGTTCCGGTTCCGCCTCCGGTTCCGGTTCCGGATCGGGCGGGCAGTTGCCGCAGACCGGCCCGGACGACTCCACGGTCGCGTTGGCCACCTTCGGCGGCACCGTGCTGCTGCTCGGCGCGGGCGGCGTGCTGTGGCTGGCCCGCCGCAACCAGCCGCGCTGAGCGGCCTCGGGGGCGTGCCCGACATCCCCGAGGCCGCTTAGGGGGTCGCAGACCCCACCGGACACGCCTCAGGCCCGGTACGGCGGAAGGAGTGCGGCCCATGGCGTCCCCCAACCCGTCCCCCGAGCCCCCGGCCGCGGCGCCGCGGGGGTTCGGTGCCGTGCTCGCGGTGTTGCTGGCCTGCGCGGCCCTCGGCGGATGGACCGCGGCCCCCGCGGGCGACCGCCCGTACTTCTACCTGGAGTCCGGCCCGGGAACGGTCGCCCAGGACACCGTGTCGGTGGCCAACTCCGCCGACCGGCCCGAGCGGTTCACGCTCCACGGCGTCGACGCGCACCCGAGCGCGCACGGCGGTTTCGCGGTGCGCGACGCCGCCGACAGCACCGACTCCGGCACCTGGACGCGGTTCGCCTCGTCCTCGGTGCGGGTTCCGGCCAGGACCCGCGCGGACATACCGTTCACCGTCACCGTGCCCGATACCGCGTCGCCCGGGGACCATCCGGCCGCCATCGTCATCGAGGATGGCACCGGCAGGCGCACCACCGTCCCGGTGCACCTGCGGGTCACCGGCCGCGCCCTGGCCGCGCTCGGCGTCGAGGACGTCGCCGTGGCCCGCACCGCGCACGGCACGTGGATCCGCTACGCCCTGGTCAACCGCGGCAACACCGCGCTCACCCCGAGCGTCACCGTGCGCGTCGACGGCCTGCTGGGCACATCGCTGCGCCGCCCGGCGCGTCAGCTGTCCGTGCTCCCGCCAGGTCACCGGGTCCAACTGGCCGAACCCTGGCCGCGCCCCCCGGCGCTGGACCGCACCCGCGTCCGGGTGACGGCCGTGGCGGGCGGCGCGACGGCGGTGGGCACCGCGGGCTACACGGCCGTGCCCTGGGCGCTGGTCGGCGGGGTGTGCGGGGCAGGCGGATGCGCCGCCGTTGCGCTCCTGGCGCGCCGCCGAAGCGGGGGCGGCGGCTGCGACGACGGCGGGCAACACGGCGGCGGCGCACGGGAACTGGCGGGAGCGACGACATGACACGGCGGAACCGGTACGCGGCGGCCGTACTCGCCCTGCTACTGCCCCTCCTGGTGCTGGCCGCGCCTGTTCAGGCGACCGCCGACGGCGCGACCGTGAAGCTCTCCGCCCAACAGGCCGGTGCTGGCGGCACGATCACCGTGACCGGCACCGGGTGGCGGCCCAACTCCCTGCTCACGATGCTGATCTGCGGCCAGAACGCGATCGGCGGCACCGACTCGTGTGCCAACGCCACCGGCAGGGCGGTGACAACGAACGCGTCCGGCGCGTTCAGCGGGCGGCTCCCGGTCGCCGAACCGCCCAGGCCCTGCCCCTGCGTGGTGCACGTCGCCACGGTGATGGGCGAACCGGCCGTCGTGGACGCCGCGTTCAGCGTGGCGGGACACCCCGTGGCGCCGCTGCCGCCGGAAACCGGGGGCGGGCGGCTGGCGGCGCTGGCCGCCCGGCTGGACGGCAGCAGCGGCCTGCTCACCTGGTTCGGCGCCCCCGCCCAGCGCCGACTCGTGCTCACCGTGGGCAACATGGGCTCCGACCCGGCCAAGGACCCGGTCTTCAAGGTCGGCCTCTCGCACGGCGTCTACGCCCCGCAGTGGCAGGACCAGCGGTGGCGGGGCACCGTCAACCCGGGAGCGAAGGCACAGGTCAGCCTGCCGGTGGAGCTGGCCGCGGGGGCACACGGGGACTACCGGGTGACGCTCGCGTACGGCGGCAAGGTGCTGGTGGAGCAGCCGTGGAGGGTGTCGCGGCCGTGGGGCGTGACGCTGTTCTGGGTCCTGCTGTTCGTCGTCGTACCAGCCGGGGTGTTCCGGATCGGCATGGCGATCGTCGACCGGCTGCGCCCCGCGACGGCCACCCGGCGGCCCGGTCCGGCCCGCCCCCGCACCGGCCGCCGCGACACCGCACCGGTCCCGCCGCCCGCCACCTCGTACCGCCCGGCAAGCCTGCCGTGGTTCGCCCCCGACATCCGTCCGGGGGACCGCGGTGGACCCTCCGCACCGTCGACGGATGACCACCCCACTGCGAAGGGAAGCACGTGATACGTACCCGAACACGACCACCCGTGAGCCGGACCGCCGGGGCGCTGTGCACCGCGGTGCTGCTCGGCGGGGCGTGCCTGGTCTACGGCGCGGGACCGGCCCGCGCCGCCGAGTCGGACTTCGCCACCCAGTGCGTGCCACCGGCGATCTCCGGTCTGCCGCCGGTCAACGGCACCACCAAGGCCGACATCAGCGCACCGGCCACGGCCACCGTCGGCGACCAGGTCACCGTGGTGTGGAAGACGCTCCAGGCGGCGTCCGACAACCCCGGCATCATCGACCTCGGCAAGGACACCGTGCAGCCGAGCGGGGACCTGACGGTCGGCGGCGCCCAGACCGGCACACTGGCGGTCCAGGGACCGCGCTCCAACCCGCCCATCCCCAAGAACAGCCCCATGGTGCTGTCCGACATGACCGGCAAGCTCAAGCTCACCGCGCCAGGAGACGTGACGCTCACCCCCGCCGACTACGACATCAACGTCAACCAGCCGATCTCCACCGACACCAAGTGCAAGGCGACGGCCACCGTCGCGCCCGCCGTGACCATCAAGGTGACGGCGGGCGGCGGCAGTTCGGGCGGCACCAACAGTGGCGGTACGAGCGGTTCCGGGGGCACCAGCGGTACTGGCGGAACCAGTGGCTCCGCAGGAACCAGCGGCTCCGCAGGAACGAGCGGCTCCGGCGGCACCGCCAGCGGCGGAACCAGCGGTTCCGGAGGCACCACCGGAAGCACGAGCAACGGCGGCACGAGCAGCAGCGGCGGCACGAGCAGCGGCGGCACCACCGGCGGCTCCGGCGGCGGAACCTCCTTCACCGGCAAGCCGGTTGACGTCGACTACCAGTGCGTGACCCCGATCGGCAACAAGAGCGCGGTCTCCCCGGTACAGATCAACGCCACCAGGAGCGGCGGCGACTTCGGCCTGACCGTGCGTTTCGCCAAGAGCGTCATGAACAGTCCGGCCGACATCCCCGCCAACTCCGTCAAGCCGTCGATGAAGGTGGCGGTGGGCGGCGCGGACCACGGCACGGTCCCGGTCGCCGGTCCGACCAACCCCAAGCCCATCAAGGCCGGTGACCCCATCGCCATCCCCGACCTGACCGGCACCTACAAGCCGGGCGCCACGGGGAAGTCCACGCTCACCCCCGGCGTGCTGACCGTCAACGCGCTGGGCACCACAACCACCTGCACCCCGGCCAAGGACCCGGGCGCCTCACTGACCCTCGACACCTCCGGCCAGCCGGGCGGCACCAGCGGCGGCGGCACGAGCGCCTCCGGCGGCACCTCGGCCGGAACCGGCGGCACCGGTGACACCAACGGCGCCGGGGGCGCCTCCGGTTCGGGTTCCGGCAGCCTCGCGGCGACCGGTGCCGGCGACATCGGCGCCCTGCACGCCCTGGCCCTGGTGGCGGGCACCGTCATCCTGCTGGGCTGCGCCATCTTCACCTTCACCCCCTGGCGCAGGCTGCGCCGGTGAACACACAAGAGGCTCCCGGGACTTGTCGTCCCGGGAGCCTCTCGGCGGTACTCAGTGGTGCGTCAGTGCACGTCGCCCAGCAGCGCGATGATTCGCTTGCGGTAGACGAAGACCGCCACACCGGCGAGCGCGGCCACCGCGCCCTGGATCGCGAACGACGCCTCGGACAGGAACGCGTTGCCCGCCACCAGCTGGATGATCGCGGCGGTGCAGTCACCGGCCGTCACGGCCAGGAACCACATACCCATCATCTGGCCCGCGTACTTGGCCGGAGCCAGCTTGGTGGTGACCGACAGGCCGACCGGCGACAGGCACAGCTCCGCGACCGTCTGCACCAGGTAGACCATGGCCAGCCACAGCGGGGTGACCCTCACGCCGCCCGCGGCGGCGGCCTGCGCCAGCATCATCACACCGAACGAGATGCCGATGCCCGCCAGACCGAGCGCGAACTTCACCGTGGTGCTGGGGTTGCGGTCCTTCAGCTTCACCCAGAGCATCGCGATGAACGGCGCCAGCGCCATGATGTAGAGCGGGTTGAGCGACTGGAACCAGCTGCTCGGGAAGTTGAAGCCGAACAGCTTCGACGCCGTGTTGTCGCTGGCGAAGACCGTCAGGGTGGAGCCGGACTGGTCGTAGATCATCCAGAACACCGCGGCCGCGATGAAGAACCAGATGTACCCGGTGACCTTGGACCGCTCGTCCGTCGTGATCTCCTTGTCGCGGCGGATCTTCACGAAGTACAGCGCGGGCAGCGCCAGACCGGCCAGCGACAGCGGCCACAGCGCCCAGTTGATGGTGAACGAACCGGTGGCGATCACCACGACGTAGAACAGCACCGCCGCACCGGCCCACATGCTGGCCTTACGCAGCAGCACGGAGCGCTCCTCGGCCCGCAGCGGGGCCGGGACGCGGCTGCTCTCCTCCGCCAGGTGGCGGGTGCCCAGCAGGAACTGGCCGAGGCCCAGCGCCATGCCGACACCGGCGAGCGCGAAGCCCAGGTGCCAGTTGACGCTCTGGCCCACCGTGCCGATGACCAGCGGCGCCGCGAAGGCACCGAGGTTGATGCCCATGTAGAAGATCGTGAAGGCGCCGTCCCGGCGCGGGTCGTTCCGGTCCGGGTAGAGGTGGCCGACCATCGTGGAGATGTTGGCCTTCAGCAGACCGGAGCCGACCGCGATGAAGACCAGGCCCACGAAGAACGAGGCCTCGAACGGAACCGCCAGCAGGAAGTGGCCGATCATGATGATGGTGCCGGCCACCGCGACGGTCTTGCGCGGGCCCCACAGGCGGTCCGCGATCCAGCCGCCGGGCATGGCGAGCAGGTACACCGTCGCGTTGTAGACGGAGTAGATGGCTGCACCGGTGGCAGCGGCGAAGGCAAGACCGCCCTTGGAGGCCGGGGCGACCAGATACAGCACGAGCAGTGCGCGCATGCCGTAGAAGCTGAACCGCTCCCACATCTCGGTCATGAAGAGGGTGGCCAGGCCGCGGGGGTGGCCGAAGAAGGTCTTGCCGCTACTCGCAGGGGTCGCCTGCGGTGCGGCGTCCTTCGTCAGGCTGGACGCCATGGTCGTTCCTTGGGTGCTCAGAGCGTGTGTCGGGGGGAACACACACCCGGTGGGGGTGACCGGCACCGGCACGCGTACCACCCGCCCCCAACGTCCACGGGGTTCGCCCCCTTGTCGGGAGCGGCAGAGCGGTCGCACGCCGGGATCCACGCCCCGCCTACGCGGCATGGGCCCGGCCGACAGGTCATTCACTGGTGAGGGTGGCAGGTTTGCCGCCCCCGCACAGAAAGAGACTCTTGGCGCGTCGTTCGGCCGAGAGTCTCTTGGTCGTGCTAACGGACGTTCGCCCCAAGGTAGGTCAAGAGGCGCGGCTATTGCACCGTGTTGAGACATACGTCACAAGGGGGCGCGAGGGGTCGTGTGATCGACTCTCCGGCGCGCCGAGCCCCATCGATGATCCGGTGGCGTCCGCCCGCGCGCCCCCCTGGCCAGCTACGCGGACTACCATCAGCCCATGACCCGCGTACTGCTCGCCGAGGACGACGCTTCGATCTCGGAACCGCTCGCTCGCGCGCTGCGCCGCGAAGGCTATGAGGTCGAGGTGCGCGAAGACGGACCCACGGCACTCGACGCCGGACTCCAGGGTGCCGTGGACCTGCTCGTTCTGGATCTGGGCCTGCCCGGCATGGACGGCCTGGAGGTGTGTCGACGGCTGCGCACCGAGGGCCATGGCTTTCCGGTACTGGTACTCACCGCCCGGGCCGACGAGGTGGACACGGTGGTCGGCCTGGACGCCGGTGCCGACGACTACGTGACCAAGCCGTTCCGGCTGGCCGAGCTGCTCGCCCGGGTACGGGCGCTGCTGCGGCGCGGCAGCGCCGAGGCCCAGCCCACCACCCAGGGTGTGCGGATCGACGTCGAGTCGCACCGCGCCTGGATCGGCGACGAGGAACTCTCGCTCACCGCCAAGGAGTTCGACCTGCTGCGCGTACTGGTACGGGACGCGGGCCGGGTCGTCACCCGCGACCAGCTGATGCGCGAGGTGTGGGACACCACGTGGTGGTCCTCGACCAAGACGCTCGACATGCACATCTCCTGGCTGCGCAAGAAGCTCGGCGACGACGCCGCCAACCCGCGCTACATCTCCACCGTCCGCGGCGTCGGCTTCCGCTTCGAGAAGAACTAGCGATACGAGAAGTGTCTGAACTCCGATGCGCCGCCGTCTGATCAACTCCACGCTCGCCGTGGTCCTCGTCGTGATCGCCGTCTTCGGGATCTCGTTGGTGATCGTGGAGAGCCGGACGATCGAAAGCAGCGCCAAGGAGAGCGTGCAGTCCGACGCCGTCCAGCTGATCGGTGTCGTGGAGAACCGCATCGCCGCGGGGGAGAAGGTCTCGCCACCCGCGCTCACCCGGCAGATCACCTCCCAGCGGTACGCCGTGATCAAGATCCCCGGTCAGGGGCCGATCACCCTGGGCACGCCGCCGCAGGGCAAGGTCGTCCAGTCCCTGCAGACCGGTGTGCACGGCGAGTCGGTGCTGGTGCAGGAGTCCCGCTCGGTGATCAGCCAGGAGATCGGCCGCACCCTGCTGGTGATCCTCGCGGTGGCGCTGCTGGCCATCGCCGCGGCCGTGGTGCTCGCCGTGCAGCAGGCCAGACGGCTGACCTCGCCGCTGATCGATCTGGCCGAGACCGCCGAGCGGCTGGGCTCCGGCGACCCGCGTCCCCGGCACCGCCGCTACGGGGTGCCGGAGCTGGACCGGGTGGCCGACGTGCTGGACTCCAGCGCGGAGCGGATCGCCAAGATGCTCACCGCCGAGCGTCGGCTGGCCGCCGACGCCTCCCACCAGCTGCGCACCCCGCTGACCGCGCTGTCGATGCGCCTTGAGGAGATCATCGCCACCGACGACCACGACACAGTCAAGGAGGAGGCGACCATCGCGCTCGGCCAGGTCGAGCGGCTCACCGACGTGGTGCAGCGGCTGCTGACCAACTCACGCGACCCGCGCACCGGCTCCGCGGTCGCCTTCGACCTGGACGAGGTGATCAAGCAGCAGTTGGAGGAGTGGCGCCCGGCCTACCGGGGTGAGGGCCGCAGCATCTCCAGCACCGGCACCCGCGGGCTGCGCGCGGTCGGCACCCCGGGGGCGGTCGCCCAGGTGCTCGCCACACTGATCGAGAACGCGCTGATGCACGGCTCCGGCTCGGTGATCATCCACACCCGGGTCACCGGCAACCAGGCCGTCGCCGAGGTCACCGACGAGGGCCAGGGCGTGCCGCCCGACCTGGGCTCGCGGGTCTTCGAGCGGACCGTCAGCGGCCGCAACTCGACCGGCCTGGGCCTCGCCGTCGCCCGTGACCTGGCGGAGGCCGACGGCGGCCGTCTGGAGCTGCTGCAGCAGCGCCCGCCGGTCTTCGCGCTGTTCCTGGCCCGGGAGAGCGGGGAGCGCGCCGAGGGCGGTACGCAAACGCCGGAGGGCCGCCCTGACCAGGACGGCCCTCCGGTTCGCTGAGGTGTGCGCGGGGTGACTACTTGCGGCCCGCGTTGACCCGGGAGCGCTCGGCGTCGCTGAGGATGGCCTCCGCCTGCTCGACCGCCTGCGCGGGCAGCGAGCGGAACACCCAGGTCCGGTAGGACCAGAAGCGGAACAGGGTGGCCACACCGATTCCGGCGAGGCTCCAGAAGTTGTTCGCCAAGCGGCCGTTCCAGCCCATGCCGTAGGTGGCGGCGTAGAGGATGCCGTTCTGGATCACCAGGCCGACCACACTGAAGAAGACGAAGAGGCCGATCTCCTTGCCGCGCTGGCTCCTGTCGGCGCTCCGGTAGGTGAAGTAGCGGAAGCCGACGTAGTTGAAGGTGATGGCGATGATGGTCGCCAGCACGCTCGCGCGGACGGTCTGCAGACCGGTGCTGAGCAGAAGGTTCAGCGCGATCATGTTGACGAAGATGCCCGCGATGCCGACGAGGCCGAACTTGGCGATCTCGCGGTAGAGGAGCCTCAATCGAGTGTTCAGCGCGCTCAGTCGACTCATGATGTCGCTAGACCCTGTCTGTCGGTGATCGTCGGTTGCCGGTGCTGATGTGCCGGTGCCGGTTCATTGGGCTGTTCGGCTGCTCCCCCTAGGGCATCATGCTAACCACCAAGGGTGAACGATCGCCTCCTGTCGAGGTGTATCCGGCCCCGCCCAAGGGTAGGCAACGCCAAGTTGTGCCCACGTGCTGGTAAAGCCGGACCTCCCGTGAAGTGGGACGGCCCGCCGCTCACCGGGGTTCTCCGCGGGCGTCTTAAATTCGTCTTACATTCTTGCGATGATCGCATGCTCGGGCGCGTTTAGCCCGGCAACGCGAGGGTGTCCACTCGGCGGTCACGTGGTACGCCCCCGGTTGCCCACCTCTCGGGTGAGGTCACGCAACGCGCGTAGATTCGTCCGGAGTGTCCTCGCCTATACCCTGGCCTGGTGACATTCCCCGTAGTCGGCATGGTCGGGGGCGGACAACTCGCCCGTATGACGCACGAGGCGGGCATCCCGCTCGGCATTCGTTTCAAACTGCTCAGCGACGGTCCGCAGGACTCCGCGGCGCAGGTCGTCCAGGACGTGGTGATCGGTGACTACCGCGATCTTGAGACGCTCCGCGAGTTCGCCAAGGGGTGTGATGTGGTCACCTTCGACCACGAACACGTCCCGACCGAACATCTGCGGGCCTTGGAGGCCGAGGGGGTCGTCATCCGTCCGGGGCCGGAAGCGCTGGTGCGCGCCCAGGACAAGGGGGCGATGCGGGAGGCGCTGACCGCGATCGGGGTGCCGTGCCCACGGCACCGTATCGTCGCCGACCCGGCCGACGTGGCGGCCTTCGCCGCCGAGGGCGACGCTGCGGCGGGCCCCCATCCGGCAGACGACGCCGCGACGCGAAGCGCCTCGGCTGAGGGTGGCGGCGGGCGGCGGGCGGGATTCCCGGTCGTCCTGAAGACCGTACGCGGTGGATATGACGGCAAGGGGGTTTGGGTCGTCCACGACACCGAAGAGGCGGGTGAACCCTTCAAGGCGGGTGTGCCGGTGCTCGCCGAGGAGAAGGTCGACTTCGTGCGGGAGCTCGCCGCCAACGTCGTCCGCTCCCCGCACGGCCAGGCCGTCGCCTACCCGGTGGTGGAGTCGATCCAGGTCGACGGCGTCTGCGACACCGTGATCGCGCCCGCGCCCGATCTGTCCCCCGAACTGTCCGCGCACGCCCAGCAGTTGGCGCTGACCATCGCCAGGGAACTCGGGGTCGTCGGCCATCTCGCGGTCGAGCTGTTCGAGACCCGGGACGGCCGGATCCTGGTCAACGAACTGGCGATGCGTCCGCACAACAGCGGCCACTGGACCCAGGACGGCGCCGTCACCTCGCAGTTCGCCAACCATCTGCGCGCCGTGCTCGACCTGCCGCTGGGCGACCCGCGTCCGCGCGCCCGGTGGACCGTGATGGCCAACGTGCTCGGCGGTGACTACCCCGACATGTACCACGCGTACCTGCACTGCATGGCCCGGGATCCCAGCCTGAAGATCCACATGTATGGCAAGGACGTGAAGCCGGGCCGTAAGGTCGGCCACGTCAACACCTACGGCGACGACCTGGCCGACGTGCGCGAGCGCGCCCGGCACGCCGCCGACTACCTGCGAGGAACGATCACCGAATGAACTCCCCCCTCGTCGGCATCGTCATGGGGTCCGACTCCGACTGGCCCGTCATGGAAGCCGCAGCCAAGGCGCTCGAAGAGTTCGAGGTCCCCTACGAGGTGGACGTCGTCTCGGCGCACCGCATGCCGCGCGAGATGGTCGGGTACGGGGAGCGGGCGGCCGGGCGCGGCCTGAAGGCGATCATCGCGGGCGCGGGCGGCGCCGCCCACCTGCCCGGGATGCTCGCCTCGGTCACCCCGCTCCCGGTGATCGGCGTGCCCGTACCGCTGAAGTACCTGGACGGCATGGACTCCTTGCTGTCCATCGTGCAGATGCCCGCCGGGGTACCGGTGGCCACCGTCTCCATCGGCGGGGCGCGCAACGCCGGGCTGCTCGCGGTGCGGATGCTGGCCGCGCACGACGAGGAACTCCTTGAGCGGATGCGGCACTTCCAGGAGGACCTCAACCAGCAGGCCACCGAGAAGGGCAAGCGGCTGCGCAGCAAGGTCGGGGGCCAGGGCTCCTTCGGGTTCGCCAAGTGAGCGCCGCGGTGGACCACCTCGCCCGCGCCCGCGAACTCCTCGCCGAGCACCCGGTGGTCGACGGCCACAACGACCTGCCGTGGGCGCTGCGTGAACAGGTGCGCTACGACCTCGACCGGATCGACCTCGCCGCCGACCAGCGCGCCTGCCTGCACACCGACATACCCCGGCTGCGCGCCGGTGGTGTCGGTGCCCAGTTCTGGTCGGTCTTCGTCCGTGCCGACCTCACCGGTGACGACGCGGTCAGCGCCACACTCGAACAGATTGACGTGGTGCGGCAGTTGACCGAGCGCTATCCGGCGGACCTGCGGCTGGCCACCACCGCGGACGACATGGAGACCGCGCGGGCGCAGGGGCGGATCGCCTCGCTGATGGGGGCCGAGGGCGGCCACTCCATCAACAACTCCCTCGCCACCCTGCGGGCGTTCCACGCGCTCGGGGTGCGCTACATGACGCTCACGCACAACAGCAACGTGCCGTGGGCGGACTCCGCCACCGACGAGCCGCGGGCGAACGGGCTGACCCGGTTCGGCGAGGAGGTGGTCCGGGAGATGAACCGCTGCGGCATGCTGGTCGACCTCAGCCATGTCTCGGCCGACACCATGCGCGACGCGCTGCGGGTCAGCTCGGCGCCGGTGGTCTTCTCGCACTCCTCGTCCCGCGCGGTGTGCGACCACCCGCGCAACGTCCCCGACGACGTACTGGAGTTGCTGCCCGGCAACGGCGGGGTGGCGATGGCCACGTTCGTGCCGAAGTTCATCCTCACCGAGGCCATCGAGTGGACCGCGGGCGCCGACGAGAACATGCGCGCCCACGGTCTGCACCCGCTGGACTCCACGCCCAGGGGCATGGAGGTGCAGCGAGCCTACGAGGAGCGCAACCCGCGCCCGGTGGCCACCGCGGCCACCGTGGCCGACCACCTCGACCACATGCGCGAGGTCGCAGGCGTCGACCACATCGGTATCGGCGGTGACTTCGACGGCACCGCCTTCGTACCGAAGGACCTGGACGACGTCGCGGGCTACCCCAACCTGATCGCCGAACTGCTGCGGCGCGGCTGGTCGGACGCCGACCTGGCCAAGCTGACCTGGCACAACGCGGTACGGGTGGTGCGCGACGCGGAGGCGGTCGGCCGGGAGGAGCAGGCGCGGCGCGGGCCGTCCAACGCGACCCTCGAACAGCTCGACGGGCGCGGTTAGTTCTCGGGTGTGGCCGCGTAAGGGGTGTGTCAATCCGCGCGGCCACACCGCCAAGGGCACATCAAGAGCGTCCGGTCGCGCTGCCCGGAGCCGATTGGCTGGATGGCGCCGGTAACCCACCGGTGCCGCTCCGTGGCGCACAGCCACGGGACGGAATCCCCCCGTCCCCGTAGCGATGGATCCCGCCATGTCCTATTTGGCGCCCGAGAAAGTCGTCGTCTCCGACGCCCATCAGCCCAAGCGGCACTCGGCGTCCGGTCCGCCGCGGGTCTCCGCCGGGCTGATCGATTCCCGGCAGCTGGTCGCGGCGCTGCCCGAGGCGCTGCGCAAGCTGCATCCGCGGCGGATGATCAGAACGCCGGTGCTGTTCGTGGTCGAGGTCGGGGCCACGCTCACCGCGCTGTCCGCGGTGCTGGCGCCCACCGTGTTCGCCTGCGTGATCACCGTCTGGCTGTGGCTGACGGTGGTCTTCGCCAACCTCGCGGAGGCGGTGGCGGAGGGCCGCGGCAAGGCGCAGGCCGAGTCGCTGCGCAGGACCCGGACGGAGACCACGGCGCGGCGGCTGCACCGCTGGCGGGTGGGTCTGGACGACTGCCCCGAAGAGGTCGTGCGGTCAACGGAGTTGCAGCCGCAGGACTTCGTGGTGGTGGAGGCCGGGGAGGTCATCCCCGGTGACGGCGAGGTGATCCACGGCATCGCCTCGGTCGACGAGTCCGCCATCACCGGCGAGTCCGCGCCGGTCATCCGGGAGGCGGGCGGGGACCGTTCGTCGGTCACCGGAGGCACCAGGGTGCTCTCCGACCGCATCATCATGCGCATCACCTCCAAGCCCGGCGGAACGTTCATCGACCGGATGATCGCGCTGGTCGAGGGCGCGCAGCGGCAGAAGACGCCCAACGAGATCGCGCTGAACATCCTGCTGGCCTCGCTGACCATCGTTTTCGTCCTGGTCGTCGTCACCGTGCAACCGATGGGCCGGTACGCCGGTTCCGAGCAGTCCACGATCGTGCTGGTCGCACTGCTGGTGACGCTGATCCCGACGACGATCGGGGCCCTGCTGTCCGCGATCGGCATCGCGGGCATGGACCGGCTGGTGCAGCGCAACGTGCTGGCCATGTCCGGCCGGGCGGTCGAGGCCGCGGGCGACGTGTCCACCCTGCTGCTGGACAAGACCGGCACCATCACGCTGGGCAACCGCCGCGCCGCCGAGTTCCTGCCGCTGCACGGCGTCGAGGACTGGCAGCTCGCCGACATCGCCCAACTGTCCTCACTGGCCGACGAGACACCCGAGGGCCGCTCGGTGGTGGTGCTCGCCAAGGAGCGGTACGGGCTGCGGGAGCGGAGCCAGGGGGAGCTGCCGGGGGCGCGGTTCGTGCCGTTCACCGCGCAGACCCGGATGAGCGGGGTCGACCTCGCCGACGGGCGGATGATCCGCAAGGGCGCTGCGGCGGCCGTCGCCGACTGGGTCGTGCGGCGCGGCGGGCGGGTGCCGGACGACCTCGGCCGGATGGTGGAGGAGGTCTCCTCCTGCGGCGGCACCCCGCTGCTGGTGGCGGTCGAAGACGCCTACGGCGCAAGGGCGTTGGGCGTGATCCACCTCAAGGACGTGGTCAAGGACGGCATCCGCGAACGGTTCGCGCAGCTGCGCCGGATGGGCATCAAGACCGTCATGGTCACCGGCGACAACCCGCTGACCGCCCGCGCCATCGCCCGGGAGGCGGGGGTCGACGAGTTCCTGGCCGAGGCCACGCCCGAGCAGAAGCTGGCACTGATCAGGCGGGAGCAGGCGGGCGGCAACCTGGTCGCGATGACCGGGGACGGCACCAACGACGCGCCAGCGCTGGCTCAGGCGGACGTGGGTGTGGCGATGAACACCGGTACCTCGGCCGCCAAGGAGGCCGGGAACATGGTGGACCTGGACTCCAACCCGACGAAGCTGATCGACATCGTGCAGGTCGGCAAGCAACTGCTGATCACCCGGGGCGCGTTGACGACCTTCTCGATCACCAACGACGTGGCGAAGTACTTCGCGATCATCCCGGCGATGTTCGCGGGCGTCTATCCGGGCCTGGACAAGCTCAACATCATGGGCCTGCACAGCCCGCAGTCCGCGATCACCTCGGCGATCATCTTCAACGCCCTGATCATCGTGGCCCTGATCCCACTGGCCCTGCGCGGCGTCCGCTACACCCCCGCCTCGGCCCACGACCTCCTCCGCCGCAACCTGGCCGTCTACGGCCTGGGCGGCCTGATCCTGCCGTTCCTCGGCATCAAGGCGATCGACATGGTGGTGCGGTTCGTGCCGGGGCTCGGGTAGGGAGCGGGGGCTACGCCGTCGGTCGGCCCATCGCCCGGAACGTCCACCCGGCGGAGCGCCAGCTTGCCGGGTCCAGGGCGTTGCGGCCGTCCAGGATGTGGCGGGTCGCGGCGGCCTCGCCGAGGGCTGCCGGGTCCAGCTCGCGGAACTCGCGCCACTCGGTGAGGTGCAGCACGACGTGGGCGCCGCGCACCGCGTCCAGAGCGGTGGGGGCGTAGCCGAGGGTGGGGAACAGCTTGGCGGCGTTGTCCATGCCCTTGGGGTCGTAGACGGTGACCTGGCCGCCCTGGAGGTGTATCTGGCCCGCCACGTTGAGCGCGGGCGAGTCGCGCACGTCGTCGGAGTCGGGCTTGAACGAGGCGCCCAGCACCGCGATCCGCTTGCCCAGGAAGCCGCCGCCGCACGCCTCGCGGGCCAGCTCCACCATGTGGCCGCGGCGCCGCATGTTGATCGAGTCGACCTCGCGCAGGAAGGTCAGCGCCTGGTCCGCGCCCAGCTCCCCGGCCCGGGCCATGAAGGCCCGGATGTCCTTGGGCAGACAGCCGCCGCCGAAGCCGATTCCGGCGCGCAGGAACTTGTGGCCGATGCGCTCGTCATGGCCGATCGCCTCGGCGAGCTTGACCACGTCGCCGCCCGCCGCCTCGCAGACCTCGGCCATCGCGTTGATGAACGAGATCTTGGTGGACAGGAACGAGTTCGCCGCGTTCTTGACCAGCTCCGCGGTCGCGTAGTCGGCGACGACGAAGGGCGTGCCTTCTGCGACGGGCGTCGCGTAAACCTCGCGCAGCAGCTTCTCCGCCCGCTCGGACCGCACGCCGACCACGATCCGGTCCGGGTGCAGGGTGTCCTCGACCGCGAACCCCTCGCGCAGGAACTCCGGGTTCCAGGCCAGCTCCGCGGCGTCCCCGGCCGGGGCCAGCTCGGCGATCCGGTCCGCCAGCCGGGCCGCGCTGCCCACCGGCACGGTGGACTTGCCGACCACCAGGGCGGGCCGGGTCAGACGCGGGGCGAGGGACTCGACCGCGGCGTCCACGTAGGACATGTCACAGGCGTACTCGCCGTGCTTCTGCGGGGTGTTGACGCAGACGAAGTGCACGTCGCCGAACTCGGCGACCTCCTGCCAGGAGGTGGTGAACCGCAGCCGACCGGTGGCGCCGTCGATCCCCGCGACGTGCCGGGCCAGCAACTCGTCCAGCCCCGGTTCGTACATCGGTACCCGGCCTGCGGACAGCGCCTCGATCTTCGCCGGATCGACGTCCAGCCCCAGCACCTCGAAGCCCAGTTCCGCCATGGCGGCGGCGTGGGTGGCGCCCAGGTAGCCGGTGCCGATCACGGTGAGCTTCAGCGTCACGGGGTCTGCCTTTCGGGTCCGCCTTGGTGCCGCGCCGGGGAGCGCCGCTGGGTGCGTCAGCCGAGCATAGTCGGGCATCGCACCGGGCATATCCGCCGCTGTCGGCAACCTCACGTATCCGTGGTACGGCCTGCCGCTCTAGAATTAGGTTACTTAACGGTAGTTAGCAGGCGCGGATCTTGGGAGTGAGACACCTTGGCGGGTTCGACCGATTTCGATCTCTACCAGCTGTCCGAGGAGCACCAGATGCTCCGGGACACGGTGCGCTCGCTCGCCGAGGCGAAGATCGCCCCGTTCGCGGCCGAGGTGGACGAGCAGGCGCGCTTCCCGCAGGAGGCGCTCGACGCGCTGGTGGGCTCCGACCTGCACGCGGTCCACGTTCCCGAGGAGTACGGCGGCGCCGGAGCCGACGCGCTGGCCACCGTCCTGGTGATCGAGGAGGTCGCCCGGGTCTGTGCCTCCTCCTCGCTGATCCCCGCGGTCAACAAGCTCGGCTCGCTGCCGGTCATCCTCTCCGGCTCCGAGGACCTGAAGAAGAAGTACCTGGGCCCGCTCGCCAAGGGCGACGCGATGTTCTCGTACTGCCTGTCCGAGCCGGACGCCGGTTCCGACGCCGCGGGCATGAAGACCAAGGCGGTGCGCGACGGCGACCACTACGTGCTCAACGGCGTCAAGCGCTGGATCACCAACGCGGGCGTCAGCGAGTACTACACGGTGATGGCCGTCACCGACCCGGAGAAGCGCTCCAAGGGCATCAGCGCCTTCGTGGTCGAGAAGTCCGACGAGGGCGTCTCCTTCGGCGCCCCGGAGAAGAAGCTCGGCATCAAGGGCTCGCCGACCCGCGAGGTCTACCTCGACAACGTGCGCATCCCCGCCGACCGCATGATCGGCGCCGAGGGCACCGGCTTCGCCACCGCGATGAAGACCCTCGACCACACCCGCATCACCATCGCCGCGCAGGCCCTCGGCATCGCCCAGGGCGCCCTCGACTACGCCAAGAGCTACGTCAAGGAGCGCAAGCAGTTCGGCAAGGCGATCGCCGACTTCCAGGGCATCCAGTTCATGCTCGCCGACATGGCGATGAAGCTGGAGGCCGCGCGCCAGCTCACCTACGCGGCCGCCGCCAAGTCCGAGCGGGTCGAGTCCGACCTGACCTTCTTCGGCGCCGCCGCCAAGTGCTTCGCCTCCGACGTCGCCATGGAGGTCACCACCGACGCCGTCCAACTCCTCGGCGGCTACGGCTACACCCGCGACTACCCGGTCGAGCGCATGATGCGCGACGCGAAGATCACCCAGATCTACGAGGGCACGAACCAGGTCCAGCGCATCGTGATGGCGCGCAACCTGCCGTAAGGCGTGTTCCCGGTCAGCGTCAATGCGACGGCCTCGGCACTCTGCCGGGGCCGTCGCATCAAGTGGGCGTCAACTGCCCATCGAGCACCTTTTATGCCGTGATTTCATTCATGAGCATCCGCAAGGTCAGGGAGTGCTTTTCCGGAGGTAGCTTGGCCAGGGCTGATTGCGCGTAGGCGACGCCCCCGGTTCGGTCACCGGACCTAACCATCATGAGCCCCCTGTGCATCTCCAGGTGAGTCGCGAACCGAGGCAACGCATCCGGTAGTTCCCGCCTGGCTTGGTCTTGTGCCTCGACTGCCTTCTTCTCCTCGCCAAGCCGGGCCAGCAGTAGGGACGTGAAGACGTTCATCCGCCACCAAGGAACGGCGTAGTCCGAGGTTTGTTCATAGGACCCGGCCGAGTCGAAAACGCGCTGACCCTTCTCCACGAGCGCCAGAGCGGTTGCCTTGTCACCTCTGATGGCGGCAGCGTGAGCTTTCCCCATGATGGCGTTCAACAGCCCTAGGGACGGTTTGTCGCTGATCGCCATTGCTTGATCGGCAAGCATGTCGGCGATGCCCAGTGAAGCCCCCTCATAGCCCAGGGCGATCGCTGCCCGTCCTCGCACCCATACTCGGGCTTGCCTGTCACCGGATTCGTCTGCTGCTTTCGCTGCCATGCGGTACCACGAAACTGCCTTGGTGCCATCGCTGCCAGGGAACGTCTTGGCGTACAGGGTCATGAGCCGTGCTGCGACTGACCACAGCTGCGGGGTGTCCAGTTGCTGCTGTACCACGACGAGTTCGCCTGACACGCGGCGCTGGATGTCGGCTGCGCCCATGGACATGTAGTCCGTGCCATAGGCGGATAGCTTCGCTTCCCACTCGTCCGTAGACGGGCCTCCGGCAAGCCGGGCGCTGAAACCTGCCGTGAGCACGTCTGACGCCACTACTGGGGCTATGGCGGTGGCTGCAACATCGCTGATGAACGTTCGGCGCTTCACTTCACCTTCAAGAACGGCTAGAGGAACGTCGAGAACGGCGGACAGGCACCGGAGGTAGAAGGGCCCCGGCTTAACCTTGGATCGCTCCCAGCCGCTCACGTATTCCCGGCTGAGGGTGGTCCCGAAGGCTTTGTTGATCTCCGATGCGAGCCGTCCTTGGCTCCATCCGCACGCTGTGCGCAGATCCTTGATCAGTTGCCCAATGGCCATGGGCCCAGCCTGCCACTACAGATGCCACTTGTAGGTCAACTGGGCGAATCTGCGGCGCACTTACCACTAACCATGCCACTAGGTGGTGGGCGCCTCCTGCAGGACGATCGCAGCAGTGACGAAGGACCCCCGCGACCGTGCGACCGGTCCGGGGGCGTGGCCAACCTGACGAAGGCAGGCTGACATGGGAGACCCTATCCCGTACCGAGAAGGGTGCGACGAGTGTTCGCACTTGAAGCGCGAAGAGCAGTCCGCACATGTGGCGCGGAATCAGACCAGAGAAGTCGACTGCCGAGTCATGGCCCGCCGCCATCTTCGAACGGCTCACGGAGTGGTCTCGGTGGTGAAGTCGCCATGACCGACGATCACGAGCGCTTGGCCTTGGACAACGCCGCGGACGCTGCTGCGGCGGTCATCTCGGGGGTGTGCCTTGGCAACGGTGGGGAAGTTGCCGTCGAGGACGTCGCGTCCTTGTCGTACGGCAGCGTACCCAGCGAACTGGTGGAGTACATCCCGCAAGGTGAGTACGTTCCGCCGTGTCCGTTCCCTTGCTCCGTCTGCGAACAGAAGGGACGCCAGTGAGGCGGCTGTCCATGTGGCTCAGTAGGCGCGGAACGCTTCTGTGCGTGGCGTGTGTGGCGTTCTGCATGGGGTGGACGATCGCCCTGGGAACCCTCGGCGCCCCCTGAACTCCCGTCCTTGCCGGACGGAATCGGACGGGCTTCCCACTGTTCGAGATCCCGGCGGCACGGGGTTGAACGCTCGTCCGCTTTCGTTGCGGTTTCCGTAACTGGAAACCGGTTCTGGGGCGTGCGCCACTGACCGCAGGCGTCGCATCCGACCTCGCGAACACGACGGCCCTCGGCGCAGTGCCGGGGGCCGTCGCATCAAGTGGTCGAATTAGGTGGGCGTCAGCCGCCCACGCGTTCGTCGTTCTGGAGCTTGTCGAAGAGGACCTTGGCCTCGGACTTGTTCCACAGCAGCGCGTCGCCGTCCGCGGTCGGGTAGTTGGGGTTCGCGACGGGGACCACCGTCGTCGTGCCCTGGCCGCCCGAGACGTCCTTCATGGCCCACGCCATCTGCCCCAGGTCGTACAGGCTCATGCCCTTGTCGACGGTCAGCGTCTCCAGGCCCGCGCCCAGCACCGGGTACAGCTTGAACGGGTTCAGCAGCGTCCCCGGTGTGGCCGTCTGCTGGGCCACCGCGTGCAGGAACTGCTGCTGGTGCTGCTCACGGCCGAGGTCCTGGTTGGCTTCCTGGTGCCGCTCCCGTACGTACGCCAGCGACTGCGGGCCGTTGAAGGTCTGGCAGCCCGCCTTGAAGTCCGCGCCCGAGTCCTTGTCCTTGAGCGGCTTGTCCAGGCACATGTTCACGCCGCCCAGCGCGTTGACCAGGTTCACGAAGCCGCCGAAGCCGATCTCCGCGTAGTGGTCGATGTGCAGGCCCGTGTTGTACTCGACGGTCTGCGCCAGCAACTGGCCGCCGCCCCAGGAGAACGCCACGTTCAGCTTGTGCTTCGACGCCGGATACTGCTTGCCCGACGACCCGGTGAACGCCGGGATCGTCACGTAGCTGTCCCGCGGCAGGCTGATCAGGGTGTCACCGTTCGATCCCACGTGCAGGATCATCATCGTGTCGCTGTTGCCGAACTGCCCCTCGTTGTCGCTGCCGACGTGCAGCGCCTGCTGCTGCTCGGCCGACAGGTTGCTGCGGTTGTCCGAACCCGCGATCAGGTAGTTCGTGCCCTTGTCCTGCGGCGGACGGTTCTGCAGCGCGCTGAGGTCGATCTTCCGGGACAGCTTGCCGTCCGCCCAGAAGTACGTCCCCACCGATGTGACCAGCAACACCACGACCAGCGTCAGCACCCCGTACGTGATCCGCTTGCGCCAGTTCTTCGGGCGGCCCGCCTGTGCCCGGCGCCCCGCACGGTACGTGCCGCCGCCGTCACCGCCGGCCTGCTGCGGCACCCCGCCGCGCGCCGCCGCCCTGCGCGGCGACAACTCGGGCGGCAACGGCGGCTCGGCGCCCGACCCCTGCGACGCGGGCGGGGGAGAGTACGACGGCGGCCCGTAGCCACCCTGCCGCCTCTGCACATGCGGCATCACGCGAGCGCCATCCGGCTCGCCGTCCTCGGTCCAACCCTCGGGCCATCCGTTCATGCCTTGCAGTGTGCCTGCTGGACCCACGAGAAACTGTGGCCGGAACCATTCTGTAGCCGGACTGATGGATTGGTCACAGAACTGCCATGATCGCGGACGTTACGTGATCATGAAGTCGCCCGGCTACGTACCGTGAGTGCCCTCCGTGCGCGCGTTCAGCACGAACCACACCTCCTTGCCGGGCCCCTCCGGCTCGAACCCCCACGCGTCCGCGGTCTCGCTCAACAGGAACAGTCCCCGCCCCCGCTCCGACAAACAGTCCGGCTCCCGCATCACCGGCGGCGACGGCTCGCCGTCCCGCACCGAAACCCGAATGCCCTGCGCTATACGGCGCAGCTCCAGCACGCATTCCGGGCTCGCCGTGTGCTTGTGGACGTTGCTCAGCAACTCCGTCACACACATCGCCGCCGCGGGCCGCAACTCCTCCAGCCCCCACTCGCGCAGCCGCGCACCGATGAATTGCCGCACAGCGGCCAGCACGTGCGGATCCGCACGCAGCATCAACTGGCATTCCGCGCCGCTTACTTGGGCGCCTGCCGCGATCAGGGGAACTTCCGGCTTCATGACCTCAACGATTCTCGCCTGGGACTACGGTGACCAGTCCGACAGACGGTACGGCCAGTCAGTGCGGTTACCCGCTGGCGCGGCGCGGACGAGGGGCGGAGCGGGATGGGTGAACAGTGGTCCGCCTTCCTCCGGCTGGCCGTCGAGGTGGGGAGCGCCTGACGAACCCGCCACGGTGCCCCCCACCGGGGGCGCCGTATGGTGGCCGCATGGCCAGTCTCGTCACCAACACCCCGGAGGGTGATCTTCCGGGCAAGCCGACCTCCGCGTCGCGCACCACGCTGTCGCACATCATGACCGCGTCCCACACGAACCTGCTGGGCACTGTGCACGGCGGCGTGATCATGAAACTCGTCGACGACGCGGCGGGCGCGGTGGCCGGTCGGCACTCCGGTGGCCCGGCGGTCACCGCGTCGATGGACGAGATGGCGTTCCTGGAACCTGTTCATGTCGGTGACCTGGTCCATGTTCAGGCCCAGTGCAACTGGACCGGCCGCAGTTCGATGGAGATCGGGGTGCGGGTCCTGGCGGAGCGGTGGAACGAGTCGACGCCCGCGACGCACGTCGGCAGCGCCTACCTGGTCTTCGCCGCCGTCGACGCGGAGGGCAAGCCGCGCACGGTACCGCCGGTGCTGCCGGAGACGGAGAAGGACCGCCGCCGCTTCGAGGAGGCGCAGATCCGCCGTACCCACCGCCTGGCGCGGCGCCGCGCGATCAAGGAACTGCGGAGTCGGCGAGCCGCCGAGGGGATCGACGACTGAGCGCTCCGCCGGGTGGAGCGGCGATCGCCCGCGGCACCACTGTGGCTGGTCGCGCGGTTCCCCGTGCCTCTTCGGGGCGCCGCCGAACCGCGGCGGACTTCGCCAGGCCTGCCTGGCGAGCTTCCGCCAGGGCCCCCGGCCGCGCCTCAGCCGTCACCGTGCCGGTCGCCGAGGTCGGCTGGGATCGGCCGGTCCCGGCGGATCGCGCGGAAGAGGGCGGAGGCCTTGGCGTCGTCCCACTTCACCGTCGAACCGACGCCGGGCACCCGGTAGTTGACATCCGCGGC
This sequence comes from Streptomyces sp. PLK1-5, assembly GCA_037034305.1. Classification (GTDB taxonomy): domain Bacteria; phylum Actinomycetota; class Actinomycetes; order Streptomycetales; family Streptomycetaceae; genus Streptantibioticus_A. Next base: position 205,647 of record JBAGJY010000011.1, read on the forward strand.
CGGGACGGGGGCGAACTCGGTGGTGGCCGGGTGGAGGCCGCGGACCGCGTCGGCGGGGGTGAGCGGGGTGTCGGTGCGGACCGAGCGGTGCACGGTGTCGAGGGCGCGGTTCAGGGCGGGGGTGCCGCTGGACCTCACGCGGTCCAGTACCGCGGCGGCGAACTCGCGTTGCCGCCGCATGCGGCCGATGTCCGCGCTGGGGTCGGCGTAGCGCACGTACCGAAGCGCCCGGTCGCCGTCCAGCAGGGTCGTGCCCGCGGGCAGGTCGAGGCCAGCGGCGGGATCGTGCAGCGGGTGCCGGACGTGGACGGGGACGCCGCCGAGCGCGTTCACGGTGCTGACCAGGGCGGCGTGGTCGAACTGTGCGTAGTGATCGATGTGGAGGCGGGTCATCCGCTCGACCGTGCGGATGGTCAGCGGTAGTCCGCCGAGCGCGTACGCCGCGTTGATCCGCCCTGGCCGGATCGTTTCGCTGAACCGGTCCTTGCGCGGCGGTAGTTCGGAGAACGGTACGTAGGAGTCGCGGGGGATGCTGACCACCGAGATCCGGGAGCGGTCCTGCGACAGGTGCACCAGCATGATCGTTTCCGCGCACCGGCACCCCCGGTCCGTGCCGACGAGGAGGGTGTTCACCCCGGGGCCGGGCTTCGCCGGGTGGCTGCCGAAGCCGCCGAAGGCGTGGACGCCGTAACCGAGGCCGCTGGTGGCCAGCACCGCCAGCGAGACCGCCGAGGCGATGCGCAGCAGTCGGCGGTCGCGGCGCCAGGGACGGTACGGGTTCGGGCGCGGCGGGCGCCAGGGGACTGATGCGGGCATGGGCGGCGGGACCTCCCCGGTACGGCCTGCGGAACCGTTCACGCTAGGCGCGCGGCGGCCGTGGCCGGGGCGCCCACGCCGCCGTACCACCGGGGGCCACCCGGGCGGCGCGCGCCGCGGTCCGCCGTTAGCGGTAACGTGTCGGCCGATGAACGCCGTGAACACCTCTGCCCCCGCCGTCTCCGTGATCATGCCGGTGCTCAACGAGGAGCGCCATCTGCGCGAGTCCGTGCGGCACATCCTGGCCCAGGAGTACGCGGGCGAGCTGGAGGTGGTGATCGCCCTCGGACCGTCCACCGACCGTACCGACGAGATAGCGGCGGAACTGGTCGCGGAGGATCCGCGGGTCCACACGGTGCCGAACCCCACCGGCCGTACGCCCGCCGCGCTGAACGCGGCGATCAAGGCGTCGCGGCATCCCATCGTGGTCCGGGTCGACGGGCACGGGATGCTCTCGGCGAACTACATCGCCACCGCCGTGCGGCTGCTGGAGGAGACCGGGGCCGACAACGTCGGCGGGATCATGCACGCCGAAGGGGAGAACGCCTGGGAGCGGGCGGTCGCCGCGGCGATGACCTCCAGGATCGGCGTCGGGAACGCCGCCTTCCACACAGGCGGGCAGGCGGGTCCGGCCGAGACCGTCTATCTGGGTGTCTTCCGGCGCGAGGTGCTGGAGCGGCAGGGCGGCTACAACGAGGAGTTCATCCGCGCGCAGGACTGGGAGCTGAACTTCCGGATCCGCGAGGCGGGCGGGCTGATCTGGTTCTCGCCGGAGCTGAAGGTCTCCTACCGGCCGCGGCCGAACGTGCGGGAGCTGGCGAAGCAGTACCGCAACTACGGACGGTGGCGGCATGTGGTCGCCCGGTACCACTCCGGGTCGATCAACCTGCGGTATCTCGCGCCGCCCGCGGCGGTGCTGGGGATCGCGGCGGGGGCGGTCGTCGGGGCGCTGGTGCATCCGGTGGGGTGGGTGGTGCCCGGGGCGTACGTGGCGGGGGTCGTGCTGGGGGCGGTTCCTGCGGGGAAGGGGCTCGACGCGGGGGCTCGGGTTCGGATTCCGGTCGCGTTGGCGACCATGCACATGTCGTGGGGGTGGGGGTTCCTGACCAGCCCCAAGTCGCTTGCGCGGCGGGTTGTCGCCAGTCGCCGCTAGGCGGTCGCGGGGCCTGCGGCGCTGTTTCCCCTACCCGCCCCTTCCCGGAACTGGGGGCTGTGCCCCCAGGCCCCCGTTGTGCCCACCCGTTCCGCCCTGCGGAACGACTGCCCACAACGGGGCGGAACGGCTGCGCGCAACGGGACCGCGGTGTCACTTGGCGCAGATGTTTTCGTCTGCCTGGACGTGTTGGAGGCCTGTGGGGGCCGTGGTGGGGGCGGGTGGTGCGCTCAGCGGCTTGCCGGGGGTGGTGAAGTCCTTGCCCAGGGTGAGGGTCATGGGGGCGCGGGGGGCGGCGTTCGTCGTGCCCTGTTTGAGGGCCGAGGCGGGCAGGCCCATCATCGCGGCCAGGCGGCGGGCCTGGTCGGCCTGGTTCGGGGCGTAGACCAGCGTCGTCTTGTCGATGGTGCCCGGGGCGTTGCCGCCGTTGCTGGATCGGGTGACGCCCTCGGTGTTCTGCAACCAGTCGAGGGTCGCGGAGGCGGCGCCGAACGTACCGCTGCCGTTGAGGACGTTGACGCGTACGTCGATCGGCGCTGCCTTCGGGCCGTCCAGCGGGCTGGGCGTGTGCGACGCGGACGTCTTCGGTTTGGCCGACGTCAGCGAGTTGTCCGCCTGGACCATCGCGAACAGCTGCTTCGCGGAAGGGTTGTTGAGCACCACGCTGGTGTGCACCTTCTCCGCGGGGTTGTCTACCACCGGCACCGTCGCGAAGGTGATGTTCTTCGGCGGCACCGAACTCAGGTCCTGCGCCAGATCGCTGAGCTTCTTCACCGAACCGATCCCGGTGTCGACGGTGAGCGCCTTGGTCGCCACGTCCGCCAGCGACCACAGCTTCCGCGGATCGGTGAGGGTGCCGCTGGACTTCATCTTGCGGATCAGCGAACTCAGGAACTGCTGCTGGAGCTTGATGCGATCGAGGTCACCGCCGAAGCCCACCGAGTGCCGGGTGCGGACGAACGCCAGCGCCTGCTCGCCCTCCACGACGTGGTGGCCCTTGCTCAGCTTGAGACCGGAACCGCCCTTGTCGTCGATGTCCTTGGCCAGGCAGACGTCGACGCCACCGACCGCCGTCGAAAGGTCCTTGACGGCGTTGAAGTTGGCCATCATGAAGTGGTCGATCCTCAGCCCGGTGAGGGCTTCGGCGGTGCGCATGGTGCAGCCGGGGTCGCGGCCTTCCTGGCCGAGGCTGGTGTTGAAGCGCACGTTGTGCTCGCCGGGGATGACCTTGGTCGAGCCGTCCTTCTGCCGGGTCGGGCAGTCCGGGATGTCGGTGATCAGGTCGCGCGGGATGCTCAACGCGGTCGCGTTGCTGCGGTCCTTGGAGACGTGGAAGAGGATCGTGGTGTCAGCGTGGCCGACGCTGCCCGCGTCGCCGTACTGGCGGCCGAGGCCCACCCGGCTGTCGGTGCCGATCACCAGGATGTTCATCGGGCCGTCGGTGGTGGCGCTCCCGCTGCCCGCGTCGCCCACGTCGACGGTGCTGATGTTGTTGTTGAAGTGCTGGTAGACGAGGTAGCCGCCGATGCTGACCGCGACGAGGGCGAAGCCGACGCCGCCAGCGGTCCACACCAGGGCCCTGCGCTTCCCGGACGGCCTGGGCTTCGCCTTGCGGCGGCCGTTCGCCCGGCGGGACGCCCGGGTGGCGCTCCTGGCGGCCGGGGCGGACCCCTGAACAGGTGCCGGTTCGGGGCTGGTTGGCGGGCTGGCGTCCGGCTGCTCGGGGGCGTTCAGCCGTAGTTGGTACGTTCCGGTCTGCGGATCGAGCACCCACTGGTCGGCGGGGTCGGTCTCCCCACGGCGTTGCGCGTCCACGGTCGCCGAGCCCTCCGTCGCTGCGAGACGTTCACACTTAGCGGCCAAGTTCAGCGTCTTACCCGCACTCGTGACAAATCGGCGATCGGATTGTTGCCTTATCGGGGTTTTTGGTTAATGGTGCCGTTGGCCGCAGACGTCATGGGCGGCGGTGGTACCGAGGTATGTGGGCATCGCGTTGGGCGAGGGTCGCGGCGCCGTCGCCGATCCGCCCGCCTTGCCGTCGTCCGGACCGGGCGGTGCCTGATCGCCGCGGGCCCGGTCCTGCGAGGGCTGGTCCGCGGAGGTGGTCGGGTCGGGCGGCCGTACCGCCACCGGCTGGTCCGCGCGCAGCGCCGCGAACAACCGGTCGGCCTGCGGATGCACCAACTGGTCCCGGTTGTAGTCGTCGGCGTACGGCTCGCGCGGCACGGTGAGGAAGCGGATCTGGTCGGTCGGAGTCTTCTGCAGGCCGCGGATCACGTCGTACAGCTTGGTCAGCGAGTTCAGCCCGGGATCGGCGGTGACGGACGAGGTCGCGGCGTCCAGCACCGGATACAGCTTGGCGGGGTTGTACAGCACGCCGTCGCTTTGCATCTTGCGCACCAGCGAGGCCAGGAAGCCCTGTTGGCGGTCCATCCGCTCGGTGTCGCTGCCGTCGCCGAAGCCGTGCCGGGCGCGTACGTAGCCCAACGCCTGTTCGCCGCGCAGCAGTTGGCGGCCCGCGGCGAGGTCCAGTTTCGCGTCCCGGTCGTGCACCCGGTACGGCACGCAGACCTCGACGCCGTTGACGGCGTCCACCATCCGCTTGAAGCCGGTGAAGTCCAGCTGTACGTGGTGGTCCATGCGGATGCCGGTCAGCTGCTCCACGGTACGGATCGTGCAGGCCGCGCCGCCCCAGGCGAAGGACCAGTTGAACTCGGCGAACTGCGCCGTCGTCTGGTGGCCGTCCGGCTTGCGGCAGCTCGGTACGTTCACCATCAGGTCGCGCGGGATGCTGACCGCGGTCGCGCTGCCGCCCCCGGCCGCCAGGTGCAGCAGGATCACGGTGTCGGAGCGGGCGGTGCCACTGTCCGCGCCGTACGCGCCGTTGTCGCCGCCGCGGCTGTCGGTGCCGATGATCAGCACGTTGTCGGTGCCGCCCGCGCCGGGCGGCGGGCGTTCGGCCATGTGGCGGCGCAGCTCTGCCTCCGCACCGGTGTCGGTGTGGATGTTGTCCTCAAGGTGCTCGTAGAGCAGCCAGATCACCCCGGCGCCGACCACCAGCAGCAGCGCCGAGGCCAGCGCGACACAGCGCAGCCAGCGCTGGCGGCGAAGGAGCCACTTGCCGGGATGGCCCGGGCGGCGCGCCCGTGCGTACCGGCGCACACCACGGGCGGGTGGCCCTTCCCTGTCGGACACGGCGGCCCCCAACGCTAGGCGGTGCGGATCCGTCGATCGTCTCCCGGATCGGGCGGTGCGGCCCGCGGGTGCGGGCCGAACGGGTGACGCCGCGGCCGGGTCAGGGCGCCGGGTGGGTGACCCGCTCGGCCTCTCGGCGGCGCCGCAGGGCGTCCGCGTCGAGCCGGTCCAGATGGCGGCAGAGCACCACCGAGCCGCCCGCCGCCAACGGCGCCAGCAGACCGGCTGACAGGCCCGCCCAGTCGTCGTAGCCAGCCGCCGACAGCAGCCGGGCGCCCGGGGTCAGCCCCAGCTCCTGCGCGCTGCGCCGGGCCCGCCGCACGACCTGCGCGCCGGTCAGCTGCTCGCCGCCGGGCAGCACCAGGGCGGGCGCGTCGGGGTCGACGGGCGAGTACGGGGCGAAGCGGTCGCCCTGGCTGGGTACTTCGACGGCGTAGTCGGCGAAGCCCTGCGGCGGCTGCGGGAAGCGCGCGCCCAGCGGCCGTAGCGACAGGGCGACGCGCTCGCCGCGGCAGGCCCGGGCGGCCTCCAGGGTGTCCGGGCCGCTCACCACCAGGTCGGCGGCGGCCGGATCGCCACCGGGTTCCGCGACCACGCCGGTGGAGAAGCAGGCCAGCAGCCAGGCGGCGGTCTGCCAGTGCGCGGGCAGCAGCAGCGCGACCCGGTCGCCCGGCTCGGCGGCCAGGTCGTCCTGGAGCAGGTTGGCGGTCTTGTTCACCCAGTTCGCGAAGGTGGCGACGGACAGCTCCACGCGCTCACCGGTGGCGTCGTCGTAGAAGGTCAGCAGCGGACGGGCGGGGTCCGCGGCGAGCGCGGAGCGCAGGAGGTCGGCGGGGGTGTGGGCGGTGTCGTTCACGCGGTCAGCGTACGCGGGCCCAACCAGGGCACCAGCCGGGGCCGCGTGCGGCTGCCGCTGGTCAGGGGCGGGTGTTCGGCTGGCGGGGGGACAGCCTGACGGGGAATCGGCTGACGGTGTGACAGTTAACGAGTCGCCATATTTGCCCGTTATGTCACTATTTAGGTCATGCGTGCATTCCTTGCTTCCGCGATCGGTGCCACCTGTGCGTGCACGGCCGCGCTCCTCGTACCCGCGGCCGTGCCCAGCGCGGCCACCGCTTCCGTCCTGGGCAAGGCCGCTGCCACCAGCAAGGCCGCCGCCACGGCGGCGCTGGGTGGCACCCACACCCTTCCCCTGACCCGACTTCCGGCCGAACGCGGCCTCGCCCCGGGCGCCATGGGGCTGACCGCACGGGACGTCAAACCCTTCTCGATGCTCGGCATCACCTGGAACAGCGCGACCACCGGGCTCCAGGCCACCGTCGAGGTACGCAGCCGGTCGGCGCGCACCGGCGCGTGGTCGCGCTGGCGGCCGGTGGAGGCCGAGACCGACGACGCGCCCGACCTCGACTCACCCGACCGCGCCACCGGCCGGGCTCGCGGCGGCACCGCGCCGCTGTGGGTCGGCGACTCCAACGGCATCCAGGTCCGGGTGGTGCCGCGGCGCAGCGGCCGCAGCGGGGGCAGCCCCGAACTCCCCGACGGGCTGCGGCTCGACATGGTCGATCCGGGCGCCGCCGACGCCGACGCGGAGGAGGCCGCGGAGACACCGGAGTCCGAGGAGTCCGCCGACTCCGAAGTCCTCGCCGCCGAACCCGCGGAGCAGCACGAACCCAGCAGATCCCTCGCCCCCCGGCCGCGCATCGTGGTCCGGGCAGGCTGGCACGCCAACGAGCACCTGCGATCCGGCGGCTTCCTCTACACCCGCACCGTGCGGGCGGTCTTCGTCCACCACACCGCCACCGGCAACGGCTACCGGTGCTCCGACGCGCCCCGGATCATCCGCGGCATCTACCGCTACCACGTCAGGAGCCGTGGCTGGCGGGACATCGGCTACAACTTCCTGGTCGACAAGTGCGGCACCATCTACGAGGGCCGCGCCGGTGGGGTGGGGCGCGCGGTGATGGGCGCGCACACGCTCGGCTTCAACGAGAACACCACCGGGGTCGCCGTGATCGGCACCTTCAACCACCACCGGCCCAGCGCGGCGGCGCTACGGGGGCTGGCGCAGCTGTCCGCGTGGAAGCTCGGACTGTACGGGCGCAACCCGGTCGGCCACACCCGGCTGCTGTCCGGCGGCAGCAACCGGTACCGGCGCGGTGTGCGGGCTCGGTTCAACGTCATCTCCGGGCACCGGGACGGGTTCACCACGGACTGCCCCGGCAAGAAGCTGTACGCGCGGCTGGCGTCGGTACGGGGGGTGGCGGCACGCCTCCAAGGACGCTAGGCCCTGGGCGCTTCGGCGTTCAGGGGGTTTCCCGCCCGCCCACCCCGATTGCCGTTCAGTCCGCGGGTACCCCGACCCGCGGACTAAATAAGGCTGATGTCGTTGGGGGAGAAGCGCGGCGCCCGCCGCGGCGGGCGCCGGCCCGCCAGCAGGATCAGCCGGGCAGCGCGATGCCGCTGCCCGGCGTACGGCGCCAGCAACTCCAGCATCTCCGCGTCGTCCGTACGCTGCGCACCGGTCAGCGCATAGCCGATCACGTTCGGCAGGTGCAGATCGCCCACCGTGATCGCGTCCGGCGCGCCATGCGTACGTTGCAGGGTCTCGGCCGCGGTCCACGGGCCGATGCCGGGTATCGCCCGTAGCCGCTCGGCGGCCTGGTCCGGGGGCATCAGCACCGTCTCCTCCATCCTGCGGGCCGCCCGAACGGCCCGCAGGATCGCGGTGGAGCGCTTGCCGTCCACGCCCGCGCGGTGCCATTCCCAGGACGGGATCAGCGCCCACGTCCTGGGGTCCGGCATGACACGCAGGCCGGGCATCGGGCCGGGCGCGGGCTCGCCGTACCGGCTCAGCAGCAGGCGCCACGCGCGGTACGCCTCGTCGGAGGTGACGCGCTGCTCCAGGATCGACGGGATCAACGATTCGAGCACCAGGCCCGTACGGGCCAGGCGCAACCCCGGGTTGCGCCTGGACATCTCGTGGACCAGGCGGTGGCGGGGGGTGAAGCGGGTCGGGTCGTCCTGCGAACCGAGTAGTTGCGGGAGCCGGTCGAGCAGCCACTCGCCGCCTGGGCCCCAGGCGGTGGCCTCGACCTCGCCCTGGCGGATCGCCACCCGGAGTGTGCCTGGGCCCTCGGGCGTGCGGGAGGCGCGCCACACCGAGCCGTCGCTGGTCGCGCGGAACGCCGGGTCGCCTGGGCCTCGGCCCAGGGGGCCGAGGGTGAGTCCGAGATCGAGTGGGCCCTCGGGGGCCCAGCGTCGCGTCCGAGCGTCCTGAGGCATCGCCCTGAGCCTAAGCCACGCCCACCCGCCCACGTGTTCACCGTCGGCCGTTCGCTGGCCGGTGCGCTCTCTTCGTCGTGGGGTGTGCCGGGGTGACTCCTCGCTCCGCCCGCGTCCTCGTCTGCGGGTGCTTCGCGGGGTCGCTGCGGGGACACCCCGGCGCACCCCCTCGCGTGGTGCCCGCGAACTCAACGAGCGATCGGTTGGGCGGGCGGGAAAAGCCCTGAACGCCAAAGCGGCCAGCGGCCTCGGGGGGCGGCGCCGGGCTATTGGACGATGACGAAGTCGTCCGCCGTCCGTTCGCGGCGCGCCGGAGGCGTCCCCGCCGGGCGGCCGACGGCGACCGCGCCCATGGGGTCCCACCCGGCGGGCAGGCCGAGAACGTCACGCACCACATCGCGGCAGAACATCGTCGACGACACCCAGGCGGAGCCGAGCTGTTCGCCCGCCAGGGCGACCAGCAGATTCTGCACGGCCGCCCCGGCCGCCACCACGAACATCTCCCGCTCGGCGGCGGCCCGCCGGTCGTCGGGGTAGTCGTGCGAACCGTCCATCACCAGGCACGGCACCACCAGATACGGCGCCCGTCGCAGCACGTCCCCGCGCCGCACGCGGCGCTCGATCCGCTCGGGTGAGAAGCCGTCCCGTTCGAGGTCCGCGACCCAGGCGTCCCGCATCGCGTCGAGCAGCCGGGTCCGCGCCCGCGCGGACTCCAGCAGTACGAACCGCCACGGGGTGGTGTGATGCGGTGCAGGGGCCGTCAGAGCCGCGGCCACCGCCCGCCGCACGGCGCCGCCGTCGACCGGCTCGTCGGTGAACTCCCGTACCGTCCGCCGCAGGGTGACCGCCTGCCGCAGGGCCTCGGAGGTGCCCAGGCGGAACATGTCGTCGGCCGCGCCGCGCGCCAGCGCGCGTGCGCCCGGCCCGTCCTCGCCGGGCGGCAGGACCTGCGCCAGTCCCCGGGCCAGTGCGACCGGCTGGCCGGTGGCCTTGCCCTTGACCAGGTCCCCGGCCGCGGCCAGTTCGTCGGCGGTGGCGACGACCGTCGCGTTCAGCGCGTTGCCGTGCGCGTCGGTGCCACCGCGCAGATCGTCCAGCACCGGCAGTCCGGCCGCGCCGATGGCGACGTCGGTGAGGCCGTTGCGCCAGGGGCGCCCGAAGGTGTCGGTGAGCACGACGGCGACGTTGACGCCGAGCAGTTCGCGCAGCCCGGCCCGGATGCGCCGGGCCGAGGCGTCGGGGTCCTCGGGCAGCAACAGCACCGTTCCGGCAGGGGTGTTGGAGGCGTCCACCCCGGCCGCCGCCATCACCAGGCCCTGCCGGTTCTCCACGATCCGCAGCGCACCGCGCCTGGCCACCACCCGTACCGTCTCGGCGTCTATGGCCGCCTCGCGGTCGTCGGCGGTGACGATCCGGCCCTCGGCCTTGCTGACGATCTTCGAGGTGACCAGCAGCACATCACCGTCCCGAAGCTCGGTCCCGGCGCCCGCGATCAGCTTGGCGAGGTCGTCGCCGGGCCGCACCTCGGGGATCCCGGGGACCGCCCGTACCTCGTAGGACGCCGTGGTCATACCGCGACCTCCCGCGCCAACTCCAGTGCCGCGCGGGCCATCCGGGCCGCCGCGTCGACATCGGTCATCAGCAGCGGCACCGCCCGGCAGCGGATCCCGGCGGACTCGACCCCCGGCACCGCGGCGGCGTCCACGGTGTCGACCAGCCAGCCGTCCAGCAGTCCGGAGCCGTAGTGCTCGGCGACCGCGGCCGCCGTCGCCTCGACGCCCACCGCGGCCAGCACCTTGTCGGCCATCCCGCGCACCGGCGCGTCACCGACGATGGGCGACAGGCCCACCACGGGCACCCCGGCGTCCGCGATGGCCTCGCGGATCCCCGGCACGGCGAGGATCGTGCCGATGCTGACGATCGGGTTGGACGGCGGGAAGAGGATGAGGTCGGCCTCGCCGATGGCCTCCAGCACACCGGGCGCGGGCTTGGCCTGCTCGGCGCCGACCGGCAGGATCGCGTGCGCGGGTACCGATGCGTGCAGCCGCACCCAGTACTCCTGGAAGTGCACCGCCTTGCGTCCGCCGTCGTCGGGCGCGTCGATGACGACATGCGTCTCGACGCGGTCGTCGGTCATCGGGATCAGCCGGACGCCCGGCTTCCATCGGGCGCACAGCGCCTCGGTGACCGCGCTGAGCGGATAGCCCGCGCTGATCATCTGGGTGCGGACGATGTGGGTGGCGAAGTCCCGGTCACCGAGCCCGAACCACTTGGGGCCGACGCCGTAGGCGGCCAGCTCTTCCTTGACCACGAAGGTCTCGTCGGCCCGGCCCCATCCCTGCTCCTCGTGGATGCCGCCGCCCAGGGTGTACATGACGGTGTCGAGGTCCGGGCAGACCTTGAGTCCGAACAGATGGATGTCGTCGCCGGTGTTCCCGATGACGGTGATGTCCGCGTCAGGTGCCGCTGCCTTCAGTCCCCGCAGGAAACGGGCGCCCCCGATGCCTCCGGCCAAAACCACGATGCGCATGCGGGACAGTCTGTCAGCCGGAGGCTGACTCCCATGGGGGTGGTGGTCGGCCGGCGGGCGGGAGTGTCAGGCGTGCGGCGTGTGCCGATCGTCAACCCAACGCGGGCCCAGCGCTGGCCTGTTCGGTGGCGGGCAGCGCCCTGCACGCCGCATACGAGGTCATTTCGGCCAGACCTGGGAAGTAAACGTGCAGGCTGACCGCGGGCTCCAGCGCGTCGTTGACCACCTCGTGCACATATCCGGTGGAGAACACCCTTTGCCCGCCTGCGCGCAGGGTGCGCCGCGTCTCTCCGGAGCCGGTGAGCGCGCGCTCGGTCAACTCGCCGTCCAGGACGGTGAGTACGCCCGAGGAGCGGCCGTGGTCGTGCAGCCCGCTGCTCTGTCCGGGAACCCAGCTCAGCAGCCACACCTCGTATCCGGGGCCGGTCTCCAGGCGCGCGTACCAGCGCGTGGTGGCGTCGTACCGCACCAGTGGCCGCCAGCGGTCGTGGTCGGCGGCGATGGTGCGGGCGAGGCGGGCGAACTCGGCGACGGTGGTCGGATCTGTGCGCACCGGCGGCAGCAGGTGCGGCAGGGCGAGCGGGTCACCGGCGATGGAGATGTCGGAGGACTGGGGGGCCGGGTCGGCGGGGTTGGCGCGGTACACGGGTGGTCCTAGCGGGGAGGAGCAGACGGTGGAAGGCGCTTGGACTGCGCTGTGGGAGCTGGGCTGGCCGCAAGGTGAGCTCGCAGGGCTCGACTGGTGCTGAGTACGGGGAGGCCTCGCGGAATCGCGGGTTCCGTCCCGGTGGGGTCAGCGGCGGGTCAGCGACAACAGCTGTGGTGACAGCGACAGGAGAAAGAACCGTGAACCGGCACAGCGCGGTGGAGCTCGCGGCGGCGAGCTCGGGCGGGCGTGTGGGTCACGAACGACATGGACTCAAGAAGACCGGTTGGGTGGCCCGCCTGTCAACCTGATGTCGCTTTTGCCGTCAATGTTTCACCTGAACCGGTTGGTCGGCCTGGTGAAAGGTTTGTTCAACCAGGCCGGGGGATACGTGAAGCGACAGCCGACCGCGGGCTGCCGTTGCCCATCCGTGATCGGACCGTGATCCACCCCGGTCCGCCCAACGGGTGGAACGGTGCGGCGTTCTGTCGCGTCTCAGTCGACATATGCGGGAGGTGGATCGAAGCGCCGAGCATGCGGTGTCGGGTATTGGGCCGATTTGAACACTTTCTGCATGGCCTTGGTTCCTCGGAGTGAATAAGGACCCCAATAGCAGATCTCGGCTTGACTGCCCTGGATCGCACGCTTGTAATTTCACTCGTGTCGTTAGGCCTCAATCGGTAACGACAGCATCACGGGGAAGCGACGACGGACGAGGGGCGCGCATGACCGAGCAGTTCCAGCTACTGCTGTCCGAGGAGGCGGAAGAGGAGCTCGGGTGGCAGGAACGCGCACTGTGCGCGCAGACCGACCCCGAATCGTTCTTTCCGGAGAAAGGGGGCTCCACCCGGGAGGCCAAGAAGGTCTGCCTCGCGTGTGAGGTGCGCTCCGAGTGCCTTGAATACGCACTCGCCAATGACGAGCGCTTCGGAATCTGGGGCGGCCTTTCCGAGCGGGAGCGCCGCCGCCTGAAGAAGGCGGCCATCTGAGGACGCCGCATTCCGGGGCCAAGCCCCCCGCAGACCCCATGGGTTGCCGGCGAGCCGTTAGTGTGGGTGGCCGTCCGAGACACGTCAGGCCCGCAAGGCGCCGTACGCGTCCACCGCAGTCCAGCGAACCGGGGCCCGCACCTCGATGTCCGTGCACAGTCAACAGGGGGCGTACTCCGCCCGCACTCCTGAACCTGAGTTCCCGCGTCACATCGTCACCGCGGTGCTCGTCGCCCACGACGGCGCCCGCTGGCTGCCCGACGCGCTCGCCGGTCTGCTGGGCCAGACCCGCCCGGTGCAGAGCATCGTCGCCTGCGACACCGGCAGCGCCGACGACACCGACCGGCTGCTCACCGAGGCGATCGGCGCCGACCGGGTGCTGCACCTCGCCCGCCGCACCGGCTTCGGTGCCGCGGTCGCCGAGGCCGTGCAGACCTTCGGCCCGGTGCCGCCGGAGGAACTGCCGTACCTCCAGCCGCCCAGCGCCTGGGACCCGGTGACCCGCACCTGGAACGACGACGCCTACGAGCAGCAGGAGCAGCCGCGAGCCGAACCGGTGCAGTGGTTGTGGCTGCTGCACGACGACTGCGAACCGGCGCCCGAGGCACTCGCCGAACTTCTGCGCGTCGCCGACAGCTCGCCGTCCGCCGCCGTCATCGGCCCCAAGGTGCGCAGCTGGTACGACCGCCGCGCACTGCTCGAAGTGGGCGTCAGCATCGCCCGCAGCGGACGGCGTTGGACCGGCCTGGAGCGCCGCGAACAGGACCAGGGGCAGCACGACCAGGTCCGCCAGGTGCTCTCCGTCTCCTCCGCGGGCATGCTGGTCCGCCGTGACATATGGGACGAACTCGGCGGATTCGACAAGCGGTTGCCGCTGATGCGCGACGACGTCGACTTCTGCTGGCGCGTCCAGAGCGCCGGACACACCGTGCTCGTCGCCCCCGACGCCGTACTGCGGCACGCCGAGGCCGCCTCCCGGGAACGCCGCGCCGTCGACTGCGCCGGACGCTCCGCGGCCAACCCGCACCGAGTCGACAAGTCGGGCGCGGTCTACACCCTGCTGGCCAACACCCGCGGCCTGCTGCTGCCCTACGTGCTGCTGCGCGTCACGCTCAGCACCCTGCTGCGCACCCTCGGCTTCCTGGTCGGCAAGGTGCCCGGGCAGGCCCTGGACGAGGTCACCGGCGTGATCAGGGTGCTGCTGCGGCCCGGCCGCATCCTGGGCGCCCGCAGGCGCAGGGGCCGCCCGGCGGTGGCCGCGGCCGAACTCAGATCGCTGTTCCCACCGCCCGGCGCCACCTTGCGGGCCAGCGTCGAACAGGCCTACAGCAACCTGTCGGGCCGCTCCGATCCCGACTCCTCCTCGGCCGGACGGCACGGCGGCGCCGTCGAGTCCGGGCCGGGCGACGACGACGCCGACTACCTGGACGTGGACCAGTTCGCCCGACTGCGGCGGATCGCCCGCAAACCCGCGCCGATGCTGTTCGTGGTCCTCCTGCTGGTCTCGCTGACCGCCTGCCGCTCGCTGCTCGGCGGCGGCGCGCTGACCGGCGGCGCGCTGCTGCCCGCCCCCGGCGGCGCCTCCGACCTGTGGGGCGCCTACGCGGGGGCCTGGCACGCCGTCGGCACCGGCAACACCCAGGCCGCGCCGCCCTACCTGGCCCTGGTCGCGCTGCTGTCCAGCGTGCTGCTGGGCAGCACCGGGCTGGCGCTGACCCTGCTGCTGGTGTGCTCGGTGCCGCTCGCCGGGCTGACCGCCTACTTCGCCTCCCGGCCCCTGGTCGACTCCCGGCTGCTGCGCGCCTGGGGAGCGGTCGCCTACGCGTTCCTGCCCGCCGCCACCGGCGCGCTCGCCGCGGGCCGACTGGGCACCGCGGTGCTGGCGGTCCTGCTGCCGCTGATGGCCCGTGCCGCCGTGGCGGCCAGCGGACTGCAACTCGGCGCGTCCGCCATCTCCCGTGGCGTCAAGCCCGGTTGGCGGGCCACCTGGGCGTACGCGCTGCTGCTCACCGTCACCACCGCCTTCACCCCGGTGGTGTGGCCGCTCGCCGTGGCGCTCGCCGTCGTCGTCCTGGTGGTGCGGACGGTGCGCGGACACGGCGGGCTGCTGCTGCCGCAGGGGCTGCGCTTCCTCGCCGCACTGGCCACCCCGCTGGTGCTGCTGGCGCCGTGGACGCTGACGCTGCTGGCGCACCCGTCGTTCTTCCTGCGCGAGGCCGGGCTGCCGTACCGCGACGGCGCCGCCTCCGCACTCGACCTCGTCATGGTCAGCCCCGGCGGCCCGAAGGCCACCACCGGCGTACTGCTGGTCGGGCTGGTGCTCGCCGGACTCGCCGCGCTGCTGCGCGACGGGCGGCGGCTCGCCGTCCTCACCGCCTGGGCGGTCGCCCTGACCGGGCTGCTGGCCGCCGCGGTGCAAAACGGCTACCGGTGGCCCGGCCCCACCACCCTGCTCTACGGGCTGGCGCTGATCGCCGCCGCGGTGGTCGGCGCCGAGGACGCCAAGTCCCGTATCTCCGCGGCCGGTTTCGGCTGGCGGCAGCCGGTCGCCGGACTCATCGCGCTGGCCGCGGCCGCCGCGCCGCTGATCGCGGCGGTCGGCTGGATGGTGGACGGCGCCGCCGGACCGCTGCAACGGCGCGACGCGGTACAGGTCCCGGCGTTCGTCGCCGAGGAGAGCTCCACCGCGGACCAGGCCCGAACCCTGGTGCTCTCCGGTGACCCGGGCCATGTCCGCTACGTCCTGGTGCGCGGCTCCGGGGCGAGCATGGGCGACAGCGAGATCGCCGCCGAGGCCGGGCACGATCCGCGGCTCGACGGCATCGTCGCCAACCTGGTGGCCGGTTCCGGCGGCGACCAGAGCAGCCAACTCGGCGGCTACGCGGTGCGCTACGTACTGCTGCAGCCGGGCGCGCCCGCCGACTTCGGCCGGGTACTGGACAGCACACCCGGGTTCACCCGGCTCAGCCAGAGCGGCGGTACCGCGCTGTGGCGGCTGAACGCCAACGTCTCGCGGATCACCATCGTCGCTCCCAAGGGCGCCGGCGGCACCGCGGCGGCGCCGGTTCCGGTGGCCGCGGGCAAGGTCGAGGCGCACACCACGATCCCGTCCGGGCCCGCGGGCCGTACGCTGCGCGTCGCGGACACGGCCGACTCCGGCTGGCAGGCCACGCTGGACGGCAAGCCGCTGACCGCGACCACGGTCGACGGATGGGCGCAGGGCTTCCAACTCCCGGCCGACGGCGGCCGGTTGGATCTCACGTTCGCCGACCCCGTGGCGCACACCGCGTGGCTGTGGGCGCAGGGCTTCCTGGCGCTGGTCGTGGTGGTGCTGGCGCTGCCGGGCCGCCGCCGCGACATGGACGACGACCTGCCGGAGAACCTGGCCGCCACGGCCGCCTCGATCCCGGCGCAGGCCACCGGCGGCGAGGGACGCAGGGCCCGCCGCCTGCGCGCGGAGGCGGAGCGGGCCGGCCAGTCGGCGGAGCCGGTCGAGGAGGCCGAACCCGCCGAGTACACCGAGGTCCTGGTACCGGAGCCGCTGGAGCCGGAACCCGAGCCGTATGTTCCGCACCAGGCCACCGCCCCGGGGCAGGACCCCTACGGCGCGGTACCGCAGGTCCCGCCCCAGCAGCAGGGCTACGAGGAGTGGAACGGGTACGCCTACCCGGCCGCCCAGCCCGGCGAGTACGACCCGTACGCGGGCGGCCAGTACCCGCAGCAACCCCCTTACCCCGGCGCCGAGTACGGCCAGAACGCCGAGTACGGCACGTATCAGGACGGCGCGTACCACCAGGACGGTACGCATCAGGACGGTGCGCATCAGGACGGCGCGTACCAGGACGGTGCGTACCAGGACGGTGCGTACCAGGACGGCGCGTACCAGGGCGGCGAGTACGCCGACCCGTACGGCTACCAGCAGCCAGCCCAGCCCTACGACCCGGCGTACGGCGCCGGTGAGTTCGGCCACCGCCGCGACGGGAGCGAGCAGCAGTGAACCGCACCACCGTGTCCCTGATCGGCGTCGTGGCGGCGCTCGGCGCCGTCACCGCGGTGGCCACCGCGGTCGCGCCCGCGTCGGGCGCGGGCAGTACGGCGCCAACCGCCGCCGTGCGCAAGCCCGTTGAGCGCTCCACCCTGCTCTGCCCGGCCGCGGCCGGGGTGGACGCCGCGTCCACCACGTACACCTCGTTCACCCCGCCGGGCACCGGCGCGAGCGGTGCTGGGAGCGCGGTGCTGCAGCCGGGGCAGAACTCCGACGGCACGTCCGGCGGCGCGGGCCGCGGCTCCAGCGGCAAGCCGGTGGCGCCGCTCACCGACCCGGGCAAGCCCGTCACCGTCACCGCCAACAAGGCCACCAGCCCGCTGATCGGCACCGCCGACGGACGGTTCGCGCCCGGCTGGACGGTTCAGGAGACCACCACCATCGACGCGGGGCCCGGCCGCGGCATGCTGGGTACCTCCTGCACCGCGCCCGGCGCCGACTTCTGGTTCCCCGGCGCCAGCACCTCCGGCAACCGGCAGGACTACGTCCACCTCACCAACCCGGACGACACCGCCGCCGTCGCCGACATCGAGCTGTACGACAGCAACGGGCAGGTCAAGACCAGCAACGGCGAGGGCGTCACCATCCCCGGCGGGTCCAGCGTGCCGGTGCTGCTGTCCACCCTCACCTCCGCGCAGACCGCGGACCTGACCGTGCACGTCGCGGTGCGCACCGGGCGGGTGGCCGCCGCCGTGCAGGCGATGGACGGCAAGAGCGGCAGCGACTGGCTGCCCGCCTCGGCGCCCCCGGCGACCAGCGCGGTACTGCCGGGCATCCCCGCCGACGCGACCTCGGTGCACCTGGTGGCGTACGCCACGGGCAGCAGCGACGCCGACCTGAAGGTGCAGTTGCTCACCCCCACCGGCGCGATCGTTCCGGCCGGGCACGAGACACTGCACGTCAAGAGCGGCATGACGGCCGCCACCGATCTGCCGGGGCTGACC
Source organism: Streptomyces sp. PLK1-5 (assembly GCA_037034305.1). Lineage (GTDB taxonomy): Bacteria > Actinomycetota > Actinomycetes > Streptomycetales > Streptomycetaceae > Streptantibioticus_A. The sequence continues at coordinate 223,247 of JBAGJY010000011.1, forward strand.
CAGGGCCAGGTCGGTTCGCTGCGGCTCAGCCCGGCGGACTCCGGCAGCGCCGCGCCGTTCGTGGCGGCGGTACGGATCACCCGGGGCAAGGACTCCTCCCAGGAGATGGCGTTCCTGCCCGGCACCGGCGCGGTGGGGCAGCGCGCCTCGGTGGCCGAGAACGGTGCGAAGGGGGCGACGCTGTCGCTGGCGGCGCCCAGCGCGGACGCCACCGTCAAGATCACCAGCTCGGCGACGACCGACGGCGGCTCCCCGGCCAGCAAGACGGTCACCGTCAAGGCCGGTACGACCACCGCCATGGCCCCGCCCGACCCAGGTGGCAAGGGCACCTTCGCGGTGACGGTCGAACCGGTCTCCGGCGGCCCGGTCTACGCCTCGCGCATGCTCGCCGCGGACAACAACGGCATCCCGGACTTCACCGTCCAGCCGATGCCGGACGACGGCGGCACGGTGGCGGTGCCCAGCGCGGGCGAGGACCTGCAGGTACTGGAGCGGTAGCGGCGCTCGGGGGTCACTCCTCGCCGTAGCGCGGGTCCACGTTCTCCGGCGAGAGCCCCAGCAGCTCGGCGACCTGCTCGACCACGACCTCGTGGACGAGCAGCGCCCGCTCGTCTCGGCCCTTGGCCCGGATCTCCACCGGTCGCCGGTAGACCACGATGCGGTTGCGCGGCCCCTTGCCGGAGACGCCCGCGGTGACCAGCTGGCCGAGCGGGACGATATCGCCGTCGGCCAGCTCCGGGGCGGGCGGCGGTACGTCCTGTACCGCGAACTCGACCTCCGCCAGCTGCGGCCAGCGGCGCTCCAGGCGTTCCGCGGCGTCCCGGACCAGGTCGTCGAAGGCGTCGGAGCGGCTCACGGAGAGCGGCACCTGCGGCGGCGCGAGAGGCCCGCGCATACCGCGCCCATGGCGGTCGCGCCGACGAGCCGCCCGCTGAGTGGGGGGCGGAACAGGGGTGTCCATCATGTCGAAGCGTAGCCGTCACCGTGCGGGGCATGGTGACGGCACGGTCCGCGATCTCCTGCGGGGGCCCCGCTTCCGAGCCCCCTCGGGCGCCGGATTCGTCACCTGGGCGGTGGCCGTTCGGGGGCTTGGCCTGCTGTGCCCGTCTGGGCTGTGCGAGGTGGCGGTTCCGGCCGAGGCGGAGGCCTGGGGCGGGCGCGGGGCCTGGGCCTCGCCGGGCGCGCTGGGGGCGGGGCGGCGCCCCCGGGTGTGCCACTGGCGGGAGGGGCCGGGAGCGGGTGCGGGGCTTTGCTCCGGGCGGCTTACAACCGGTGTTATGTCGGACAATGCGCGTTCGAGGCGCAAACAAGACCGCTCGTATTCGCATCGCTGATCGTGCGACATACCACAATTGGCGTGAATCGCACCCCACGTCGACCGCCCCCGAAAGCGGCTCTGGCCATTGCTTGGTCCTGCCGTGCAGGTGGGGCCCTACGTCACAAGATCGGGCGATCCCGGTGAACCGGGACGACACGAGCGGGTGAGGTCGTGGAGAGTCGTCGCGGCCCGCTCAAGAGTGCGGTACCGTCCAACGTCGTGAGCCCTGTACGTCGTTGTTCGCGCACCGCGTGCGGTCGTCCCGCCGTCGCGACGCTGACGTACGTCTACGCGGACTCGACGGCCGTCCTCGGTCCGCTCGCCACCTACGCCGAGCCGCACTGCTATGACCTGTGCTCCGAGCACTCCGCCCGGCTGACCGCGCCCCGCGGCTGGGAGGTCGTCCGGCTCGCCGTCGACTCCGGTCCCACCCGCCCCACCGGCGATGACCTCGAAGCCTTGGCCAACGCTGTCCGCGAGGCGGCCCGCCCGCAGGACCGGCCGCGGCCCCCCCGTGAGGGGGACCCGGTGGAGGTCGCCCGGCGCGGCCACCTCAGGGTGCTGCGGTCCCCCGAACCGTAGGCCGGCGGCACTCCCGACCCCACCGTTGGGGTGGGCGCCGCCCCCGGTTCACCGGACGTACGCCAAGGGCACTCAGTTTCGCCGGGTAGGTTGGGGGACCAGTTGTCCACCCCCGTGCCGCGTCGCCCGGCGCTGTTGAACCTGGAGCCGCTGTGCCCGACCTGAGTCAGATCGTGAAGGCGTACGACGTCCGCGGTGTCGTCCCGGACCAGTGGGACGAAGAGCTCGCCGAGCTGTTCGGCGCGGCCTTCGCCACAGTGACGGGCGCCGACGCGATCGTCGTCGGCCACGACATGCGACCGTCCTCCCCGGGCATGGCCCGCGCCTTCGCCAAGGGCGCCGCCTCCCGTGGCGCCGACGTCACCGAGATCGGGCTGTGCTCGACCGACCAGCTGTACTTCGCCTCCGGCAAGCTCGACCTGCCCGGCGCGATGTTCACCGCCAGCCACAACCCGGCCCAGTACAACGGCATCAAGATGTGCAAGGCGGGCGCCGCCCCGGTGGGCCAGGACACCGGCCTCGCCGAGATCCGCGAACTGGCCGAGCAGTGGTCCGACACCGGGCTGCCCGCCACCGACGCCACCCCCGGCACCATCACCCAGCACGACGTACTCGGCGACTACGCCGGGTACCTGCGCGAGCTGGTCGACCTCAGCGGCATCCGCCGCCTGAAGGTCGCGGTCGACGCCGGAAACGGCATGGGCGGCCACACCGTGCCCACCGTCTTCGAGGGCCTGCCGATCGACCTCACCCCGATGTACTTCGAGCTGGACGGCACCTTCCCCAACCACGAGGCCAACCCGCTCGACCCCAAGAACCTGGTCGACCTCCAGCACAAGGTCCGCGAGGTCGGCGCCGACATCGGCCTGGCCTTCGACGGCGACGCCGACCGCTGCTTCGTCATCGACGAGCGCGGCGAGCCGGTCTCCCCGTCCGCGATCACCGCCCTGGTCGCCGCCCGCGAACTGGCCAAGCACCCCGGCGAGACGATCATCCACAACCTGATCACCTCCTGGTCGGTGCCCGAGGTCGTCAAGGAGCACGGCGGCCAGGTGGTGCGCACCCGCGTCGGCCACTCGTTCATCAAGCAGGAGATGGCCCGCACCGGCGCGATCTTCGGCGGCGAGCACTCCGCGCACTACTACTTCCGGGACTTCTGGAAGGCCGACACCGGCATGCTCGCCGCGCTGCACGTCCTCGCCGCGCTCGGCGGCCAGCAGCGCCCGCTGTCCGAACTGGTCGCCGAGTACGACCGGTACGCCGCCTCCGGTGAGATCAACTCCACCGTCGCCGACCAGGCCGAGCGCACCGCCGCGGTGCGCGCCGCGTTCGACGGCCGTGAGGACGTCTCCTTCGACGAACTGGACGGCCTGACCGTCACCGGCGCGGACTGGTGGTTCAACCTGCGCCCGTCCAACACCGAGCCCCTCCTCCGGCTCAACGTCGAGGCCCGGGACGCCGCCACCGTCGAGCGGCTGCGCGACGAGGTCCTGGCGATCGTGCGCGCCTGAACCACCCGCTTGGCGGGGGTCCGAGGACCCTTCCCCGGACCCCCGCCGAGTGCCTCCCGGCGGTACGCTGACCACGCCGTACCGCAACGGCGCGACCACCACACGACCCGGCGGCCCGGCGCCGCACCCGGCCCGTACCGCCCAACACCCACCAACCGCCGAAGAGGACACGCCCACATGCCGCTCGAAGCCAGCCTCCTGGAGATCCTCGCCTGCCCGGCCTGCCACGCCCCGCTCCGCCAGAGCGCCGCCGACGCCGCCGAGCCCGAGCTGATCTGCACCGCTGAGACCTGCGGCCTGGCCTACCCGGTGCGGGACGAGATCCCCGTGCTCCTCATCGACGAGGCTCGGCGCCCGGCGTAACCGGGCGCGACGGCACCAGGCCGGAGGACACGATGCTCGACGAGGCCCTGCTCGACAGTCCCGACGCCCTAGCCCGCGCCGACACCGGCGGACTGCTGCCCAACGTGGCCGCGGCGGGCGCACGGGTGCGAACCGCCGCCCGGGCCGCGGCCGAGGCCGGGCTCGCCGACCTCAAGCCCGACGGCCGCCCGCGCACCATCCTCATCGCCGGTCCCGGCCCGGCCCCCGGCCAGCTCGCCGACCTGCTCGGCGCCCTCGCGGCCTGCCCCGTCCTGCCGCTCGCACCCACCGGCAGCGCCCCCACCGCACAGGAACTGCGCTGGACGCTGCCCGGCTGGGCCGGGCCGCTGGACCTGCTGCTGCTCACCACGGCGGACGGCACCGAGCCGGGGCTGACCGGTCTGGTGGAGCAGGCCTACCGGCGCGGCTGCACCGTCGTCGGAATCACACCGTCCGGCACCCCGCTGGCCGGAGCGCTCCAGCAGGCACACGGACTGGCGCTGCCCTTCGCACCACCGCCGTACCGCCCGACGACCACCGAGGCCTACGACGCCGCCCACGGCACGGAACCCGTCGTTCCGGCAGATCCGGGGGCATTCTGGGCGCTGCTCACCCCGCTGCTCGCCCTCGCCGACCGGATAGGGCTGCTGTCCGCCCCACCGGACATCGTCGAAGCCGTCGCCGACCGGCTCGACGCCGCCGCGGAACGCTTCGGTCCGGCCGCCGAGACCTACCGCAACCCGGCCAAGACCCTCGCCGTCGAACTCGCCCACTCCCTACCGCTGGTGTGGAGCGAGGGCTCCACCGTCGCCCCGGCCGCCCGCCGCTTCGCCGCCGTCCTCACCTCACTGGCAGGCCGCCCGGCACTCGCGGCGGCACTGCCCGAGGCCATCGCGGAACACCGCGCACTACTCGACGGCACCCTGGCCCTGGGCAGCGACGACCTCGACGACTTCTTCCGCGACCGCGTCGAGGAACCCGACGGACTACGGCTGCGCATCGTCCTGCTGCGCGAACCGGAAACCGACCCCGTCACCGCGGCACTCGAAGCGGCCAACGCCCACGGCACACCGCTCAGCGAGATCGACGCCGCCGACGGCAGTACCGCCGAAACCCTCGCCGAACTGCTCGCCCTCACCGATTTCGCCGCCGTCTACCTGGCGCTCACCCCGACTGAGGGACCATCGGCCTGACGCCGTGCGCCCCAAGACGCACCCGACCCGCACCGAAGAGGAACACCTGACCGCATGGACCGCCTCGTCAACACCGTGCGCCCCTACGCCTGGGGCTCGACGACCGCCATCCCCGAACTGCTGGGCACCGAACCCACCGGTGAACCGCAGGCCGAACTGTGGATGGGCGCACACCCCGGCGCGCCCTCGCGACTCGACCGCGGCACCGGCCCGGCACCGCTCAACGAGCTCATCGACGCCGACCCCTACGGCGAACTCGGCAAGCCCGCCGTCGAACGCTTCGGCCCCCGGCTGCCGTTCCTCCTCAAGGTGCTGGCCGCCGGAGCCCCGCTGTCCCTCCAGGTGCACCCGGACCTCGACCAGGCCAAGGCCGGATTCGCCGACGAGGAGGACCGCGGCGTCCCCATCGACGCACCGCACCGCAACTACAAGGACGCCAACCACAAGCCGGAGATGATCTGCGCGCTCACCCCCTTCGACGGGCTGTGCGGCTTCCGGCACCCGGCCGAGGCCGCCGAACTCCTCGAAGGCCTGGGCGTCAACACCCTCAAGCCGTACGCCGACATCCTGCGCGCCCGCCCCGAGGACGAGGCGCTGCGCGAGGTCCTCGCCGCCGTACTGGGCGCCGACCGCGAGGAGATGGCCGAAACCGTCCAACAGGCCGCCGAGGCCGCGGCCCGACTCGCCACCGAAGGCGGCAAGTTCGCCGACGCCTACGCCGCCTACGCGTCCGCCGCCCGCCACTTCCCCGGCGACCCCGGCGTCATCGCCGCCATACTGCTCAACCACGTCCGTCTGCAGCCCGGCGAGGCGCTCTACCTCGGCGCCGGAGTACCGCACGCCTACCTCGACGGACTCGGCGTGGAGATCATGGCCAACTCCGACAACGTGCTGCGCTGCGGCCTCACCCCCAAGCACATCGACGTCCCCGAACTGATGCGCGTCGTTCGCTTCCAGTCCGGCGACGCCGGCGTGCTGCGCCCGGAGGACAGCGGCGACGGCGAAGAGGTCTACGACACCCCGATCGACGAGTTCCGGCTCTCGCGCTACACCCTCGCGCCCGACGGCAGCCCCCGCTCCCTCGGCGACCGCACCCCGCAGATCCTGCTGTGCACCGCGGGCGAGGTGACGCTGCACGGACCCGACGGCGCCCAACTCACCCTGGCCCGCGGCGAGTCGGCGTTCGTCCCGGCCGACGAGCGGGTCACCCTCGACGGCGCGGGCACGGTCTTCCGCGCGACCGTCGTCGCCTGACGGGCGGACACGCCCCCGGCAGCTCCGGCGAGCAGCCGGGGGCCTCGCGCTACCGCACCTCCGACAGCACCCGCATGATCTCGGAACGGGTCGGCGCGCTCGCCAACCGCTCGCGGAAGCCGGTGTCCATCAGCTTGCGGGACAGCAGCGCCAGTATCCGCAGATGCTCGTCCCCGGCCGCGGCCTGCGGCACCGAGATCATGAAGACGAGCTTCGCCCTCGTCCCGTCCAGGGCACCCCACTCGATCCCCTCGCCGGACCGGGCGAACCCGACCAGCGGCGCCGTCACCGCATCCGTCTTGGCATGCGGAATCGCGATCTCCTCGCCGAGCCCCGTGGTCCCCTGCGCCTCCCGGGCCAGCGCGGCGGCCACCAGCGCATCGACGTCGGCGACCTTGCCGCTTTGGGCCAACAGTCCGGCCATCTCCCGAATCGCCGACTCCTTGTCGCCCGCCGCCAACTCCTCGCGGACGGTGCGCTCCGTCAGATAGCCCGACAGCACCTCCACGTCGGGCGGTGAGGCGACGGCCGTCGCGGCGCCCAATGCGGCAGCCGGTGATTCGACGGCGGCCGGGACCTCAGCCACGGCGGTGGCGGCAGCCGGTTCAGCGGCGGTCGCCGCCTCGGCCGCGGTGGCGGGGGCCTCGGCTGCGGCGGTGGGTGTCGCCTCCGTCTTGGTGGCGGGGGCCTCGGCCGCGGCGCTGAGGGCCGCCTCCGTCGTGGCGCCCGCCTCCGCGGCGGCGACCGCTACCGGTGTGTCCGTGCCGGTACCGGCCAGCGCGGGCGCGGTCAGTGCGCTACCGGCCAGCGCGGGTTCCGGGACCGCCACCGGCAGCGGAGCGACGGACGGCGCGGCGGCCCCACGCTCCTCAAGCGATACCAGCGCCACCGTCGTCAACGCGGTCACCGCCGTGCCGATCGCCACGGCGACGAAGAACACCGGCACACCGCCGACCGCCCCCAGCACCGCCACGATCGGCCCACCATGCGGCACCGCGTCCTTCACCCCGGCCATCCCCGCGACGGCACCGGCCACCGCGCCGCCGAGCATGTTCGCCGGAATGACCTTCGCCGGCCGCGCCGCGGCGAACGGAATCGCCCCCTCGGAGATGCCGAAGCAGCCCATGAACAGGGCCGCGATACCGGTCTCACGCTCCTGCGCGGTGTAAAGGCGGCGCCGCACCAGCGTCGCCAGGCCCTGGCCGAGCGGCATCACCGGAATCGCCGCCGCACACATGCCCATCACCGTCTGGTTGCCGGAGGCGATCAGACCGGCGCCGAACAGGAACGCCGTCTTGTTGACCGGACCGCCCATGTCGAACGCGATCATCAGACCCAGGACCGCGCCGAGCACGATCGCGCTGGACCCCGTCATCCCGCTCAGCCAACTCGTCAGATGCGCGAACACCCAGGAGATCGGCCTGCCGATGACATAGATGAAGAACAGGCCCTGCGCGGTCGTGGCCACGATCGGGATCACGATGATCGGCATGATCGGCTGCACGAACTTCGGGACCCTGACCTTCTTGATCCACACCACCAGGTAACCAGCGAGGAACCCGGTGACGATCGCCCCGATGAAGCCCGCACCCGCCTTGGAGTCGTACAGCGCACCGGTGTTGGCGATCCAGCCGCCGATCATGCCCGGCACCAGCGCGGGCCGGTCACCGATCGCATAGGCGATGTAGCCGGACAGGATCGGCACCATCAAGGTGAACCCGATCGTGCCGACGTCGTTCACATGCGCCCAGAAGCTCCCCTTCGGGATCACCAGACCACCCGACGGGTCCGGATGACCGCCCAACGCCAACGAGACCGCCAGCAGCAGACCGCCGACCACCACGAACGGGATCATGTAACTGACGCCGTTCATCAGCGCCTTGTACGCGACACCGCGCTCCCTGCCGCCGCCGTCAGCACCGGACGGCGCACGGCCGTCGCCCGAGTGGACCGGCGCGCTGCGCACCCGTTCGATCAGCCGCTCGGGGTGGCTGATGCCTTCCGACACCCCGACACTGAGCACCCGCTTGCCGACGAAGCGACTGAGGTCGACATCCTTGTCCGCCGCGACGATGATCCCGTCAGCGGCTTTGACATCGTTGTCAGACAAGACGTTCTCGGCGCCGATCGAACCCTGTGTCTCGACCTTCATCTCGATCCCGAGCGCCTCCGCGGCCTGCTGCAACTTCTCCGCGGCCATATAGGTGTGCGCGATGCCGGTGGGGCATGCGGTGATCGCGAGCAGCCTCAGCTCCTTGCGGATCCCCGCGGCGTTGGGAGGATCGGCGGGCCTTGTCACGTCGTGTCTCCTTCAGCCGTACGTACGCGAGTGCCAAGAGTGTTCTCGTCTCGATCGCATCCTGCAACACGCCGGGAACAAAGCGAAACTTGGCGAACGCCCTCCATATCACCGCAGGCGTGGCGCTCACCAAGCCCGTGAACGCGGCCCGTACTTCCTCGACGGACTGGGGCCCGCTGGGCCGTTCGGTGTAGATTCGTCAGCGAAGCCAGACGTCGCTGCTGATGGCGGTCGGGCGGCCCCGAACGCGCGGGCCGACCGAGGGAGAGAGGGCCTCCGACGGGCTGGGCTGCGGTACGAGGACCGGCACCCCCGGTCCTTTTCGGCGCGTCCGCCCGGACCCGCCGCACGGCCGCAGCGGACAGACCGATGCCCACCCTCGACCCGATCCGCGAGGAGCACACCGCATGACGTCGACCTCCACCAGCCCCGACTTCAAGGTTGCCGACCTTTCCCTGGCACCCTTCGGCCGCAAGGAGATCACGCTCGCCGAGCACGAGATGCCCGGCCTCATGGCGATCCGCAAGGAGTACGCCGAAGCCCAGCCGCTCGCCGGCGCCCGCATCACCGGCTCGCTGCACATGACCGTGCAGACCGCCGTCCTCATCGAGACCCTGGTCGCGCTGGGCGCCGAGGTCCGCTGGGCCTCCTGCAACATCTTCTCCACCCAGGACCACGCCGCCGCCGCCATCGCCGTCGGCCCCGACGGCACCCCCGACAACCCCCAGGGCGTCCCGGTCTTCGCCTGGAAGGGCGAGACCCTGGAGGAGTACTGGTGGTGCACGGAACAGGCTCTGACCTGGCCGAACAGCCCCACCGGCGGCCCCAACATGATCCTGGACGACGGCGGTGACGCCACCCTGCTCGTCCACAAGGGCGTCGAGTTCGAGAAGGCCGGATCCGCCCCTGACCCGTCCACCGCGGACAACGACGAGTACCGCATCATCCTGCAGCTGCTCAACCGCACGCTCGCCGAGAACCCCAACAAGTGGACCCGGCTCGCCTCCGAGATCCGCGGCGTGACCGAGGAGACCACCACCGGCGTCCACCGCCTCTACGAGATGCAGCAGGCGGGATCGCTCCTCTTCCCGGCGATCAACGTCAACGACGCGGTCACCAAGTCCAAGTTCGACAACAAGTACGGCTGCCGCCACTCCCTGATCGACGGCATCAACCGCGCCACCGACGTCCTCATCGGCGGCAAGGTCGCGGTCGTCTGCGGCTACGGCGACGTCGGCAAGGGCTGCGCCGAGTCGCTGCGCGGCCAGGGCGCCCGCGTCATCATCACCGAGATCGACCCGATCTGCGCCCTGCAGGCCGCCATGGACGGCTACCAGGTCACCACGCTGGACGAGGTCGTCGAGATCGCCGACATCTTCGTCACCACCACCGGCAACCGGGACATCATCATGGCCGACGACATGGCCAAGATGAAGCACCAGGCCATCGTCGGAAACATCGGCCACTTCGACAACGAGATCGACATGGCCGGGCTCGCCAACATCCCGGGCATCGTCAAGACCGAGGTCAAGCCCCAGGTCCACACCTGGACCTTCCCGGACGGCAAGACCCTGATCGTGCTGTCCGAAGGCCGCCTGCTCAACCTGGGCAACGCCACCGGGCACCCCTCGTTCGTGATGTCCAACAGCTTCGCGAACCAGACCATCGCCCAGATCGAGCTGTTCACCAAGCCCCAGGCCTACCCGACCGGCGTCTACGTGCTCCCCAAGCACCTCGACGAGAAGGTCGCCCGCCTCCACCTCGACGCACTCGGCGTCAAGCTGACCACCCTGCGCCCCGAGCAGGCCGCCTACATCGGCGTCCCGGTCGAGGGCCCGTACAAGCCGGACCACTACCGCTACTGATCCGGCCAACGCCGACCGGACCAACCGGCCGCGGATCCAGCGCACCAACGATCCGCAGGCCGACCACCCGGTCAGCACCGATGTACTGAGCGCGGGCCCCCGTCGGTACTCCCGGCGGGGGCCTCGCCCTTCGGAGAACCGAAAGCCCCCACCATGCCCCGCGGTCGCTACTCGTTCTACGACACGCACGATCACACCCCCCTCGGCGAAGAACACTTCCACTGCGCCACCGGCACCTCCGGCTGGCGCTACACCGCCCGCACCACCAACCCGAACGGTCAGGACACTGGATCCGTCGACCTCACCATCGACGACCTGGGCCGACCTATCCGGCTCGAACTCCACGCGGGCGGATGGCAGGTGCGCGGCGCCGCGCTCGACGGCGTGACCTGGGTCCGTACCGATCCCACCGGCGAACACGCCCAGGAGGGCAACACCGCCGCCCACGCCTTCACCGGCGCGTCCCCCGCCTTCCTGATCGCCACCGCGCGGCTGCTGCGCCTCTCCCCAGGCGCCTCCGCGACCCGCGTACGGCTCGTCGCACTCACCTCCCCCGTCCTCGCGCCCCGGACCCTCGACCAGTCCTGGGCCTTGAAGGAAAGGACAGCACACGCCACTGACAACGGCCCGCTGGTCGTGGACGAGTACCAGGTCAGCGACCTGCAGACCGGCGAGCAGAGCTCGATCCACCTAGCCGGGGACGTCGTGCTCGCCGCCCCCGGCATCGAGCTTGAGGACCTGGAGAGCCCGCCTTCCACGTTCGGATGACGGGCCGACTGCCGGGCAGTGGCCGGACGGTGGCTGCTCGATGTGCAATCAGCCCCGCTCACCTGCTAATCTCCTCTACGCCTCGCAAAACCCGTTGACACGGGTAGAGCGGGGAGGTAGAGTCAAACGGTTGTCACGAAGTAGACATACGAGTGGCGGTCCGGGTAGCGTCTACCCTCGCTCCGCGGAGTTGACTCCCCGGAGCACCGCACCACCCCTTCCGAATTACTACCGGAAATGCAAAACGCCGATTGGCTCGGCGGAAAGCGGATCTGATAGTGTCGGAAACACCGGAAAGCGAGAGCCGGAAGGTGAATCCCA